>NZ_QEWN01000115.1 GCF_006124995.1 Vibrio sp. Hep-1b-8
TCGTGAGACAGTTCGGTCCCTATCTGCCGTGGGCGTTGGAAGATTGAAGGGGGCTGCTCCTAGTACGAGAGGACCGGAGTGGACGAACCTCTGGTGTTCGGGTTGTGTCGCCAGACGCATTGCCCGGTAGCTAAGTTCGGAATCGATAACCGCTGAAAGCATCTAAGCGGGAAGCGAGCCCTGAGATGAGTCTTCCCTGACCCCTTGAGGGTCCTAAAGGGTTGTTCGAGACTAGAACGTTGATAGGCAGGGTGTGTAAGCGCTGTGAGGCGTTGAGCTAACCTGTACTAATTGCCCGTGAGGCTTAACCATACAACACCCAAAGGGTTTTGCGGACTCGATGTAAGAACATTGAATGTGTAAGAACTTTAGCAGCTTTCCAGATTAAAGAATTTGCTTGGCGACCATAGCGATTTGGACCCACCTGATTTCCATTCCGAACTCAGAAGTGAAACGAATTAGCGCCGATGGTAGTGTGGGGTTTCCCCATGTGAGAGTAGGACATCGCCAGGCTTTAAATATCGTTACCTGCATTATTAGCATGTAACAACATCTCTAGTGTACTAATCTAGCGATGACAATTTGTGGAGAGATGGCTGAGTGGTTGAAAGCACCGGTCTTGAAAACCGGCATACGTTAATAGCGTATCTAGGGTTCAAATCCCTATCTCTCCGCCACATTGAAAAGCCCGCTGCATACGCAGCGGGCTTTTTCGTTTTACCCAACAATAAAATCATTTCTCACTTATCAGTAATACTGCTGATAGATACTTTCCGTTTCTCTATCGAGAGCCATTTGCTCAAGTACTTGCTTCATCGGGTAGGGTTTAGAGTCCGAATCACTATTTCTTTGTGACCAAGTTGGTTGGCCACTCGGCATAAGGGACTGGTCGGCTGTAGAGAAAACCTTGACCAAGTGAGCAACCTAGTTTGGTAATTAGGCGCTCTTGCTCATACGTTTCAATGCCTTCGGCTACTATGCTGACTCTCATTCCTCGAGTCATGTTAACGATCGCTGCAACAATCGACGTATCGAGATTTTGAGGATCTAGGCTACGAACAAAGGCACGGTCTATCTTAATGCAGTCAAACGGTAGTTTATGCAGATAAGCAAGGGAGCTGTAGCCTGTTCCGAAGTCATCGATCGCAATTTTTACCCCTAGATCTCGGATAGCCTGCAAGTTTTGTATTGTTACTGGATCGTTGTCTACGATGCGTGATTCAGTAATCTCTAAGGTAAGGTTACTGGCTTTGAGGTTTGACTGTGCCAGTATTCTTTGTAGGACTTGGATAAACGTAGGTTGGGAAAGCTGATTAACTGAGAGGTTAACATGCATATTGAATGACTCGTCCCACTTGCCCTCTTTGAGACCCTGAACAGTATCATTGCACGCTTGAGTTAGAATATGCTCTCCTATTGCACCCATTAACCCGCTTTCTTCCGCTAATGGAATAAAATCCATAGGTGGTAGTAAGCCTTGCGTAGGGGAGAGCCATCTTGCTAGGGCTTCTGCACCCACGACTTTGCCACTGTTCAAATCAATGAGTGGTTGATAGAAAGGTAAAAACTCTTTGTGCTCAATGGCATCTTTTATCTTTGCTAACATCATGGTTCTATTTCGAGAGATATCCGCCATTTCCGGACGGTAATAGCTGATGCTTGTCGCGTCATGTTTTGCATTACTTAGCGCGATGCTCCCGTTTCTTAGCCACACCGTCATGTTGGCATCCGGTCCGTCTTCAACAACGCCGACTGAGACGCTGATTAGCACACTCTCTTGTTCAATCAGAAATGGCGATACGAACATTGCAATGATTTGATCTGCAAGGATTTTAGAATTAGCGCAGGTTTGTCGATCGGGTATGTAGATAGCGAACTCATCACCACCTATTCTGGCTAGATAGTGTTGATTGGTGAAAAGGGATTTGAGTCGGCGAGATATAACACTGAGAATCTGATCGCCTAGACTATGGCCTAAACTGTCGTTGATATCTCTGAATTTATTGATTCCCACCAGTAACAAAATACCGTCCAACTTACCGAGAGAATCACACGTATCAATCAAGCCTTCTCGACTATAGAGGTTAGTTAACGAGTCATAAAGTAATTGAGTTCGTAATGCTCTGAATGAGGCTTTTAAGTTGTTGGCCATTTCGTTAAATGCGAACACCAGCATAGAGGTTTCATAGATATTGCCTGGCTGTGGCATATGGCTATCCCAGTCACCTTTCGCAAGACGTTTGGCTGCTGCTGCTGTTGATGTGATGGGTGTCATTATCTGGTTAAAGGCGAGCAAACCAACAACGATGCCGATAAAGCTCGCTATTAATCCAATAACCCAACTATTTCGCTGACTTTCTGGCAGTTTACCGAGTAGATGTGACTCGGAAATAGCAACACCGATATACCATTTCAAACCATGCTCATCGATGTAAGGGGTGAAATGGTTGAAATAGCGATCTCCACTGATATCGATTGTAAAACGTTGAGTCTGGTTCAGTTGGTATAACCCTTGTGATGCTGAATACTCGGCATTGGCTTTGATTATTGGATTTGTATTTTCTGTTGCGAATAGTCGCTCTCCTTTTGGAGTTAAAGATGTACCCCAAGAGACGACATTACCATTTGTTGAGTGAGCAATGAGACGCTTCTTGTCATCGACAATATAGATGAGTGCGTTGGTGTGCTTTTGCTGTTCTTTTAGGAAGGTATTAAACGTGTCGATTTTGACATCAGTTACTACCACCCCTTGGAATTGATCGCCATAAAATACGGGGGTTAGAGCGGATAAGGTGATCTCTTGCCTTTCATCTGCATTGGCATAGATGGATGACCACATGGGCAGACGCATTTTGGCTACGGGGGCATACCATGGTCGGACTCTTGGATCATAGTTATCGATCACCGAGCGAACATTTTCGTTAATGACTTCTCCACGATAAATGACCAACTTATATTGGGTACGATTATCCTGAACCATTAAGGTGTAGCTTTTATCGGGCTCTTTGCGGAAACCTACGTACTCAGCACTTTCTCCGCCGAAGCCGATAACATCGAGTTGAGGGAAGGTATTGTAGAGATCGCGAAAGGAGGTTAGCAAATATTGCTCAATATTAGATGTGTCTCCTGAACGATAAAGTTTATTGAACCCAATAGAGTGGCTGAGAGCAAGACTTGCCTGAAAGGGTTCATTGAGAAAACTATTAAGCTCAAGTCTGACGTTCTCAGTTAGAGCGGATAGTTGTTTACTGCTGATATCGACGACCATCTCTTCATAGCTGTTCTTCTGTACTGCTATGATCACTCCGATTGTAAAGATAAATATCAATACAAACGGCAGTATAACAGCTGTTCTGAGGGTGATCTTTGTAGTCACTTTCATCCGACCCCTTATGCACTGATCGTAATACAAGGCGAGTGACAGAGGGTAAAAACGGTGATTACCATACAAATAATAGACTGCAATCTATCCGTAGTAACCTTCATTTTCCGAGTCGGTTGTTAAGCGACTTGATGTCAGTAAAGCTCTTTGAGCTTTCGGGTCAGGGTGTTTCGTCCCCAGCCTAAAACTTTCGCTGCGTCTTGTTTATGACCGTTAGTATGTTCTAACGCTGCTTCCAAAAGTATACGCTCAAATTCAGGAAGTGCGTAAGAAAGTAGCTCGGTATCTCCTTGAGCAAGAGAGTTTCTTGCCCAGCTTGCCAATTGTTGCTGCCATGAACCTGCTGAACTGACATTGTTGTGCTTTTTGTCCTCAAGCAATTCAGAGGGTAGATCTCCGGGTAGAATTTCTGAGCCACTCGCCATAACAGTCAACCAGCGACAGATGTTTTCTAACTGACGAACGTTACCTGGCCAATCCAACCGATTAAGCGTTTCTACCGTGCTGGGATGCAGTGTTTTGACATCAACACTGAGTTCTTCAGCCGCTAATGCTAAGAAGTGTAAAGTGAGTTTTTCTATATCCTGTTTGCGCTCTCTCAGTGCAGGGATATGAATTCGAATGACGTTGAGGCGATGAAACAAGTCTTCGCGGAAATTGCCTTTTGAAACGAGTTTTTCAAGGTTCTGGTGTGTTGCTGCGACGATACGGACATCCACTTTGATGGGGGAGTGTCCACCAACGCGATAGAACTGACCATCCGCTAATACTCGTAGTAGTCGTGTTTGAATATCGAGCGGCATGTCACCGATCTCATCCAAAAATAAGGTTCCACCATTGGCTTGTTCAAAGCGTCCTTGGCGAACGCTGTTGGCTCCGGTAAAGGCGCCTTTTTCATGGCCAAACAGCTCTGACTCAATCAAGTCTTTTGGTATCGCCGCCATATTAAGAGCAATAAAGGGTTTGCTGGCTCGAGGGCTATGGCGATGAAGCGCATGAGCGACCAGCTCTTTACCTGTACCAGATTCACCGTTGATGAGTACGGAGATCGAAGAACGAGACAGTCGACCAATTGCACGGAATACTTCCTGCATTGCTGGCGCTTCACCAATGATCTCTGGAGGCGTGTAACCTTCGTCAGCCAGTGATGCTTGCTCTTGTCTCTGCTCGTGGCTATGTGTGATAGCTCGCTCAACTAAAGTCAGAGTTTCATCAACATCGAAAGGCTTAGGGAGATATTCAAACGCCCCTTTTTGGTAGGCATTGACCGCTGCATCAAGATCTGAGTGGGCAGTCATGATAATGACAGGAAGTTCAGGTGAACATTCATGTACCTGTTTAAGTAGCTCAATCCCATCAATGCCTGGCATACGAATATCTGAAACGAGTACGTCAGGCGTTTCTCGTTCAAGTGCCATTAAAACGCTTTCAGCATCTGCAAAGGTTTCACACTTTATGTTGGCAGATGAGAGAGTCTTCTCCATCACCCAACGGATAGAGCTGTCATCATCAACAACCCAAACGTATCCTTTACTCATATTGATTTCCTTGCAGCAAGATTACTTTCCATTGTTTAAATGGGTAAATAAATCGTAAATGTGGTTCTTCCAGGCCAACTCTCAACGTCAATTTTACCTTGGTGTTGGTCTATTAAATTTTGTGCTATCGACAGGCCTAACCCTGTCCCCCCTTCTCTTCCGCTGACCATAGGGTAGAAAAGAGTGTCTTGTAGGTCGGCAGGAATACCTGGACCGTTGTCTGTAATTTCGATTCGTGCCGCTAGCTTGCAGCGTTGACCGTGAATATTGGCCTGATGCACTGTTCTGGTGCGAATAGTAATTTCACCGTTTTGTTGCCCATTCAAAATTTGTCCAGCATTACTCACAATATTCAGCAGTGCCTGCTCAATCTGATCCGCATCCATAAGAATTTCCGGCAGGCTGGGGTCGTAGTCGCGTTCGATAGTGACACTCTGGTTGGCTTCGAGATCAACCAACTGACGGACTTTTTCAAGGATAAGGTGGAGGTTTTCTGGGCGCTTTTTCCCTGGTCTTTGTGGGCCCAGTAGTCGATCCACTAAGGCGCGTAAACGATCGGCCTGTTCGATAATGATTTGGGTATATTCAGCTAGGCTAGGATCTGGGAGAGTGCGTTCCAGTAGCTGAGCAGCACCACGTAAGCCACCGAGAGGGTTTTTAATCTCATGCGCAAGGCCTCTAACTAGTAGCTTTGCGGCTTGTTGCTGAGCATGTTGATTCAGCTCTTGGGACAAGCGACGTTGCTGGCCTATTTTCCTCATTTCAACCAGCAGCATTATTTTTTTATTCCAAGATATTGGGCTTACAGTCACTTCAAGCATCAATGGTTTGCCATCGACAACAAAGGTGACATCGCTGTCAGTAATGCCTTGTCCACTTTGTAGTGGTTGTGACAGCAGTGCAAGATCCAGTGAGGCATGCTGGATTAAATGTGATAGTGGATGATTGACTATTCGCTTAGCACTTTGAGAAAACAGCTGTTCAGCCGCAGGGTTGGCATACTTCACCTGTAGCGACTCATTCATAATCAGAATTGCGGTCACCTGGTGATTTAAAATAATGTCATTGAGTTTGCTATCCACTGCTTTCTCCCCATCCTTGAACTTGAATTGTGCGACGCACCAAAATGGTGCGGTTAATAATTCAAGTATGGCGCATTCATTATAAGAACTGAAGCCAAATAGCACCGTATACTGGGCTTTTGGTGTCGATTTAGCTCAACTACTCGCTACCTTGATAGCAAATACACCGTTATCGTTATCTATAATGCAATAAGCTTGCCGCCTATAAGCTATTGAATTACAAAAGAGTGATGGGTTATCAAATGACTAGAACTGCGTTTGTTAACTCACCATTTTGGTTCAGATAATAAAAAGGCTCGCCGAGTGGCGAGCCTTAATCTTGTCTATGGCAACATTCTGTTGCGCACTTAATTCGATTATACAGAGTAGTAAAGTTCGAACTCTAGTGGGTGCGTAGTCATGTTTACTTTCTCTACGTCCTGAGACTTAAGGTCGATGTATGAATCGATAAAGTCGTCAGAGAATACGCCGCCAGCAGTTAGGAACTCACGGTCAGCATCTAGTTCAGCTAGAGCATCTTTTAGTGAGTAAGCCACTGTTGGGATTTCTGCTGCTTCTTCAGCCGGAAGATCGTAAAGGTCTTTATCCATCGCTTCGCCTGGGTGGATCTTGTTCTTAATACCGTCAAGACCAGCCATTAGCATTGCTGCGAAACATAGGTATGGGTTAGCCGCTGGGTCACCAAAACGAACTTCGATACGACGTGCTTTAGGGCTTGGTACCACTGGGATACGGATAGAAGCGCTGCGGTTACGTGCAGAGTAAGCAAGCATAACTGGTGCTTCGAAGCCTGGTACAAGACGCTTGTACGAGTTAGTTGATGGGTTAGCAAATGCGTTGATTGCGCGAGCGTGCTTGATGATACCACCGATGTAGTGCAGAGCCATTTCAGATAGGCCGCCGTACTTGTCACCAGCAAATAGGTTAACGCCATCTTTTGCTAGAGATTGGTGAACGTGCATACCAGAGCCGTTATCACCAACAAGTGGTTTAGGCATGAATGTCGCTGTTTTACCGAATGCGTGAGCAACGTTGTGTACAACGTACTTGTAGATTTGGATTTCATCAGCTTTAGTCGTCAAAGTGTTAAAGCGAGTCGCGATTTCGTTCTGACCAGCAGTAGCAACTTCGTGGTGGTGCGCTTCAACAACAAGACCCATCTCTTCCATGATTAGACACATTGCAGAGCGGATGTCTTGTGAAGAGTCAACTGGAGCTACTGGGAAGTAACCACCTTTAACACCTGGACGGTGACCTTTGTTACCTTCTTCGTAGTCAGAACCTGTGTTCCAAGCTGCTTCTACGTCGTCAATCTTGAAGAAAGAACCAGACATGTCAGTGGCGAACTTAACGTCGTCAAATAGGAAGAACTCTGGCTCAGGACCGATAAGTACTGTGTCAGCAACACCAGTAGAACGCATGAAGTCTTCAGCGCGCTTAGCGATAGAGCGTGGGTCGCGGTCATAACCTTGCATAGTTGCAGGTTCAAGGATGTCACAACGGATGTTTAGTGTTGCATCTTCTGTGAATGGGTCAAGAACCGCTGATGATGCGTCAGGCATCATTACCATGTCTGATTCGTTGATGCCTTTCCAGCCAGCAACAGAAGAACCATCGAACATCTTACCTTCTTCGAAGAAGTCTGCGTCAACTTGGTGAGAAGGTAGAGAGATATGCTGCTCTTTACCTTTAGTATCAGTAAAGCGTAGGTCAACAAACTTAACTTCGTTTTCTTGGATCAGCGATAGAACGTTTTCTACTGACATCTTGGATAACCTCCAGTGTTATTAATTCGGTATTAGCGTGATTTGAAATAAATCCAGCATTGATTAATTTCATTTCAATCGTATTAATCGATGCTGATTTTACTAAAGCCAAAACCGTGCCAAAAAATTATTCCATTAATTTTCAATAAATTAGCGGGCTAGGTGTAAATATGATGCACTGTTTTGCACCAAAATGATCTTGCATTGCACTAATTTGGTGCGTTGGTGTGGTTATGCACCAATAGTAAACAAAATCGATTCCATTCAGCCGAGTTTTGCCCTTGATGTCAATGAGGATTTCACCTTACTCAGAGGCAGCTTGCGTTTCATCAATAAATTATCTTCGCAAAAGTAGCGAATCAGATCACATATTTCTGGGTTTTTCGCTAGAATCTGGTACATTATGGCCGTTTTTTTAATCAAATAGGTTTGCCGAGATTTTCGGCGAGCTACTTATATCGAGCGAATCAAATCCATGGCTACTCCACAGATTGATAATTTAAGAAATATCGCGATCATCGCGCACGTTGACCACGGTAAAACAACACTGGTTGATAAACTACTACAGCAATCAGGTACTTTAGAGTCTCGCGGCGAAGCTGAAGAGCGAGTCATGGACTCAAACGACATCGAAAAAGAGCGTGGTATTACCATTCTTGCTAAGAACACAGCAATCAACTGGAATGATTACCGCATCAACATCGTAGATACTCCGGGACACGCGGACTTCGGTGGTGAAGTTGAGCGTATCATGTCTATGGTTGACTCTGTGCTACTTATCGTTGACGCAGTTGATGGCCCAATGCCTCAAACGCGTTTCGTAACGCAGAAAGCATTTGATCACGGTCTTAAGCCAATCGTTGTAATCAACAAGATTGACCGCCCTGGCGCTCGTCCTGACTGGGTTATGGATCAAGTCTTCGACCTATTCGACAACCTAGGTGCTACTGACGAACAGCTAGATTTTAAAGTGGTTTACGCTTCAGCACTTAACGGTTGGGCAACGCTTGAAGAAGGCGAAACTGGCGAGAACATGGAACCACTATTCCAAACTATCGTTGACGTTGTTGATGCACCAAATGTTGACCTTGATGGTCCACTACAGATGCAGGTTTCTCAGCTAGACTACAGCTCTTATGTTGGTGTTATCGGTGTTGCACGTGTAACTCGTGGTAGCGTTAAGCCAAACCAACAAGTAACAGTGATCGGTGCTGACGGTAAGACTCGCAACGGTAAAGTGGGCACAGTAATGGGCTACCTAGGCCTTGAGCGTCACGAAGTTTCTGAAGCGAATGCTGGTGACATCATCGCGATTACAGGTCTTGGTGAGCTGAAAATCTCTGACACTATCTGTGCGCAGAACCAAGTTGAAGCACTGCCGGCACTGTCTGTTGATGAACCAACAGTAACAATGACGTTCCAAGTAAACACGTCTCCGTTTGCAGGTAAAGAAGGTAAGTTCGTTACTTCACGTAACATTCTTGAGCGCCTAGAAAAGGAACTTGTCCACAACGTTGCACTGCGTGTTGAACAAACAGACGATCCAGACAAATTCCGCGTATCAGGTCGTGGTGAGCTTCACCTATCTATCCTGATCGAAAACATGCGTCGTGAAGGTTTCGAGCTAGCAGTATCTCGTCCAGAAGTTATCATTAAAGAAGAAAACGGTCAGCTAATGGAACCGTTTGAAACGGTAACTATCGACGTGATGGAAGAGCATCAGGGCGGTATCATGGAAAACATCGGCCTACGTAAAGGTGAGCTGAAAGACATGTCTCCTGATGGTAAAGGTCGTATCCGTATGGATTTCGTTATGCCATCTCGTGGTCTAATTGGTTTCCAAACAGAATTTATGACTCTAACTTCAGGTTCTGGTCTTCTTTACCATACGTTTGATCACTACGGCCCACACAAAGGCGGTAATATCGGTCAACGTATCAACGGTGTGTTGATTGCTAACGCAGCGGGTAAAGCGCTAACTAACGCACTATTTAACCTTCAAGAGCGTGGTCGCTTATTCATTGGTCACGGTGTAGAAGTGTACGAAGGCATGGTTATCGGTATTCACAGCCGTGATAACGATCTGACGGTAAACGCACTTAAAGGTAAGCAGTTAACTAACGTTCGTGCATCTGGTACTGATGACGCACAGGTTCTTACTCCGCCAATCATCATGACACTAGAGCAAGCTCTAGAATTTATCGATGACGATGAGCTAGTAGAAGTCACTCCTGAAAGCATCCGTGTACGTAAGAAATTCCTAACGGAAAGCGATCGTAAGCGTGCTTCTCGTGCAGCTAAGTAATCTGTAACGGATTAAATTGAATAAGCCCTGAGCGATGCTCGGGGCTTTTTTTTATCCGTTATTTTTGGTTTAGTTTCTGTAGGAACTTATCTGATTCAGTAATGGCTGCGTTCATTTGTTTAATTGCGTATTGAATATCTTGCTCTAAGCTTGTGAACTCACCTTGCAGTGCGCCAATGGCACTCGCGTTGAGGTTATGTTTTAAGTAGAGAGTGTTGTCACGCAGTGTATTAAGCACTGGTGTCATCTTATCTTCAGCACGTTTCATCGCCGACAGCATTGTGTTGTATGAGCGTTGAGTCTCTTTTAATTTTTGCTCACTGGCGCGACGGAGCTTGCTGCTAGTGTAGAGTTCGAGCTCGCTTTGCCACTCTGCAAATAAGGCATCAGAAACATCTTCAATGGCCGCAATTCGATCACTCACTTCTTGTGCCGCTTTCTCGCTATCTTGATACTTGTCATTGATTTGGTTGTACACCGTTTCCAGTTCACCACCATCAAAGTGAGTTAAAGCCGAGAGAGCTTCCAAAGCACTGGTAAATTCTTGTTGGGCATCTTGTTGTGATTCTTTTGCATCTTCGACACGATCCACCATGATGTCGCGTTTGTGGTAGCCTACTTGTTCCATTGCGGAGTAATAGGCTGATTGACATCCTGTTAAGGTAAAAATCGACAATACAATCGCCAGTAAGTACGGCATGATGGGTTCCTTTCCTTTAGAATTAGAACGTTAGGATGACTGAGTTAGTTGGGAGATACAAGTTGAAAATCGAGCCATTGATTAAGCAAGCGGTGTTGTTTGTACGCTATCTGCTGACCCGTATGGGACATGATAGAGTCAATGTGAATGCGGGATATCTTGCTTACATTACCTTGTTATCTATCGTACCAATGTTGACCGTATTGCTTTCTGTTCTTTCGTCTTTTGCGATATTTGAAAATGCCGGTGACGCGATGCAAGACTTTGTTATTACCCACTTTGTGCCTGCGGCTGGAGATGCAGTAAAGGGGGCGTTGCTGGAGTTTGTCGCCAACACTGGCAAGATGAGTGCAGTGGGTGGTGTTTTTCTTTTTGTTGCCGCGTTGATGTTGATTTCAAATATCGATAAGAACCTTAACTACATTTGGCGAGTTAAACAAAAGCGCCGCGCTGTATTTTCATTTTCGATGTATTGGATGGTTTTGACTCTTGGTCCAATTCTGGTTGGTGCCAGTATAGCCGCGACGTCTTACGTTACGTCTTTGAAAATTATCGAAAGTGAAGCCATCTCAGGGATTTATGATCTACTGCTGCGTTGGTTGCCGTTTCTGTTATCTTTCTTCGCGTTTGTTGGTTTGTACCTTTTGGTACCGAATAAAAAAGTTCGCATTTCCCATGCTATGGTGGGGGCAATTGTCGCGGCACTGCTGTTTGAAGCAAGTAAAAAAGGCTTCGCGGCCTATATCACTCAGTTTCCCTCGTACCAGCTGATCTATGGGGCGTTAGCGGCTATTCCTATTCTGTTTGTTTGGGTGTATCTGTGCTGGCTTATTGTACTCGTTGGTGCCGAAGTTACCGCTGCTCTGGGAGAAAGAGAGCAGTGGAGCGAGCCCAAAGAAGTGGTACACTCAACAAAAATTCAAGTTAAACCGTCAGAAGGAAAGCACAGTGATAGCCCTGATCCAAAGAGTGAGTGAAGCAGCCGTACGCGTAAATGGTGAAGTGGTTGGAGAGATAGACAAAGGTCTACTTGTGCTGCTAGGGGTAGAAAAAGACGATGATGAAGCAAAGGCGAAGCGACTAATGGAGCGTGTGACGACTTATCGTGTTTTTGGTGATGATGAAGACAAAATGAACCTCAACGTCCAACAAGTTGAAGGTAAAGTTTTGGTGGTCTCTCAGTTCACTCTTCCGGCTGACACAAAAAAGGGCACTCGAGCGGGATTTTCTAGAGGTGCTCATCCAACGGAAGCTGAGCGCTTATATGAGTACTTTGCTGATCGCTGCGCAGAGGTTCTTCCTACGGAACGCGGACGTTTTGCTGCTGATATGAAGGTGTCTTTGGTCAATGACGGCCCAGTCACCTTCTGGTTACAAGTATAATTATAAGAAATAGTGGGGAGACACTATCTGTCTCCATAAAAAAGGATTTTTATGTTTAAGCTGATCACGCCAAAAACAGAGAACCAACTCAATAAGTATTATCACTTTCGTTGGCAGATGCTAAGAGAGCCTTGGCGCATGCCGATTGGCTCAGAGCGTGATGAATACGATCCTATGAGTCATCACAGCATGATAGTTAATGGACGTGGCTTACCTATGGCGATTGGCCGTCTTTACATAACCCCAGATAGCGAAGGTCAGATTCGCTATATGGCGGTAAAAGGTAATCGACGCAGTAAGGGGATGGGTTCATTAGTCCTCGTTGCTCTAGAGTCGTTAGCACGCCAGGAAGGTGCCAAACGACTGGTTTGTAATGCCCGAGAAGATGCCATTTCGTTTTATGAGAAGAATGGATTTGAACGACGTGGTGAGTTGACCGATGAGCGTGGACCTGTTCGTCACCAACAAATGGTGAAGCAACTCGATCCGATGGCTAATGTATTGCGTAAGCCAGAATGGTGTACAGAGTTGCAAGAGCGCTGGGAGAATCAGATTCCTATTAGTGACAAAATGGGTATCAAAATCAACCAATACACAGGCTATCAGTTTGAGTGTAGTGCGCAGCTAAATCCGAACTTAAACCCTCACAATACGATGTTTGCTGGCTCGGCTTTTACTCTCGCCACCTTAACTGGCTGGGGTCTAACCTGGTTGCTAATGAAAGAGCGTAACCTCACTGGGGATATTGTATTGGCTGACAGCCAAATTCGTTATCGTCATCCAGTCACGCAGAACCCCGTTGCATCTACATCCCTTGATGGCATTAGTGGTGACTTAGACCGACTGGCTTCTGGTCGCAAAGCACGTATTGTGATTCACGTGACTATCTACAGTGGAGACAAAGCTGCGGTGGACTTTGTGGGTACCTACATGCTGCTACCGAACTACAAAACTGTGCTGGGCCCTGCTTCCAAATCAAAATCATGACTATCGATGGCCTTCGGCAGCGGAGGCTCCTTGTCGCTACAGGTTTGTTTAATCACATTCGCTTTACCTAGAACATCAGACCAAAGCTCTTGGCATTTCTGTTCAGCTTTCAGTAACAAAGTAGCAAATTCAGGTTTGGTGAGATCGACTTCACCCGCTATTTGAGCGTTATCATTTCCTCCCGCAATCACTATGCGTCCTCTGTCAGCGCGAAGCGTGATCTCGCTGAGCTCTAATGTTTGTTGGTAGTTTTTTTCACCATCAAGGCTGACCGCATCTAGCTGAGTTTGATGTAGTTGAGTGAGAATATGCCCCGATAGGCTATGAGATAGCATCGAGTAGTCACCAGATAACCCTTTAAGTTCGACTTCTGCTTCTGCCAATCCTGATAGCGAGAACGGCATTCGTTGTTGCAGAAGATAGTGGTCTAATGGAAGTCCATCGGCATGTACCGAGAGTGACCAAGGAGCGCTAACAGAGTCTCTGTCCCAAATCCCTGACGCTTCGATATAGCCTTGCTCTAAAGGAATAAACGCACGCTCAAGGGTGACCAGATTGTTTTCTGCGTGGGCTTTCACGTGTGCCTGAGTGGCGATCAGTTTGTCGATGCTTGCCGCGTTAGCGCTGATGTCTAAGTCTCCTGACAACAGTCCTGCTTTGTTTTCGTCGATTAATGTTAGTTGCGAACCGGTCACGTTTAGCCCAGAAACTTGCCAGTATGGGCGTTTTTCTACCTGAATAAATTGGCTGTTCTCAACCTTAAGGGTTTCGATGGTTAACTTACTGAGGTTGGCCACCATTTCGGTAAAGGCTGGGATGGCGAGTTCGGTTTGCTCCAGCCACTTTATACCTACGATCTTGAGTTGCTTCAAAGATACTTGTTTAGGGCTGATCGTCCCCTGTAACTGAACTCTCCCTTGTTGAAAATCTGCGTCAAACTCTTCAATCGTGACTTGTTGTGGTGCAAATGCCAATCTCGTTCTAGGGGAGAAGAGTTGTACTTGTTGATTACTGATACTTTCGGCATCAAAAGAGACATATCCACTTTGATGCTGCCACAGTGAATCATTGAGTGAGAGGTTTTCTAGCGACGCGTCAAGTTGTTCGAAGCGCCAGTGCCCATAGTTAAATGAACTACTGAGTATATCGAGGCTATTAATGTGATTGATCGGCAAGCTAAGGTTATTTAAGGTCGTGACCAGTTGCTCAACTTGCTCGCTTTCTGGCAAAGAGAGCTTGTCGATGGTGACATTAACTAACGACCAACCTTGGGAATACTGCTCTGCTTGCCCAGAAAAAACAGCGCCCCGCCAGTTAAATGAGCCACCAAAAATCGTACTATCTTCTTCCTGATAACGCATATCGATCAGCAAGTTATTCAGCGCCTCGCCTTGCATATAGAGCTGTTCAGCCGAAAGTTGGATATCACCGTAAGGTAAGGATTGGCTGTTGGTAACCCAACGAGGCTGTTCGATTTGCAGATTGACGCCGCGAGCTGACCATCTTGGTGCGCTAATGTCGACATGTTTCAACGCGAGCTGGTGGACGTATACACCACCAATGAGTTCTGCATATATTGCCTCAAGATTAATTGTGGCACCTTCTATTAGAATCGAGTCGAAGGAAAGTTTGTTCTGTTGCCACGGTATTTGGCTAAGCCAAAGCGTCACTGCTGGCAGCATGATGACACGTTCAGAAGATTGAATTTCAACATCACTGAGTTTGAGTTGAAAGGGGGCCGTATATTGCACGCCAGAAGTGGTTATTGAGTAGGGAGTAAGCTTGCTGATTAGTAAGTTGACCGCTTTAGGAGCGTATTGTGATTGCATCACGATATAAAGCGTCAAAATAGACAGAGTGGCAATACTGACAAGCAGGATACTCAGCAGCAACAGTGCTTTTTTCACGATGAATCACTTCCCTTAATGATTAGTGATACTAGCTTGGAACAAATTTTGGTTTCAGGCAACAAAAAGCCCCTCAAATGAGGGGCTTAGATAGACAAATAGTAAATAGGTCACTAATCGAGCTGAGGACCAGCGGCGACAAGAGCCTTACCTTCATCATTATCAGTGTACTTATCAAAGTTATTGATAAAGCGAGTAGCCAGATCTTTTGCTTTGCTTTCCCATTGCAGTGGATCTGTGTAGGTATCACGAGGATCTAGGATGCCAGGGTCAACATCGTGAAGCGCTGTTGGTACTTCAAGGTTGAAGATTGGGATGTGCTTCGTCTCAGCGTGTTCAATTGAACCGTCTAGAATCGCGTCAATGATGCCACGAGTATCCTGAATCGAAATACGTTTGCCAGTACCGTTCCAGCCAGTGTTCACTAGGTAAGCTTCAGCGCCTGCAGCTTCCATACGTTTCACGAGAACTTCTGCATATTTGGTTGGGTGTAGCGTTAGGAATGCTGCACCGAAACAAGCAGAGAATGTTGGTGTTGGTTCAGTGATGCCTCGCTCTGTACCTGCTAGCTTAGCGGTAAAGCCTGATAGGAAGTGGTACTTAGTCTGCTCTGGAGTCAGTTTTGATACCGGAGGAAGAACACCAAACGCATCCGCAGATAGGAAGATAACTTTGTTTGCGTGGCCGCCTTTTGAAATTGGCTTAACGATGTTTTCGATATGTTCAATTGGGTAAGAAACGCGAGTGTTTTCAGTTTTTGAACCGTCATCAAAGTCGATTGAGCCATCCGAGCGCACTGTTACGTTTTCTAGAAGAGCGTCACGACGGATTGCATTGTAGATATCTGGTTCTGCTTCTTTAGATAGCTTGATGGTTTTTGCGTAACAACCGCCTTCAAAGTTGAAGACACCATCGTCATCCCATCCGTGTTCGTCATCACCGATCAGTGCACGCTTCGGATCGGTGGATAGGGTTGTTTTACCTGTGCCAGATAGACCAAAGAAGATCGCGACATCACCGTCTTTGCCCATGTTGGCGCTACAGTGCATCGATGCAATGTCTTGTAGCGGAAGGAAGTAGTTCATCATCGCAAACATGCCTTTCTTCATCTCGCCGCCGTACCAAGTACCGCCGATAAGCTGCATGCGCTCTGTGAGGTTGAATACTGTGAAGTTTTCAGAGTTGAGGCCGTGTTCTTGCCACTTCTGGTTGGTACATTTTGCACCGTTCATGACAACGAAGTCTGGCTCAAAAGTTGCGAGCTCTTCTTCGCTTGGACGAATGAACATGTTTTTCACAAAGTGCGCTTGCCACGCCACTTCTGTAATAACGCGAATACTTAAACGCGTGTCTGGGTTAGCACCACAGTAACCATCGATAACGAATACTCGTTTACCAGAAAGCTGGCTAGTCACAAGCTCTTTTAAATCATTCCAAACAGCCTGGTCGATTGGTTTGTTATCATTTTTTAATGAATCTGAAGTCCACCACATATGTTCTTCAGTTGTCGAATCTTTGACGATGTATTTATCTTTTGGTGAGCGGCCGGTAAAAATACCAGTATCAACAGCGACAGCACCTAATTCGGTGACTACGCCTTTTTCATAGCCTTCCAGATCAGTGCGAGTTTCTTCTTCGAACAATACTTCATAGCTAGGGTTACGAATAACCTCCTTTACGTTTTGAAGCCCGTGTTTGGTAAGATCAATTGTTGCAGCCTTTGTATGTTCCATAACGGTCATAGGTGCTCCTTATCGGAATATTTGTAGGGATTTTGTAATAATTTTTTAATTTTTGTCTGCTCACCATGCTAGCAATGGGCCTCAGATAAAACAGGGATATAGCTCAAAAAATATCCGTAATCTTATTGGGGTTTTAAGCGACACATCACATATTGGTAGAGCTAGTTTATCGTGTGCGCAAAGCTTTGCGCTAGAGCAAAGTCATTATTAATTGTCTAAAATTAATAGGTTAATTTATTACGGCGAAGGCTAGGTATAGCGAGGTTTTGATCACAAAAAGGCCAGCGAGTACTGGCCTTTTGAAGGGTAAATTACAGACTTGATAAGTCGTAAGAATTAATGCAGCGTTTTGTTACCAGAATTTGCTTGATTAAACAGCTCTGATACTTCTGCTTCGTCGAACGAATAGTTCGTGCCGCAGTAATCACAATGTAAAGAAATTGAACCAATCTCTGCCAAAATGTCATTTATTTCCGTACGATCAACAGTAAGAATTGCTGCGCCGCTACGTTCACGAGAACAACCACAGAAGAACTCAACCGGCTGAGGTTCGAACACGCGAACTTTCTCTTGGTTGTAGAGACGGTATAGAAGCTCATTTGCTTCTAAGCTAAATAGCTCTTCATCTTTAACGGTGTTGGTGAGTTGCTCTAGGTGCTCGAAATCATCCGGCGTACCAGTACCATCTGGCATAACTTGGATTAGCATACCTGCCGCATGCGCCTTGCCTTCATATTCACCAGTACGTAGCCATAGGCGAGTTTTTAGCTGCTCAGAGTTGGCAAAGTACGTTTCTAGAATCTCAGATAAGTTTTCGCCTTCAAGACCAACAATACCTTGGTAGCGCTCACCTTTCTTAGGATCAATAGTGATCACTAAGTGACCTTTACCCATCAGGTCATGAATCGTTGCATCGTCAGCGATGTCGCCTTCAAAACGTGCAACACCACGAATCTTCTGATCGTGATCGCCATTGATGACGGCAAGCGACACAGGACCGTCACCCTGAAGTTGCATTGTAATTGAGCCTTCAAACTTCAGAGTTGCTGTCAAAAGTGTTGTTGAAACCAATAGCTCGCCTAGCAACTTCTGAATGGGTGCTGGGTATTCCTTGCTAGAAATAATACGTTGGTAAGCTTCATCCAATTGTACCAACTCGCCACGAACAGAAAGGTCTTCAAATAAGTAGCGGTTTAAAACATTGCTTGCCATGTGGCGTTTCCTCGTAAATCTGGTTGAGCTTATTGGTGCTTAAATTTAATGATGTCGCGGCGCTGTTTTTTATCTGGACGACGCTCTGGGCTTGGATTGTGAGCATGAAGTCTGCGACGTGTCGCGTTTTCTTCGCGCTTACTAATACTCTCAGCGGTCTCGGAATAGAGCAGTTGAGCTTCGGGAGCTCCACGGCGTTGATCTGAGATTTGCTCAATAACCACGGTTTTCTCTTCTTGGCCCTGCCTTAAAGTGATGATCGCCCCGAGTTCAACAGCTTTGCTAGGTTTACTGCGTTGCCCATTATAATGGACTTTGCCACCATCGACCATATTTCGAGCGATGGAGCGAGTTTTATAAAAGCGCGCAGCCCATAGCCATTTGTCGAGCCTTACCGCTTCGGTTTGGGAACCCATGGTGATTTTTACCCTCTAAGGTGAATATTATTGATGCCCTGTTACATGCACTAACAATGGTGACGAGTGTAGGTTTTTTCAAGCAAGATCATAAAAATTGGCATAGTCTGTCGCTTGTTCTGATACAATTCAACGCTATTTATCTGATAAACTACGGTAAATTCACCTAACCCAGCAAAGAAGGAACTTGAGTGAAGCACAACAGCATGAATACGCTAATGAAGTTAGGTGAAGCATTTAAGCAACAGCAAGTACAGCAAAGAGTAAGCTTTGCGGTCATGTTCATATTGCTAGCAGTCACAGCATGGATAGCTGGACAAATGATTTGGCAACCATGGAGCATACCGAGCGTATCCAAATGGCAGCCTTCTAACGTGGTGAGACAAGAAACGACCAGTTCGTCACAAATAGACCTATCTAACCTGCAAAATAGCCATCTATTTGGCCAATATCAGAGCAATGCGCCAGTGATTGAGCAACCCAAGGTTCAAGCTGCACCTAAGAGTCGTCTTAATTTGGTATTGGTTGGTGTTGTAACCAGTTCTGTTCCAGAGAAGAGCTTGGCGGTTATCGCGAATAAAGGTACGCAAGCAACCTACGGTTTGAATGAAATGATTGAAGGGACGCGAGCAAAACTGATTCAGGTGCAGCAAGACCGTGTGATTATTGATAATTCAGGTCGAAACGAAACCATCATGCTTGAGGGATTGAAGTTCACTAAGCCAGCCCCTCAGGTAATAGAAAGCAGTAGCAAACAAATAGTATCGAATGCATCTCAAGATACCTTGGATCAGATACGCGAAGAGATTCGTAACGACGCAAAAATACTCTTTGAATACGTACGAATGTCGCAAGTAAAGCGAGATGAAGAGGTGGTCGGGTATCGATTGTCCCCAGGTAAAGATAAAGCTCTCTTTGAAACTATTGGATTACAAGCAGGTGATATTGCTACGGCGATCAACGGACTTGATTTAAAAGACTCAGCGTCAATGGGTGAAGTTTGGCAAAACTTGTCGCAGATGAATGAAGTGACTTTGACTGTTGAACGCGATGGCCAGTTATTTGAGATATACATTGAATTATAAGATGGACGTCGTGACGTCCTCTCGAGGAGTGAAGAGTGAACCATTGGCTTAAAAAAAGCGCATGGCTTTTAGCGGGAAGCTTACTAGTATCACCAACAGTGTCGGTAGCTGATGATTTTAGTGCCAGCTTTAAAGGCACAGACATCAGTGAGTTTATCAATATAGTTGGACGTAACTTAGAGAAGACGATCATCGTCGATCCTTCTGTGCGCGGTAAGATTGATGTACGTAGTTACGATATGTTGACCGAAGAGCAATATTACAGCTTTTTCCTCAATGTACTCGAAGTCTACGGTTTTGCTGTTGTTGAAATGGACAATGGCATTCTGAAAGTGATTAAAGCAAAAGATGCGAAAACGTCAGCCGTCCCTGTTGTAGGAGATGGCCATATCAATGGTGATGAGGTTGTTACTCGTGTTGTTGCTGTGCGAAACGTGTCGGTGCGTGAGCTTTCGCCGTTGTTGCGTCAATTGAACGACAATGCGGGTGCGGGTAACGTTGTTCACTACGATCCAGCGAACATTATCTTAATTACTGGACGCGCAGCGGTTGTGAATCGCTTGGCTGACATCATTAAGCGTGTAGACCAAGCGGGTGACAAAGAGATCGAGGTGGTAGAGCTATCGAACGCGTCTGCGGCAGAAATGGTGCGAATCGTTGAAGCTTTGAATAAAACGACGGAAGCCAAAAATACTCCAGCATTTTTGCAGCCAAATTTCGTCGCTGATGACCGCACCAACTCGATTTTAATTTCCGGTGATCCCCAAGTCCGTCAACGTCTGAGAAAGCTTATCCAACAGCTAGATGTTGAAATGGCATCCAAAGGTAATAACCGCGTCGTTTATCTTAAGTATGCCAAAGCGGAAGATTTAGTTGATGTCCTAAAAGGTGTGTCTGATAACTTACAAGCGGAGAAGTCGACGGGTACTAAAGGTAGCGGTACTCAGCGTGGTGAGGTGATGATCGCCGCTCACCCAGAGACGAATGCTCTGGTCCTTACTGCTCCGCCAGATATTATGATTGCTATCCAAGATGTCATTGCCCAGCTTGATATCCGTCGCGCACAAGTACTGATTGAAGCCTTGATCGTAGAAATGGCCGAAGGCGATGGTGTTAATCTTGGCGTTCAGTGGGGCAACCTAGAAACTGGCGCGATGATTCAGTACAGCAATACTGGCGCCTCGATCGGTCAAGTGATGGTTGGTCTGGAAGAAGCGAAAGATACCACGACCACGACGGCTGTTTATGACTCCGACGGCAATTTCCAGCGCAATGAAACCACCACTGAAGAAGGTGATTATTCTACGCTTGCAGCAGCATTGGGTGGCGTTAACGGTGCCGCGCTGAGCATAGTAATGGGCGACTGGACAGCACTGATCAGCGCTGTGTCGACTGATTCCAATTCCAATATTCTATCTTCACCAAGCATTACCGTAATGGACAATGGTGAAGCCTCTTTCATTGTTGGTGAAGAAGTGCCGGTTTTGACTGGTTCAACATCGGGATCGAACAATGACAATCCATTCCAAACGGTCGATCGTAAAGAAGTGGGCATCAAACTGAAAGTGGTACCGCAAATCAATGAAGGTAACTCAGTTCAGCTGAATATTGAGCAGGAAGTCTCTAACGTACTGGGTGCCAATGGTGCTGTCGATGTACGTTTTGCTAAGCGTCAGCTTAATACTTCTGTGATGGTTGAAGATGGTCAGATGATTGTCTTGGGGGGGTTGATTGATGAGCGCGCGCTAGAGAGTGAGTCGAAAGTGCCTATTTTGGGTGATATCCCATATTTAGGTCATCTGTTTAAGTCAACCAGCACACAGGTTGAGAAGAAAAACCTCATGGTGTTTATCAAGCCAACCATTATTCGTGATGGTATGACTGCGGATGGTATCACCCAGCGCAAATACAACTTTATTCGTGCTGAGCAGCTCTACAAGGCAGATCAAGGTCTTAAGCTGATGGATGATGCGCATATTCCGGTTCTACCAAAATTTGGTGAAGAAATTCGTCACCCAGTAGAGATTCAAGCTTTCCTTGACCAGATGGATAGCAAGTAATGGATGTAGCAGTTACGCCGGATTTTAAGCGTTTACCATTTAGTTTTGCCAATCGGTTCAAGCTAGTGCTTGAACCGACTGAAGCGGGAATGGTGCTCTATTACGTTGAACCTATTTCAGTCCAAGCTTTGTTAGAAGTGAAGCGTTTTTGTGCCCAGACTTTTTCATTGCAGTCGATCAGTATCGAGGCGTTTGAAAGCAAACTAACCGAAGCCTATCAACGAGATTCTTCTGAAGCTCGTCAGCTAATGGAAGATATTGGCGCTGATAGTGATGATTTTTTCTCCTTGGCTGAAGATTTGCCACAAGATGAAGACTTACTGGAATCTGAAGATGATGCGCCGATTATCAAGTTGATTAATGCCATGCTAGGTGAAGCGATCAAGGAAGGTGCTTCAGATATCCACATCGAGACATTTGAAAAGAGTCTTTCTATCCGTTTTCGTGTTGACGGTGTGCTCCGCGAGGTACTTTCACCTAGTCGTAAACTAGCGCCGTTGCTAGTCTCACGCGTAAAAGTGATGGCTAGACTTGATATTGCTGAGAAGCGAGTACCACAAGACGGCCGCATTTCTCTGAGAATCGGCGGTCGAGCGGTTGATGTGCGTGTTTCAACGATGCCTTCTTCGCATGGTGAGCGAGTGGTTATGCGTCTACTCGACAAAAATGCCACACGGTTAGACTTGCATAGCTTAGGGATGACCCCGTCAAATCATGATGCATTTCGCGGCATGATTCAGCGACCACACGGTATTTTACTGGTTACCGGTCCGACTGGTTCGGGTAAATCAACAACCTTGTATGCAGGGTTGACGGAGATTAACAGCAACGAGCGAAACATTCTTACCGTCGAAGATCCGATTGAGTTTGATATTGATGGTATCGGTCAGACTCAAGTCAATCCAAAGGTTGATATGACGTTTGCTCGAGGCTTGCGTGCGATTCTTCGTCAGGACCCTGACGTGGTGATGGTGGGTGAAATTCGTGACCTTGAGACCGCGCAGATTGCAGTTCAAGCGTCTTTGACTGGTCACTTAGTGATGTCGACGCTCCATACCAATACGGCAATTGGTGCCATTACTCGTTTGAGAGACATGGGCATTGAGCCATTTTTAATCTCCTCTTCACTTCTTGGGGTTCTTGCACAACGTTTGGTTAGAACCTTATGCCCTAGCTGTAAGGAACCATATCAACCCGATGCCGAAACAAAAAAATTGTTTGCTACCGAGCCTGAAGCAGAGCTGACCTTATATCGAGCTTGTGGCTGCGAAGCGTGTAACTTTAAAGGTTACCGTGGGCGTGCTGGTCTTTATGAGCTTTTGGTCGTGGATGAAAATGTCCAGGCACTCATTCACAGTGAAGCGGGTGAGCAAGAGATAGAGAAGCATATCCGTCAGCATACTCCAAGTATTCGGAGTGATGGTTTGAGTAAAGTCCGTCAAGGCATTACGTCACTTGAGGAAGTAGTGCGAGTGACTAAGGAAAGCTAATGGCGGCATTTGAATATAAGGCTCTCGACGCTAAAGGCAAAACCAAAAAAGGCGTGATTGAAGGCGACAATGGTCGGCAGGTTCGAGCTCGGCTTAAAGAACAGGGTTTGATTCCAGTCGAAGTGAGTGAAACTCGCCAGCAAGCGAAAAAGAAGAGCGAACAGCCGTCTTTATTTCAGTTTAAGCGAGGTTTAAGTACACCTGATCTCGCTCTAGTGACCCGTCAACTGGCGACACTTGTTCAGTCCGGTATGCCATTAGAAGAGTGTTTAAAAGCCGTTTCCGAACAGTCAGAAAAACCTCGTATTCGCACCATGTTGTTGGCAGTGCGTTCCAAAGTGACAGAAGGTTATACCTTAGCGGACAGTTTGGCGGATTATTCTCATGTATTTGATGATCTGTTTCGCTCAATGGTTTCTGCTGGAGAAAAGTCAGGTCATTTGGATTCGGTTTTAGAACGATTGGCAGATTATGCGGAAAATCGTCAGAAGATGCGCTCCAAATTACAGCAGGCATTGATATACCCTGTGGTGCTGGTGGTGTTTGCGATCGGTATCGTCGCTTTCCTACTCGCGGCAGTCGTACCGAAAATCGTTGGTCAATTTGTACAGATGGGTCAGGAGTTACCTCAATCTACCCAGTTTTTGCTCGCTTCAAGTGAGTTTATTCAGAGCTGGGGGCTACAACTTCTTGTGGCCGTTATTGTGATGACTTATCTGTTTAAATACGCTTTGAGCAAGCCGAATGTACGTCTCAAATGGGACCGAAAAATTATCGCGATGCCACTGGTTGGGAAAATTGCTCGTGGGCTGAATACTTCTCGGTTTGCTCGTACATTATCGATATGTACCTCGAGCGCAATCCCTATCTTAGAAGGTATGCGGGTCGCGGTGGATGTTATGTCGAACCATTACGTCAAACAGCAGGTCTTAATTGCTACGGATAATGTTCGTGAAGGTTCAAGTTTGCGTCGAGCTTTGGAGCAGACCAAACTTTTCCCTCCAATGATGCTCCACATGATAGCCAGTGGTGAACAAAGTGGTGAATTAGAGGCGATGCTGACACGTGCTGCGGATAACCAAGATGCAAATTTTGAATCAACGGTGAATATTGCGTTAGGGATCTTTACTCCAGCACTGATCGCTCTTATGGCTGGGTTGGTTCTATTTATCGTTATGGCGACGTTAATGCCAATTTTAGAAATGAATAATTTAATGAGTTCATAATAGCTTTGAGCTTATCGAAGCTGCTTGTCGTGGAGAAAAAAATGAATAAGAAAATGAACGTTCAGAAAGGCTTTACTCTATTAGAGGTCATGGTCGTTGTCGTCATCCTAGGGATTTTAGCGAGCTTTGTTGTTCCTAACTTATTGGGTAACAAAGAGAAAGCGGATCAGCAAAAAGCAATTACTGACATTGTTGCGTTAGAGAATGCGCTTGATATGTACAAGTTGGATAACAGTGTTTACCCATCAACAGATCAAGGTCTTGAAGCGCTGGTAACGAAGCCATCAAATCCTGAACCACGCAATTATCGTGATGGTGGCTATATCAAACGTCTACCATCAGACCCATGGGGCAACGACTATCAATATTTAAGCCCAGGCGACCACGGCAGTATTGATATCTTTACCTTAGGTGCAGATGGTCAAGAGGGCGGTGAAGGCGCTAACTCGGATATTGGTAACTGGAATATTCAAGATTTTCAGTAAGACATCCAAGTTAGGTTAACTATGCGTCGTCACGCAGGCTTTACTCTGCTAGAGATATTGTTGGTATTGGTGCTGATATCTCTGGCATCCGTAGCCGTTATTTCAACACTGACTGTCAGTGCCGAAGATGTTGCAAAGAAGCAAGCCCAAGCGCTGTTTTATCGCATTCAACTGCTCAATGAAGAGGCGATGCTAAGTGGGCGTGATTTCGGCTTAAACATCAATGAGGAAAAGTCGACCTATCAATTTATGCATTTAACCTCCAAGGGGTGGCAGAAACTGGATGAACAACATATTCCAGAGAAAACCGAGTTGGACTCGGGATTGGCATTGATGCTGCAACTTGGGGGGGATGTCTGGAGCGATAAAGAGCGACTTTTTGAGCCAGGTAGCTTGTTCGACGAGGAGATGTTTGCTGAACAAGATGACGAGAAAAAACGCCCACCTCCTCGAGTCTTCATTATGTCGAGTGGAGAAATAACACCTGTATCAGTTGCTATTTATCCGCAGCAAAAAGATGCTGAACGTGATGCATGGCACATAGTGGTTAAAGAGAGTGGGCAGATACTGTTGCTGGCTCCAGGAGAACGTGATGAAGGCGAGTAAACGTGGTTTTACCTTGCTGGAAGTATTGGTGGCATTAGCGATTTTTGCGACCGCAGCGATAGCGACGATTCGTTCTGTTAGCCAGCATATTAATACGCTCAATTTCTTGGAAGAGAAAACTTTTGCGAGCATGGTCGCAGACAATCAGATGGCGAAAGTGATGCTATCAGGACGAAAACCAAGCAAGCAAAAAGGAACTGAAATGTTAGCTGAACGCGAATGGTTTTGGTCGGTAGAGCCTGTTTCTACAGCGGGTGATCTTCTGCAAGCATTTGACGTGAAAGTGGCAGCAAGTGCAAAAGGAACACCCGTTGTGACGGTAAGAAGCTATGTACCGAAGTAGTCAGTCTTCCTCACATGGTTTCACCTTAATTGAAGTTCTTGTCGCTATCGCGATTTTTGCCAGTTTGAGTATTGGAGCCTATCAGGTGCTCAATCAAGTTCAGCGCAGTAATGAACTGTCACTTGAACGTAGTGAACGGCTAAAAACGCTACAGAGAACGTTAGTCTTTATAGACAACGATTTTCGCCAAATGGCGCTGCGTCAATCGCGCACCAATGGTGAGGAGCCATCTCCAGAGCTGATTCATTGGCAGGATTACCTACTTGATTCTGATGCTAAAGGCGTAATGTTTGTGCGCTCTGGCTGGCATAACCCCCAACAGCAATTCCCGCGAGGGGAGGTGAGCAAAGTGGGGTATCGATTAAAAGAAGGCGAGTTACAGCGGGTGTGGTGGCGATACGTTGACACTCCAGTTGGCCAAGAAGGGATAGTGATGCCCTTGATTGATAAGGTCGACTCCTTTGATTTACGTTTTTACGATGGCAACCAGTGGTTAGAACGCTGGGAAACGAATTATACCTTGCCGAAAGCTGTACTAGTGAAGTTGGTATTTGAGGATTACGGAGCAATAGAACGTATCTATCTAACTGCTGGTGGTGCTTTAGAGGTCGACGAGGAGCAAAACGCGGATGGGTCGTAAGCAGCGTGGTGTGGCTCTGATTATTGTTTTGTTGCTCTTGGCGGTGATGGTCAGTATCGCTGCGAGTATGGCTGACCGTTTGTTTGGTCAGTTTAGGCGCGCGAGCAATCAGCTCAACTACCAACAAGCTTATTGGTATAGCGTGGGCGCGGAAGCGTTGGCTGAAGTAGGGTTGAAACAGAGCTTTAGAGACTCAGATACCATCAATCTTTCTCAGCCATGGGCTCTGGAGGAACAAACCTATCCATTGGACTACGGAACTCTGAAAGGGCGCTTAGTTGATAAACAGGCCTGCTTTAACCTCAATGCTTTAGCTGCCGCTACTGACCAGCCTAGTTCCAGCCGTTCGCCGTATTTAGTGGAAGTCTTTCAGCGTTTGCTCGAGGAACTAGAGGTGGAAAGCTATCAGGCAGAGATGATTTCTCAATCGTTGTGGGAATATTTGGATAGTAATGATGTCAGCAATTCCTCTGCAGGTGTCGAAGACAGTTACTATGAATCTATCTCTCCGGCTTACCTTACGGCCAATAGTATGTTGTCAGATAGCTCTGAGCTGAGAGCGGTGAATCAGGCTTCTGGTGAGGTGGTGCACAAGGTATTGCCTTATGTGTGTGCAATACCTACGTCTGACTTTCGCCTCAATGTGAATACACTGCAACCTGATCAAGCAGAGTTGCTGTCTGCACTGTTCTATCCACATTTGGCGACCAGTGAGGCAAAAAAGCTCCTTGATAGTCGCCCTTTTGATGGTTGGACGACGGTTGATGAAATGCTTAGTGAAGGGGCCTTTTCCGGTATTGATGAAAAGGTGCTGCAACAGGCTAAGGGTTACCTTGCCGTCACAAGCGCTTATTTTGAAATGGATGTGGAGATCGTCGTTGATGACTCCCGAGTAAGAGTTAGAAGCTTGCTCTTTAGTAATAACCAAGAAACTGCGACGGTTATTCGCCGTCGCTTCGGAGGTATCGGTGAACGAGTTTCTGATCGTTCGACTGAGCAATAATCCGACCTTAGCTGTTCAATGGTTAGTATGGTCGGTGACACAGCAGGAAGTGATTGCGAGTGGCGAGCTTGCGAACCAAGATGCGATTGCGGATATCGCACCGTATGGGGAAAACCGACGTACGATCGTTTTGCTCTCTGCTTCGAGCTTAGTGCTAAACGATATCGCGATCCCCGCGGGTGCCAGTCGTCAGCTTGAAGCGATGCTGCCGTACGTAATGGAAGATGAGCTGGCACAAGATGTTGATCAGCTCCACTTTACCATTTTTCATAAAGGTAACGGACGTGCTCAGGTGTGTGCGGTTGATAGCGAATGGTTAACACATATTCTGCAACGTTTGACAGCGATTGGTTGTCAAATTCAAAAAGTGCTGCCAGACGTATTAGCTTTGCCCGAGTCAAAGGGGATTTCCGCTGTTGAACTTGATGGACAATGGCTACTGAAGAAATCGACGTATTCAGGGATATCAATTGACAGCGAGTGGTTGGCTCTAGTGGCGCAGTCTGACTGGGTGAAACGTGAGGATGAGTGTTTGCCGTTAACGGCCTATTCCGCTTTGCCTGAATTGGAATTGGATGAAGAGCAAGATTGGCAAGAGACTCAGCCCCAGTTGGTGATGCAGTTACTTGCTGAACAAGCCGTGGCCAGCAAACTGACTTTGCTCACTGGGCGACTTAAGCCTAAGTCTTCATTTGGTCGTTACTGGAAAACATGGCAGAAGGTAGCCGTAGCTGCAGTATTGTTGCTCGCTGTCATCGTGGTCGACAATGTACAGAAGATACAGCGTTATGAAGCGCAAGCCACAGCGTATCGAGCGGAAAGTGAGCGTATTTTCCGCCAGTTGGTGCCAGGCAAAAATAAAATACCGACAGTCAGTTACTTAAAGCGTGAATTGGAACAGCAAGCACGATTGATGTCAGGGTCTGGCCGCGATAATTCCATATTAAGCATCCTTGCCACCTTACCGCCAATATTGAGCCAAGTGCCCTCTTTGGATCTGGTGAGCTTTAAGTACGACAGCAATAGAAATGAGGTAAGAGTGCAAGCTCAAAGTAAAGACTTTCAAACCTTTGAGAAAGCTGCAGAGTTGTTAGCCACTCGATTCGAGGTTGAGCAAGGGCAACTTAACCGCTCTGGGAGCCTAGTCAATGGCTCATTTATTTTGAAACCATTGTGAGGTGTATTGAGTGAATAATTTACTGACGTCCTTACAAACGTGGTGGCTAAGTATCTCTCAGCGAGAGCAACGCTTAGTGGTTGTGTGTGTTTTTTTTGCTGTCCTTGGAAGTGTCTACTGGGGGATCGTACAACCCATCGCTCAAAGGGCTGATGATGCACAGATGCGCATCCAAAGTGAGAAACAGCTTTTGGCTTGGGTTCAAAGCAAGGGTGATGAGATCAGCAAGCTAAAAGCACAGGGCGGTCTGACGGTGTCGAGTATGCCAATTAATCAGGCCATTTCATCAAGCGTTAAACGTTTTAATGTTGAGCTTATTCGTGTCCAGCCTCGTGGAGAGCAATTTCAAGTTTGGATTGCGCCAATGTCATTCAATCAGTTTGTTAGCTGGATTGCCTACTTACAAGAGACATACGGGATTGAGGTCGTATTTCTGGATGTAGATAAAGGCACTCAAGATGGCGTGGTCGAAGTGAATCGATTGCAGTTAGGTAGGGGTTAACAGAGTGAAGAAAACCATTCTATCGGGTCTATTCATCAGTAGCGTGTTTGTCGTAAGTGCGATGTTTCACATGCCCGCACAGTTCATTCTTCAATATGCGCCTTTACCAAGTGCATTGCGCGTAGCTGATATCGAAGGGACGGTATGGCAGGGAAGTGCCCAGCAAGTTCAATGGCAGGGCACAAATTATGGGGCACTCAACTGGCAGTTTAATCTGGTTAAGATGCTCGCGGGTTCTCTAGAGGCGCAAATTCGTTTTGGCAGAGGCAGTGACCTCTCACTTCAAGGTCGAGGTGTGATTGGTTACGACTTCAGTGGCTTTTATGCGCAAAATCTTATTGCCGCTATTTCCGTAGAAGAAATGATTAAGTTTATCCCGCGCTTACCTGTACCGTTGGATCTCGAAGGTCAGGTTGAGGTCAATCTTCGCTCCTATCGCTACGCCCAACCATATTGCGATAGCGCTCAAGGAAGCTTAGTGTGGAATACTCAAGTGGTGAGTACGCCACTGGCAGATCTCTATCTCGGGCCGGTCATTGTACAATTTAGTTGTCAGCAGAGTCGTATTGATGTGCAAGGAGAGCAGCAGAGCCAAGAGGTTGAAAGTGGCTTCAGTGCTGAGGTTGGGGCGAGTAGCTACAAGCTGAGTGCTTGGTTTAAGCCGTTAGCGGAGTTCCCTCAAGCGTTACAACAACAGCTCAAGTGGCTGCCAGAGCCTGCGGATAGTGATGGTAAATACCATTTCAACAATCAAGGGCAATGGTAACTGCTAGGTATCGAGCAACAATGTATAAGGGCAGCGTGATTCACGCTGCCCTTTTGATTATTTGCTGGCGGGAAAACTGATTTGTACTCTTAAACCGCCACCACTGCGATTATTAACGATAACCGAACCGTTATGTTGGCTAACAATTCGTTTGACTATCGCAAGTCCAAGTCCAGTACCTTCGCTTCCTCTAGCGGTATCACCGCGAGTAAAAGGTTCAAACAGTTTGCTAATCTGGTTCTGTTCAATGCCAGGGCCGTTATCTTCAACACAGACCCAAACCAGTTTGTTGTCTGCGGTGATGCCGGTGCTGACCTTTATCCATCCATTTCCATATCGAATCGCATTCACAACGAGGTTACTAACGGCACGTTTAATCGCGATAGGGCTGCCGAGCGTCTCTTTAAGTGGTTGAACCAAAGCGGTTTCAATTTGTACTTCATACCCACCTTCTGATGAGGCGACATCGTTAGCAATTTCATTCAAATCGACAGAGACAAATGACTGCTTGTTCACGGGCTTTAGATAGTCCATGAACTGGCTGATGATTTCATTACACTCTTCGGTGTCGCTAATAATGCCTTCTGCAAGATAGCTATCTTCTGGTGACATCATTTCGGTCGCTAATCGGATGCGGGTTAGAGGGGTTCTTAGATCATGGCTGATACCCGCCATTAATAGAGCGCGATCTTCTTCTAGAGCCTGAATGCCTTTTGACATCTGATTAAATGCGCGTGTTACGGAGCGAATTTCTGAAGCGCCTTTTTCCGGAAGTGGTGGTGGAATCTCCCCTCGTCCTACGACTTTCGCTGCCTTTTCTAAAGCAATAAGTGGTCGATTTTGTAAACGAATAAACAACCAACCACCGGCTACGATAAGTAGCGCCATGATCAAGCTGTTACGAAACAGCGGTGTGAAGTCTTCTTCCTGTAGTTCGGAGAGGGGAATGCGTAACAGCGACCCTGGCAGAGAATCGATCTTCATCCATAACACATAGCTGTCGTTACCCAACATCATTCGCACATCTGTGGGTGAGCCAAGTTCATTGCTCATCTCCTCACTCATCAAGTCGATCGACACTGCATGGTAGTACTCGTCAGCAATCGGGCTATCTTCAGCATGGATGGTGACACCAAGCTGCTCCAAAACTCGTCTGCGTAGAGGTGCATCCATCGCTAGTTCATCCTCGAGGCTTGCCGAGTCATCAAGCATTAGGTTTATTTCATGCCCGAGGATTTTATTGAACTGTTGCAGGCTAGGCATTAACGCGTAGTTGAACACGGCGTAGTAAGAATAGACCTGACTTGCGATTAGTAGAGTAAGAAAGATAAAGATGGATTGTGTAAATGAGCTGCGAATGCGCATAACGCCAACCTTAGTGGAGTAGAAACGAAGAGTGCGAGACCGGGTCTCGCACTCTAGTAAATCTAGAAACTGTTAGGCTTCTTTACCATCAGGGACAAAGACGTAGCCCAATCCCCAAACGGTTTGGATGTAACGAGGTTTACTTGGGTCGACCTCGAGCATACGGCGCAAACGTGAGATCTGTACGTCTATCGAACGTTCCATTGCTGAGTATTCACGACCTCTAGCCATGTTCATCAATTTATCGCGAGACATTGGTTCACGTGCGTTCGTCACAAGTGCTTTCAGTACAGCGAATTCACCTGATGTTAGGGGCATCGATTCTTCGCCACGGAACATTTCACGAGTTCCTAAGTTGAGACGAAATTCACCAAACTCAACGATCGACTCTTCGCTGCTTGGTGCGCCCGGTAACTCAATGGTTTGTCGACGAAGAACCGCCTTGATACGCGCGAGTAGTTCTCGTGGGTTAAAAGGTTTTGGTAGATAGTCATCTGCACCTACTTCAAGGCCGACAATACGATCGATCTCATCACCTTTCGCTGTCAGCATTAGAATGGGTAGCGTATTATTCGCATTACGCAGGCGACGGCAGATGGATAAGCCATCTTCACCCGGCAGCATTAAGTCGAGAACCATCAAGTGGAAGTTTTCACGAGTTAGCAGGCGGTCCATTTGCTCGCTATTGGCAACACTACGAACTTGGAATCCTTGCTCAGACAAGTAACGCTCTAGTAGTGCACGAAGACGTGCATCATCATCAACAACTAAGATCTTGTGATTTTCTTGCATGTAATGGTTCCACCTATTTGATAAGCACGCACTAAAACAGGGTAGAGGAAGACTTACCCATTGCGCAGCTTAAAATGTAACACTGTTCACGCTCTAGTGGAGCAAAGAATTGTTAACGTTTATTTCCTTTTTAGCTAATGTATATCGTAACTTCAATCTAATAACGTCAAAAATATGAAAACAAACCTAATAACCCGAGAAGGCTACGTCCGACTCAAGCGCGAGCTTGATTTTTTGTGGAGGGAAGAGCGCCCTGAGGTCACTAAAAAAGTGACTTGGGCTGCGAGTCTTGGTGACCGCAGTGAGAACGCAGACTACCAGTACAATAAGAAACGCCTGCGAGAGATTGATCGTCGCGTTCGTTATCTGAGAAAGCGACTCGAACAGGTTAAGGTGGTTGACTATTCGCCCCAGCAGGAAGGCAAAGTCTTCTTTGGAGCGTGGGTTGAAATCGAAAATGAAGCTGGTGAGGTCAAGTCATTCCGTATCGTGGGGCCTGATGAGATTTATGGGGACGCCAAAGGGTATATTTCGATTGATTCTCCGATGGCTCGTGCGTTGCTTAAAAAAGAAGTTGATGATGAATTCAGTGTGAAAACGCCCGATGGTGACAAAGAGTGGTTTGTGAATCACATTCGCTACTCAGCTGATTAAGGAAGGTTTCACCCACAGTATAAGTCCCGCCTATATAATAGCGGGACTTTGTATTTCGGTTTCTATTGAGCAGGCTCACTGACGAGATAGTTGCTTTCGCTGGCAACTACGGCCCCATACTTGAGGAAGTTCTTACCCAAAATCATGCTGTAATGGAAACGACTCCGATCCTGTAAATTGACGCGAATGTTTTTCTCAAGATGGCCAAGCGATACATGCATTTCGACAACAGGCCGTGTTGTCGCCTCTTCGCCCTTTTTGGCTGTAATCGTCATGTTATCGACCACTTTACGAGTGAAATCCTGTTTGACACCCTGATCGTTTTCATAGGTAAAGCTCACCATTTGCTGACCATTGCGTTTAAACAACTTGATGTTTTGCGCATTGATGGAGCTGACGTCGGCTCCAGTGTCTAACTTCACAGGGATACTCATACCTTCGACTAAAGCCTCCTCAATATGCCCGGCTTTAAACAGTGGATAAACATCAAGTAGGTGTTCACTGCGCGTATTGATGAGGACACCATCTTTTGATATTTTCTGGCCGATGACAAAGTAATCTTCTGACTCATTTTCATCTAACACGTCTATCGCATAAGGAAGTTCCACCGGTTCTCCGTAGAGCATGAAGGTACCGAATACCACCGGGCGAATAGAGTCGCCGACCTTGAGTTTTTTGTTGATAGGCTTTGAAAACTGCTTGGCTTCCCCTTCATGGTTGGTCAGATAGTAGGTCACCCAGTCTTTGCCATTCTTATCGAACATCTCGAAACTGCTGACTTTGAGTAGCGGTGTTTTGACCGTCAAAGATGGTTGAGCTTCTAAGATAACGCCATCTAAATCGATAGATTCGCTGCCTGAAACTTGCATTGCTTTAGAGCGAGGGTTGAAGAACTTAGGGCTGCCAGACAGTAAGGATTTTTGTTTGGTATCAACCATAAAGTGTCGATTCAACGTCTCTTTGCCTAATCGCAGTTGAGATCCATATTGACTTCGGTCACTCAAATAGACCAGCCAGTATTGAGTCGGTTGATTGGGAGTATCTATTGGTACAAACACCATTGGACGCGGTTTGCCACCGACACTGAGTTGCCTAATGACAGGTAGCGTCAGCGCTTTTGTCTCGCCTTGGCGGTTTTCGATTGTGAAGGTCACCCGTTGAGTCTTCGAGTCTACGTTGACGTCTTTGGCATGCAAAACGCTGTAGTTACTATGGAGTGAGTAGCTAATCTTTTGTTGGATACCTGCGATGGTGACCGTTTCTGCCCGACCAAGAAGCTGGGCCTGTTTTTGCTGTTGTAGATAGTCATATCCAGCAAGAACCCATGCGTTGTTGCTAAGGAAGGTTTTGCCAATCAGAATCGGAGAGGAAAATTGACTTCGGTCGGTTAAGTTTACCTCTGTCATTACCGTTTTATCTGCAATGGTTAGAGGTAGGGTGACCGTTGGTCGCAAGATTGGCTGCTTCTGAGTTCGGTTTCGAATCACGCTGACACGAGTAATCGGTCTAGTAATTTCTATAGCCTCACCAGTGTATGGGTGAGTGATGGTGAAAGACACGCTGATTTGATAAGGGGCAAACAGCCCTGCATGCCACTTATCATAGTGAACGTTATCAATTGCTGGATGAGCAATGAGTGCTTTCATTAACTCTTGATCGCGCAATTGACTAAATTCTGGATGGCGACTGGACACATGAATATTGGTGGCATGCATTGAGGTGGTATCCGCACCCGTATCAATCTTGCCCGCAAAGGCTATCGTTTTTAGCGGCTCTACATCACTAAGGTAGACACTTTCTACTCGACCCAGCACCAATTTATCCTCAAGAGTGTAAAGGGGATGCTGTGTCGTTGCACTCAGCGCGGAATTGAGAGAGCTACTATCCGCGATAGAGAGTGACGAAAAGAAAACGGATAATACAGAAAAGGCCAGCAAGATTTTTTTCATAGTGGTTCCATATATTCATTGTTCGTTCAAAGACTTGAACGAAGTTAGTTCCAATTTTCAAATTTTAGTTCGAATGATAGCAATAGTTCTGACATAACTTTCACACAATTGCCAACCTATCGTTCTAACTATTGCGTAACCTTGCTAGCGGTAGCAAAAAGTGTTGGTTTTTACCTTTGTTACCCCAATATATTAGACGTTTAACTTAGAAAAGAGATTCAACGGATGAGCCAAGCTATCTGTAATTTGATTGCTCAGGAACTCAATGTTCGCCCTGAGCAAGTCACTGCGGCTGTTAACCTGATTGATGATGGTAATACCGTTCCGTTTATCGCGCGTTATCGTAAAGAGGTGACGGGTGGTTTAGATGATACTCAGCTGCGAAACCTAGATAGTCGCTTATCCTATTTGCGTGAGCTAGACGAACGTCGCCAAACTATCCTGAAGTCGATTCAGGAACAGGGAAAAATGACGCCTGAGCTAGAAGCTGAAATACATCAGGCAGATAGTAAAACTCGCCTAGAAGATCTTTACCTGCCGTACAAACCAAAACGTCGCACTAAGGGACAGATTGCGATTGAAGCGGGACTTGAGCCGCTAGCCGATAAACTGTGGAATGAGCCGCAAACCGATCCCGAAGTTGAGGCGGCGGGTTACATCTCTGCCGAGAACGGCATTGAGGATACTAAAGCTGCGTTGGATGGCGCTCGTGCGATCGTGATGGAACGCATTGCAGAAGATGCGAACTTGCTAGAAAAAATTCGTCACCACCTTAACCGCAATGCTGAGTTGGTATCTCGTGTTGTCGCAGGAAAAGAGCAAGAAGGTGAGAAGTTTAAAGACTACTTTGCGCACAATGAAGCCCTAAACAAAGTCCCTTCGCATCGTGCATTGGCGATGTTGCGCGGCCGCAACGAAGGCTTCTTAACCTTGGCGATGAACGCAGATCCGGCGCAAGATGAAGGTGTCCGTCAATCGTATTGTGAGACGATTATTAGTGACCACTATGGTATTTCATTAAGTAGCGCTCCAGCTGATGCTTGGCGTAAACAGGTGATCAGTTGGGCATGGCGCATCAAGGTGTCTATGCATATGGAAACCGAGTTGATGGGCGCGATGAAAGAGCGCGCAGAGATTGAAGCCATCGAAGTGTTTGCCACTAATCTCAAAGACTTGTTAATGGCGGCTCCGGCTGGTCCTCGTGCGACATTGGGCCTTGACCCTGGCTTACGTACTGGCTCCAAAATTGCGGTTGTAGACTCGACTGGTAAAGTCTTGGCGACAGAAACGATTTATCCTCATCCTCCGCAAAAACAGTACGATAAATCGGCGCAAATTGTTGATGCTTTGGTACGTAAATACAATGTTGACTTGATTGCGATTGGCAATGGTACTGCTTCACGTGAAACGGACAGTTTCGTGGCTGATCTTATTAAGCGTGGCAATCTTAAAGTCCAGAAGGTCATGGTCAGCGAAGCGGGCGCTTCGGTTTACTCTGCATCTGAGTTGGCGGCGAATGAATTCCCTAATCTTGATGTTTCATTGCGGGGTGCGGTGTCTATCGCCCGTCGTCTGCAAGACCCGCTTGCTGAGTTAGTGAAAATCGATCCTAAATCTATAGGTGTTGGTCAGTATCAGCATGATGTGAGTCAGTCGATGCTCGCTAAACGACTTGATGCGGTAGTTGAAGACTGTGTAAACGCGGTGGGTGTTGATGTCAATACGGCATCGCCAGCACTTCTTACACGAGTCGCAGGTCTATCAAGCACTATTGCACAAAACATCGTTGATTATCGTGATGCGAATGGCCGTTTTGAAGCGCGCTCGACCCTTAAAAAAGTGGCACGTTTAGGGCCTAAAGCCTTTGAACAGTGTGCTGGTTTCTTGCGTATTATGGATGGTAAGAACCCGCTTGATGCCTCTTCGGTTCACCCAGAAGCGTATCCAGTCGTTAAAGCCATTGCAGAGAAAAACCAAAAAGATATCAAAGCTCTGATTGGTGACACTCAGTTCCTACGTGGTCTGCATGCGGTGGATTACACCGATGAAAACTTTGGTGTGCCAACGGTTACTGACATCATTAAAGAGCTTGATAAGCCAGGTCGTGACCCTCGTCCAGAGTTTAAGACGGCGACCTTTGCTGATGGCGTTAATGAGGTATCCGACTTAGAGATTGGAATGGTTTTGGAAGGCGTGGTTTCCAACGTGGCTAACTTTGGTGCCTTTGTCGATATCGGTGTTCATCAAGATGGTTTGGTTCATATTTCTGCTTTAACTGACCGTTTTGTCTCTGACCCGCGTGAAGTGGTCAAGGCCGGTGATATTGTTAAAGTGAAGGTCATGGAAGTGGATGTTCAACGCAAAAGAATCGCGCTTTCTATGCGTCTCAATGATGAGCCGGGACAAGACAATCGAGCTCAGCGTTCTGCGTCGCCGCGTGGGCAGCAGCGCCAGACACAGGGTAGCCAAAGTCGTCGTGATGAGTCACAGAACAATGCGATGGGTGGTGCGTTTGCCGCAGCCTTTGCCAAAGCCAAACGCTAATTGAGTCACCACAAGTAAGAGAAAAAGCAAATCCCCGCAGTAGAGATACTGGCGGGGATTTTTTCGGCATTACTTAATCGAAGTAAACCTCGATTGAGTACTACAACACCGCAATTACATCAGAAGGTGTATTGGGAGCAACCGCATCGCCGTAATGGAATTTAATTACGGTTCTACGTTTAGCCATTTTCCCTTCTGTTATCGCCGCATCGATTATGCGTTTCGGCAAGCGAAAACGCATGGCGTAGCCTTTACCTTGATGTTCGCTGTAACTGTCTAGCGCCAGCAACTGAAATAGCCTTTCGAGTGTGTCCTTGGGCTCTTCCTGATAGAGCGAAATTGCTTCACCACTTTGTTCCGCCTCATAGCTTGGGTGCTCAGAAGGATCCCATGATGATTGCTTTCGCCGTTTATCGTCCGCTGTTACCTTTCGTTCTGCGTTGCTCTTGGTCAATGCAATCGTAGGAGCAACTGGTTCGCGAACTTTGTTGTCGCGTGCCGCTTGTTCCGTTTGCACATTAACCGATGGGGCGATGAGTGGAACACTTACGTTCGTAGGTGATACGAGCATATTTTATCTCCTCACGCCCAACCTAGAGAGTTGTCACTCCGTTCGGTTAGTCTATTTATCGACCAATTTAGTCAGATGTTTAGCGACGTTTACAATTTGTTGCACAAACCCTATTTTTGGGTGTCTTGAGAAACAAAAAGCAGCACTTGCTGGCAGAAGTTACCCAACTCCGTCATAAAAGGGGCGTGAGAGGAGTCAGAAAAAACATATTGGTCGCTGTGTGGCATTAAGCGCTCCACGTCACTGGCGACTTTGATTGGAACTAATCCATCTAGCCGCCCATATAGGCGAAGAACGGGAATCGTCAGTCGTCCTAGTTCCGCTCGGTAGTCAATGTCTGCTAGGAGTTTGAGCCCAGCCAGCAGCGCATCTGGGTTGGGAGTAGGGCGCGATAACACGGCTTTTTTTAGCTGCTTTACGTCTTGTCTTGCAGATGGACTGCCCATTGCCTGCAATGCCATAAATCGCTCAATAGTAAGTTGAAAATCCTCGACCAACTGTTCAGTAAAGGCGCTAAGAACATTTGGTTGAATACCTCGCCAAGGACGCTCAGCGGCAAATTTCGGTGAGCTTGCGACAGTGATCAGTTTGGTGACTCGTAGGGGGTGGTTTAGCGCAATATGTGTTGCCAGGAGGCCACCTAGTGACCAGCCGATCCAAGTCGCGTGTTGTGGCGCGCTAGCAAGCACTTGCTGGGCAAGATCGTCCATGTTGATGAAGCTGGATTGGTGGCTATGGCCAAACCCTGGTAGGTCAACGACGTGTACGCGATAATGCTTGCTGAGTTCAGTCACGGTTTGTTGCCAAACTGCGCCATTCATTCCCCAGCCATGAATGAGGACGATATCCGCTCCTTCGCCACAACTGTGCCAATATAAAGCTTCGGTTTTGCTCTCAGTCTCTGCCACTTTTTCCATCCCTAAAATCCTTACTCTATCGCCACAATTAGAATGTCATCGTTGTTTGGAGTTGGGGTATGTTAGCGCAAAGGGTAGGAAAATACATCGCGGACCTGTTACCTGTGTATTGTGGTATATGCTCGCTGGAAGTGGACTCGACGACAGAGATTAAAGGTGTCTGTCGACATTGCAGCCAATATTTTGAGCCTTTACCACGTTGTCTGCGTTGTGGTTTGCCTATGGTTACCGAGGCGTTAGCTTGTGGTGAGTGCCTCAAGCATCCACCCATTTGGCAACGAGTCTATTGCGTCGGAGATTACCATTTTCCCCTATCCAATTACGTTTATCGCTATAAGTACCGAGGGCAATTTTGGTTGAGTGGTCAATTGTCTTCTATGCTGGCGGCAAGAATTGAACAACCAGCACAACTAGTGACCAGTGTGCCGATGCACTGGCGACGTTATTGGGTGCGCGGCTACAACCAAAGTGATTTGCTGGCGCAGGCGATAGCCCGCAAACTCAACGTATCTTATCAACCTCTTTTTAGGCGATTAAGAGCAACACCACCGCAAGCAGGATTAAGTAGAGTTGAACGAAAAGAGAACTTACTCAATGCGTTTGCTTTGCAAGGTCAACAAGCCCTCACGCAACATGTGGCAATTGTTGATGATGTTCTCACCACAGGTAGTACAGTGTATCATTTATGCAAACTACTACTTGAAGCCGGAGTCAAAACCGTTGATATTTACTGCATCTGTCGGACTCCTGAACCCGCAAGTTAGCTGAATTTAACTAAAACGCTAGATCTCTCAGCTTTCAGGAGTAGAATGGTCAACTAATAGCCTACAAAATCACTCAGGTATTCGTCGTGTCAAATACAATTACTATTACTGAAACTGCCCAAAAACACTTTGCTAACCTATTGGAACAGCAACCTGACGGCACTAATATTCGTGTATTCGTTGTTAACCCTGGAACCCAGAATGCAGAGTGTGGTGTTTCTTACTGCCCACCTGAAGCCGTTGAAGCTACGGATACTGAGCTAGCTTTTGACGCTTTCTCTGCTTATGTCGATGAGTTAAGTCTTCCATTTCTAGAAGATGCAGAGATCGATTTTGTCACCGACAAAATGGGCTCACAACTTACTCTTAAAGCGCCTAATGCTAAAATGCGCAAAGTCTCTGATGATGCACCGCTCGTTGAGCGTGTCGAGTATGTCATTCAGACACAAGTGAACCCACAGCTTGCTGGCCACGGCGGTCACGTAAATCTTGTTGAGATCACCGAAGATGGCATTGCAATTGTTGCGTTTGGCGGTGGGTGTAATGGTTGTTCAATGGTTGACGTAACACTTAAAGAAGGCATCGAGAAAGAACTGCTACAACAGTTTGAAGGTGAATTGTCTGCCGTACGTGATGCAACGGAACACGATCGTGGTGAGCATTCTTACTACTAATTACGTTATTTAAACCGAATGAAATACATAGGGTTGGCCGTTGAGCTGACCCTTTTTTTGTTTTCAAAGCGGACTAATTTCTCATATATTAAGAACTTCAATTTTTGCATAGGAGCAAGCTTGTGGCTAAAAGGACTCCACCAGAAATTCTGGCCAAGAATACGGTCGCGCAATCACGATTATTCGCAATTGAAGCGTTAGATCTCCGCTTTAGTAATGGTGAAACGCGCACTTATGAACGAATGAAACCTAGTGGTCGCAATGCTGTGATGATGGTACCTGTGACGGCGCAAGGGGATATTTTACTTGTTCGTGAGTATGCCGCAGGAACTGAGCGTTATGAGCTTGGCTTTCCGAAAGGACTGATTGATGCTGGCGAATCACCGCAACAAGCGGCTGTGCGTGAATTGAAAGAAGAAATAGGTTTTGGTGCTCATAAACTTACTCCTTTAAAAGAGGTGGTGCTTGCCCCATCCTATTTCTCCAGCAAAATGACCCTATTCATTGCAGAGGATCTATACTCAGAGCAATTGGAAGGTGATGAACCTGAACCGTTAGAAGTGGTTCGTTGGCCTTTAGCACAAGCTGAAGAGTTGCTAACGCACCTCGATTTTAGTGAAGCGCGGAGTATTACTGCGTTGTTGCTAGCTCTACAAAGACTAAAACCATAATCAACGCCCCCTCAATTTAGACAACAGGGAAGCAGATACGTAGAGCGCTAAGGATTTTTTATGCCAATAACAGAAGACTATTCGCATCATTTACCTGCAGTGATAGAGATTGCTCGTTCAGCAGGGCAATTGATTCTCGATATTTATGAGAAAAAAGAGTACGAAGAGTACACCAAGAGTGACGAGACGCCTGTTACCAGCGCAGATATCGCCGCACATAAGCTGATTGTAGAGAAACTGTCTGATCTTACCCCTAATATCCCAGTTTTATCAGAAGAGGCGGCAGATATTAGCCTGGAGAAGCGTTCACAGTGGAATTGCTACTGGTTAGTGGATCCACTCGATGGTACACAAGAGTTTATTGCCCGTAGTGGAGACTTTGCGACCATTATTGCGCTGGTGGAGAACCATAAGCCCGTTATGGGAGTGGTTTATGGTCCTGTCTCTGGTGTCACTTATTACGCCTATCAAGGCAAAGGCGCGTGGAAGATCCCGGATCTTAGCGAAAGTGTGCGTATTAAGGCTCATCAACATGACGGGAAGGCGAGTCCAATTGCGATCGCGATTAGTCGCCGTCAGGATATTAACCGTATTACCAATCGAATGAGCAGTAGTTGGAACTATGATTTGATTCCTCTTGGCTCAGCTGCGCTTAAAGCATGTTTAGTTGCTGAAGGGGCTGTGGATTGTTATTTGCGTCTAGGTCCGACGGGTGAGTGGGATACAGCGGCCACTCAGTGTATTGTTGAGGAAGCGGGGGGAAGAATTTTAAGTACGCTCCTTGAACCCTTGTCATACAACGAACGAGATACATTAGAGAACCCGAATTTTATCGTGCTAGGTGATGAGAGCCTACCGTGGGATGAGATTTTGCAAGTTAAAGACTAGTTTCAAGCTTCTAGCAGCGAGCTTCGAGAAGGAGAGCTTGATATGATTGCTCTCTACGATAACTTCTCGTAGCTCGTAGCTCGTAGCTCGTAGCTCGTAGCTCGTAGCTCTTCTCTTACGCCTTCGAATACACATCCCTCTTTCCTAACCAGCGATCTATGATTGCGGCGGCATTGTCGGGATAGTTGTCATGAATATGGCGTGCGATACGCTGAACTTCGGGGATTAAGCGTTGATCTCGTACCAAATCGGCAATTTTGAAATTCGCCATTCCTGTCTGTTTGGTCCCGAGTAACTCGCCTGGACCACGTATTTCCAGATCTTTTTGTGCAATCACAAACCCATCGTTGCTCTCTCTAAGCACACCTAAGCGTTTTTGAGCGGTTTTCGATAGTGGTGAGTGATAGAGCAGAACACAGTGGCTTGCGACGCTACCACGTCCAACACGGCCTCTCAACTGGTGAAGTTGGGCCAAACCTAGACGTTCTGGGTTTTCGATAATCATCAAGCTTGAATTTGGCACATCTACACCAACTTCAATGACTGTGGTTGCCACTAACAGATGGAGCTTATTGTCTTTAAAATCCTGCATTACAGCTTGTTTTTCTGCCGGTTTCATTCGTCCATGTACCAAGCCAATTTTTACGTCAGGTAGCTTTCGTTGTAGCTCTTCCGCGGTGTCCGCGGCCGCTTGTGCTTCAAGGACCTCAGACTCATCGATCAGGGTACAGACCCAGTATGCTTGTTTACCTTCATTGAGGCAGGCGTTTCGTACACGATTAACGATGTCATCGCGTTTAGTATCGGGTATCGCTACGGTCTGAATCGGCGTTCTACCTGGAGGCAGTTCATCGATAACTGATGTTTCTAGATCCGCATAAGCGGTCATGGCTAAAGTGCGTGGAATAGGCGTAGCCGTCATAATCAACTGATGCGGATAGGCGCCTTGCTTGGCGCCTTTTTCACGTAGTTCAAGCCTCTGGTGAACACCAAAACGGTGTTGCTCATCAATAATCACAAGCGCTAAGTGATCAAATGCCACATGTTCTTGAAACAGAGCATGGGTACCCACGACCATTTGTGCTTCTCCACTGGCGATCTTAGCCAGTTCAGTTTCTTTGGCTTTGCCTTTTAGTTTTCCTGCTAGCCAGCCGACTTTTATGCCCATCGGTTCCAACCAGTTGGCAAAATTGAGCGCGTGTTGCTCCGCGAGCAGTTCCGTTGGTGCCATTAGCGCAACCTGATAACCGTGCTCAAGTGCGCGTAATGCGGCAAGGGCAGCAACTAAAGTTTTACCAGACCCGACATCTCCCTGTACCAAGCGCATCATTGGGTGTTCTTTTTCTAAGTCCTGTTCTATTTCTTGTACGACACGTGTTTGAGCATTGGTGGGTGAAAAAGGCAGTTGATCAAGTAATTGCTGTTTGAACTTATTGCTGGCAGGTAAAGGTAGTGCCGCATCCTGCTGTCCTTTACTACGCACAGATAGCATAGAGAGATTCTGTGCCAATAACTCTTCCATAATGAGGCGAATTTGTGCAGGGTGTTTACCTTGGTCAAATTGCTCCAGATCGATACTTGGAGGTGGTCGATGAATGGTGTGGAGTGCTTGAGCTAGCGTTGTTTGATGGTCATAGAGCCCGCTAGGAAGCAGCTCTTGAACGGCGCTTTTATCGAGTAGCTCTAACGCCTGATCCGCTAGGTTACGTAGTGTAATTTGTCTAAGGCCATCTGTAGTCGGGTAGACAGGGGTCAGAGTCTGCTCAACTTCAGCCGTTTGATTGGGTGCATAGAATTTGTAGTCTGGGTGAACAATCTCTAGACCGTAACCTCCACGCTTAATTTCTCCATAGGCGTGAACCATCTTGCCTTGGCTAAAGTTGTTCTTCATCGCCGCAGTGAAATTAAAGAAGCGCAGGGTGATTGTGCCGTTTCCATCACTTATTTTGACCGTTAACATTTTCCGTTTCCCAAACAGTGTATCAACACTCATCACGGTTCCTTGCACTGCTGCCCATAGGCCTGCATGCAATTTAACGATGGGATAGATTCGGGTGCGATCTTCATAACGCAAAGGTAAATGAAAAAGCAGATCTTGGATGGAGTTGAGCCCTATTTTAGCAAGCTTTTCTGCGACTTTGGCACCGACGCCAGTCAGTGAAGTCAGGGGAATGGCAGATAAGAGTTGGGACATAACTAAGCTCGCTAAGTTATTCAATCGGTTAGTAAGGCTATCAGCATTAATAGTTAACCATTGGACTGTGTTTTTGTACAGGAAAAAATGAAGGGCGAAGATCGGGCTGCACCCTGAGAGAATCTAGAACGCTTCGCTCCGAGAATCGAGATCGAACTTCGTCCTTCGAAAGGAGCTTGTGGTGAGTGAGTCGAAAATTGCAGGCAGCGTCGGCTAATCTTTTAGTCTAATTGTCTGAATTTAAAGGAAAAAGTCTGGCATGCAGTGTCAACCCTCCCAAGATTTTCTCGCTACACGCTACTCGCTACACGCTACTCGCTACACGCTACTCGCTACACGCTACTCGCTACTCGCTACTTCTTCTGCATTTCCTTCCACCACTCGTCATCTGCGACAATTTGCCCTTGGTCATCAAGAGGCGGGTAAGGCAATTTCTTTCGTTTGGCTACTTTCGCGAGCACAGGGTGGCCGCGCTCAAACAGCAGGCGGTTGATGGTTTCTTCAGGAACGGAACTGATTTCATTGTCATACATACCCGCTGCTTGGCGTTGGCGTTGTGCTTCATAGAGAATGACGGCACTAGCGACAGATACGTTGAGTGATTGAACCATACCAACCATAGGGATGATGATGTCTTGGTCGGCCATTTTCTTAGCTTGCTCAGAAGCACCTACTTTCTCACTGCCCAGAATGATAGCGGTTGGCTTGGTGTAATCAATGTCACGGAAGTCGACCGCTGATTCGGACAGATTGGTCACCAGAACCTGCATTCCTTGAGATTTAAGCTCGCTGATTGCTTGCTCGATTGAATCATGGGTTTCGACATCTACCCAGTTACGTGCACCTGCTGAAGTATGGCTAAGTGTTCGCATTTTGTTTGGCCAGACAGCATGTATCTTATGAATGCCCGTCGCATCTGCGGTTCGAATAATCGCTGAGACGTTATTGGGCTTATGGACTTCTTCAAGGCACAGAGTCAGGTCAGACTGACGAGCTTTAAGTACTTGTTGGATGCGGTTGTAGCGTTCTAAATTCATAATCTTATACAAAACAAAAGCCCTTGAAACGGTGATTTCAAGGGCAGTGGATAATCAAATCGGAGTCTTAGTTCTTACGTCGACGAACTTTAAGCGTCTGCGGCATCGCTTTTATCTTACGCATAATTCCTGCAAGATGGACGCGATCTTTGGTCGTGAGCAATACCGTGACTGTATACAAGCGACCATCTCGTTCTTCGGTCGACAGACCATGAATGTTTGAGCCGGTCTTAGAGATAACGTTGGTCAGCTCTGCCAATGCGCCTTGACGATTTTGTACGTCTACCGTCACTTCCGTAATGAACTCTTTATCGTAATCTTTCGACCACTCAACAGCCATGTACTTGTCAGGCTCTTTTTGATATCCACGTACGTTAGGACACATTTCACGGTGAACCACGAGGCCGCGACCAGGTGATACGTGAGCAATAATGTGATCATCTGGGATAGGGTGACAACAGTTGGCAAAGGTGAGCAAGATGCCTTCAGCTCCACGGATTGGCAGCTTTTTCTTGTTGCCATTATTACCATTATTGCCATTATCAACTTCAGTAAGTTCATCGGCATCGCCTAACAGTCGACGGGCAATAACGATACTCATCAGTTCACCCAGACCAATATCAGCAAGCAAATCTTCTATTGTTGCGATTTTTAGGTCACCGAGAACATGAGCGATGTTCTCTTCGCTTACATCCGATAGAGAGCGTTCACCAAGAGCGTGGTTTAGTAAACGACGACCAAGCGTAATCGACTCTTCACGGCGCATGGTTTTAAGGACCTGACGGATCTTAGTGCGAGCACGCGAGGTAACAACATAGTTGAGCCAAGCTGCGTTAGGGCGAGCGCCCGGAGCACTGATGATCTCGATAGTCTGACCGTTTTTCAGCGATTTACTAAGCGGGTATGGATTGCGATCGACACGTGCACCAACACAGGTATTACCGACATCAGTGTGTACCGCGTAAGCAAAGTCTACCGCAGTTGCGCCAACAGGAAGTTCGACAATACGGCCTTTAGGCGTGAAGACGTAAATCTCATCAGGGAACAGATCAGATTTGACGTTTTCAATGAACTCAAATGAGTTGCCAGCGCTTTGTTGTAGCTCCAGTAGGCTTTGCATCCAACGTTGAGCTTTCACTTGAGCAGTAGTGCCAGTGCGCTCTCCGTTACCTTTGTATGACCAGTGGGCTGCGACACCTTTGTCCGCCATTTGATCCATATCTTCGGTACGGATTTGTACTTCTACGGGTACCCCGTGAGGGCCAACCATAGAGGTATGAATGGATTGGTAGCCATTCGCCTTTGGTACCGCGATGTAGTCTTTCATACGCCCTGGACGTGGCTTGTAAAGACTGTGTACCTGACCTAGCACTCGGTAGCAGGTATCTGCATCTTCAACGACAACACGGAAAGCGTAGATGTCCATAATGGTATGGAATCGTTGCTCTTTGGTCTTCATCTTGTTGTAGATGGAGAACAGGTTTTTCTCTCGACCAAATACACGCGCGTTCAGACCTACTTCTTCGAGGCGACCTTCAATCTCGTCATGAATACGCTGAATCATCTCTTTACGGTTACCACGAGCCGATTTTACCACCTCTTTTAGTACGCGATAGCGATTAGGGTAGAGGGCTTCAAAACCAAGTTCTTCGAGTTCAGTTTTGATGTTGTGGATACCAAGGCGGTGTGCCAGAGGTGAGTAGATTTCTAGAGTCTCACGTGCGATGCGGCGCTTTTTGTCTGGGCGAAGTGCGCCCAAAGTGCGCATATTGTGTGTGCGGTCAGCGAGTTTGATGAGAATAACGCGAATGTCTTGCACCATGGCAAGCACCATCTTGCGGAAGTTTTCAGCCTGAGCTTCCTTGCGATCGCGAAACTTGAGCTTATCAAGCTTAGAAACGCCATCCACGAGCTCCGCAACCGTAGTACCAAATTGAGACTCTAACTCTTCTTTGGAGACTTCAGTGTCTTCAATGACATCATGTAGCAGAGCGGCTTGTAGCGTCTCGATGTCTAGGCGCATTTCAGCCAGAATACGAGCAACAGCAACAGGGTGGATAATATATGGTTCACCGCTAGAGCGGGTTTGCCCTTCATGGGCGTCTTTCGCTACCACATAAGATTGACGCAGAGCCTCAATTTGAGGCTCTGTTAGATATTCTTGGGCAACGTCTTTGAGGCTATCAAATAGATACAAATTTTAGGCCCGGAAGATAGTTGTTATAGAGAAGCGTTAATTAACGGCTGTGAGCGATGCTGCTAACAGCGGCTAGTTCAGCGGCTTCTTGCTCTTGCTGCTCTTGACGCTCACGTGCATCAAGGATCTCTTTAGTGATAAGACCTTCTTCGATCTCGCGCAGAGCGATAACCGTTTGCTTATCATTCTCTTCTGGCACTAGTGAATCTTTGCCACCAGTTTGCATTTGACGAGCGCGGCGTGCCGCAATTAGAACTAGGTCGAAACGGTTGCCTACTTTTTCAACAGCGTCTTGAACAGTTACGCGTGCCATGAGAACTCCAAATTAGTTAACTTAAATTTTGAATGACGAGAAATTATACAGGGAGAGTGGCTTAGATGCTAGTCACTAGTTACGAGCCACTGGTTTGTTGAAACTCTCGCCTATTGGTTAATGGAACTATTATCTTTTCGAAACTCGAAACTCGAAACTCGAAACTCGAAACTCGAAGCTACAACTCATTCAGCTAAAAGAGCATCCAGCATGCCTTTATATTTATCAGCTTGCTTGTCTTGCTTCAATCTTTCTGCGCGAATGATGGCCTTAAAATCCATTAGTGCGTTGTCGAAATCGTCATTAACGATCACGTAGTCGTACTCACTATAATGTGAAATTTCAGACTTCGCTTCTGCCATACGCTTGGCAATCACAGCATCGCTGTCTTGACCACGCGCGTTAAGGCGACGCTCTAGTTCACCATTTGATGGTGGCAGGATAAATAGGCTTTTTGCCAATGGCATTTGTTCACGGATCTGACGAGCACCTTGCCAGTCAATATCTAGAAAAACATCGATGCCTTTTTTTAGGTTGTCTTCAATCCAAACGCGAGAGGTGCCGTAGTAGTTCCCGAATACTTCTGCATATTCTAGAAACTCACCTTTTTCAATCAGCTCTTCAAAGAGCTCTTTTTGTACAAAGTGATAGTGGACACCATCTTGCTCACCTGGACGCATACCTCGAGTTGTATGTGATACCGACACTTTCATCGCGTAGGTTGGGTTGGTTTCTAGCATGGCCGAAATCAGACTAGATTTTCCCGCACCGCTTGGTGCAGATACGATATAGAGAGTGCCTTTACCCATAGGGACGATTCCATATTTGGTTTGATGACCGTCAGTATCTAATGACTGACATATTAAAGATAGCACTGACCCACTAAAACACCGAAGTGGTTAAATTTAGGCCAGAAAAATGGAGGCGAAGAGTAGCATAATCTATCATTCAGAAACAAGTAGCAGACCTTAATACCGCCCTTATAAACCCCAAGGCTTCATGCACGTTTTAGGCTTTTGGACTTATTGATTTGTGGCTTAAGTATGGCGTTAATCTGGGGTGCTAGAAATCAACTAAAGGATGAACACGATCTGGCACAATTTATTAACCGTCGTGATAAATTGCTTTCTACTTAGTGTCTTATCGAGAAAAGAGGTTATGCCTTCCAATCTACCTAAATCTTTCAGTAAACCATTTCTCAAGAGTTTTCACGTTTTAGAAGCTGTCCTCTTGATTGCGATAACGTTAGCGACCTTGTTTGCTATGGTGAAACAATTCGTGATGAACGGTAAGATCCCTGTACGATATCCTATATACATTGCTATGATGGCAATAGCTCGTTACATCACATTAGGTATGAAGGAGCTTGATGCGACTCTCGTTGTTTGGCTTTCTATTGCTGCATTTATTCTAGCAGCTGCCACTTTAGTGATTCGAGTTGGTCATCACTATTGGCCTTATGTTGATCACACGACAGAAGAGAAGGAAGAGTAGACACTAATCCACTTCTTCATCTCTTGCATCCTCAGGCTAGGAGCAAACATCTATGCTTCTAGCGCTGTGAAAGCGTAAGTCTCAGGTTACGTTTTTGCTTCCTTAAGATCTCAAAAAGGCTAAATTTTTGTATGCAAATATAAAATAATCGCATGTCTCACATGTGAGATATTTCTTGTGTCCTAATCTGCCGTCACACAATTTGCTGCCGCTACACCAATAGTTTAATTTAGTGATGGTACGACGTTCTTTAAAGTATATTTCACGATAGACTCTCAGACTGTGAGCTAGACTTAGTCTGATCATCAAGGTTCGGTTGTTATGTGTTTACAAATGCACCACACGCATTTCCACTACTATTTAGAGACGATGTCTGCCTTCTACTACCTTCCTATATTGGATTGGAAATCAGCCTCAGCAAACCACTGAGTTTGATCAAATTGTTTATGTTGAATCCATAGAGCAACTGCCGGAGAAGATTGGCGGAGCCGTTTGTTTTGACTTCACCGAACCTGACAAATTAGATGATGCCATCAAGACGTTTTATCACAACCGCTGGCGTTGGTCTTGGTTGCTATTCGCTAATGGATACAATAATATCCATTTGCTGTTTTATTTCGCTATAATGGATATAACTGTACCCATTTGGTCTTTGCGGATGAATTTTACTTTACTTGATGATACCGACGTCAGCCAAGCCTATGCAGCTTATTTGCGCGAGTTACGAAAGCAGGCAAAGCTGTCACGAGCGGCGCTTGCTGAGCGAAGCTGTGTACCTGCGGCCACCATTAAGAAGTTTGAGTTGACCGGGCAAATTTCATTTCGCCAATTGTTGTTGCTTTGGCAAACACTTGACTCGCTAGATAGGCTCTATCAACTCACTGAGCCTAACAAAGAGCGCGCCACTATACCCACGAGTATCGATGAGGTGCTAAAAGATGAGTTTTAAACCGATTCAGAAGCTTAATGTTACTCGTACGCTAAGCTCAGGTGAACAGATATCTGTTGGGGGTCTTGGCGCAGAATCGGCAAGGTGTTTTTTTCCAGTATGCAGACAGCTATTTGCAGCAGTTTGGCAATTTATCACCGTTTACCTTGCAGTCGAGCACACAAGTTCAAGCCGCACCTAAAGCGCCGCATCAAGGTGTACATGGCGTATTTGGAGATTGTTTGCCCGATGGCTGGGGCATGTTGTTACAAGATCGTATTTTCCGGCAACAGGGCATTCTGCCTAATCAATTAACAGCGATGGATAGATTAGCCTTTGTCGGTGATAAAGGCATGGGAGCGCTGTTTTTTTCTCCGGTGTCTGAGTTTTCAGCCACCACGCATGCGGATATTGATTTAGCAACCTTGGGCTTAGAAGCGCAAACGCTGTTCGATGCTTCAATGTCAGATTATATGGACGACAACCACGATGAGTTAGATGGGCATACGCAACAGGGTTTCCCAGCAGATAATTACTTCTCGCCGGAAAGAAACCTAAGCATGCTCATCGAATCACGGTTTATTGAGCGATTTTTACAGTTTTGGGGATTTGTGATCATTGATCCAAGACGTTTTTTAAACACGGAACTTATTGGTAGAACGGTACAGGTACTGCCTTTATTAAAACAAACTTTTCAATTCACAATAAATAGATAGCAAGGTCTTCGTGAGCGAATATCAATACTATAAATTCGAGCGTCTGGATGGGTATTTAGATGCTAAAGCACGCCAAGCACTCAGATCGATTTCAAGCCGTGCCGAGATCAGCGCTACGTCCTTTCAGGTGTATTACACCTACAGTGACTTAAAGGCAGAGCCTTCTGAGTTGATGGTAAAATACTTCGATATCGGTTTTTATTATGCCGATTGGGGCTCAATCGATGTATACATCAAGCTACCAGCTGGAACGCTTCCAGATGTGTTACTCGGCTTTTCAATAGGTGGGCTTTATGTGCATCAAAGCGATGAGTGGCAGTTGCTGATTTTTTCCATCGAGGAGTATGACGAATATTTTGACGATGAAGATGCTGACGACTTTTTCCTGCATTTAGCTGCTTTACGCAGTGGGTTAATGCAAGGGGATTGGCGCCTTGTGTACTTCATGTGGCTCAAAGCGTTTGAATTTAATGATGACGTTGAGCGAATGCCGTTGATTAAATTCGATTTTGAACACCTCAGTGAAGAGTTGCAGGCCTTTGCGGTACTGTATGATATTCCCTTAGCATTGGTTAAGGCGCTCGCCATGGTGCTGACCGAACAACCCAGTCACCAAGCCAAACAAACTCAGCTTACGTTTGATGCGTGGCTCCATAATCTCTCGGAAGCAGAGAAAGACACGCTATTACGCACGTTGTTTGAGCAAGGCCAGCTAACCCGTCACCAAGCCTTAGCGCTGACGCGAAAAGAACCTGCCAACATAGACGAGATCTATCAATACTGGTTAACCCCTGCCGTCATTTCTCCTTTCATTGAGCAAGCGCAAAGCCAATTGCAGCAAGAGTAGGCCGCAGCACTCGCAAAAAAATTAGCCATCGAAAAAGCGGAAAAAGAAAAAGCGTTGACGGATATCTACAATCAGCGTGAGCACTACTGGCAGCAATCACAAGAGCAAGCGGATCGAACATGCGCCAGTGGTTACGATACGGCGTCACGCTATCTGCATCAGCTGTTTGAAGCCTATCAGTTCAAAGCGAATGAAGCGGCGTTTGAACAACGTTTTAAGCGCTTTGTTGTGGCGAATAATAGCCGTAAAGCACTGTTAAATCGTTTGAGTGATTTGCTTTAAACGATGAGGCGATAGGCTGGCCAAATGACGTTAGCAAAAAGCTGATTGAGGGTTGATTTGAAGGTTGTAAGCCCACCAAAAAGTCTACAGATTGTTACCTTTTAAGTCACTTTGTGTAGACCTCTAACCGCTGAGTTTTCCAGCTCAGTAAACGCATGGACGAGTGCTCGACTTGCATTACACACTTTCTTTTGCTGACCTTTGGGCATCCAATCTGCTCCAATTTTAGGGTTTAAGTGGATATCGACCTCATCTTCATAAAACACTGGATTGTCAGCATCGCAACACTCCAATGCCTTTTTGATTCTGGCGAGTTTTGCTTCTTTTTCTACAAACCAGTGATCTATATTTAGGAACAGTTATTTAGTTGTAAAAGTCAGGTATCAAAATGGCATTGCTGTTATTGAGTGGGTTGGTACTCATGCTCAGTATGATAAGCAACGCTTTTTGGAGGGGAAGATGAGTCACATTAAATTAATCAAATCAGCACATAATCATGAGTCAGCATTGATGCGATTAATGTCATTAATGGACTTGGATCCGCAGCCAGGTTCAGCCGAATCTGATGAGATGGATGTATTGGCATTATTAATTGAAAAGTACGAAGAAGATCATTTTCCAATCAGTAAGCCCGATCCAATAGAAGCGATAAAATTTAGAATGGAGCAACAAGGTTTAAAAAATCGAGACCTTGTTCCTTTTATTGGGTCAGCTCCAAAAGTTTCCGAGATATTGAATGGAACACGTAGCCTCAGTTTGAACATGATCCGAAAGCTAAGCAGTGGGTTAGGTATATCAGCTGATGTTTTGATTCAATTGCCAGAGCAAAAGCACGCAATTCAAAGAGAAGTAGATTGGCAAGCCTTCCCGATAGCTGAAATGCGAAAGCGTGGCTACTTTGATAGTTTCAGTGGGCCATTGCAAGAGTTAAAGGAATATGCAGCTGAGGCTTTGTCTGACTTTATCGGTTCCGTAAAATCAGGTTTTCATCTTCAACCTGCCTTATTGAGAGCATCTTCTCACCTTCGTACAAATGATAAGGAAACAGATCCTTATGCTCTGTGGGCGTGGCAAGTATCGGGCAGCTAGGGTGTGCTTGTTTAACGCGCGGTAACTGATAGGTCAGCCAGCGGGTTAAACGTTCGGCTGCATTATCGCACTGGCTCAATGCTGGGTAGAGGGTAAACGCGCCATGCCCAACGAGTAAATCGACCACCTGCTTTATCCATTCTCTATCCCAATCGTTGCCACTTGCCCATAACACGTCACTTATCACCTTTTGGTTCTTCATGCCGTCTATTTTCAGTGGTCGGATGCAGACTCGGTGGTGAAATAGATGAAAGAAATGGCCATCAAACTAACCAGTCAAAACGGTTTTTTTGATGACCTGTGCGTGGCTAATTGTTTGATATACATAGTCCAATACGGCGCTGTTTGGCGGCATTTGGCTAGTGCAAAAAAATCGAGACGCCAAACGATCGTTTGCATTCTGGGTTTAAAAAATCAAACGGTTTGTACTTTGGAGTCGAGGTTGGTTTAGAGTGCAAAAAGTGCCAAATCTTGCTTTGTGCCAGAACCGGCAAGGCCTACTGGCTTTTGGCGTAAGGGGGGCTTTGTTGCCAAAATCGAATGAACTAAATCAAAATCTTACGATAAGATCAGGAACATTTATTTACTGACTTTGATTTCATGCCGAAGCCTCGCTACAAAACCACCAACTGGTGCAAGTACAACAACTCCCTAGTCAATCGAGGTTCACTCACGTTTTGGATTGACGAAGAAGCAATATCGGAGTGGACACAATCAAAACAGCGTAGACGTGGTAGACCACGATTGTTTAGTGACTTAGCTATCACGACCGCTCTCATGGTGAAGCGCATCTTTTCCCTCCCCTTAAGGGCGCTACAAGGCTTTATAGACTCAGTATTTAAATTAGCGAATATCCCATTGGTTTGTCCTCACTATACCTGTATAAGCCGCCGAGCCAAGGATGTAGAAGTTAATTTCAAAGCCTCAACACGAGGCGCTATCCAACACCTAGCCATTGATGCAACTGGGCTCAAGGTATACGGTGAGGGAGAATGGAAAGTGAAAAAGCATGGAACTGATGGCAAGCGTCGAGTCTGGCGTAAACTCCATCTTGCGGTTGATACAGACACACATGAAATTATCGCCGCAGAGCTGACACTATCAGGTGTGACCGATGCGGAAGTACTTCCTAACCTACTCAAGCAAACACGTCGAACCATCAAGGAAATCTCGGGAGATGGTGCATACGATACAAGAGAGTGTCACAGAGCTATTAGGGTTAAGAAAGCGACACCTTTAATCCCTCCGCGTGAAGGTGCCGCTTTCTGGGAAAAAGGGCATCCACGTAATCTGGCAGTTGGCTGCCAAAAGCTCTATGGCTCGAACAAAAAGTGGAAACAGAAGTACGGTTACCATAAGCGGTCATTATCGGAGACTGCGATGCATCGCGTAAAACAACTACTAGGAGCTTCACTCACGCTTCGAAATTACAACGCACAAGTGGGTGAGACTTACGCCATGATTAAAGCACTCAACAAGCTAACTGGGATAGGTATGCCTGAAACTCAGTATGTTGTTTAAAATGCGAGCTATTTAGCTAGCGTTCACTCTTTAGCTGAATTCGGCAACAAAGCCCGTGAGTTCTGGCACGCTCGCATTGAAGTTGAGCTGGTTGGCTGGTGGAGTGGGTATTCTTGATAGCTTGCGTCGATACCGAACTGCCAATCAATCCAAGAGGCGATTGACTCTTAAGAAGTAACTCAAAGGGAGGGCAACCTTCCTTTTTTCTGCGGTACTAGTGAAGAGGTGCTGGGATGAGTAAAGCGTTTGTTTTTACAGAGCGAGCTCATGATATGTATACAAACTAGAGGATACACATCATGCAGTTAATCAAAATAAAGGAAGTGATGTATAGAACTTCATTAAGCCAAGCAAGCATCTACAAGCGTATTCAAAACGGGACGTTCCCTAAGCCAGTTAGCCTAGGTGCCCGAAGCGTTGCATGGCACGAAGAAGAGGTGAGTGTGTGGATTCGAGGGGTGGTAATGGAGGGTCGAGTTTGAGTGAGTTGTAGATTAAAACTCTTGTGTGTTTTGATATTCAATAGCTAATATTTGTGTATAATAAAGTGTATTAATGCATTTTGTTATTTGTTTTTTTTTGGTGGGAAATATGATTTCACGAGGTTATCAGCAGGCGCCGCTCTTAATGACTCTTGTAGATGTGCGCTTCTCGGCTATCCCTGATTTCCATGAAGAGGGGAGGCTATTGCAGCTAGAATCATCCTTTAGAGAAATAGGTTTTGTTGAGAAGGTTGTTGAGCAGCAGCAAGAAATTAATTTTGAATTAAAACCAGATGCGAATGGTAAAATTGTACATTCGTCCAAGCCATCCGTGAATCAGGTTGGTAAGCAGCGTTGGATATTCCTAAATTTTGAGAGAACTTTATCGGTGTACGTTGCTCAGGATGGCCTGTCTGTTAAATGTACGCGATACAGTACACATGATAAATTTGTAGAATCTCTTGAAGGTGTTGTATCTAGGCTTGTTGAGGTATTCCCATCCTTATCGAAAGGGGTTATCTCCAGAATCGGTACTCGTTACCTCAACTTGATAGTGCCTCAAGAGGGTAAGAGTGTGGCGAATTATTTAAAAGCGGAGTGGCTACCAAATAATTCCATTCCGACAGAAATAGATGTGGAGTCCGGTGTACACAATCGTCTGATGATGAACTATAAGACAAAGTATGGAAACCTGAGGGTGGAGTCTAATAAGTTTGCGCCCGAGAAAGGTGCCAATATGTCCGTTATACCAAATGAATTAATGGACTCACCTGAAACTGCTTTATCCATTCAAGAACTTCCTTGGTGGGGGGAGCAATTAGGGCGTAATGAAAGCTATGTTGTGCTAGATATTGATTTAAGTAACTCTGTAAGAGAGATGTTTAACATTGATAATCTGGTGGATTCGTTGAATGGAATGAGAACATTAACTAGACCTGCATTTGATATGTGTATTACAGATGAGGCTAAGCAAGATTGGATTGAGCTTTAAGGAGGTTTGCCATGTTAAGTACAGCAAGGGCTAACGTTGAGGTAGGTCCAAGGAATGGTTTTACAACAGCAGCAGTATTAGCTGGTGCCATTTTGGTTACAGGCACTAGTGTTGCAGCAAGTGGAGATTATCGTTCATCTGTTGATGCTAACTGGGAGACTCACCAGCAAGTCGTCGCACCTAATCAGGTTTCTTCTCAAGATATGGTAAAGAGTGTATTGAGTGCCTTTGGTTTAGCGGTTAAGGATTTTGAGCCGATTTTAGGTGTCAAGAGAGCTGCAATTTACAACTGGAAAAAAGGGGCAAATGAGCCCAATGAAGTTCAGTTTGCAATATTAAGGCGTCTGCACGAGGTATCTATTCTCCTTGATTCAAAAGGAGTTAAAATAGGTAGACTGGCAAAAACAAATGTTTATCAGAACACATCTTTGCTAGAAAAGTTATCTTCACCATCGATAGATGTCCAAAGTGTGGTAGAGCATCATGAGTTTTTGGTGTCCAAGGTTCTTAAACAGAAAGTCACTTTCGAGAGTGTGAGCTCAAGTGAGACCCTAGTTGAAGGGGATTCTTTTGTTTCGGTTGAGAGGTCGTAGTTGAATGGCTTCAGGCGATGCTGATTCAGGGCGTGACCCGAGAGAGCAGCTAATCCATAATGGCTGGAAGCAAGGGGCTGTAATTGATTTTGAAAATGCGCAAGAATCAATTACGGCTTCAATTATAAATGGCTCAATCAAACCAAAGCATCAGGCCAAGTTGCTAGTTATTTCACAAGATTGTGACATTCTATCTCACGAGGCTCATGTGGAGTGTTTGCTCCTCAAAAAGGTGAGCAAAGAAGCTCCAAGCCAAAAAAATGGGCATAATCCAAGAAAAATTCAGTTGGACCCAATCGACGATATCTTCTGGGAAGCGAGAGCTGATGATATTGTTTACCTGAAGAAGGATTTTCTTCTGAAAGTGGAACCGCTATCTGATTTTGATGTATCTAACGAGCAGTTAAATGTCTTAAAGCAGTGGAAAGCCAACCGTTATGTTCGCACTGGCCTGCCAGAGCTATTCGTTGAGCGTGCTGGGCACTTCTTTAAGCCTCCTAGAGGAGATGGTGAGGATGAGTCCCTCGAAAATTCAGAGCTATTTAGTCGACTTTCCAAGTACATATCCTCGATTCGAGTGTATTGCCTAGAGGACGGCGATATTACTAAGTGCGGCTTTATTTTGCTTTATAAGTCATTACTGTGCAGTGCTGATAGAGTTGATGTTGATGACATTGAGCAACTCTTCGAGGAGTGCTTACTTGATAAAATTAGAACTTTAGATAAGACCGAGCTAATCAATGACGACAGTGAAGAAGGTTCACTATTTGAGGTTCATAGTCTGAGTGATGTTATGTCCGATATGGAGTTTCCAACTGGCTTGCTTTCTCTCTTCCCTAGGTATTATTTTGATTATGTCTCTTTTGGTGATGAAGAGGATGATTCAGACTTATCTGAAGGTTGATATTAATTCGCGACTCAACATTGCCTTTATCTCAAAACAATACAAAAACTAGCTAAAGCAGCCAAGAAACGTGCAATAAAAAACAACCCTACTAACACGCCTCTGGGCGTGTTTTTTATGTTTGGATGGAAAAGAGTATGACTGAAGCATTTCCTTTTAGTATTCCTGTCATGGATGTGATTAGACACGATTATGAGCGATTTCGTTTTGATACTCACCAGTATGACCATAAAGGGTTGTTTACGGATGGTGAGAGTCTATATGCTGTCGTATTGGATGTAGAAGGCAATGATACACTTCTTGATGAGCTTAATGAGCATTATCGAAAGTACCATACTGCGGGTATACCAACCGGAAAGATAGTGGGACAGGTTTCAAAAGGGTTTCAGTTAATAGAGTCGCGCAGTAGGTTAGAAAAGGCGCTAACGCATGGACAGCCTATGACCGTAAATGAAGTGATTAATTACCTGAATTTACATATACCCCGTAAGTATCACCCCTTTCATTTTGATTTTAAGTTCAATACGAACGTATTCCTCTTTTTGTCTAAAGAGCGCTTAAATGAAGAGGAGAAAGAAGAAATACAGCTGATCTGTGAGTCTATAGGCTATCAAGGTTATGATTTTGTTTTTGAGCACAAACCTGAAATTAATGAGTATCCGGGTGTGGTGGAGTATGAGTCAAATCAACATAACAATCTAATGCTAACGGCTTAGTGCAGAAACAATTCTCTAAATCTTTGCTTACAAGGTACGAAGAGGACGAAGACTTTTGGGCTCAAAACCGACAATCAGTATTTAGCGGTGATGAGAAAGAGCAAAAGACCTCATTCCTTTTGCCTAAATTTTTAGAGAAAAAGTCACGTTGTTTCGTGGATGCGTCAGTTTTCCTCCGTCAGAACTTGAGGGTTTACTTGACGCTGTATGAACAGGTCATCATCGCATTGCCCTTAAATAAAGATGCACAGCATTTCTACAATATGTTTATGCTGAACAGATATGAGTTTCAGGAGCTAGTGGCACGCGGTCGATTACTATTTGTTGCGCCCGACTCGCTAACTTTCTCAAGGCGGCTTGCAGCCTCAACTGTTCGTGGCATACAAAAAAAGTCAGGGATAATTGGGACTACTTTTTCAAGTGATGAGCAATATCAGTTCCTTCATCAATGCTCTCGTATTGAGAGCCCATCAATACAAAGCCTTGTGCAAGTGCTTTCGGAGCAGTGGCAATATGGCGAGTATATGGTCAATAAAGAGGGGGCGGTGTCAACACATCGACTAGGCGTTTCAAGTATGGCAGCCAAAGGTTTCGAGCTCAGAGGGCGAGATATTTATCTTGAACTATCAACAGCAGCAATGGCGTATGAATACGCCCAAGGGCTTGGAGCTCATCATTTTCCGTTTGATGGGGAACAATATTCTGAGGTAGAAGCCTGCCGAGTGATTAGTGGCTTTTACAATGGTGTTCATGCTGAATCGAAGCAAATTCAAGAGTCAGAGCTTGATACTCTACTTAAGGAGATATTTGCGATTGATAACGATATGGACATTCTTGAGCTCGACTCCGCGCTGTCCAATAGCCTAATACGCTCTTTGCCTAGTATCGTTAATCAGTTTTCAGATATGGATGAAGGGGAGTGATTTAACAAAATGAGGGCGCTCAAAGAAGAAGTGACCAAAATAGAAAATAATAAAAAACGAATGTCGCGATTAAATATTTCAGGGTTCTTGCCTACTGCTGCGGGTGCAGGAATGGAGTTAGCGGGAGTCAAAGGTGGGGGCTTGGTTGCACTTGGTGGATGGTTACTCAATGCGCTAAACGTATATGCAGATGAATTTGAACTTACGAATAGCCCAATATACACCAAACTTTCAAGCTTGAACCACTTCACTAGCCATGACGCTGTAATTGTTCAGCGTGTAAGAGGCTCTATTTCAGGACGATAATGACGAATGATTAGTTAAAGGGGCTAAGACCCTTTAACTAATCATTATGGTTTATCGAGGGAGCAATTGAGTCGACAATTTTTTCTAGCGCATCTCTACGCTCATCCATGTAATCATACTTGTCATAAATGCCTTCGACTCCTTTCAGTTTGTGGTTTAAGCATCGCTCAGCGATATGGCTTGGTACACCAGCAGAAGCGAGCAAGCTACGGCAGGTTCGACGTAAATCATGTACGCTAAAGTACTCAAGCTCTCCCATTTTGTTAGGTGGCTGTTGTTTTCTGCCAGCTTCTCGTCCAAACAGCTTAGCTATCGCTCGATTGAGCGTATCCTTGCCCATGTGAGGTACTTTGCTAGCTCGTCTATTAGGGAACACATATTCGGAGCCACAAGCTCTGGTATGAAGCTCTTCTAACCACTCTACAGCAATGGCAGGAAGGGGAACATCAAAGCCAGAACCAGTCTTACTGCGTTCACTTGGAAGACTCCAAACCGCATTCCCCAAATCAAATTCTTCCCACTTCGCTTCCGTTAGCTCACCTTTACGCACACCCAAGCAAAGCAGTAATGCACAGGCAAGGTAATTATCACGCCCGAAACTGAATATATTTTCTCTAAATACAGCAAAAACCTGCTCAATCTCCTTAATGCTTAGGTGTCGCTCTCTTGCTGATTCTATACCACCAGCGTCACTGACTTCTAACGCTAGGGCAGGGTTGCTATCGGCAAATTGGAATTTAACAGCGTGTCTGAACATCTGCTTGCAGTACATTAAAGTGTCATTCGCTATGGTTGGGCGACCACTGTTCGCCACTTTCTGGACAATCTGTCTGATATCAAGCGGGGTAACGTGCTTTATTTGCTGCTGACCGATGAGTGGGGCTATTTCTTTACGATAAATGCGGGCTGGAATGTTGGGGTGCTTGAGGCGTTTAGAGAGCTCTTGATGCCAGTCTTCAAATAGGTCATCCACAAAATGGATACTTACTTGATGAGCTGATTTGCGTTTGGCTATCGGGTCGACACCCTCAGAGATGAGCTTTCTTTGTTCTGCTGCTTTTAGCCTTGCTTCTTTCAGTGGCATCTCACTGAGTTTGCCTAGGGTTATCGTTCTGCGTTTCTGAAACAGTGTATAGCGCAGTACCCAGTATGGCTTCCCGCTCGCTCGAAGCATGAGGTATAAGCCCTATCCATCGCTGTGGCGTCCAATCTTATTGTCTTTCACTAGAGAGTTAATCTCTTTCACGGTGAGCTTAGACATCTACAACTCCTTGTATATAAATACTAAATGCACATTAATGGGTACCAATATTAGGTTACTTGATTATTTTAGTGGGTACCAGAGGTGTTTGGTACCCATATTGGTACCCACATATTTGGGGTTAAATGAAGAGTTTGTGGTTTTAGTAGAGAGGCTAAAAATAAATAAAGCCCTGATGTACAGGGCTTTATGGTATGGGCTGGTTATGGTGAAGAGCTTATTCTATATTCTGGATCTGCTCGCGCATCTGCTCGATAAGCACTTTAAGTTCTACGCCTGATGCGGTGATATCGGTGCTGATAGATTTAGAGGCCAGTGTGTTCGACTCACGGTTAAACTCTTGCATCATAAAGTCTAAACGACGGCCACAAGCGCCGCCTTTTTTGAGGATATTAGTCGCTTCTTTGACGTGTGAATCGAGGCGGTCAAGTTCTTCTGCCACGTCAGATTTTTGCGCCAGTAAGATCAGCTCTTGCTCTACGCGTGATGAATCTAGCTCAATTTTTGCTTCTTCAAACTTAGAGAACAGACGTTCGCGTTGCCATTCAAGGATCTCAGGCATGCGAGCGCGTACTTTGACCACTTCTTCTGTGATAGCATCTAAGCGCTGAACAATCAGGTCTTTCATGTTTTCGCCTTCGCGACCACGAGCCTCAATAAACTCGTCTACAGCCCGATCAAATCCAGCGAGTAGGTCTTTGTTTACCGCGTCCATATCTTGTTCAGATGTTTCCATCACACCTGGCCAGTTCATAATCTGGAAAGGGTTAAGGCGGCTATCTTCACCGGTCATTTTCATCACTTGGTTAGCAGCGTCGATTACTTGCTTTGCCAAGCTTTCATTGATGCTCAGTTCGCCTTTTGCTGAAGGGTTTGCTTCAAAGCGTAAAGCACACTCTACTTTGCCGCGCGCCAAGCGCTTACGGAAGCGTTCACGCAGTACTGGTTCTAAGCCACGGAACTGTTCTGGCAGGCGGAAGTAGGTTTCCAAGTAGCGTTGGTTAACACTGCGGATTTCCCATACTGCTGTGCCCCAATCGCCTTTCACTTCTTGGCGTGCGTAGGCTGTCATACTATAGATCATCGAATTTTCCTGTTTAATCATCTTTGAAAATAACGCGAGGCAATAGTAACACAGTTCCGAGCTTCGAGCTTCGAGCTATCTGGAATCTAAAGCAGCTTGTGCGGAAGTTAGATTCTGAATTGCGATTGTGCTTCCTTCAGGGTGACGCAAGTGAAAGTGGTGTTATCCTTCTCGCCACTCGCCACTCGGTATGCTATCATCCTGCCCCAACCTAAAACGTCTCCCCCTTCATATAAGGTAGATGCCCATGCGTCCAAACGATCGCAAGGCGGATCAAGTCCGCCCAATCAAAATTACTCGTAACTACACAGCTTATGCAGAAGGTTCTGTATTGGTTGAATTCGGCAATACAAAAGTACTTTGTAATGCGACCGTTGAAGAGAACGTTCCACGCTGGCTAAAAGGTCAGGGTAAAGGCTGGGTAACTGCTGAATACGGCATGTTGCCACGCTCAACGCACTCACGTATGCGTCGTGAAGCCACAAGTGGCAAGCAAGGTGGTCGTACGATGGAAATCCAACGTCTGATTGCACGTAGCTTGCGTGCCGTTGTTGATCTAGAGGCGATGGGTGAAATCATGGTAACGGTTGACTGTGACGTTATTCAGGCTGATGGCGGTACCCGTACTGCGTCTATCTCTGGTGCGAGCGTAGCGATGGCGGATGCATTCCAACACTTAGTTGAGAAGGGCAAGCTCAAAGCGAATCCAATGAAAGGCCACGTAGCGGCGGTTTCTGTTGGCATCTTAGGTGAGGATATCCTTTGTGACCTTGAGTACACAGAAGATTCAGCAGCAGACACAGATATGAATGTGGTGATGACCGAAGATGGTCGTATGATCGAAGTTCAAGGTACGGCAGAGGGCGAACCGTTCACCCATGCTGAGCTGATGAAATTGCTCGAGTCGGCAACCAAAGGTATTACCGAGATTGTAGCGGCGCAGAAGGCGGCGTTAGAAAATTGATTTAGATAGTTTGAGTTATCTTTTCTAGAGACTAGGGACTAGGGACTAGGAACTAGAAACTAATAAACGGAGAAAGTAATGAAAGCATACCAGCGTGAATTTATTGAGTTTGCATTAGAAAAGGAAGTACTGAAGTTTGGTGAGTTTACTCTGAAGTCCGGTCGTAAGAGCCCTTACTTTTTTAACGCTGGTCTTTTCAATACTGGTCGTGACTTAGCGCGTCTGGGTCGTTTCTACGCAGCAGCACTAGCAGATTCTGGCATTGAGTTCGATGTACTATTTGGCCCTGCGTACAAAGGTATTCCGATTGCGACAACGACAGCAGTTGCGCTAGCGGATCACCACGATCTAGATACGCCTTACTGCTTCAACCGTAAAGAAGCAAAAGATCACGGTGAAGGTGGCAACCTAGTCGGTAGTGCACTAGAAGGTCGTATTATGCTTGTAGATGATGTGATTACTGCTGGTACTGCAATTCGTGAGTCAATGGAAATCATTCAGGCAAATGGTGCAGACCTTGCGGGTGTTCTTGTGGCTATTGACCGTCAAGAAAAAGGTAAGGGTGAGCTGTCTGCGATTCAGGAAGTGGAGCGTGACTTTGGTTGTGCAATCATCTCAATCGTTAGCCTAACGGACTTAGTGACATTTCTAGAAGAGAAAGGTACCGATGCAGAGCACCTTGAAGCAGTGAAAGCGTACCGAGCTGAGTACGGGATTTAGAGACTGAGTCTCGAGAACGCTGCGCTCCGAGATCGGGCTACGCCCTGCGAGATTCTAGAACTGACTTCGTCCACCGAGAGGTTTGAGCTGGTAGAACGGTGAAAGAAACTTTAGTGCAAAGGTGTTGACAGGACTTGTTCCCTCGAAGAGATAATAATCCAGCTCTCGCCTCCATAGCGTAGCTAAACAAAAAGGGTTGACGTTTGTGCGTCAACCCTTAAATATTTTAACTCGCAACTCGCAACTCGCAACTCGCAACTCGCAACTCGCAACCGCCTTTACGAATTATCGTAAATACCCACACCATCTCGGCGTGTTTTCAGTAACGATAAGTTCCACATATATTGCTCAGGACGAGGGCGAACCAGATCTTCAATCGCTTGATTCATAGCGCGCGCATCCGTTTCTTCATCGCCAGTCGGGAAGTTTTCGAGAGCGGGTAGGATATGGACTTCGTATTTACCTGTTTTATCGTTGTAAGCAGGCAGAATAGGAACGACTTTGGCTTTTGACAGGCGAGCCATTTTGCCAAATCCCTTAAGTGTCGCTTTTTCAGTACCAAAGAAGGGGACAAATACTGAGTTGGCAGGACCAAAATCTTCATCGGGTAGCCAGTAACCCAAATATCCATCCTTTATTGAACGAACAAATGGTTTAACCCCAGCTTCACGGGCAAAAATTCGACCACCATACTGCATGCGCTGTACCTGCATTAGCCAATCGCCAATTGGGTTACGCTGCGGCTTCATAATCGTTGTCACTTTGTAGCCTTTTGCAGCAAGCATCACCGCAGGGTAGTCAACAGCCCAGGCATGTGGTGCAAGGATAATGACATTCTCACCGGCGTCCAGCAGAGGTAGGATATTCTCTTCACCTATCATCACACCGCGGTCTTGGTTATGTTTGGTTGAACGAAGCAAAAACTCCGAGTAGCCCAATAGATACTGAGCGGCTTTTACAAAAGTCTCTTCAAGGATCGCTTGGCGCTCTTGCGCTGATTTCTCAGGGAAGCAGTATTCTAAATTTACTTTTGCACGACGAACGACTCGGCCATTTTTTCGTACAGCAAATACAGAGAGTTTGCGTGCTAGGCTGTCTCGCCAGCGGTATGGCATAAAAGCAAACAGGGCGGCGAAGAAGATACCCAGCCAAGTTCCCCAATGTTTTGGGTGGAGAAAAGACCACTCAAAAGTCGGGTTATGTAGATGTTTATCAATGCTGTTTTTTTCGTTGGTGCTCATTCAGCGACGCCTTTATTATTTATAACGTGAGTTAGTCAGGGCATGATCTGGCAGCGATTTATAGCGCTTGTGTAACCACATCCACTGTTCTGGTGCGCGCATAATAATCTCTTCAACAAATTTATTCATGTAGGCTGCGGCGGCAACTTCATTTTTTTTCGGGTAATCAGCCGAAATATCACGATCAGCGATGATCTCGTATTTACCGTCAGCATTGCGGAAACCTGAACCTGGCACGATGGCACATTTACTTGTGTAAGCAATAATGCTCGTTCCTGTGGTTGTGCACGCCTCTTCTACGGCAAAGAAAGGAACAAATACCGATTTGTTATGACCATAGTCTTGGTCTGGTAAATAGAACAATCGGTGCCCATCGCGCAGTACTCGAATCATCTGTTTGATATCACGACGGTATACCAATTGGTTATCATTGTGGCTGCGACCACGGTACTGAATAAATTCATAGGCTGGATTACTGTGTGGACGGTAAACCCCATAACCTTGCAGACCAAGTACACCAAAAGCGCGTGCGGTAATTTCAAGGTTGAGAGCATGAACACAACAAAGTAGAGCCCCCTTACCTTCTTTATCGAGTCGTTTTAGTAGTTCGATATCTTTAGCAACAAGAATGCGTTTAAAGCGCCACGTAGGCCAGAACCAAGTGATACCCGTTTCAATCAGCGCCATACCCGTGTTCTTAAAGTTCTCTGTTACCATGTTGTCGATCTCTGACTCTGATAGGTCAGGGAAAGAGAGTTCCAGATTACGTTTAGCGATATGAACACGTGACTTACCGACTCGCATGCCAAGTTGTCCAATACCACGTCCTATGCGAAATAGCACAGAATATGGGAGGATATTAACGATTAGGGCCAGTAATCCAAAGCCAAACCAAACCCCCCAGTATTTAGGGTGCATTAAGGCAATAGAAAACTTAGGTTTTTCGACGGTGGTTCTGTTACTCATAATTATTACTTTATTTGTGCGCTCAGTAGCGCCCAGTATTCCTCAAAATTAGCGGTTGGCTGATATTTAAAGTCACTGCGAACAAATCGGTTCAAGCTTCCCTCAACTTGTCCCAATAGCTGGGCCGCCAATACTTTTTCATCCACTGGAAAGGCTTTTCCTTCGCGCAGCATACGCTCACGCAGAATTTGACGAAGTGAGGTTTCGATGCGTTCAAACAGCTGGTTGATTCGATCACGCAGGCGCTCATTTTCAAACATCAGAGCGTGGCCTGATAAAATTCGGCTCAGACCTGGGTTGCGCTCAGCAAAGGCCAAGATTAATTGTAATACTAGGCGAATTCGCGTCAGAGTGTCTTTCTCTTCATCGAGAATTCGGTTAATGCGTGACATTAAAGACTCTTCGATAAACTCGATTAAGCCTTCAAACATTCGCGCTTTACTTGGAAAGTGACGATATAGCGCAGCTTCTGAAACGCCAACTTGTTTAGCGAGTTTTGCGGTTGTAATGCGTGAAGCACCTTCATTTGACTCCAGCATTTCGGCTAATGCTTGCAAAATTTCATCTCGGCGGTTGGTTTTTCGTGTTCCGGCCATGAAGCTTTCCTTATTTTGTTACCATTCTGAATAAAAAAGGGTTTGAATCTCTTTGTGCTCAAACCTGACAACCCCTTGTTCTGCGGTATTTCCATCTCTAGAGATGAATGCGCTTTAAGCGTCGAGTTTCTCCGCGATTGTCATCATTATTTGATGTGCTATCTGTTGTTTTGATGCAAGAGTAAGTGACTGCTTACCATCTTTCCAGTATACGGTGATTGCATTGTTGTTGCTATTAAAGCCTTGACCTTCAACTGAGACATCATTGGCACAAATGAGGTCTAAATTCTTTTTGACCAATTTCCCACGAGCATAGCTTTCAACATCTTGAGTCTCAGCAGCGAAGCCAACAGTAAAGGGTCTATTTTCAGTCAGAGCGGCAACGGAGGCGATGATGTCCGGGTTTTTGATCATACTAATGGTCATTTGATCGCTATCATCGGTTTTCTTTATTTTTTGCTCTGCGATGGTTGCTGGACGGTAATCGGCCACCGCAGCGCATCCGATGAATACGCTGTGATTAGGTGCATGTTCCATAACGGCGTCATACATGCTTTGCGCGCTATCGACGTCAATACGTTCAACACCTACAGGGGTTGCCAGTGAAACAGGGCCTGCAATTAGGGTGACCTTTGCACCCAGCGCGTGTGCCGCTTGTGCGAGCGCAAAGCCCATTTTCCCTGAGCTGTGGTTTGAAATATATCGGACAGGGTCGATTGCTTCACGTGTTGGGCCTGCGGTGATAACCACTGATTGACCCTTTAATGGTTTTTCAGCGAAGAATTGCTCACAGAGTCCGACGAGTTGCATTGGTTCAAGCATGCGGCCAGGGCCGACATCTCCACAAGCTTGTTCACCCGCTGCCGGGCCCCAGATGTGCATGCCACGACGTTCTAGCGTTGCAATGTTCTCTTGAGTGGCGATATTTCGGTACATCTGTTGGTTCATTGCCGGTGAAACCGCGATCGGAGAGTCTGTCGCTAACACCAAAGTCGTTAACAGGTCGTTACCCATACCCGCACTCATGCGAGCAATTAAATCTGCGGTTGCTGGAGCCAGTAGAACTAAGTCTGCCCATTTAGCAAGCTCTATGTGACCCATTGACGCTTCAGCAGCAGGGTCTAACAGGCTATCTGATACCGGTCTGCCGGAGACTGCCTGCATAGTAAGTGGGGTAATGAACTCTTTGGCTGCATTTGTCATAACAACCTGAACTTGTGCTCCGCGTTCAATCAATCGACGTGTAAGTTCGACACATTTATAAGCAGCAATGCCACCACTAATGCCTAAAAGGATCTTTTTACCTGCGAGTGTTTGCATGATGATCTTCCTTAAAATTTCTGCCCGTAAGATAACACGGCTAATAATTGTGTGCCTAGAGTCGCTATCTGAGTTATTGAATTTGGAAGTGGAGCAAAACATCTCCTACTTAATTGACTAGGGTGTTGCTCAAGAATGTCTGAAGTGTCGCGGTTAGAGTATTTCATTTCGTGCTCAGAGTACCTTTTGAGTGATACTAGCCTAGCTTGGTTGATAACTATGATGAGAACACAATGAAATCCATACCGAAATCGTCGATGCCACGTGAGAAGCTATTGTCACACGGACCACAAGCACTGACCGATGCTGAGTTATTAGCAATTTTTCTTCGAACGGGTACGCAAGGAATGAATGTGCTGGCGTTATCTGATCACTTGATCGGCGAGTTTGGTTCATTACGTCGGCTTTTTTCTGCGGAACTTAAGCAGTTTTGTCACTATAAAGGCTTAGGAGTGGCCAAATATGTTCAACTGCAAGCCGTGTTGGAAATGACTCAACGTTATTTGTCTGAGTCCTTGCAGCGAGGCGATGCTTTAACCAGTCCACAGCAGACGAAACTTTACTTATCTGGTCTACTAAGAGATAAGCAGAGAGAAGAATTCTACGTACTATTTTTAGACAATCAGCATCGAGTGATACATGGTGAGTCATTATTTCAAGGTACGATCGATAGCGCATCAGTTTATCCAAGAGAGGTGGTAAAACGCGCATTAGAACTTAATTCAGCGGCACTTATTCTCGCGCACAATCACCCATCAGGCATTGCAGAGCCTAGCCAAAGCGATAGAAGAATTACCTGCCGAATCAGTGATGCGCTGGCGCTGGTGGACATTCGAGTGCTTGACCATTTTGTTATCGGAGACGGTGAGATAGTGTCTTTCGCGGAACGAGGGTGGATATAATTTAGTTTCGAGTTTCGAGTTTCGAGTTTCGAGTTTCAAGTTGCGAGAGAGGCTAGTGGATCGATTAGAGAAGTAGATAAAACGATTTCGGGGTTGATTAGCAGCAAATCTGCAACTGTTAAGTAGCTGAAATCTTTCTAGGAGCGACCTTCCAGAACCTCGAAACGGCTATTTTCTGTGATTTTGTTTAAGTTTTGGTTGTGGGAACGTCGATTTCTGCTACAATCGCCCGACATTTTTTAGCACATAAATCAGCTCTGCCTAAAAAAGATCAGGAAAACCTGTAAAAAGGATCTGTTCGGGTCTTGAGCAATGCTACGCAAGTTAGTATAATGCGCGACCTTTGATAGCCTTGTATGGGTTTCCATAGCGGTATAAGACCTCAAACTTCTAACTTTAGAAACTGAGAGGTTCGGCCACCAAGGTTGATATCGAGCTGAAACGATTTTGGAGAAGACATTCATGTCACGAGTATGCCAAGTAACTGGTAAGCGTCCAGTAACGGGTAACAACCGTTCACACGCACGCAATGCTACTAAGCGTCGTTTTCTGCCGAACCTACAAACTCATCGTTTCTGGGTAGAGAGCGAAAAACGTTTTGTTAAACTACGTCTATCTGCTAAAGGTATGCGTATCATCGACAAGAAAGGCATCGATGCTGTTCTTGTTGATATCCGTGCAAACGGCGTAAACGTTTAAGAGGAAATAGACAATGGCAAAGAAAGGCGTACGTGAGAAAATCCGTCTAGTATCTTCTGCAGGTACTGGTCACTTCTACACGACTGATAAGAACAAACGTAACATGCCAGGCAAATTCGAGATCAAAAAATTTGATCCTGTAGTTCGCCAGCACGTTATGTACAAAGAAGCTAAAATCAAGTAATTGATTATTCTTTGAACTTCCTTCTGGAAGCGTGAATTTGAAACCCAATCATAGAAATATGGTTGGGTTTTTTATTGTTCTTTTTTCTGCTATTTTTTAACGAGTTAATAGCAGTGAAAAGACTGAATCATGCGAGTTTCCCCATCGCGCCGCAGGCGTTGGAACAACATCCTTATCTTGGGCATTATTGCGTTTATCGGCCTGCTGAATTTGCCGACATTGATCAAAACCTATTTGATTGATGAGCCGGTGATGCAAAGCCAGCCCCCATATTTGTTCAATCCCAATGCTGAGTTGCAAGCATTACATTTCTCAAACTGGTCACTGGAAAAGAACCAAGGTCGTTGGCGCAGTACGATCCCCACCTCCATTGCTGAACAAGAACTTGCGCAGCGTTGGCAGAGTTTGGTGGGAACTGAAGTGACACAAGAGAACTTTGATAGCTTGAAGCCTCAGTTGACCTCCCCGAAATCCATTGAAGCTTGGTATTTGGATCAGGAAGAGCCGCAAAGGATCACGTATTATCAAACGCCTCAATTTTGGCTATTAAAAAACTGGCAGGATAAGTGGATCGCGATTTCAGTGCAAAGTGAGTATCTTGTTCCGAACGAGCTTTAATCACTTTGATTTGCTGTGTTCCCCGAGCAACAATCTAAAGAAACTCGAAACTCGAAACTCGAAACTCGAAACTCGAAACTCGAAACTCGAAACTCGAAACTCGAAACTAGGACCCATACATGCCTGAATTACCTGAAGTTGAAGTGAGCCGAATGGGGATATCCCCTCACTTAATCGGTGAGACGGTTGCCAAAATTACTTTTCGTACACCTAAGCTGCGTTGGGACATTCCAACAGAGCTTAAGCAAATGGAAGGGCAGGTGATTCGTAATATCTCTCGCCGAGCCAAATACTTACTAATTGAGACCGATATTGGTAGCGCGATAGTCCACCTAGGTATGTCGGGCTCTTTACGAGTTTTGGATGCAGAGATCGCTCCAGCAAAGCACGATCACGTTGATCTCAAACTGACTAACGGCAAGGTACTGCGTTACAACGATCCAAGGCGTTTTGGGGCCTGGCTATGGACCGAAGATGGGACTCATACTGCATTAGGTACGATGGGGCCAGAGCCACTTACCGATGATTTTAGCTGTGAATATATCGCTGAAAAAGCTAAAGGTAAGCGAGTCGCGGTGAAGCAATTCATTATGGATAACAAAGTGGTTGTCGGTGTGGGTAATATCTACGCCAATGAGTCTCTGTTTAGTTCACGAATCCACCCAACCCGACCTGCAGGAACGCTGACTAGCAAAGAGTGGGCTTTACTTGTCGACGAGATTAAACAGGTACTGGCTACCGCCATTAAGCAAGGCGGTACGACGCTGAAGGATTTTGCTCAAGCAGATGGCAAGCCCGGATATTTTGCTCAGGAGCTTCAGGTTTACGGTAAAGCTGGAGAGCCATGCCCAAGCTGTGGAGAACCACTTGAAGAGCTTAAAATCGGCCAACGCAATACGTTTTTTTGTGCTGAATGTCAGAAATAGAGGGAGAGCGAGACGCTAGAACGCTTCGCTACGAGAGTGGACTGTGCGTGAGTCAAAAGTTGCTGGTAGTACTGATTCCTATCTGTATTTAAAAGAAAAGGGTTGGCACATAGTGACAACCCTTCACAATTTGCTCGCCACTCGCCACTCGCCACTCGCCACTCGCCACTCGCCACTCGCCACTCGCCACTCGCCACTCGCCACTCGCCACTCGCCACTCGCCACTCGCCACTCGCTTACACCTTCGCTTTTTCTTTCAACGCCTCTGCCACTACTTGCGGGACAAAATTGGTCACATCACCACCGTGAATAGCGACTTCGCGGACTATGGTTGAAGAGATAAACGCATGTTCTTCAGCTGGCGTCAGGAACACACTCTCTAAACCAGGCATCAAACGGCGGTACATGTTGGTCAGGCCGAATTCGTATTCGAAGTCGACGGTAGTTCGAAGGCCGCGAATAAGCACATTGGCTTGTTCTTGTTTGGCAAAATCGACCATCAGTCCCGAAAAGCCCTTTGAGGTAACATTATCTAGATGCTTTGTGACCTCCTGGGCAAAATGGACTCGTTCATCTAAGGTAAACATGGTGTTTTTACTTGGGCTGGCCGCGACTGCAATAATGACTTCATCAAACATATCGGCAGCGCGCTCGATAAGATCTAAATGTCCATTAGTAATAGGATCAAAAGTGCCCGGATAAATCACTCGGGACAGGCGTTTTTGGCTCACGATTAAGATACTCAATTCATTCCATCTGCTTCAATATTAACAAAAAGGCTCACAATTACCCACTGAAGCCGCTATCATTGGGACAAATTAGACAATTGGATGGGACGATGAAAAAGATACTGGTTGTGCGTAACGATAAAATTGGTGACTTCATGCTAGCTTGGCCAAGCTTTGCTATGTTGAAAGCCTCACTACCAGATTGCCACATCACAGCGCTAGTCCCTAACTACACGGTGGCATTGGCCGAGCTATGTCCTTGGATTGATAGCGTGTTGGTTGACCCAACAGAGAAAAGTGACAAAGCCAAACAAATCGAATTGATAAAGCAGATTCGTGCCGAGCAATTCGACGCCTCAATCAATCTATTCTCAACCACTTATAACGCTAAGTTAGTCTGGAAAGGTAAAATCCCTTATCGATTAGCTCCAGCAACTAAGCTGGCGCAGATTTTTTACAATAAACGCATCAAGCAGAAACGTTCGCAATCTGCTAAGCCTGAATTTGAATATAACCTCGACCTTATTCGTGCCTTCCTGACCGACAATAAAGTGAAAGTTGTTGAACCTTCTGCACCTTATCTTTCGTTTAGCGACCAACAGCTTGTTGAGCAAAAAGCGAAACTGGCGCAGCAATTGAGTTTAAATAGCGATAAACCATGGATCTATGTCCATGCAGGAAGTGGCGGTAGTGCAAATAATTTATCACTACAACAATACACCCAGCTGGTATGTGGCTTAGAGGGCGATTTTGAGGTGGTGCTGACTGCTGGCCCAGGAGAAGAGCAAAAAGCGGCGGAGTTACAAAAACTGATGGCAGAGAATGGCCGCAGTGCGGTGCTTTACGATAACAATGATGGCTTAGTGGACTTCTCTTGCTCTATTGCCTGTGCAGATATGTTTATTGCTGGTTCCACTGGTCCACTGCATATTGCGGCTGCGATTGATGTGCCTACTGTTGGCTTCTTCCCAAGTAAACGTTCTGCAACGCCATTACGTTGGAAGCCAATCAACTCAGAAGGTAATCATATCGCCTTCTGCCCACCCAAAGCGGATGACAAAGCGAGTCAGGAAGATATGGCGCGTATTGATATCTTAAAGGTAATTGATGAATTGCAGCCTTGGATAGGGCCATTTTTAGGAAAAAGTGTCAAAGGCTAATCCTGAAAAAATAAAAGGCTGAGTTCGATTTGAACACAGCCTTTTGGCTTTAAACTCGCTACTCGCTACTCGCTACTCGCTACTCGCTACTCGCTACTCGCTACTCGCTACTCGCTACTCGGCATCTCTTCCGTTTCTGTCCGAATCCAGAGATCCGCGTATTTCACAAAGGTAGAGTGAGCAGAGAGCAGCGACAGCAAAAAGCCCTGTTTGCCATCTAGGAAACCGGCCTTAATCACATACATCTTCAAAAAGCATCCAAGAGCATGAAGGAGCCCTTGGGAAATGTTACTCTTTTTGCCTTTTTTCTCACGTTGCTCAGCCCAAGCCTTAGCGTATCCAGCTGATTTTACTAAGTAGTGGTTCATATCGTTGTATGTGAAATGAATCAAGTCACCTTGTAGGTTTTCGACCTTCATTTCATTGGTCACTTCGACCTTTTCATGTACCAGCGAGTCGTTATATTGGGTCAGCTTGGTTGGGTATAAGCGAAGCACTCGATCTGGATACCATCCACAGTGACGAATGTAGCGACCAAATACCCAGCTTAAACGTGCTGTTTGATAAATCGAATTAGGCTTATTTTCAGACACTGCTTTTAGAATGCTTTTTTTCAGTTCTGGTGTAACACGTTCGTCGGCATCAAGCCAAAGCACATAATTTGACTCTACGTAAGATTGAGCGAGGCGACGTTGTGGACCGAATCCAGGCCATGTCTCACTAACAAAAAACTTGTCAGTAAACTGGTTAGCAATCTCTTTGGTGTTGTCGGTACTGCCCGAATCAAGCACGACAATTTCATCGACCCAGTCATGAACAGTTTCCAAGCAGGCTTTAAGGTGCTGCGCTTCGTTCTTAACGATCAGTGCGACGGCGATGGTTGGTTTACTCACTGTTATACCTCTAAAGTCTCTAGGAGCTTAATGTAAATCGAGTTCGGCGGTTACTTTATCAAACATAGCGGTGACTTGCTTTGGTTGAATACGTTGCATTGCAGTTTTGTCTTTGACTCTGGCTCGCCAACTAAGCTCGTTAGAAGGCTTGCCTGTTTCTGCTTGGATAGCTTCTTCATAGGCAGAGACGACATATTGGCGATATTGATAAGGGCCAGTGCGCTCAGGGTTATGATGAGCATATAAGCCGATCACTGGTGTATTAACCGCATTCGCCAAGTGTGTAGGGCCTGTATCCGGTGCAATGACCAAATCAGCCTTGTCGAGCAACGCCAACATCTCTTTTAGGGAGCTTTTTCCTACGAGGTTGTTAACAGGAATATTGATTAGCTGCTCAATCTCATTGGCTAAATCAAGCTCAATTTGTGCTGGGCTACCTGCAAGGATAATGTTCCACCCTAATTGGTGGGCATGTTTAATTGTTTGAGCGTAGCCATCGGCCGTCCAGTTTTTATAAGCTTTGCTCGCCGCTGGCACTATTACCAAGTTACGCTTATCCGTAGCTAACTTGCTTATCGCCCACGCTGAATCACTCACACTGTAATCAATCTCCCAGCTCGGGGACATATCAGTTACACCAATAGCTTCACCGAACGCCAGCAAACCATCTAGCACATGCATAGAGCTGGGGGATGGGACTTTGACGTTGGTAAACAGAGATTGAAAGTCTTGGCTACGTACTGCATCAAAACCGAGTTTGTATCTCGCTTTAATACCTAATGTGGCGATGCTTGCGCGAAATGCATACTGCAGATGAAGCAAGGCATCAAACTTGTAGTCCTTTAGCTCAGCCCAAAGCTTTTTATAACCCTGCCAGCCCTCTTTTTTATCAAAGACAACAACTTTAATTCCTGATAAGTCTTCAATCAGCTTGGCTTCAAGCTTTCCGGTTACCCAGACAACGTCAGTTTCAGGCCATTGGCGCTGTATTGCCTGTACGGCCGCAATTGTGTTGCAGACATCGCCAATGGCGGACAAGCGCAACACGCAGATGGATTTAGGAGCAGAGGTAAAAAGCGGCATAGTGAGTTCAGTTAGCAAGTAATAGCGAAGATTATGCAGAGAGGCTCAATAAATGTAAAATACCGAGCAGCATTTATTGAGAGAAAGCCTAGCATGAAGACCTTGCAATTTGATAATCAGACGATTTGGTACGATGAAGCCTTGCTAAAAGAAGATCCTAAGCAGGTATTCAACCCAGATTTTTGGCAAAAAAATGGCAAAGTCATTGGCAGTGCTCAAGGTCGAGGCACAACTTGGTTTGTACAAACTGAAACTATAGAGGCGGCACTACGTCATTATCGCCGTGGCGGTTTGTTTGGTAAGCTGGTGGAAGACAGCTACCGCTTTTCTGGTTGGGATCAAACTCGCAGTTACCAAGAATTGCAACTTCTTAATGTTTTAATTGCAGCGGGCGTGAATGTACCAAAGCCAATCGCGGCTCGTGCGGTGAAGAGTGGCTTTACGTACAAAGCAGATTTACTGAGTGAAAAGATTCCCAATGCACGAGATATTGTGTCGATCTTGATCGAAAAGTCACTCCCAGCGAGTATGTATAAAAAAATAGGCCAAGAAATCAAAAAAATGCACGACGCTCAGGTTAATCACACTGACTTGAACATTCACAACATTCTTATCGATGACCAAAATAAGGTTTGGATCATCGATTTTGATAAGTGCTTCCAGCAATCAGGCGAGGACTGGAAGCAGAGTAATTTGGATAGATTAAAAAGATCGTTTGAGAAGGAAGTTGTCAAGCGCAGTATATTTTGGATGGATAGTGAGTGGGCTCTAATCCAAAATCAGGTCTAAAGACTTATTTAATGCTCCGCGGTTAGCGTCGACAACAGTTAAGGCCTTTTCCCCCATTTTGTGTCGCTTAGCTGGAGAGCTGAGAAGCTTGACAACATGATCACTAAGTTCAGTTTCAGAACAGATGATATTTGCCCCTGCCTTAGTCAATTGATTGGTGATATCCGTGAAATTAAAATAGCTAGGCCCAATTATTGTCGGTTTGCCAAGAGCGGCTGGCTCTAGAAGGTTATGACCGCCAACTTTATTTCCCACTAAACTACCGCCAATAAAGCATACGTCACTCGCGCCTAGCATCACCATAAGTTCACCCATGGTATCACCAAGGTACACTTGTGTATTTTCACCTACTAGGTCGTTAGTTGAGCGTCTTGAGCAAACAAGGCTCTGATCATCACATAAAGAGAATACTCGGTTGAACCGTTCAGGATGACGGGGGACAAGGATGAGTAGAGCGCTAGGTTCTTTTTCTAGCACCTTTTTGTGAGCATGAAGAATAAGCTCATCTTCTCCTTGGTGGGTACTAGCAGCAATCCATATAGGTCTATTCTTTCCTAACGAATGCTTGAGGTTGGCAGCCTTATCCGTAACCTCTGAGCTAACACTAATATCAAACTTAATTGACCCTGTTACTGAGATTTTTGCTTCATTAACACCAAGCTTTTTAAATCGTACCGCATCATCTTGGTGTAAACACAGAATTTGCGATAGGCATGGTGCAATAGTGTCAAATAAAGGTTGTACTCGCTTATAGCCTTTAAAGGACTTCTCTGAAAGGCGAGCATTCAATACATAAATAGGCACACCAAACTTCGCAACAGTGTGGATTGTATTGGGCCAAAGCTCTGTTTCAACAATAATTAATTTATTGGGTTGAACCGCTTCTAGGAAGCCTTTTACTGCGAATGGAAAGTCGATTGGCATATAACGGTGAGTAACTAATTCGCTCAGTGACTCAGCTTGTTTAGCTCCAGTGGTTGTTGTTGTTGTTAGTATGACTTGAGTTTCTGGAGAACGCTTTTTTAGTGCTTTGATAAATGGGGTAACAGCGATGGTTTCACCTACAGAAACGGCATGAATCCAAACCACGTCCTTGGCGCTATTATTAATTAATGGCGTCTTCCCAAAGAGCTCATTCCAACGTTTCCCTATACTTGGCTTTCCTTGCTTAGTTTTGAGTAAACCAAATAAAAGAAAAGGCGCTGCAATAAGCAGCACCATAGAGTAAATAATTCGGATACAAGTTTGCATATTAGTGTTTAATGATGTCTTTTGCTGACTTATGTGTCCATTTGCCTCTCGGCTTATCAAGGTATTGAAAATGTTCATTCGTAAAAGAACCTTGGATGCATACGTATTTACGTTCACGCGAGTACACATCTTTACCTTCTAAGGCTTGAGTCAAAACCCATGGACCAGTAGTTGCGTAGACAGATTTTTCACCATCATGGTTATTGATGTTATCTACGATATTATTAATGACCTCTGTGAGTACAGGGTTGTTTGGTGCGCTGGCAATAAAGTAGTTGGTGTAATGCCCATTTTTCTTTAGAGACACATACATAGCACCGCAATTGTCCTTTAACTGTTTCTCTAAAGGCCACACGAGAGTGGCATCAATATCCATGTAAATGCCACCTTCCGTATTTAGAACGACTAAGCGCCATAGATCTGCTTGTGCTGCACCATCATTCAGCTTCAGGTAGGCTTGATAGACTTCAGGTGAAGCATGCTTCTTTAAATAAATATCACGCTCTTCTGTACTAACGTATTGATAATCAAAACTCATAGACATCATGCGATTGTACAAGTAGTTCATGTACATAGGCATTGTGCTCATATTCGAATAATTCGTCTGCCAGATCTTCCTTGGAATTTGTTTCTTTTCACTTGGGATCGTTTTGGCCTTTGAAAAGTCAGGTATTGCAAAGCGCTTATTTGGGAATATCCAATGAAATGGGTATGCTAGTACTTTAAAAACATTCCCGATAAGTCGGGTTAAGCGATTTACGACTACAACTTGAAAATCAGCCATCATTTCCCTTGTGGTTTAGGTTAGTTCATTATTCATCACGCAAATGATATCTTGAGTTGATGGTTTATTTCCATCTCCTTTCATTGTAATTGAGTGATTATCATAAAGAGGCGTATACCTAAATGGTACGGTAGAGTAAAAAATACCGACAGTAGGTGTGTGAGTTGATATTGCTATGTTTCGAATGCCTGTATCGGGAGCAACCAGTAAACGAGCTTTTGCTATTGTAGTGACAAGCTCTTCTAAAGGAATGCAGGGCTGGATAGAAAAGTTATCGTGCTTGGTTAAACTCTCTAGATACTCTCCCTTCTCATAATTGTTCTTTCCTTCGAGGTAGACATGGTTGTAGTGAGGAAAGTTAGCTATCGCTTGTTCAACGAGCTCAAACATTTCTTCTTTAGACAGGATTTTCGTTTCAGTTGAAGCTCCATTGAAGTACAGAATGGTAGGCTTGTCTTTATCATATATGTCATGGTGACTAGGGTAACCGAAGTCTAAAGGGCGAGTAGGGTTGTGGCCAAGTAGTTTGAGCATGTCTAGCATGCATTCAACCTCAGGCTGGAAGTCAGAGCGGAATACTGCGAGGTTGAATAAAGTTCCTCTGAGGTAGCTCTTATATGGAAAGCCTATTTTTAGTTTTGCTTTAGTGAGCGCAACCATCCAGTGAGATCGATTAGTACTCGCTAGATCAAAAATAATATCCTGTTCACCTAATTCACGAATATTGTCGATTTTGCTTTTGAAGCTTGTGGAAGCTTTCTTATCTTTCCCTGGCATCACATGCACATGATCAACCAAATCTTCAGGTGTACCATACATGTAGTTAGATACGCCAACTAAAGTAATTTTTGCATTCGGAAAAAACTTTCGAGCTTCGATTAGGAAGGGTCTTACGATAACCTGATCGCCAAGTGCAGCATGGCGAATAATGGCAATCTTCGAAATACTCTTAGGGTCAAATTCAGTAGAAATGTACTTGCGAGCTTTTTTAGATGCGTAAGCGCCTCGTTCAAACCAAAGATGTTTCATAGATACTAGTACTCGATGAATTTGTTTAATGCGGTGATAACTTGATCAGGGTAAAGTTTATTTAAACAGTCTTGATGACTTAACGGGCACTCACGCTTAAAGCATGGTCGACACTCGATATCAGTATGCACCATTTCTAATTTCTCTGTTAGAGGCGGAGTGTATTTCGGTGAGCTTGACCCGTAAATAGCCACGATATTGCACCCGACGGCAGCCGACACATGCATTAGTCCTGAGTCATTAGATACAACGGTCTGACAGGCGGCAAGTAGGTCAACAGCTTCAATTAAGGATGTTTTACCTGCTAAGTTATAACAATCTCGTTTATTATCATCGACCAGAGCATTGCGGATTCTATCTGTGACATCATGATCTTTGGCCGAACCGAATAGCCATACTTGATAGCCTTTCTCGATAAGATAGTTAGCCACTTCGGCATAATATTTGTCTGGCCACCTTTTAGCTGGGCCGAATTCAGCACCAGGACATAGCCCAATCACTGGTTTAATTGAAGTAAGACCTAGCTTTGCTCTAGCAGCAATTTTCGCCTTTTCATCTATAGTGAGTTTCGGTGAGGGGCAGCTGCTCAAACTAACATTATTGAGCATTTCGTCTTTGGGAAATGCTAACGCAACGTAGCGTTCAACCATATATTGGAACGCACGTTTATCAGGTCTCAAATCATTGAGTAAGCCGAAACGGAGTTCTCCCTTCCATCCAGTTCTTTTCGGAATATTCGCAAACCAAGGGATCAGTGCGGATTTGGCTGAGTTTGGTAATATATAAGCGTTTTCATAACTGCCTAACAGACTTTTACCTATAGCTCTGCGGCCAAACAAGTCAAATTGCCCATGTCCGATAGGCATTTCAATCGCTCTATTAACTTCGGGCATTCTCTCTAGAATAGGCTTACACCAAGCTGGAGCAAGAACATCAATTTTACTAGTCGGATTGAGCTGTTTTAGGGTGATATACAAGCTCTGTGACATCACCATATCCCCGACCCATGAAGGCCCGATAACCAGTATATTATTTTGAGTCATTTGATTGATTACCATTTGTCTCAAGTTGAACTAAGGCAAAGAGAGTCGCAAGCGTAAAGGCATAAAACGTACTGATAAGATTAGCTTGTAATGGCGCTTCAGTTAATCCGTAAACCATAAAACCAGCGACAAAGACACTGCCAGTCATTGCTAGTGTCGAGTTTGATTTTAAGAAACGATAAGTAAAGAAAGTCCAAGGAAAAACAAGTATCGCTAGGATTGCTGCAATACCAAACAACCCATTACCTGCCAACATTTCGAAGTACTGACTATGGGCATGACCTCGACTAATGCCTAATACCCAATCAGTAACTTCCCCTTTAGCGTGTAGTTCTTTATTGAACTCTTCTCTCTGCTCATAGGTTGAACCAAATATCGGGTTTTGTTCAAACGCATACATTGCTGACTTCCACAGTTGCAAACGTCCACCGGATGATTTTGCTTTCTCCGTATTGCCTTGAGCTATCTGAGTAAATTCCATAATTGTATAGTCAATTCTATCTTCAACGGCGTCTATGGAATTGTAAGCAGCGAATGAAATAGCGATAACAACCAGAGCAGATATAGAGATAAGTTTTAAGCTAAGCCTTTTCCAGTTTAGTAGTGCGAAAAAAACTAAAAGAATAGGAATGGCAAACATTGCGCCGCGAGTTAGCGTAAGTGTTGTCGCAGCAGCAGCTACTATACTTGCTGAGAGTAACCATATTTTACGCTGGGAGTTTTTAACCAAACATAATGCAAGAAAAGAAAGCGCACAACTAAGGTACCCAAAATTTATGCTGTACAGAAAGCCATCAACGCGAGGCATGGCTAGAATGAAAAATTGATAAATAGCGATTCCGAGTGCGCCGAAAGAACCAACAATAACACCAAGCTCCATTGCACTTGTTGCACTAGCCTTAGATTTAAGAGTTGTTTTAAGGGCAAGGTATATTGGAATGCAAAGAAGGAACCTAATAGGGCCTTTGAAGTAACGGAACGTATCTCCATCTATAATCGCAACGGGTATATTAGCTAAGACGTAAGCGCTTAAGCCAATAACTACTGCCCAATCAAACTGATCAATAGATACTGAATTTTTATTATTGAATAGTACATAAAGTGATAGAAATACTGTGAGTCCAACAACCCCAACGGTAAAATTTGGTGTCCATAATAGTAAAGCTGGAGATAGAAAAATAGCGCTTAGAAAAAAGCGTTCAGTTAAAGGCGACGTTATAGTGGAACTCAATGATTTACTTCTCTTAATATTGGTAGTATCGCTTTAGTAGCTTTTCAATGTGGCTATCCATAGCAAATTCTTGAAGAACTCTTTGACGAGCAAGTACAGCATTATTGTTCATTAGGGATTCAGAGTCTACATACTGTTTGAGTTTTCTGGCTATATCTTGTGCGCTTGTTGGCGTACATAGTAGTCCTGTATTGGCAACTATCTCTGGAATTGCACCAGTGTTGGATCCTACTATCGCCTTAGTGGCCGCCATCGCTTCAATTACGGTAAGCCCGAAAGCTTCGTTATGAGATGGAATACAGACAATATCCATTAACGACAGAAGTTTTTTAGTATCTGAGCGAAAGCCTGTAAAGTGGATGTCTCTATAGGCTGCAGATTTTTTAGCAATCGTTTGAAGTTTGTCCACGTAATCTACGTCAGCACCTTCTTGTTCTAATAAGCCCCCGACAATAATTAATTGGGTATTTGGTGCGCTTTCTTTTAGGTACCCAAATGCTTCGATCAGCTCTTTTTGTCCTTTTCCATCACATAGCCGGCCAACGCAGCCTATGGTCAAATAATCAGTTCTAAGCTCCAGTTCTTTGTGCAATTGCTTTTTTTCTGAATCTTCGATAGGGGTAAAGTCTGAAATATCCGTTCCTAACCATAGGACCGATATTTGGTCGCGAGTCACTGGTAGCGCTTTGACATTGCGTTGATAGGTGGCATTGCTAATAGAGAATATTTGATTAACTTTAGAGTAAACCCAGCGATGATAGAGAGACTTCTTTGGTCGAGTAACTCCCATGTGTTCAGTAAAAAACACCTTAAGCTGTGGCTGAAGTTGTTTTAACAGGGCTGCGACTAGTAGATCGCCAGACTTATGGCAATGAATATGTGTGATACCGTTTTCTTTCACCCATTGATTTAGAGCGAGAAGTTGTATTGTGACTAGTTTTTGCTTTGAGCTTGAAAAGAATGTCGTCATACCAACAAAGTGAAATGAGTCCGCAACTTTAGTGTTGTCTAAGCATAACCCAAAAACTTGGTAGCCTCGGTGTAAAAGCTCTTTACCGACGCGGCTAGGGTACATTTCAAGTCCACCCCACCCTTTGGATAAGCAGATGTGTAAAATGATAGTCTTATTCATGTATTGCTATACTTATATGGTCAGAGTTCATTGTTTCTTGCAGCTGAACAAGTAAAATGGGACGTTCACAGTGCATGCTTCTGGAATTTCATCTTCAGTAGGTAGCTTATCATAAATCAATGGGTAAAATTATGTTGAACAATAAATCTGTTTTGATTACTGGCGGTACTGGATCGTTTGGTAAACAGTTCATTAAAACTATCTTAGAGCGCTACTCTGAAGTAAAAAAAATCATAATCTTTTCGCGTGATGAGCTGAAGCAGTTTGAGATCAAACAACAGTATCCGGCTAAAGATTACCCTCAATTGCGTTTCTTTATCGGTGATGTTCGTGATAAGGAGCGCATGATAGATGCTTGTGAAGGCGTTGATGTTATTATCCATGCTGCAGCGATTAAGCAAGTTGATACAGCAGAATACAACCCAACAGAGTGTATACGCACAAATGTTGATGGAGCTGAAAATGTAATTAAAGCGGCTCTCAAGTGTGGCGTTAAAGATGTAGTAGCCTTGTCTACGGATAAAGCATGTGCACCAATCAACCTTTACGGTGCCACCAAACTTGCATCAGATAAGTTATTTGCGGCGGCAAATAATATTAAAGGTTCTAAAGATATTCGCTTTAGTGTCGTGCGCTACGGCAATGTGATGGGTTCTCGTGGTTCTGTAATACCTTTCTTTATGAAGAAAAAAGAAGAGGGCGAGCTACCAATCACTCACGAAGAGATGACTCGCTTTAACATCTCACTTCAAGATGGTGTAAACATGGTGATGTACGCACTTGAAAATCATCTTGGTGGTGAAATCTTTATCCCTAAAATTCCTTCATACAAAATCCTTGATATTGCAGAAGCAATAGCACCAGGCATTAAAACAAAAGTCGTAGGTATTCGTCCTGGCGAAAAATTGCATGAAGAGATGATTACTGACACAGACTCTCTAAATACGATTGATATGGGTAAGTACTACGCGATTCTACCTTCTGTATCATTTACTTAGACAGAGCGAGAGTATTTGGAGCATCATAAAGCTGAAAAAGTACCATTCGGCTTTAAGTACAACTCAGGAACAAACACTGAGTGGGAAACTATTGAAGGTCTGCGTGAACTAATCAAAGAGCATGTAGATCCAAACTTTACAGTGTGAGAACAATCGTGATTCCTTACGGTAAGCAAGATATTAGTCAGCAAGACATCGAGAGTGTTCTTGATGTCCTGAGGTCGGACTTTTTAACGCAGGGGCCACAGGTTCCTGCATTTGAGGCAGCGCTTGTTGAACAGACTGGCGCTAACCATGCTCTAACTGTGAACAGTGCAACATCAGCCCTGCATATTGCTTGCCTTGCTTTAGGGCTGGGGCAGGGTGATTGGCTATGGACATCTCCGATTACATTCGTCGCATCTGCAAACTGTGGTTTGTATTGCGGGGCTCAAGTAGATTTTGTCGATATTGACCCTGACACATACAATATGTGCCCAAAACGTCTTGAAGAAAAACTGATCGACGCTAAAGCAAATGGCAAGTTGCCTAAAGTCGTTGTTCCGGTCCATTTATGTGGGCAACCATGTGATATGGCTGCGATTGCTAAGTTGGCAAAAGAGTATGGCTTTAAGGTTATTGAAGATGCTTCACATGCGATTGGTGGTCGATATAAAGACCAGCCGATAGGGAGTTGCGAATACTCAGACATTACAGTGTTTAGTTTTCACCCAGTGAAGATTGTAACGACTGCTGAAGGCGGAGCTGCGCTGACCAATAAAAAAGCGTTGGCAGATAAAATGGCGCTATTGCGAAGCCATGGTGTTACTCGTGATCCTGAGTTTATGCGTGGAGAGTCTCATGGCGGTTGGTATTATCAGCAAGTAGACCTTGGTTTTAACTACCGTATGACTGAGCTTCAAGCTGCATTAGGTGTAAGTCAAATGAAACGCCTTAATGACTTTGTAGCAGCTCGTCATGAGTTGGCTAAAGGCTATAACAAAAAACTTGCTGACTTGCCTTTGGTGCTGCCTTACCAGTTACCGGACACATATTCAGGGTTGCATTTATTTGTGATTCGTTTGCGTTTAGATGAAATCAAATTAACACACAACCAAGTATTTGATGCGCTGCGTGAGCGTGGAATAGGGGTTAACCTTCACTATATTCCAGTTCATACTCAGCCATACTATCAAGATCTCGGGTTTGCTGTTGGGAGTTTCCCTGAATCAGAGCGCTACTATAGCGAAGCGATTTCTCTACCTATGTTCCATGGTATGACTGAAGAGCAACAAGATACTGTAGTTCAAACTTTGACTGATATTTTGCAAGGGCGTTAATGAAAATAGCCATTATCCCAGCTCGCGGTGGTAGTAAGCGCATCCCGAGAAAAAATATTAAAGCGTTTCATGGTAAACCTATGATCGCATACTCGATTGAGGCTGCAATCGAATCGGGTTGTTTTGATGAGGTCATTGTTTCTACCGATGACTCTGAAATAGCTGATATAGCGAAAGAGTATGGCGCGCAAGTACCATTCTTGCGTCCTGCGGATATTTCAGATGACTATGCGACAACGATGGATGTTATGGAGCATGCGATTCGTTGGTGTGAAGCCGAAGGGTGGGATGTAGAAGCGGTATGCTGTTTGTATGCGACAGCTCCCTTTGTGCTACCCAAAGATCTTCAGAATGGCTATCAACTGCTTCAAGATTCTGGGGTTCAGTTTGCTTTTAGTGCTACGTCTTTCCCATTTCCAATTCAGCGTGCAATTAAGCTTGATGAGCAAGGTGCTGTTTCCATGTTCTCTCCTGAAAATGAACAGGTGCGGTCACAAGATCTTGAAGAGGCTTATCATGATGCTGGTCAGTTTTACTGGGGGCAGACTCGTGCCTTTTTAGATAAGCTTTCTATTTTTTCTCCTCATTCGAAAGCTGTACTTTTACCTCGCAATCGTGTTCAGGATATTGATACACCAGAAGATTGGGAGTTGGCAGAGTCCCTGTTTTCCGCTTTGAAGCTAGTGAAATAACAGAGTTAGGATAAACCATGAAGGTTGTTTTCCGCGTAGATGCATCATTATTGATCGGCAGTGGGCATGTCATGAGGTGTCTTGTTCTTGCTGATGAGCTAAAGCGCAAAGGTCACGATATTGTATTTGCTTGCACACCATTAGAGAGTGATATGCGCACTTTCATTAGTGAGCGAGGCTTTGTTGTTGTAAACCTTCCGGAACCGAAGCAAGTAGTTGTTCCTAAGCATAATGCTGATTATGTTTCTTGGCTTCAAAAAAGTGTACTTGAAGATGCGCAAGATTTTATCGCTACGATCACTTGTGCCGATCTCGTTATAACCGACCATTATGCGATTGATAGAGAGTGGCAAAGTGTTGTCATCGATTCTATGAATTGTCGACTCTTTGCGATTGATGATTTAGCAAGGTGCCATAGAGCAGACTTGATTTTGGATCAGACGCTAGGTCGTCTCGAGACTGACTATCAAGAGTCGAACACACGCGCTCTTGTTGGTAGTGAGTATGCTCTTCTACAACCTTGCTTTTCCAGTAAAAGAGAATTAGCTGTATCTAGAACGCTGAGTAGTAAAAAACCTAACGTGCTTATCTCTATGGGGGGGATCGATGCTCCCAACGCGACATTTGAAGTCTTAAATACACTACACCCTCAAATCAATGCTAACTTCACTGTTCTGCTCTCACCAAGAGCACCGAATTTTCAACAAGTAGCAGCATGGTGTGCTCGTTACTCGAACGTTACCCATTTGGAGTTTGTCTCTGATATGGCGAGTTTGATGTTAAAACATGATATAGCTATTGGTGCTCCTGGAACGACAAGTTGGGAAAGAGCCTGTTTAGGACTACCTAATGTCATTGTGCCTCTTGCAGACAATCAGAAGATGATCTGTGAACAGCTCGTCAAGCATCAGGCTACGATTAAAGTTGATCTTGAAGATATTTCAAGTCAGGTACTCTCTGGTTACCAAATGACATTGAATTCTTGGGAAGCTTTTAAACGGGCTAACCTTATTCTTTGTGATGGACGTGGGGTAAAAAGAGTGGCCTATGAAGTTGAACAGCTTTTTAGTGATAATAATGATGGTTATTCTATTGAAAGGGTGAAGCAGCAAGATATTAGGCTTGTTTATGAATGGCAATGCCACCCTGAAACAAGGAAATACGCATTAAATACCAATGTTCCAACGTGGGATGAACATCAAGCATGGATGTCTAGGAAACTGCAGTCTGCTTCTGACTATTTTTATATGGTAGTTGATAAAGGAAATGGTAATAAAGTAGGAGCCGTACGTTTAGATAGAGTGCGTCCTGAGCACTATCTTGTATCAATATTTGTTGAACCAAATAGTTACGGAAAAGGGATCGCTTCTAGAGCTCTTGAAATGGTAGATGCTATTCACCCTGATGTCACTTTACATGCAACAGTACTAAAAGCTAATTTGGCTTCTCAAAAACTCTTTCAGAAAGCTTGCTATCAACAAACCGATGAAGAAACGTATATCCGACAACCTATTCATTGAGGCAAAAATGAAACCATTTATCACCATTGACGGTCGCAAAATCGGTCCGGATTTTCCCCCTTACATTATCGCTGAGCTATCGGCCAATCATAACGGCGATATTAATCGTGCATTCCAAATAATGGAAGAAGCCAAAAAAGCTGGCGCTGATGCGATAAAACTACAAACCTATACCCATGAAACGATCACTATGGACAGTGACTCAGAAGAGTTTCAAATCCATGGCGGCCTATGGGATGGTCAAACCTTATACGAACTATACAAAAGCGCACACATGCCGTGGGAATGGCACAAGCCATTATTTGAAAAGGCTAAAGAACTCGGTATTACGATATTTAGTTCTCCTTTCGACTTTACGGCGGTAGAGCTGCTGGAAGAGTTAGATGCTCCCGCATATAAGATAGCATCATTTGAATTGGTAGATTTACCTTTGATTAAGCGAGTAGCTAAAACGGGTAAGCCTATGATTATGTCGACAGGTATGGCGAATGAAGAAGAAATTCGTGAGGCTATTGCTGTAGCTCGAGACAATGGTTGTGAAGAGTTAGTTGTTTTACATTGTGTTAGTGGTTACCCAGCACCAGCAGACCAGTATAATTTACGAACTATAAAAGACATGCAAAGTCGTTTTGGTGTTTTATCCGGCTTATCTGATCATACGATAGATAACGCTACGGCAGTGACATCTATTGCTTTGGGCGCTTGTTTGATAGAGAAACATGTGACGATGGACAGAAACGGTGGTGGGGCTGATGATAGTTTCTCTCTTGAGCCACAGGAGCTTCAAGCTCTTTGCCAAGACACTAAAACTGCATGGCAGGCATTAGGTAAGGTTAACTACGAAAGAACGGAAGCTGAAAAGGGTAACGTGAAGTTCCGTCGATCTTTATATGTTGTCAAAGATATAAAAGCTGGAGAAGAGTTAACTTCAGATAACATTCGTAGCATTCGACCTGGATTTGGTCTAGCGCCTAAACACTACGAAAACGTGTTAGGTAAATTTGCATCTGAGGCCTTACCCAGAGGCACTGCTTTACAGCAAGAACACTTTGATTAGTACTTATATAACTCCCTTAGTTTCGTTACTAAGGGAGTTTTCTTATATCTCTTTAATACCTAGCTTACTTAAATATCTATTTACACGATCGAACCTACATAGCATCTCAGCACTGTAACTTTCTCTGGGTGATAAAGGTATATTATAAATAGGCATGTCAGGGTTGAGTATTTTTGCAGTAAACTGCGCTGTAGATGTGCATCCGATGAGACATGATAGCTGAATTCTTTTATCAACTAGCTCAATTTCGAGTGGGTACTCGCTGTAGTGATAGCGAAGGTTTGGTAGTTCAGATATCACCCTTCTAATGTCCTCAGATTCAGAGCGGTGAGGAAAGTAAATAACACCATTTTTGCTTTTTGCTACAATCTCTGAAACTTCTTTAAGATAATCTGAAGTTGGCTTAAGGTTTTTATGTCCAACAGAACCTTGACCTATAAGACCCAGTGGGGCTGATTTGTTATATAACTCAATGTCCTGTAGTTTTTCTTGGAGCCGCTTGAGGCTGTTTTTTTGGATAAGGTGTTCTGGGTTTTCTATATCAAATATCGTAAACAGTTCCAATTGCTCTGACTGTTGAATCGTACCGACAGGCTTGCAACCGTTTAGACGTAGGGTCAAATCAGAAAAAAAACGTTTTCTAGTGTATGATTTTTTGGGGCGAATGAGTTCTTCATACTCATTTATAGTCAGAGAACCATCATCAAAGTAAACTTCTTTTTCAATAGTTAGATTTTTTAAAAATAGCTTGGTTTGCCAGCCATTATATTCTGCATGAAATAGATGAGCGATTTTTTGATTACCACAAATGGCTTTAACTTTGCGTATATCTTTAGGAATGGTTCTGCTTCTATTTTTTCGCTCTGTGTGAATAACATAATCCCAGTCATTTGAATTAAATAACTTCATTTGTTGAGATATGCCGGGTTCTTTATCTTGGTGCACAAGAACTAATATGTTGTTGTCTGTATTATAGTGAGCTTTCGCTTCTAGTGCGCAGATATATTGAAATGGTGAGGTTGCGATAAATAGGTTCATAGTGAAAACTACTTCGAGTAAGAGGAGTGCCAACTTCTAACTACTAGAAGTTGGCATTGAAACCAATGGAACAACTAGTTAATTTTTTTCATATACTCAGCAACACCTTCGGCAACTGTTTTGAACTGGTGATTACAACCAGCAGCGCGTAGCTTGGTTAAATCGGCTTGAGTAAATTCTTGGTATGCGCCTTTCAGGTGCTCAGGGAATGGAATAGTTTCTACAGTGCCTTGGCCGTGGTACTTGATTACCGCTTTAGCGACTTCTTCAAAAGATTCAGCGTTACCAGAACCTAGGTTGAAAATGCCAGATACACCATTTTGCATAAACCAAAGGTTAACGGCTGCAACATCGCCTACATAGACGAAATCTCGTTTGAAGGTTTCACTGCCAGCAAACAGCTTCGGGTTTTCTCCTGCATTCATTTGGTTGTTTAAATGAAATGCGACTGAAGCCATAGAGCCTTTGTGCTGCTCGCGAGGACCATAAACGTTGAAGTAACGGAACCCTGTTACTTGAGATAGCTTCTCGCCATGTTCCTCAGCATCTTGCCAGATACGACGAACGTAGTTGTCGAACTGCTGCTTAGAGTAACCATAGACGTTTAATGCGCCTTCGTACTGCTTCTCCTCGATGAAAGTATCTGTCTCACCGTAAGTTGCCGCAGAAGAAGCGTAAAGGAAAGGAATCTCACGCTCAAGGCAGTAATGAAGAAGCTCTTTTGAGTACTCATAGTTGTTGAGCATCATGTACTTGCCGTCCCACTCTGTCGTAGCAGAACATGCACCTTCATGGAAAATGGCTTCGATAGGACCAAAGTCATCACCAGCCATGATTTGAGTTAGGAAATCATCACGATCCATGTAATCTGCGATATCAAGATCGACTAGATTTTGAAACTTCTTACCGTTCTTTAGGTTGTCGACTACCAAAATATCGTTAATGCCTTTTTCATTTAGTGCTTTAACGATGTTGCTGCCAATCATGCCAGCACCGCCTGTTACGATGATCATAAAGCTTAATCCTGTAAGTGTTAGTTCTATCGATTATAGCAAGAGGAAAGTTGATATTAAAACATATTAGAACGGTTCATTACATATATATTTTTGGTCAACCGCGGTATTGAAACTACCATCATTCTAGAGACAAAAAATATTGGTACGATATGGAGGAGGTTACTATTGTTTTGATAAGCACCATAAGACAAAAATGCAATCATCATGATGTACATAATCATAGAGTAAATCTCACTGTAAAAGGAAATGTTCTTATTGTTTACTAATTTTTTTGTTAGTATTTCATCGAATAGATATAAGGCAAATACAAGAATGAAAGAGCAAAAGAAAAAATAATGGATATTAAATATCAATATTCCAATTAAGCAAAATACATTTAGCATCATATCAGACTGAACATGTAAAACTCTTGAGAAAAAACCTTTTGCTTGCTTATTTACTTTGGTTATTTCTGAAAACTCTTGATTCTTTTGGTTAAGATATAATGGTTTGAGTTGATTACTCTTATAATGCACGTAAGCATACATAAGTAGCAGGAAAAAGAAAGAGATTATGATTGCTACAAGAATGTAGTTTATGCTAATTGACGCTTCTTTAGGGATAATGTTAGATAAGGTTTGCGGAAGGTGACTCCCTCCTATTAATAGTACAAATTGAAGTGGAACTACCATTATTACCACCTTCATCAGTCGATTTACTGCAATCATTCCTGAAGGAATGATGAAGTCTTTAATTGAGTATGTTATGTACATATTCTTTAAGGAAATAAACTTACTTATCATTTAGGATGTCTCTAATAAATATTTCAGATGAATTCTTGTACTCCCCATTTATCAAATTATGGAGAGTGCGCCTATTATCTTTAAACTTATCTTTGTCTTTTATATTGTTAAAGATAGATTGATATAGCTCATCTAAGTCTTTTACTTTTTCTCCTGGATTGTATTCTTCAAAGTCAAAACAAAACCCATTGTCGATTGAATAGATATCATAATCATAATTGAATATGATGATTGGTTTATCCAAAATCAGGTAGTCAATCGATATGCTTGAGTAATCAGTTACGAGGAGGTCATAACTTGACAAGAAATCACATATTTCTGGCTCGCACTCTTTTGTTGATATATTTAATGTGTTTTTGATTTCATCAGGGAAGTCAAATAAAGGGTGGGGACGATACGTGAAGCTCACACCAATCTTATCTAATTTATCTTTGAATTTTTTTATTTCTTCTAATTTAAACATTTCAAAAAAATTTCGACTATTATTTCTCCAGGTTGGGGCGTACAACACATTAAATTTAGAGTTCCTATTATTGCTGTAATTTAAATCTAGGCTGGATAGATAGTCTGTTCGAGGTTGGGATGCAATGACAAACTTGTTTTTTTTACATCCGAACATCCTCGAAAGAATGTTAGAAACAAATGAGGTTGGTGCATAGTGATAAGTTATATTGTATTTGTTTAAGTAGTAATATATTTTTTTTAACTTAGATATGTTTTCCTCTAACAAGCCTGATGACTTAACTGGGACAGGGCGACCGCATGAGTGTTTAATTTTTACCCACCGCGTTTAGGCCTTCACTCAAGACCGCCTCTAGCATCGCTGTGTTCATCATACAACGCTTCTGTTTTCCAACGATACTGAGTTTAGTCGGCTCTGTGCGCAACATATTCAACCCTATATGGCGAAGGCAAGCTAGGTTTTCGGCTCCGTGGTCTTTATAGATTTGGCAGGCATCCTCAGCCATCGTCACATCTAAGACCCAGTGCATTGACTCGATACCCCAGTGCTCCCTTACTGCGCTTGCCGCTTGCTCCGCACTCAATTGCTTTGAGCTGATGTAGTATCGATACTCTAGCTCTGCTACTTTGCCTTTATGGTAACGGAAGTTTTCCACCATAATGACCGATTTTAATCCTTTCCAACGAGAGAAGTTACCTTCGAGCGTTTCGCTGCTTAACACATAGCTTTGACGGACTTCAATACGGCCGTGACCCTGCTCGATTTTGATATTTTTGGGCTTTGATGCTCGTTGTTTTGCAAAAGCCTGCTCTACTGCTTTGCGTAACTTTCCTTGATTATTTTTAACCGCAAGTAAGTAGTCAGCATCTTGTTCGATGATAGTTTTGGCTACTTCCGTTTGGCATGCCATCGCATCAATTGTGACTAGAGCGCCTTTGATATCAAGAAGTTTGATGAGCTCAGGTATTGCTGTGATCTCGTTGCTCTTTTCTTCTGTTTTGAGCTGTCCAAGTACGAGCTTATTGGACGAAGCGTAGGCGCTAATCATATGGATAGTACTAGCTCGGTCATCTCGGTTGTAGG
>NZ_QEWN01000116.1 GCF_006124995.1 Vibrio sp. Hep-1b-8
AAGACCGCCTCTAGCATCGCTGTGTTCATCATACAACGCTTCTGTTTTCCAACGATACTGAGTTTAGTCGGCTCTGTGCGCAACATATTCAACCCTATATGGCGAAGGCAAGCTAGGTTTTCGGCTCCGTGGTCTTTATAGATTTGGCAGGCATCCTCAGCCATCGTCACATCTAAGACCCAGTGCATTGACTCGATACCCCAGTGCTCCCTTACTGCGCTTGCCGCTTGCTCCGCACTCAATTGCTTTGAGCTGATGTAGTATCGATACTCTAGCTCTGCTACTTTGCCTTTATGGTAACGGAAGTTTTCCACCATAATGACCGATTTTAATCCTTTCCAACGAGAGAAGTTACCTTCGAGCGTTTCACTGCTTAACACATAGCTTTGACGGACTTCAATACGGCCGTGACCCTGCTCGATTTTGATATTTTTGGGCTTTGATGCTCGTTGTTTTGCAAAAGCCTGCTCTACTGCTTTGCGTAACTTTCCTTGATTATTTTTAACCGCAAGTAAGTAGTTAGCATCTTGTTCGATGATAGTTTTGGCTATTTCCGTTTGGCATGCCATCGCATCAATTGTGACTAGAGCGCCTTTGATATCAAGAAGTTTGATGAGCTCAGGTATTGCTGTGATCTCGTTGCTCTTTTCTTCTGTTTTGAGCTGTCCAAGTACGAGCTTATTGGACGAAGCGTAGGCGCTAATCATATGGATAGTACTAGCTCGGTCATCTCGGTTGTAGGAGCCCCGAAGTGTTTTACCATCAATCGCAACGACTTGCCCCTCAGTAAGGGAATGTACTGCTGACATCCAGTTTATAAAGCAAGTATGAAAGGGCTCTGGTTCTATCTTAGAGATAATGCGAGCAATCGTATCATCGGCAGGAATATCATTAACAAACATACCATTACGTTTAAACCACTCATGATGACCAAGGATGTACTCACGAATATCAAACCAACCTTTGGCACCAGCAATAACAGCGCACAATGAGCCGAACAGAACCTCAAACAAGCAATACGTAACCTTTGCTGACTGGCGCTTATCTGCGACTAAATGGAAGTGCTCTTTAAACTCATCGATATGCATTGTGGGTAGGTCTCTTTGTTAAAAGAGAGTATATGATCACAGCTAGATATGATCGTCAAACCGATCATTCTAAGTGGTTAGAAAATGTTCGCGATCTCACCCTGTTAACTGGGATACCATGACCAAGGTGCAAAACGATTCTTCGGAAAGATAAAAATATTCCTTGAACAGGCATGTCAAAATAAGAACAAACCCAATATTTCGCATTTAGGATATATATTTTTTCCTTAAGCGTTTTATTTGATATGAAGTGCTTGCCTAATCTCTCTTCAAGGGATTTGCGTAAATGTTCATCATTCACTACAAATTTCAATTCATAGCCAATATCTTGATTTATCAAATCTTCGAATAAAAACTTGGAGTTGGATGTGTAGTCCCCTAAGTATGATGACATGAAGATGATTCTATTTTTCTTTCGTTTTATAAAGTAAAAGAAAAAGCTCAAAAGAAAATCGAGAAAAAAATTAACTACTCTGATTTTAGTGTGTTCATTCATATTTTTGTGTTTTTATATTAGATAATCTTTCTAAGGCTTCTATAAGCGTTTTGCAGCTAGACTCTGGCTCTTTTCCTAATACGAAATCTCTAGCCAATCGCCTTTCCTTCTTCTTTAAGTCTTTGTCATACATTATTCCTAAGTCGGATATGTTATTTTCATCTAATAATGTACAGTACTTTGTTACACTAGAAGATCGAGTGTTTTCATCATTTATATATAGAAATATAGGTTTGTTGAAATATAAATAGTCGGAGATTACACTGGAAATATCAGATATCAAGAATTTGGAGTTGTTCATTTGTGTATATATATTGGTGGAGTTGTCGATGTTTATTTTTACATTGGAAGCATACTTTCTTCGAATCTCATCCAAAATTATTTTTGCCTTTTTGTCGTTTATACCTGTTAAGGGGTGAGGTCTGAATATGACATCTAGTCCTAGATTTAATAAGGTATCTATTATTTCTTGAGATTTATATATCGAGCTATAATGAGAGTCTAAATGAGCTCCTTCCCAGGTAGGGGTATATAGCACAGTGTTTCTTTTCACTGATTCCTTAGGAGATACTTCGTTGATTGAGTTTATTGAAGGTCGACCAATTTTTATAAAATATTCATCAGGTAGTTTAATGCCATTTCGCTTGAATCTTTCGATGTGGGCATCTCCGGCGACAAAGGCGTGATCATACATTTTAAATACATTATGTGCGCTTGCTGATTTTTCGCTATCACCATGCCCTAAGAAAACATGCTTAATTCCTATATTTCTGACAATATGAATATTCTTTCCAATATTAGCAGTATAAAGTATAACTTTTACATGTTTCCTAATACATAAGTTTGATAAATCTTGCCCATCAGGAATGAAATATACGGGTATTGTCGTGTAATCTTTTAGTGTTAGGTGGCTTTTCTCTCTAACTACTATTGAAATGTTTGGCCCCAACTTCTCTAAAGTAGAAATCCACATTTTCGCCTGATATAGGCTTGTCGCAGGCCCTGTGTGATGCATAACTATTGGCGTTAAATTAGGGTTTTTATCCGAGCCAAGTTTCTGAAATTTCTTAAATGTTCTCTTAACAAGGTTAAGCATACAAACCTTAAAATACTTCGCTTTTATTAAAGCTGACATCGGTAATTTACACCAGTTGTATCGCTTGTCATCGCACCCAACGCAACTTTAGCTACTGTATTGGGATCGAGTAAGGTGTTTGAACATTCGTTACCGAAGCTTTTCTCTCTCATTGGTGTTTTGGTTCTGTCTGGAGTTACGCAGTTAATTCTAATACCATGAACGCCCCACTCTTCGCTAAGAGCTTGCGTTAGATTTACAATAGCGGCTTTGGTTGCGGAGTAAACAGAGTAAAATGCACGCCCTCTAGAGTAAGAGCTAGAACTAAAGAAGGTAAGGCTTCCTTTGCTTTCCTTTAGGTATGGAAAAGATAGTTTTGCTAACTTAAAGCAAGAAATTAAATTTACGTTAATATCTTCATCTATGTCTATGTCTGATATGTTTTTCAGAGGTTTCTTAGTTAAACTACCAGTGGTATTTACGATCATGTCAATTTTTTTATGGCGTTTGAAAATATTATCTAAGAAGTTAGAAACAGCTTTTGTATTTGTAATTGAGTGACCTGTTTCTGTTCTTGAAAATGAATAAACAATACAGCCCGAATTAGTTAATAGATCTTTTATACTTGCACCAATACCATAGCTACCGCCAAAGATAACGACAACTTTTTCATTGAATTTATCAATGGTAGCTGTTGCATTTGCGTTTTTTTGGTTTAGTTGGAATAGTATATCTGCTATTTGTATATCGTGAGGATTAGTGATCTTTATATTATTATAATCACCGGGAACTACTTTGATTTTTACGTCTGGAAGATATTTTCTAACGACACCGCAATCATCAGTAACTAAAGCTTGAGGATCTTCAACTAAGCGCTCATATGCTTTTGAAAGTGTGAGCATTCTGAATGCTTGAGGAGTCTGTCCTTGATATAGCTGGTTCCTATTTGGTATATCAGATATGAAGCCATTACGGACTTTAATTATCGTATCAGTACAAGGCACTGCTACATCAACAACATGGTGCTCAATAAGTTCTGCTATACATTCAGAAATGACATCACTCGAGATAAATGGTCGTACACTATCGTGTATTAATAGATTTATATTCTCTTGGCTTGCGTAGCTGCTACGAATACATTTTAATGCGGACAAAGTAGAATCAGAGCGCTCTTTTCCACCGTTAACTATATGGCTTACTTTTTTTAAGCCTGATTGGTTAACTATCCCTTCAACTAGGTAAGTATATTCGGCACGACAGACAATTATAATGTCATCAATTTCTACATGTTGTTCGAAAGTTGATAGTGTGTGTTCAAAAACAGTCTTGCCGGACAGCTTTGCAAATTGCTTTGGCGTGTCTCCGCCAAAGCGGCTACCCATGCCTCCTGCAAGGATCACAGCTATATTTTTTTTCATAGTCATAATTGTAGTTCTTCCTTCGATTTTCGACATTATACCTCTACTTATGTCTAAACGATAGAGGTTTACTCCGAGCTCTCGACTAGAGGGGGAGTTGTAAATATAAGTGAGGCTTTGTTGCCGAATTCAGCTAAAGAGCGAACGCTAGCTAAATAGCTCGCATTTTAAACAACATACTGAGTTTCAGGCATACCTATCCCAGTTAGCTTGTTGAGTGCTTTAATCATGGCGTAAGTCTCACCCACTTGTGCGTTGTAATTTCGAAGCGTGAGTGAAGCTCCTAGTAGTTGTTTTACGCGATGCATCGCAGTCTCCGATAATGACCGCTTATGGTAACCGTACTTCTGTTTCCACTTTTTGTTCGAGCCATAGAGCTTTTGGCAGCCAACTGCCAGATTACGTGGATGCCCTTTTTCCCAGAAAGCGGCACCTTCACGCGGAGGGATTAAAGGTGTCGCTTTCTTAACCCTAATAGCTCTGTGGCATTCTCTTGTATCGTAAGCACCATCTCCCGAGACTTCCTTGATGGTTCGGCGTGTTTGCTTGAGTAGGTTGGGGAGTACTTCCGCATCGGTCACACCTGATAGTGTCAGCTCTGCGGCGATAATTTCATGTGTGTCTGTATCAACCGCAAGGTGGAGTTTACGCCAGACTCGACGCTTGCCATCAGTTCCATGCTTTTTCACTTTCCATTCTCCCTCACCGTATACCTTGAGCCCAGTTGCATCAACGGCTAGGTGTTGGATGGCGCCTCGTGTTGAGGCTTTGAAATTAACGTCTACATCCTTGGCTCGGCGGCTTATACAAGTATAGTGAGGACAAACCAATGGGACATTCGCCAATTTAAACACTGAGTCTATAAAGCCTTGTAGCGCCCTTAAGGGCAACGAAAAGATGCGCTTCACCATGAGAGCGGTCGTGATAGCTAAGTCACTAAACAATCACGGTCTACCACGTCTATGCTGTTTAGATTGTTTCTGACATTTCCACTCTGTTATTGCTTCTTCGTCAATCCAGAAAGTGAGTGAACCTCGATTGACTAGGGAGTTGTTGTACTTGCGCCAGTTGGTGGTTTTATAGCGAGGCTTCGGCATGAAATCAAAGTCAGTAAATGAATGTCCCTGATCTGATCGTAATATTTTGATTTAGTTCATTCGATTTCCGCAACAAAGCCTATAAGTGATGGAAACTGCTAATTATCGGTTAAGTAAGACCTACAATATAGTTGTGAGATAGGCATTGGGATACAACATGTCGTGAGAGCTCTTACGATTGGTATGAGGTAAGTATGAATATCGTGAAGTATAAAGCCAAATAGCATTTTTCTGAACCAGAAAAGTATAGTAAAATGTTAAGCTTATTCTGCTATTTTACATAGAGCGCATTGACTAGAATCATGGCTAACTAAGAGGTTGCTAGGTGAAAAAAGTATATACGTCAGGGACATATGACCTATTCCATATTGGGCATTTAAACGTAATTAAAGCATCTAAAGCGTTAGGTGACTACTTAGTTGTAGGAGTTAGCACTGATGAGTTGGTAAAATCATATAAACAGCAAGAACCTATAATATCTTTAGCCGATCGAATTGAGATAATTCGCCATTTGGATTGTGTTGATGAGGTGGTAGTCCAAGAAGAACTTTTTAGCGTAGAACTCATGTCTAGTTTGGATATTGATATAATGACAATTGGGGATGATTGGAGAAACAAGTCTCACCCTGGTCTGCAGTGGGCTATTGACAACCCTAGTATTGAAATGGTTTTTCTTCCATATACGCAAACAGTAAGTACAACACAACTAAAAGAAAAGATAAGAAACGGCTGGCAGGAAGATAAGTAATGATTAAGTTTTCGTCAATTGATGAACAGAAACAATTATTTAGAAAACATAGAGCAATAATCCGTTCTCATGAAAACTCAAGATTCAATTATCCTCAAGTTAGAATTGCCCTTTTATCCGGTGTTACTTTACACCCCTTAAAAGCTATTATCGAGTCTATTCTTCTTGAGTCCGGTTTGTCACCAGTTTTTTTTGAGGGAGATTACAATGCATATTATTTTGAAAGTAGGTTTTCAAAAGAGTTAGTAAGTTTTTCTCCTGACTTAGTTTACATCCACTCGACCATCGACAACTTGAAGTTCTGGCCTAATATAAGCGATGATATAGAAGAGCTGTCATCTAAGAAGGAAGCGTACTTAAAAGAATTAGAACAGTGCGTTGATGCAATCGTATCTAAAACAAAGGCATCTGTTGTTTTAAATAGCCTTGAACATTTTAGCTATAGAATAAATGGTAATATAGAGAGTACACTGCCTGGGGGGAGTGTGCGGTTTATAAATGAAATTAATGTCGATTTAGCTAAGTTAGCAGAGAGTAATCCACGATTAGTTATTAACGATATTAACTACCTAAGCTCAAAAGTTGGATTGGAAAACTGGAGAGATGACCAAAGTTACTTTGCCTTTAAACAACCCTATACACAGAGAGCAATAACTGAAATTGCTCGAAGCTTTAGTGCGATAGTATCTACCTTTAAAGGGTATGGAAAAAAAGCTTTGGTATTGGACTTAGACAATACACTATGGGGAGGTATTGTCGGAGATGATGGTGTTGCCAATTTGCATGTTGGATTAGAAACTCCAGTAGGTGAGAGCTACACTCTATTTCAAAAGCTTATTATGCCGCTTAGGGATCGAGGTATTGCATTTGCTGCTTGTTCTAAAAATACTGAGTCAGTCGCTTTAGAAGGGTTACAAGATCCTAGGATGATTATATCCGATAAGGACTTTCATGTTACTAAGATTAACTGGGAGTCTAAGTCCGATAATATTGCTAGTATTAAAAAATCACTAAATATCGGTATGGACTCAATCGTATTTATTGATGATTCGGATTTTGAACGCAATGAAGTCAAGTTTAGATTACCTGAAGTTTACATACCAGATGTCGCTAATAATGCTCTTTCATACTTAAATGCCCTATCTTCGGAATATGTTTTTGAAACATTGTCTTTGTCAGATGAAGACATGAATAGGAGTGATAGCTTCAAATCTATGATTAAGCTTGAATCTAATGCATCAAACGGAAATATGGATGATTATTTAAAATCATTATCAATGAAAGCAGAGCTGAGTCCTTTAACAGACGCTAATATAACTAGAGTTCATCAACTGATCAATAAAACAAATCAGTTTAATTTGACTGGAATAAGGTTATCTTTGCCTGAAGTTGAAGAGAGTAGCAAACAAGGTTACCTAATAACTGCTTCACTATCTGATGTTAATAGCAATTATGGATTAGTGAGTACCCTGTGGGGAGATATTGATGGAAACGTCTTTACATTGAAGAATTGGGTAATGAGCTGTCGTGTTTTTAATCGTAAATTTGAAAACTATATTCTAGATGGTGTTTGTAAAGAATTACAATCTATGAATGTTACCCAAATTAAGGCCCAATATATAAAATCTGAAAAGAATAAACCAGTTGAATTTTTGCTCGATAACCTTGGCTTTCTTGATGCTCAGAGTGACAGCGAAAATAAATCTTATTATCTAGATATAAATACATTATGCCAAGACAATGGCGTTGCACTTAGTGAGATTTTTAAATGAATATCAAAAACAAACTAATCGAAATATTTGAAGATGTAATCCTCAACGGGGAAAATCTTGAAGAAGCGAAACATAAATCTGAGTACAAAAACTGGGACTCATTAGCTACAGTAACATTGTTATCAGTTGTAATTGATGAGTTTGGGCCTATTGTTTCAATTGACGATATTGATAAGTTTGATTCCTTCTCATCAGTTTTGGAAATATTAGAAAAAAGATTATGAAATACTTCACAATAGGCCCTGTCGAGATGTCGGAAGGTGTCTTAAAAGCTGGATCTTTGCAAGCAGAATATTTTCGAGACTCAGGCTTTGCCAATAAAGTTTTAACAATTCAATCTAGATTATTAGATCTCGTGCGCGCAGAACCTAATTCTAAGGTTGCGATAATTTCATCGAGCGGAACAGCCGCAATGGAAGCTGCAGTTACTAACTTTACTAAAAAGTCTGATAGAGTCATTGCTATTAATGGTGGTAGCTTTGGGGAGCGCTTTGTTGATTTATTAAAGTTCTATGATAGAAATGTTGAAGAACATAAAGTTCCTTTCGGGCAAGATATCGATTTATTAGCTCTAGAAAAACAACTATGTGCTATTAGGCCTAGGGCGCTCTTTATTAATGCTCATGAAACATCTACTGGGCAGCTATATAATTTAAAAGAAGTTGGGGCTCTCTGTAAAAAGCATGACGTTCTTTTTATATGCGATGCAATTAGCTCAATCGCATGTGATCCATATGATATGTCTAGTTGGGGCATTAATGTAACCTTGTTTAGCTCTAACAAAGGCTTAGGACTTTCTCCAGGATTGGGTTTCGTTGTTGTGGATGAAAAAGCACAAAATGCTATCCAGTGCAATGAATCTTACTACTTGGACTTAAAACGATATTTTGACGGATATGATAGAGGGCAGCCTCCGTTCACTTCTTCTGTATCTGTTTTAATGCAGTTGATCGAGAGGTTTAATGAAATCGATAATCTAGGTGGGTTAGATAAGGTTATTGAGGCCACAAAAGAAAATGCAACTCAATTTCGAACATACTTAGTTGAAAATGGTATTGAATTATTTCCACAAACACCTTCAAATGCTATATCTGCATTCTCTTTACATAAAGGTAATTCAGAAGGATTATATGATTACTTGAAAAGTAAAGGAATGCTAATTAACAAGTCGGCATGGGGGTTAGGTAAAGATATACCTAGAATATCGCATGCGGGAAACTTGACTAAAGATGATCATGTTGCACTCCAAAAACTTATTGTAGAGTATATTAAAGATGTACATTAATACCCGACCTTTTCTGCACACGCCCAAAAAAGATACTGCCAGATACCAGAATGAGATGATGGATATTTTAAAAGATATCGAATATATATCTGGTAAATATGATATTGATTATACGCTCGAAGCTGGCTCGGCACTGGGGGCTCTTAGACATAAAGGGTTTATTCCATGGGATAACGATGCCGATATATTGATGTCCAACGATAAAATTAAGAGCTTCATTATTTCGTTAGCTAAAGAAGGTCTATTCGATAAATACGAAATTTGGTATTACGATTGTGATTGGGGATGGATGATAAAAGACATTTATCTTGAGGGCATTTTAAAGGATCCCGAATCATATTGTAGTACTTCGTTAGATTGGGTGATTGACAAGATATCTTATGCAATATTTAGGGTTGTAAAAAAAGACACAGTAGATATAGAAATGTCTCTTTCTAAAGGAGCTGATACTTATCAAGTAGCTCACTTCGACCCATCTTTATCGACAGCCTCACTCGCTTATAACAAAATGCTGCCTGAAGAAAAAAGAACTTGGAGGAAAAGGTTTCTCAAAGACAGTGATGTATATCAAGTCCACGGCTTTGTAGATGTTTTCCCTACTTTAGAGTTTACTCCTGAAGAATATATAAAAATAAAGAAGGGGTTTAAGAAACGAGACTTTTTAAAGGGGGCCAACTTTTATATTAAAAGACCACAAAAGCTATTATATAAGCTATTATCTCCTATCTTACCCCTAAATCATGTTCAAGTTAGTGCTAGTCATGGTATTGACAATGTATTCGAAGATTATAGGGTTGGTGTAAATGTTGATTATAAAAAAGGTATTGACAAAGCAAGAAAGACGCCTGTCGGAGATAAGATTATAGTTTCGAAAGCTCCATGGAATCTTAGAAAAATCATGCCATATTATAGTTCAGAATTATACCCCCCTCAAAAAGTTGAATTCGAAGGGGAGCTCCTATCTGTGCCAAACAAAGCTCATGAAGTTCTAACTAATCACTATAAAAACTATATGGAATTCCCTCCTGAAGGTGAGCGAATTCAGCATTCTTACCATCTAGATCCATCTCAGTTTAAACAGGTTGTAGATATAAATGAGTAGCGTCGAGATAAGATTTTGTACAGAAGCTGATTACCATGAGCTTAATGAATTTCTTGCCAAAAATTGGAGCGAAGATTTTTCTGTTGTGAGGTCAAAACAGCTTTTTGATTTCTTATATAAAGGTCATGGAAGTTCAATAAACTTTGTTATTGCTAAGAAACAGGATCGTATTGTCGCTTGCTTAGGACTCACTTTTTATAATGAAGTGGAGCCTGATAGTGATGTTTTCTTATCTTTATGGCGAAGTGTCGATGATGATTCAAGTACGGGAGTAGCTCTAGTAAAGTTTGTAATGAATAAAGGATATCGAAGCATCTCGTCGGTAGGTGTTCGAAAAGATGTTCTTCTGATATATAAGTTGCTTGGCTTCGATATTGGGAAAATGACCCATTCTTACCGACTAAATAATGCCATGAAAGAATTTGATATTTTTGATGGTGATATTAAAAATAATATTATTCAATATGATTCGAAAAATTGTTTTCGCCAAGTTAATGCATTTATTGATATCCCTAAAAATAATGGTGAACTAGCTAAAACGATATGGTATTTAAACCATCGATACTTTTCGCACCCTAGTTATCAATACCTCGTTTTTGCTCAATATAAACGAGAGTGTATTGACGGTTATATTGTTGTTCGGCCAATCGATATTAATCAGGGCAAAGTTTTAAGATTAGTTGATATCATAGGTGATGTTTCATTACCTTGCATGGTTCATTTTTTGGACGATATATTGAAAAGAGATGGATATGAGTATTTTGATCTATATAGTCATGGAATAAATAGTTTAGACCTAGTCCAGTCGGGCTTAACTATTAGAGAAGATGACGAAGTTATAGTGCCAAATTACTTCGAACCATTTTTAAAACAGAATGAAGATAAGTACTACTTTACAAATTCCAATAGCGCTAGATTATTCAAAGGTGATGGTGATGCAGACCGCCCTTATAGGTTGATAGAGGTTGAGTAAATATGAAATTTCATCATGTTGGTTGTGCATGTAAAGATATCGAAAAAACTGCTAAAAAGTTGTCTATTCAGCTTTCTGCAAACGCAAGTGAAGTAGTATACGATGCGAATCAGGATGCCGAATTATGCATGCTACAACTTCCTGATGGCAGTCAAATAGAGCTGGTTTCGGGTAAAGTTGTGGAAAACATAGTGTCTAATAGGCAGTCATATTATCATGTTTGCTACGCAGTTAAGGATATCAAGTCATCTATATCTGATTTGCAATCAAAAGGAATGATTCTAATTAGCCCACCTAAAGAAGCAGTTTTGTTTAATAATAATTTGGTTGCTTTTTTACATTCAGCTGTAGGATTGGTGGAGTTAGTAGAAGATGCAAGTTTCTAAGAGTTGAGTTTTGTACTCTGCATCATGAATCTACTTGATTGTAGAGCGTGTTGTTCCCTTAAGATTTTAGGTGATCGTAGCATGGTATGTTATTATAATTTATCCCTATTGTGTGGTAAGGTTTAATAATGGCTTGTGAATGTTAAATCTATAAACGAATAAATGGCTTAGAATATGCTTAAATATATCCAGAAGATAAAATCGACTATTCGAACTGTTCATACTACTGATAAAAAAGTTGCTATATTACAAAATGACCTTATTGATTTGAGAAAGAGCATTTTGGATATGCAGAGCCAGATTTTACAGAATCAAGTATCGAACCAGAAGGTTGTTAAAGACCAGTTAGCGAAATTAAATTCCGCTAGTTATTCTAAGTCAGAATATTTTGAGATAAATGAAGAGCTTGGAGTCTTTACTGTTAAGCCATTTCGCAATTATTTCCTTGCACTTGAGCAGGAAGGTAAGCTTGAAAGTAGTTTGCATCTTTTGAAGAAAGGTACAGATCGCAAAAGTCATGAGGCTATTGATTTATTTGTAAAGCGAGTCATGTTCGATTTACCGCAGTCTCTTCCAGGAGGGACCCCCATTTTGTACAGAATGGATAAGTTGTTCTCAGAAGATGAACTATATCCATATAGTTCAGGAGAGACTGCAAAAAAAACCCGAGAATTCCGTTCTCGGTATGACATAGGTAAATTAAAGACCTTTCTATGCCCTATTTATTATGAAAGCGGACTTATTTTTCTCGACGAAGGTATCTTAGAACGAATTAAGGGAAGTATTGCAATTGATGCTGGCGCGTATTGGGGGGATACTGCACTTATATTTTCCGAATATGAACCTAAAAACGTGCTTGCATTCGAGCCTGTAGAACATTGGTTTAATACTATGTGTGGTGTTGTAGATCGTAACAAGTTGTCAGATGTTATATTACCTATAAAAATGGGTATTTCTAATGAATGTGGTACTCTTTATTATGAAGAAAGAGATACAACGTCAACTTTGTCAGTTGATGAAAATAGCAATGAATGTGAAGTTACTACAATTGATAGATATATTGAAGATAACTTCTCCGAACAGCGAGTTGGACTAATAAAGTATGATGTGGAGGGGGCTGATTTTGATGCTCTAATTGGCTCAAAGTCAGTTATTGAAAGAGATAAACCTATTCTCCTTACCTCGATTTACCATTCGCCAGAACATTTCTTTGAAATTAAGAACTATATCGACTCTTTAGGTCTAAACTACCAGCACAAGATTAGGAAGCTCGCTAAAAGCCCCCTATGTGATTTAATGCTGATTAGTTGGGTGGAGTAATTAGTTTTTAAATTAATGTTTCAAATTCAAGCCCCTCAGCCTACATTATAATGCTGAGGGGCTGGTTGTATTATCTGTTATGGACTTTAAATCAAATAAGTTAATTATTTACTCGTTATCTATTGGTCAATTATTTTTTTGATATTGTTTGAGACTAAATTTATGTCATCACAAGACACATATCGATTAAATAGATTTTCGTTATTAGGCTCTTTCCTTATCTCTGTTTCGATTCCAAGAACTATTTCTTCGAAAGTGCTTGCACTGGAAGAGTTATTTATAGCCTCAATTTTTTTGGCTTCGCCCTTAAAATGTTCAGGTACAAATGTCACATAGGGCTTGTTAAGTTTTAAGTAGTCTATAACTATACTTGAAACATCAGTCACTAGGAGGTTGCTGAAATGCAATACATCAGCTATATCATCAGTATAAGTGTAAGCACTGTCTGAGTTGTTTACTAGTTTTGTACATGTCCTTAGGGCTTTTTTAGCGTTCGAGCTTTTTTTTCCGATCAGTGGATGAGGCTTGAATATTAAGTTGTATTCACTATTGCAGTAATGCTCTACGAGCTGAATACCTACTTCTTCAATTGAGGTAAATCTATTTTCTTTAGTTCCTCCCTCCCAAGTCGGAGCATATAGAATCGTAGGGCGTTCATTATTAAATAATTTAATGCTTCGAAGTGAGTTTGACTTGGAAGCTTTACCAATGATGTGAATTTTTTCACTAGATATACCGATGGAAGTGAGTCTTGATTTCGCTATTTCACCAGAAGCTAAAATGTCACTATATGCATTGAAATGATAAGTTTTTGAGCAGCTCTTATCACTCTCCCCGTGCCCAAGGTGTAAATGCTTAAAATGATAATATTTTAGCATATGGTAGTTTAATAAGGTGTTGTTTACATAAATACAGGCCGATACATTTATTGAGTCTATGTGTAGATATAGAGTGGAAGTTTTCAAGCATAGTTTTTTATCGAACTTACCATTATATTTATAATAGGAAACGGGGTTCCTAAATATCACTTCAAGTTGGTAGTCTTCAGACAAAGCCTCAAACAGAGCCTCCCACATATATAACTGATATAACTCTTTATAAGAAGAGGCGAAGTATACTAATAAATGGCGTTTTTTAGACATCAGATTTTGGCCGATAATTTAATGGTGATAGAATTAAAACTTCTTTAATTTTGTCTTGATTTGATTGCTCACACAATTGAGATAGCTTATCTATCGTATACTTCATTTCTTCCCAGTTAAGCTTATCTTCTAATGCAGTCATTATTTTTTTATGACTCGTACCTTCCACATTATCACCAATTAAAAGTTCCTCATATAACTTTTCACCAGGCCTAAGGCCAGTGAATCTAATTTCCACGTCACCTTCTTCATGCTTCCCTTCGGAGCTCTCTTGCATCCCCATTAGGTGTATCATTCTTTTTGCAAGGTCAAGTATTTTTACAGGTTCACCCATATCTAGAACAAACACCTGACCATTGTTCCCCATAGCTCCTGCTTGAATAACTAACTGAGCAGCTTCAGGTATAAGCATAAAGTATCTTATAATGTCAGGGTGAGTTACCGTTACAGGGCCGCCACAACGGATTTGTTTTTTAAATAGTGGTACCACTGAGCCGGATGAGCCGAGTACATTACCAAACCTCACCATAGTAAATGTGGTACCTGTTTGTTTATCAGCTAGTGCTTGTAGTACCAACTCAGCCATTCGTTTGCTCGCACCCATAATATTCGTTGGGCGAACGGCTTTGTCTGTTGATATCAGTGTAAAGTTTTCAACTCCAGTACTTATAGCGGCATTTGCGCATGCTAGGGTTCCGAATACGTTGTTGCGAATTCCTTCTATTATATTGTCTTCAACTAGAGGAACATGTTTATAAGCAGCAGCATGATAAACTGTGTTGATTTGATGAGCTTCCATTAGCTTGGTAAGTCTATTCTCTTTTTGTACTGAACCTAAAGCGGCAATTATCTTGGTATCAGTCTCTAGGTTAGAAACCATCAATCCGAGCTCTTGATCTATTGTGTAAAGGTTGTATTCGTTGAGCTCAAAGAGTACTAATGTTTTTGGCTTTTGAGTGATGATTTGTCGACATAACTCAGAGCCGATTGACCCTCCAGCTCCTGTAACCATGACATTTTTGCCAGTGATGTTTTTTGACAGTAGTTCTTTATCTGGATCAACGGGAGCACGTCCTAAGAGGTCTGCAACGTCTAGGTCTTTTACTTCAGTCGCACTTGCTTTTCCTGCGGCAATATCTTCAACTGAAGGTACTGACTGAATTTCGATTGGCCAATTTGATAGCTTCTCCACTAATCGAAGTCGCTTGCCTTTATTTATATTATTGATTGCTAACAGCAGCTTAACAGGTTGGTAAAGCGATTGTAACCGTTCAAACTCGTTGGGATGATATACACGTATCCCAAACATAATTTGACCTGATTTGGAACGGTCATCATCCAAAAGAGCAACAGGATGATATTCATCTCCTTGAATCAGAGCATAAGCGAGATCTCGCCCTGTCGAACCGGCACCATAGATAACAACATTGGGCTTTTGTCTTTTGTAGTAGTGATAGTAGATAGTTCTTATAAATATTCTTGGTCCACCTAAACTCAGAATCGCTAAGCCTGCATAAATAAACGGAACGCTACGAGGAATAAATGTGTGGAAAAAAAAGCCGCTTAGAGCAAGACCGACAGCTGATAACAGGACTGCAAGGAAAATGTGCCCAATTGCAGGTAGTATCATGTAGCGTAACACCGCTCTATACATACCTAACTTTGCAAAGCTGTAGATAGTGACTAAGACTGTCACGATTAAGCTGCAGAATTCCTCGATGCCAACAGCAAAAGTATAAGTTCCTAGTCGTAATGCAATAGCTAGATAAAGAGATAAGATTACTGCGAATAGATCATAACAAATGCTAATAATTCGTTTATTACGTCGGCTTGCATTAAGCAGAAGTTGGATAGGAGTGAACATTTATGATTGCTGCCGTTGAAATGTATCTTTGTTATTATGTCGCCTGTATTTTAGAAAGCTTTAACCTTAAAGGCTAGGGAAGAGCTTCAAGATTCTAACAAAATGTGCAGAACAAGGTTAAAAATCGGTCGCAGTAATGAAATTACTCCTCACAGGTGGTTCAGGTTTTCTCGGAAGTCGCGTTTACGAAGTTGCCAAAACGCAAGGGCTAGAGCCACGCAATGTAGTTAGGAAACCTATGTTAGATGATAGTGCTGTTATTGTCGCAGAAATTAATTCTCAAACTGATTGGTCTGGTGCATTTGAAGGAATAGATTGCGTGGTTCATTGCGCTGCTCGTGTTCATCAGATGAACGAGTCAGCAATAGAGGCACTGGAAGCTTATCGAGAGGTGAATACTCTAGGTACGTTAAATCTTGCTAGGCAAGCCGCTCAAGCGGGCGTTAAACGATTCATTTTTATTAGCTCAATTAAGGTGAATGGGGAGTTCTCGCCATCAGGCTATCCGTTTCAACCTGATTTAGTGCATGTACCTGATGATCCATATGGGTTGAGTAAGTACGAAGCTGAAGTTCAACTTAGAGAGTTAGCCAAAGAAACGGGTATTGAAGTTGTGATAATTCGTCCGCCTTTAGTCTATGGGCCAGCTGTCAAAGCCAACTTCTTGTCTATGATGCGTTGGGTAGAGAAAGGAATTCCACTACCGCTGGGAGCAATCCATAACAGTCGTAGCCTTGTATATATTGATAACCTAGTGGATCTAATACTAACTTGCTGTAAGCACCCTAAAGCAGCCGGAGAGACATTCCTAGTCTCTGATGGTAAAGATGTATCGACGACTCATTTGCTTAAAGCAGTCGCTCTATCTATGAACAAAAGAGCGCACTTACTACCTATCCCTATGTCTATCATCGACTTTTCATCCAAGCTTATTGGTAAGCCACAAATATCGCAGCGACTATGTGGTAGCCTACAAGTTGATATTTCTCATACCCGAAAGATTTTAGATTGGGAACCTCCTGTTACTTTCGAACAAGGTATGAATAGAACAGTGCAAGCCTATTTAGATTCCCAATAGCTCGTTTTTAAACGTAATTAAGGCTCTCTTTAGTGATTATTGAAAGGTTTTAAGTTGATTCGTGTAATAGATTTCTTTGCTGCTTTATTCGGTCTCATGTTGCTATGGCCCGTTTTTGTTGTTATTTGCATCTTGGGTTATTTTGACACTGGTTCACCGGTATTCCGTCAAACTCGTGTAGGAAAAAACCAGCGACCTTTTACTTTGATTAAGTTCCGCACTATGCCTGTTGAGACTAAGTCAGTAGCTACACACCTTGTTGGTGCTAGTTCAGTAACTAAGCTAGGCGGATTTCTTCGTAAAACCAAACTTGATGAACTACCTCAGTTGATTAACGTAGTTAAGGGTGAAATGAGCCTTGTGGGTCCACGTCCGTGCCTGTTTAATCAAAAAGAACTTATTGATGCTAGGCAAGAAAAAGGCGTGTTTAATGTAAGACCAGGAATAACAGGTTTGGCTCAAGTTAATGAAATCGATATGTCTACGCCAGAGCTATTGGCTGAGTGGGATGAACGTATGATCAGTTCGATGACGGTTAAATCATACTTTTCTTATATAATCCAGACTGTGCTGGGTAAAGGTGCTGGTGATCGCGTATAGAGGATGTTTATTAGTCTTTTAAACTTAACAAGAGCAGCTACTCGCTACTCGCCGCTCGAAACTCTATTACAAAATCTGCTTCAACACCCGATCTGCTTTCACTCGGGTAATCTTACGCATTAGTTTTTGCACTGCGTCTGGATAGTCTTCAAACTTCTCTAGCTGTCTGTAAGTACAGATTAACTGAGTATGCTGAAGGATGTTCTCCACCTCTTTTTCAAACTGAGGTGTTAAGTGGTGATAGTTATCCTGAATGAATATTGCATTCTCTAAGTCCAGCTTCCAAGCTCTTGGATTGAGGTTGTTGCCTGTGATCAGCATGTAGCGCTTATCTACCCATATGCCTTTAAGGTGGAAGCTGTTCTCATCGTGTTTCCATAGGTGGATAGAGAGCTTACGGCTAGCAATATTTGCTTCGTTTGCTTTGGCAAACTGACGTAAATTGCGTTCATAAAGGTAAGGCAAACCACCAATGGTTTTAAACTCTTCTTCTGGTGAGATGTAAAAGTCGTTAGCCGTTTTATCACCGACAACAATAGTCACCTTCACACCGCGTCTCAGGGCCTTTCTTACTTCTTTCGCAACACTACGAGGGAAGTTGAAATAAGGCGTACAGATAAAGATCTCATCTTTTGCTTGAGCAAGCAGCTGGTTAATACCCTGATTGAGCTTATTGCGTTTTTTGCCTACGCCAACAATCGGCGTCACCGCAACTTGATCTTGGGAAACTGGTTGAGAGTTAAACTGATAAGACGATTTTGCAAGTGCTGCACGAAGCTGGCGAATCTGAGTTTTTATCTCTTTAGTCTCAGGCTTGCTCGGGCAAGCAAGGTCGTTAACAGCAGGGTGTGCAACGATTTCATGTTGGACAAAGTTCACCATACTATCTGCCAGAGCTTTATTCTCTAGAACATGGTAACGATCAAAACGATAGCGATCTTTATAGTTTAGGTAAATATTGTTTAAGCTGGCGCCGCTGTAGATAACCGTATCATCGATGATAAAGCCTTTTAGATGCAGCACGCCAAAGACTTCTCGGCCTCTAACTGGAATGCCATAAACGGGAATTTTGTATTGGTGCTTTTCAGCAAAGCTTTTATACATCGCTGCATTGGTTTCACCAGGTTCTGCACCGATTAGGCCACGTTGCGCTCGATGCCAGTCAACGCATACGCTGATATCTAAACCAGGGTTGCGCTGCTTAGCTTGATAAAGCTCTGATAATATTTCTCTTCCCGCTTCATCATCCTCTAAGTAAAGAGCAATAAGGCAAATTCGTTTACTTGCCTGACGAATCGCTTCAATCAAGCGAGTTCGAAAATCTTTGGCAGAATACAAGGTTTCAAACCGTGCTGGATCTTGCGCCAAAGTAGGAAGTTGTTCGAATAAATTCCTATTAGTCATCATGTTGGATGTATTGCCTTTACTAAAAGTGGACAGGGATAGTAGCAAACAAAGCTGAAAGTTTCGAGTATCAAGCTAAAAGAGCGGCGAGTTTCGAGTTGCTAGTCTAGAGCTTGGTGACTCTAGGTTTGTACCTCTAAAGCCCAGCTTTGTCACACAATGTAATACCATTTTCATTTTTTCGTATAAGAAAAGACTATAACAATAAATAAATACTCTATTCGTCGATATTCGTCATGAAACATGAACAGTTAACTATATGGCAAAGAAGCTTTTCTTTAAGCTGTTTAGTCTACAAATCCTTTAAACAACATAGGGATTATGGGTTTAAAGATCAGATTTGTCGCTCTGGTCTTTCTGTACCCAGTAACATCGCTGAAGGGATGGAAAGGCACACTGACAAAGAAAAGGCGCACTTTCTTTCTATTGCGAAAGGCTCATTAGCAGAGCTAAGAACTCAGCTTCTTATGGCGATTGAAATCCAATACATTCCCAAATGTGTTGGAGAAGACATGGCCGAAGAGTGCTTACATTTAAGTCGCATGCTTGGGGCGTTTATAGTCAAACTTCGAAGCAAGTAACTCCCCACTCGTCACTCGCTACTCGCTACTCGTCACTCGCCACTCGCCACTCGTCACTCGTCACTCGCTACTCGCCACTCGCTACTCGCCACTCGCCACTCGCCACTCGCCACTCGCTACTCCCCACTCGCCGCTCTAAGGCTGACTTCGCCACCAATATAACTTTCAAGCCCTTGTTCAGTTTCTAACAAGACGGCGCCTTGTTCATTGATGCCGCGAGCAATACCAGTAATCTCTCTCGGGCCCATGATCAACTTAATCGGTCGGTCGATGAAGTTATCGAGGCGATTCCACCTTTCTACAAACCCTGCCATGCCCTTAAACTCGTAGTCATTTAGGGCGGTATGAAGCGTCTTAATCATAGTGATAGCAAGTTGGTTTCTGTCGATTTCTTTGCTATTGCCTACTTCGCTTAAGCTTGCCCATGGCTGAGTGATACCTTCAGTGGATTCAGACATCATCAGGTTCATACCCATACCAATCACTAAGTTTGCAGCAGCGCCTGCTTGACCCGACATCTCTACCAGAATGCCAGCGAGCTTGCGGTCTTGATAATAGAGGTCGTTTGGCCATTTCAGCTTCACGCCATTGAGCCCCATTTCTTCCAGAGCTTCAACGATAGCGACACCAACCACTAGGCTTAGCCCCATCGCCGCAGCCATGCCAGCATCTAGGCGCCAGTACATAGACAAATAGAGGTTAGAACCAAATGGAGAAATCCATTCACGCCCACGGCGACCGCGACCTTTGGCCTGATATTCCGCTAAACACACAGATCCTGATTCAAGGCTGTCAGTGCGGTCGAGAAGATATTGGTTGGTCGAATCAATGATGGGAATCAGTTCTACAGGGGTAGAAAGAGCCTGATTAAGAGTCTCCTGATCGAGTAACTGCATTGGCTTAGCAAGCTGATAACCTTTGCCTTGCACCCGAAAAATATCAACCCCCCAATCTTGAATACCTTTAATGTGCTTACTAATCGCAGCGCGAGAAACGCCAAGTTGTTCACCTAGCTCTTCGCCGGAGTGAAAGCCACCTTGAGAGAGTGTTTTTAGAATCGATAACTTGACCGAATGCTCTTTCATTGTGCTTTCTCCAAAATCTCTTGCAGATTGGTTTCTTGTTGTGAGCCCATAAATCTTACTTCGTGTTCAAGCTCAATTTGATAGCGATTAAGCACTTCAGAGCGAACTTTAGCTGCCAGCTGAATAACATCAGACGCTGTTGCGTTGTCTTTATTGACTAACACTAGAGCCTGCATAGGGTGTACTTGTGCACCGCCTATCCTGATGCCTTTAAGCTTACATTGATCAATCAACCATCCGGCTGCGATTTTCATCCCGCCGTCAGCAGGGTAGGCAACGATATCTGGGAACAGCTGTTTGAGGAGTTCAAAATGTGATTGAGGGATCACCGGGTTCTTGAAAAAGCTCCCCGCGTTACCTGTCACGTTTGGGTCTGGAAGTTTCTCCATACGAATCTGGCACACACGCTCAAAGATATCTTGAGCGGTTGGAGTATTTGGTTCGAGGGATTTTAGCGGGCCATACTCAATTTGAGGTTGCCATTGTTTGGCTAACTTTAGCCCTAGCGCAACAATGACTGCTTTACCATGCAACTGATGCTTGAATATTGAATCTCGATAACCAAAATTGCACTCTTCATTAGTGAGGCGCTGAATACTAAAGCTATCGAGGCAAAGGATATCGACATATTCACACACATCTTTCAGTTCAACACCATAGGCTCCGATATTTTGGATTGGAGCACTGCCAGCACAACCAGGAATAAGAGCAAGATTCTCCAATCCTGCATAGCCATGATTGACGGACCATTCAACAAGTGATGGCCAATCTTCTCCACCAGCAATATGCAGATGCCAATGCGTTGCAGACTCAGTCACTTGCTTGCCGACAATTCTATTGAGTATCACTACACCATGATAAGGCTCGGTAAAAAGCATATTGCTGCCTTTACCTAGCATTAACTTGGGTAGCTGTTTCCATTGCGGGTTTTGATAAACCTGCTTTATCTCTTCAGTAGAGTTCACCTCAACAAGGAAGTCACACTGCTGTGAGATAGAGAAAGTATGGTACGGGTGGAGGTCGGCGTTAGCTGTAATTTGCATTGGTTTCGTTGAGTAATCTAAACTGCCAGCATTCTACCTCAAATTGAAGCTTGGTGATAATGAGCCCTCTGCATATAGAAGTATTAGATCCGATTAAACTGCCGCTCGTAGCTCGCTTATATAAATCTTATTACCCATCAGGGAAAGCCAAAAAAGATGAATTGATACTCGCGGGGTATATCGATCAGCAAATTGTTGCGGTGGTTCGCTTTCGTCAGATAGAAGAGTGTCGATTGTTGACAGGTATGTTAGTGATTCCAGATTTGAGAGCAAAGGGGTTAGGGCATCACTTAATGAACTATTGTGAGCAGCAGGTGTTGGCCAATCAGGACTATTGCTTCGCTTATCAACATCTTGAATCGTTTTATCGCCAGCATGGTTTTAAGGTCGTGGATTTATCAGCACTGCCAAACACGCTGAGAAACTTATTCGAACGATACAGCCGAAGCAAAAAACTTATCCCAATGCAGTATGTGCCGTAACCTCCGAGTTAGTCCTGTAAAGCATTTGCTTTATTAATTGGTTGCTCCATAATATTTTTGTGGTTGAGGGAGCAAGCATGAAAAGTGTTGATTTAATTCTACAGACAATTAAAAAAGATGGAGCAGTCACGGCTAAGCAGCTTGCTGAGCAACTTAACATGACCACCATGGGAGCTCGCCAACACCTGCAAAGCCTGCAAAAAGACGGCTTTTTGTCTTTTGAGGATCTGAAAGTAAAAGTCGGGCGTCCCACCCGTCATTGGTCCTTAACCCCAAAAGGGCATGCTCAATTTGCTGACCGCCACAGTGAGCTGACTATCCAAGTCATAGAGGCGGTAGAAACACTGTTTGGTGCCGAAGGGGTACAGAAAGTCGCCAATGAAAGGGAAGCAAAGACATTAGCCAATTATCAAGCTGAATTAAGCCATTGCCCTGACGTACTCTCTAAACTGACTAAGTTGGTGGAGCTGAGAAAGCAAGAAGGCTACATGGCTGAGCTTGAGCAAACTCCACAAGGTTATGTGCTAATAGAAAATCATTGTCCTATCTGTAAAGCGGCGACACGTTGCCCAAGTTTATGCCAGTCAGAACTGAATGTTTTTCAGAGTTTGCTAGGTAAAGATGTCTCTATTGAACGCTCCGAACATATCATTCAAGGTCAACGTCGCTGCGTATATTCCATTGTGTAGCGAGTCTCTTTTCTTCAGAGTCTTTGTGTTTAGATGTATATTGAGCTGTCTTGATTTTGAGATTGATGGTTTTCGTAGTACGCGATTCCCCTGCATTGACCTATCTTTAGGATAGGTCGTTAACCACAGGCTTTGCGTGTAAGGAGCTATTATGAGTTCACCACTAATCAATCAAACCTTGCCCTCTTTTGATGAATTGATGGCACTCGCACAAAATAATCCTGAAGCATTTACTCAGTTCAAGTACGACATGTGTGAGGAAATGATTTTGTCTGCCTCGAAAGAGATGCAGGATCGTTTGTGGGCGCAGCAAAGCCATATCGATCGTATTGTCGGTAGCTGTAAAAATCCCAATCATGCCAATGTCGTGCTGATGCGCGAACTTGTCTCGCAAATGGTCAAGTTTCAAGATGTGCTCGATGGTGACGTGACAGACCTAGACAATCAACCTACTGCGCAGGTGATTCTTTTGGATGATTGGAGGTGATTAGTGTCCAGCTCTATAGCAATGTCATAACGTATTATGACTGTCTCACTGATTCAGAAATAAGTATTGAGTTTCGAGTTTCGAGTTTCGAGTTTCGAGCTTCGAGCTTCGAGCTTCGAGCTTCGAGCTTCGAGCTTCGAGCTGCGAGTTTTGAGCTTTGAGCTTTGAGCTTCGAGTTTCGAAGAGTTACTGTCGCATTAAATCAGTTGACATGAGCTGTCGCCCCCATAAAATTTCTCGCCACTCGCCACTCGCCACTCGCCACTCGCCACTCGCCACTCGCCACTCGCCACTCGCCACTCGCCACTCGCCACTCGCCACTCGCCACTCGCCACTCGTTTTGTGTTCAAACTCTCAAAAATATTCTTATTCCCCCTTGGGTTTAGCCAATCTACCCCTCATATAGATACCGCTAGGCTGTGAAAGCCACTTATCAAACCAACCATGGAAATTCAGGAGAGACGACCGATGAACATTCGTCCATTACACGACCGAGTTATCGTAGAACGCCAAGAAGTTGAATCTAAGTCAGCGGGTGGTATCGTTCTGACTGGTTCTGCTGCAGAGAAATCTACTCGCGGCGTTGTACTAGCTGTGGGTAAAGGCCGCATCCTAGAAAACGGTACAGTACTACCGTTGGACGTTAAAGTTGGCGATACAGTTATCTTCGCTGAAGGTTACGGTACTAAAACTGAAAAAATCGACGGTAAAGAAGTGCTAGTGATGTCAGAAAACGACATCATGGCAATCGTTGAGTAATAGCAATCATTGAGTAATTTTTTGCTCAGGTTCAATTTGAAATCACTAAACAGAATTTAGACAAGGAAACTAAAGATGGCTGCTAAAGACGTTAAATTTGGTAATGACGCACGTATTAAGATGCTAGAGGGTGTGAACATTCTAGCTGATGCAGTAAAAGTCACTCTTGGCCCTAAAGGCCGTAACGTTGTACTAGACAAATCTTTCGGTGCACCAACAATCACTAAAGATGGTGTCTCTGTTGCGCGTGAAATCGAGCTTGAAGACAAGTTCCAAAACATGGGCGCACAGATGGTTAAAGAAGTTGCGTCTCAAGCGAACGACGCTGCGGGTGACGGTACAACGACAGCAACTGTTCTTGCGCAAGCAATCGTAAACGAAGGCCTAAAAGCAGTTGCAGCGGGTATGAACCCAATGGATCTTAAGCGCGGTATCGACAAAGCTGTCGTTGCAGCAGTTGAAGAGCTAAAAGCACTGTCTGTTGAGTGTAAAGACACAAAAGCGATCGCTCAGGTTGGTACCATCTCAGCAAACTCTGATGCAACTGTGGGTAACATCATTGCTGAAGCGATGGAAAAAGTCGGCCGCGACGGTGTGATTACTGTTGAAGAAGGTCAGGCTCTGCAAGATGAGCTAGATGTTGTTGAAGGTATGCAGTTTGACCGCGGTTACCTGTCTCCTTACTTTATCAACAACCAAGAAGCGGGCAGCGTAGATCTAGAAAGCCCATTCATCCTACTAGTCGATAAGAAAGTATCGAACATTCGTGAACTTCTTCCAACGCTAGAAGCGGTAGCGAAAGCATCTCGTCCACTACTTATCATTGCTGAAGATGTTGAAGGTGAAGCACTAGCAACACTTGTTGTGAATAACATGCGTGGCATCGTAAAAGTAGCGGCTGTTAAAGCCCCAGGTTTTGGTGACCGTCGTAAAGCAATGCTACAAGACATCGCTATCCTAACAGGCGGTACAGTGATCTCTGAAGAGATCGGTCTAGAGCTAGAGAAAGTCACTCTTGAAGACCTAGGTCAAGCTAAGCGTGTCACCATTACTAAAGAAAACTCTACTATCATCGATGGTGCTGGCGAAGAAGCAATGATTCAAGGTCGTGTTGCTCAAATTCGTCAACAGATCGAAGAAGCAACTTCAGATTACGACAAAGAGAAACTGCAAGAGCGCGTAGCTAAGCTAGCTGGCGGTGTTGCAGTGATCAAAGTTGGCGCAGCAACTGAAGTTGAAATGAAAGAGAAGAAAGACCGCGTTGAAGATGCGCTTCATGCAACTCGCGCTGCGGTTGAAGAGGGTGTTGTCGCTGGTGGTGGTGTGGCTCTTATTCGCGCAGCATCTAAAGTTGCTAACCTAGAAGGTGACAACGAAGAACAAAACGTTGGTATCCGCGTTGCTCTACGTGCAATGGAAGCGCCAATCCGTCAAATCACTAAGAACGCAGGCGATGAAGAGTCTGTTGTTGCGAACAACGTTCGTGCAGGTGAAGGTAACTACGGTTACAACGCTGCAACTGGCGAATACGGTGACATGATTGAGATGGGTATCCTAGATCCAACTAAAGTGACTCGTAGCGCACTACAGTTCGCAGCATCAGTTGCAGGTCTAATGATCACAACTGAAGCTATGGTGACAGACCTACCACAGAAAGATGCTTCATCTATGCCTGATATGGGCGGCATGGGTGGCATGGGTGGTATGGGCGGTATGATGTAATCCTCCCCAAGCTACTTAGCTACTGCATAAACGGAGACTTCGGTCTCCGTTTTTTTGTCCGCTAGTTATTCAGGTGCTGATGTACATAATCTCTAATAAACGGCACTACTTCAGCTTCAAACCAAGGATTTTTCTTCAGCCATAAGGTATTGCGTGGTGAAGGGTGCGGTAAAGGCAGATACTTTGGTGCCCAGCGGTGCCATTGCTGCACGGTTTCTGTCAGTGTCTTAGGTTTGTCGCTGAGATAGTAGTTCTGCGCATACTGGCCAATCAGTAAGGTCATACCGACATTAGGTAATTGTTCTAATACCGCTTGATGCCATTTAGGCGCGCACTCTTTTCTTGGCGGTAAGTCTCCACTTGTCCCTTTGCCTGGGTAGCACAAGCCCATCGGCATAATGGCTACCTGACTTTCATCGTAAAAGGTCTCTTTATCGAGCTCTAGCCATTCTCTTAGTCTGTTACCGCTTGGGTCATTCCAAGGGATTGAGGTTTCATGGACACGAGTTCCAGGGGCTTGGCCGATAATCAATAGCTTTGCAGATTCAGAAGCTTGTATGACCGGGTTAGCGCCAAGGGGCAAGTTCTCTTCACACAACCGACAAGCTCTTACTTGTTGTAGTAAATCATCCAACATATATCTTTCTCGGCACTAGTAGCCTTTATCCAAATCCACAGTGTTAATTAAACCAAACCCATCTCGCCAGCTTTGATAATTCTCTACAAAGATATCGACCACTTGTTCCGGAAAGCTTAACGCTGCGATATGTGGCGTGACCGTAATATTTTCATGCGCCCAGAAAAGGTGACTCTCAGGCAGTGGTTCTTGTGCAAACACGTCGAGAAACGCGTGGCGGATATGTCCATTGTCCAAGGCACTTAACAGACCATTTTCTTCTACTGCAGTGCCTCGGCCGACATTAAATAGCAGAGCACCTTGGCAGTGCGATAAGCTCTCTTGGTTGAGGATATGTCGAGTTTCAGGCGTATTCGGTAGTGTATTAACGACAATATCGGCTTCTTGCAGGGCAGTGGTCAGTTCTTGAATATGGTAGGTTGCTGTAAAAGGGGAGTGTTTTGTCGGTATACCGCTGCGATTCACTCCGATAGGGACAATAGCAAAACTTTTGGCAACCTCTGCAAGATGGGAACCAATGGAACCTGTGCCGAGAACAACCATTTTTTTGCCACTTAGAGATTGGTATGGCATTGGTTGCCAGTTAGAGCCCTGTTGCTCGGTATGATAGTGATAAAAATGGCGCTGATAAGCAATGCTATAACCAAGTACATACTCAGAGATCTGTTGACCAAATATTCCTTTTACATTGGTCAATGGGCCTGTAAAACCGCTCAAATGTGGAAGCAACGCATCAACACCAGCATAGATAGATTGGATCCACTCCAGTTTTGGGAACTCATCAAGGCATTTTGCCGCCATTGGCGGAGAGGCGAGTAGGATCGTTGCCTCGTGGCGTTTTTGAGTAACTTCTAAGTCATCTAGCTGCGCGGATTCAAGTAGCTTGAGGTAATAAGTGTCATCTTCAGTGAGAAGGTAAACTTTATGAGTGAAATTGTTCATCGCCTTGCTTTTTTCCCTGTTGGTTATCAAGTACACTTTCCGCTGTCTAATTCAGCAACTAGGTCAACAGACCCAAAGAGTCTCTATGCTACAGAATCCTCTTCAGCTTCGCCTTGAGAAGTTAGAACCATGGAAACAGATTACCTTTATGGTGAGCTTGTGTGAACGTATGTATCCAAACTTCGCAATGTTTTGTGAAAGCACCAAGTTTGCCGAAGCGCGAATTTATCGTGATATTTTGGATAGTATTTGGGAACAGTTAACCGTTAAAACCGCCAAAGTGAACTTTGAGCGCCAGCTAGAAAAGTTAGAAGAAATTATTCCTAGCTCAGAGGATTTCGACTTCTATGGTGTTTATCCAGCCATTGACGCATGTGTGGCTCTGTCCGATCTTCTTCACGGCTTGCTAGATAGAGACTACCTGTATGAAAACATGCATAAGGTTAGCCAACAATCTGTAATGACGGTTGCTCAACTAGAAGAAGCGCAAACGGGTGAAGAGATTACTAACGAAAACCAGAAAGAGAATGAAGCGGTTTGCGGTGAATGGGATGTGCAATGGGCAATCTTCCGTCCACTTCGTGAAGCAGAAGAGCGTGATATTGAGTTGATTAAAGACTTACGTTTTGAACTGCGTGATGAAGGTGTCAGTAATATCGGTATAGAGATCTAGAAAGCTGCGAGTATCTAGCTTCTAGCTATGAGTAAACAGGAAAAAGAGAAGGGTTGACATAAAACGTCAACCCTCTTTCTTTTCGCCACTCGCAACTCGCAACTCGCCACTCGCCACTCGCCACTCGCTACTCGCTACTCGCCTTTTCGTCATCATCGCGACTTTCGATAACGCCGTGGGTTTTCTTCCACTTCTCCCAGCGTTCAAAGGCAAGCTCCTGCATATCCGTTGCACGGTCAGCTTCGTCAACAATCTCTTCACCAACTAAGTGCTCGAAAACGTCTTCAAGGGTTAAGATCCCTTGAATCGTACCGTATTCATCGACCACCATGGCCAGTTGCAGGCGCTTTGCCATCATTTGTTCAAAGGCTTTTGGTAGCTTAATGGTGTTGAGCAGAACATGGACTGGGCGCATTACCGCTCCGAGTTGTTTTTCTCCACTACCAGCGTGTTGCAGTTTGAACAGTTCGAGGCGGTGTACAAAACCAATAATATTGTCCGTAGACTGGCTGTAGACCAGAGGACGAGAAAACGGCGAATCTTTATGACGGTCAAGAAACTCATTGATTGTCATTTCTGCATCAACGCGAAAAACCACTGGGCGAGGGGTCATGACCTGTGTGACAAGTACATCTTGAATACCCAGAAGGTTGTTGAGCATCTTTGACTCACCTTCGGCAAACTCTCCGCTCTCGCGCGCAAGAATCGCCATTGCCGATAGTTCATCACGCATTTTTGGTGCTTGATGCCCTCGAGATAGGCGTTTGGTTATCTGCTCTGAGAACCACACAAACGGAGTCAGCGCCCATACCATCCAGCGCAGAGTAGTTGCAGCCATTGGTGCTAGCTGACGCCAGTAGGTCGCACCAATAGTTTTCGGTACGATTTCTGACAACACAAGTATGCCTAGCGTCAGTACGCCAGAGAATACACCAAGCCATTCGCTACCAAATACCACGGCAGCCTGAGCACCTGCTGTTGCCGCACCGATTGTGTGTGCAATCGTGTTTAGCGTCAGAATCGAAGCCAGTGGTCGGTCGATATCTGTTTTTAACTTAGCCAATGAGGTGGCAGCAGGGTGGCCTTGCTGACGCAATTGGGCGATATAACTTGGTGAGATACTCAGAAGAACCGCTTCTAAAACGGAGCAGATAAACGATACGCCAATCGCAACAGAGACGTATATTGTTAGCAGAAACATAAATGTCCTATGTGGTGTTATGCCCCCATCGAATTTTGCATGAAAAGCGCAACTTTTCTTGCCTGCGCATTATTGATGTGAGCATTTTCTATTCGCTTTAAGTCCCGAAATATCAGGCTTTACGGGCTATTGCATGCTTATAAATAAGGCTAAAGATGGTTAAAAACAAGTATTAAGTTTCTCTGTCACAGTAACAAATTGTGAGTTAATGCTCAGATTATGGTTAAAAGTACGTCATGAGAGCTAAAGATCGCTTACAAACCTTTGCCAGATAGGGCATTTATGATTTAGAGTGAGGGGAATTCGATAACCTATGAGAAGGGAAACCTAATGAACAAGACCCAATTAATCGACTTTATCGCAGAGAAAGCAGATCTATCTAAAGCACAAGCTAAAGCTGCTCTTGAAGCAACTCTTGAAAGTGTGACTGGTGCACTGAAAGAGGGTGACCAAGTTCAACTAATTGGTTTTGGTACATTCAAAGTTAACCACCGTGCTGCACGTACTGGCCGTAACCCTAAAACAGGTGCTGAGATCCAAATCGCAGCGGCAAATGTACCAGCATTCGTAGCAGGTAAAGCACTGAAAGATTCAGTGAAATAATTAAGTACCGATTTCAGAGTCAATCGCTCTAGATTGTATATAATGCGTCAAGGTAGTCCCTATCTTGGCGTATATTTGTTTTATGAAGATGAAAAAGTTACTAGCCCCTTCACTAATCGCTTCTTTACTTATCGGTTGCTCTTCTAGCGTACCGACACCAAACCTTGACCAATATTCTGATTATACTGGTGGCCAGACTATTGGTGATGCGACTAGCTTATATTGGTATACCGAAAAGTTGAGCTTCCCATTTACTGCGGCTGATTATGTCAGTGCGGGCGACTACGGTTGGTATCAGACAGACTATCGCTGGGATGAAGGCCAACTTCGAGAATTGATTCGTGAGGGAGAGCAATTAAAAGACAATAAAGCGCTAGTGCCATATCGTATTCATGTACGTTTCAATAAAGATGGTGAGGCGGTTTATCAACAATATCGGCTTGATGGACGTGTACTGCCGCTCAAATCTGAGAAATTAGCTTGGTTGAAACAAGAAGCGCTGAACATTTCCGATGTCACTAAAGGGCAGAGTCGAGACGGTTTAGCTCTTATTCAAGGCTATTGGGATGGTTCGACGTTTGATACTTGCTCAGGAAAGAGTTACTCAGAAGTTGAGTTTAACGAAACTTTGCCGAGTTTTGTCGTCAACCGCCTATCCACGATTGACAGCTACGCGGCATTCCTTGGCACTACTCGTGGCAATCGAATCGTTGCTAGTGAATTGCTGATGCTTGCAGATGATAGTCATGACTGCATCGAACGGCCGAGTCTGATTGAAGAGTAACTGTTAGCCAGCGACACTAGCCATCGGTGATGACCAGAATAAACAAAAGGCTTGGTATTGATGACCAAGCCTTTAACGTTTTAGAAGCTAGAAGCTAGAAGCTAGAAGCTAGAAGCTAGAAGCTAGAAGCTATTTCCCTTGCTCGCGTTCAATCGCTCTGTAGCCGATGTCATGACGATGGAACATTCCGTTCCAACTAACTTGTTTAGCGAGTACGTAAGCGCGTTCCTGAGCCTCTGAGACGCTGTTTCCAAGCGCCGTCGCGCATAGAACACGGCCACCGTTAGTGACCACATCGCCATCAGCATTGTTGGTTGTGCCAGCGTGGAAGATTTTCTCTCCTTCCTGCTCATTCGCTGGGAGAGAAATGACATCACCTTTCGCATAATCACCCGGGTAGCCACCTGCCGCCAGCACCACACCGATAGAAGCGCGAGGATCCCACTTAGATTCGGCTTCATCTAGCTTTTCGTCGATTGCCATCAAGCAAAGCTCAACAAGATCGGACTCCATACGCATCATTATTGGTTGCGTTTCTGGATCACCGAATCGACAGTTGTATTCGATCACTTTTGGCGTGCCTTCTTTGTCGATCATTAGACCAGCGTAAAGGAAACCTGTGTACGGTGCACCTTCAGCATCCATCCCACGAACGGTTGGGTAGATAACCTCTTCCAAGATTCGCTCATGAATTTCAGGAGTAACCACTGGCGCAGGAGAGTAAGCACCCATACCACCGGTATTCGGGCCTGTGTCTTTGTCACCGACACGCTTGTGGTCTTGGCTGGTGGCCATTGGTAGTACGCTTTTTCCATCGACCATAACGATAAAGCTAGCTTCTTCACCGTCGAGAAACTCTTCAATGACAACACGACTACCTGCTTCACCAAACGCGTTACCCGCCAACATGTCTTTAATCGCTTCTTCCGCTTCTTCTAGCGTCATTGCAACAATAACGCCTTTACCAGCGGCTAGGCCGTCAGCTTTTACGACGATAGGTGCGCCTTGCTCACGAACATAAGCAAGTGCTGGTTCAATTTCAGTGAAGTTTGCGTAAGCCGCCGTTGGAATATTGTGGCGTGCTAAGAAGTCTTTGGTGAAAGCTTTAGAACCTTCCAGCTGAGCAGCGGCTTGCGTAGGGCCAAAGATAGGCAGACCCGCTTCACGGAAAGCGTCAACCACACCGATTACTAATGGAGCTTCAGGGCCGACTATAGTCAGCTCAATCTGTTTTTCTTTCGCAAAAGCGACCAGCTCAGAAATACTCTCAACGCCGATGTTGACGTTCTCAAGTTTAGGCTCAAGTGCTGTACCTGCGTTACCTGGTGCAATAAAAACAGTTTCTACATTTGGGTTTTGTGCCGCTTTCCAGCCAAGAGCATGTTCACGACCACCAGAACCAATAATCAATACGTTCATTTTAAATCCTTCAATCAAATTGCTTAGCTTCGAATATCGAGTAGCGAGCTTCGAGTGATTGTTGTTAACCGTACTCGCTGCTCGCGACTCTGCGCGAAGCGCTCTAGCTTCTTTTTTAGTGGCGGAAGTGACGCATACCCGTAAAGATCATCGCCATACCGTGCTCGTCTGCGGCTGCGATAACTTCGTCATCACGCATAGAGCCGCCTGGTTGAATTACACACTTAATGCCCGCTTCTGCTGCTGCATCGATACCATCACGGAATGGGAAGAATGCATCTGAAGCCATTACACAGCCTTCGACTTGCAGACCTTCGTCAGCCGCTTTAATACCAGCGATTTTGGCTGAGTAAACTCGGCTCATTTGACCTGCGCCAACACCGATAGTCATGTCGCCTTTTGAATAAACAATCGCGTTTGATTTAACGTACTTCGCAACTTTCCAGCAGAATAGCGCGTCTTTTAGCTCTTCATCTGTCGGTTGGCGTTTAGACACGACTTTAAGGTCATCTAGGTTTACCATGCCTTGATCGCGGTCTTGAACCAGAAGGCCACCGTTAACACGTTTAACATCAAAACCTGTCGTCTTGGTTGACCATTCACCACACTCAAGTAGACGAACGTTTTTCTTCGCTGCAACCACTTCAATCGCTTCAGCGGATACAGACGGTGCGATAATCACTTCAACGAACTGGCGCTCAACGATAGCCGTTGCTGTTTCAGCATCGAGCTCTTTGTTGAATGCGATAATGCCGCCGAATGCAGACGTTGGGTCCGTTTTGTATGCACGATCGTATGCCTCTAGGATGTTGCTACCGAGTGCTACACCACATGGGTTAGCGTGCTTAACGATGACACAAGCTGGCTCGTCGAACTCTTTAACACACTATAGTGCTGCATCAGTATCGGCAATGTTGTTGTAAGAAAGCGCCTTGCCTTGGATTTGGCGTGCAGTCGAAACGGATGCTTCTTCTGGGTTCGCTTCTACGTAGAAAGCGGCATCCTGGTGGCTGTTCTCACCGTAGCGCATATCTTGCTTCTTGATGAACTGCTGGTTGAAAGTGCGAGGGAATTTGCTCTCTTCATCACCTTCTTTGCTTACGGTTTCAGGGGAAGCACCGTAAGATGGAACCATTGTGCCGAAGTAGTTAGCGATCATGCCGTCGTAAGCAGCCGTGTGCTCGAATGCGGCAATCGCTAGATCGAAGCGAGTTTCTAAGGTTAGAGAGTTATCGTTAGCATCCATTTCTGCGATAACACGCTCGTAATCGTGAGCATTAACCACGATCGTTACGTCTTTGTGGTTTTTAGCAGCAGAACGAACCATTGTAGGGCCACCGATGTCGATGTTTTCTACGGCGTCAGCTAAGGTACAACCTTCTTTAGCAACGGTTTCTGCGAACGGATAGAGGTTAACGACTACGATGTCGATAGGGTTGATGCCGTGCTTTTCCATCACATCATCATCTTGACCTCGACGGCCAAGCACACCACCGTGAACTTTAGGGTGTAGAGTCTTAACACGACCGTCCATCATTTCTGGGAAACCAGTGTAGTCTGATACTTCTGTAACAGAGATCCCTTTCTCTGCTAGTAGGCGAGCTGTACCACCAGTGGATAGAATATCAACGCCACGGTTAGCAAGAGCTTGGGCAAACTCAACAATACCAGTTTTGTCTGATACGCTGATTAGGGCGCGGCGAATAGGACGAGCGTTAGTCATGCTTCCATTTCCTCAAAGTCACAGAGTTAATATATAAATAAAGATATTTGCCAAAAATGAACTTGTTCTTACGCTTTACTAGGTAAATAGCAGTAAAATATTGGCCAGTTTTGGTAAAGACCTTTCCAGCATTGGCTGGTGATAGACTAGTCTCTGAGTTTGATGGCGCACATTCTAACTAATTTATTACAAAAAAGCTCGCGCAATCGTTTGGCATTGCAAAATTAATTGCAAAAAGCTCGTCTTTTGACTTAAAAAGTAATGAAACAGTTAATAGGAAAAGTTATGTTTCAGATCGGTGAACTGGCAAAACGGTGTAATGTCACCGCAGACACGCTGCGTTTTTATGAGAAAAACCAACTGATTAAGCCTGCTGGGCGAAGTGAGTCTGGCTACCGCTTATATAATCAACAAAACCAGAATCAGGTCAGCTTTATCCTAAAGGCGAAAGATCTGGGTTTGAGTCTTGATGAGATTCGTGAATTGTTAGAGATAAAGCTAGAAGCAACAGAACATAGTTGTGCCGAAGTGAAAGCGATTACGAGTGCAAAGCTGAACTTGATTGATGAGAAAATTGGTGAGTTACAACGGATACGCAGTGCGTTGAAAAAAATCAATGATGCCTGCTGTGGGCATGTTGATGATGATGCGAGTCATTGTTCGATTCTCGGTGCGTTAGCCAGTGAAGAAAAGTGATCCCACTCGGCGATACAAGGTGGCGTTAAGACGCGCGACGGATATTCGCTTTAAGCTCGGTTGTGCTTTTAATTTGAGGCAAGTTGTCGTAGTAGAGAGTAACCTGGTTGCGACCAGTCTGCTTTGAATAATACATCGCCTTGTCTGCCTGAACCATCAACTCGCGAACGGATGAGACTTGAGCGTTGAGTTCCGCAATCCCAATACTTACAGTAGGCAAGATAATATGACCATCAACATGGCAAGGTGTGGAGTCTATGGATTCGCGAATTCGCTCTGCGATGTCATAAGCTTGAATCGCATTCGTGTGGCCTAAAAGCACCCCAAATTCTTCTCCACCTAAACGACCAATATAATCGCTACCGCGAATCATCTCACGGCAGATGTGTGCTACTTGAGTAATCACTTCATCGCCAGAAAGGTGACCAACTTGATCATTGATTTCTTTGAAGTGGTCAATATCAATCATTAAACAAGAGAGCCCTTGCTCTGAAGGGGAATGAAACTCTCGCTCTAAATGCAGCATAAAAGCACGGCGATTTAAGATTCCTGTGAGTTCATCGGTTTCAGCGAGCTTCTTTAACTCCAGTTCTTGTTGACGAGCGAGAGTGGTTTCTCGCTCCTGCCACATAATGTATTTGGAGCCGTTTGTCAGAGTGATGGGCTTGAGCGTGGCTTCGAACCATCGCTCTTCGACACCACGCCATGCATCCAATTCTTCAATAGAAGACATAAGTAACTGACATGGAGTAACCGAGTAGCGAAGCTGAGTCGTTTGGTTGGATTTAAACGTTTGCGTTAAGCTCTGTTTCACGTTTTCAGCAATGTGTGGAGGTACCATCTCGCTGAATGTTAGGTCTAGATTATCCGTGCTGTAAGGGGGAATTTGAACCGCACCACCAAAACTCTCCAAGATGCGACCACACTCATCAAGGATCAGCAGTCGATCTGGCAGCTCTCGTAGCATCAGGCTTAGCCATTCTTCCCTTTGCATATCAGCCATGTAGCTTAGTCCGAACAAAAAACGTAATCTTGCATTATATCCGGAGTGTTGCACTAAGCAATCGTATTAGATCACAGAATGACGAATGTTTAATCAGTTCATATCCCCGTTCAAGTCATCTCGTACAGATGGAATATTTATAGTTATAGCTATGGGTAGTGATTTTAAATTATACATACGTTTTTTATTCTCAATCTTATACTCAATCTCTTGCACTATAATCCACCAATAAACGTATCTACAAACCCTTTAAACCGTTCCGCTAGGCGGCCTACAATTTTCTTGCGTTGTAGAATGGTTGGCTTAGTTTCTAAAGCCTCTGCAAAGTCTTCGCGTAGCGGCATTTCCTCGCTAAGCTCATAGCGGTTAACTAAAATTTGTAGCTTGTCGGTGTTGAGCTTTTCTTCTTCTGCCAATTGCTCAAGTGCTTGGCGCTTCTCTCGTTCCCAAAAGTACTCAAATTCTTCGTCGACATCAGCATGCGCAGGTATGCCGTCGAGGTGCTCATTCATGAATTTCTCGATGAGTTCTTTCTTGCTCATCAATGTTGGGTCTGAATTGATCAGGTTAGCGATAACTTGTCGTTTCTTCTCCTGACTCTCACCGCTCTGCTCTTGGTGTAACTCGCGCAGTAAATGCAGTATATAGGCGACATTGACTTCATCTCGGTGCAGCAGCTCTAGCTCAAAATCAACGTCTTCCAGAATAGATACCTTTTCCTTGCTGGTGGATTCACGAATCTGTCGGCTGAGATCGGCGTACTTACTGGTGAAGTCTTGGTACTCCTGCTCTTCTATGTCGGTGTTCGACATCTCAAAGTCAGCATAGTTACTTAGCATGTTCTTGAGTTGCATCAGTTTACGGAACTGAAGGACGAATAGCTTTTGCGCATCCTCATCTGGCAGTAGATCAACGGCATCCACGTTCGGTGTTATTGTTTTTAATGCTTCACAAGCTTTGTTGAAATCAGCGAGCAGTTGGTCATAAGGAGGCAGCTCAACCAGTTCTTTGGGTTGTTTGTTGGAAAACAGGGTGAACGCTTCATCTGCAGCTTTTTTCAAGTTCCTAAAGCAGATGACATTACCATGCGACTTCTTCTCGTCCAGAATACGGTTAGTGCGTGAAAAAGCTTGTATTAGGCCGTGATGTTTGAGGTTCTTGTCGACATAAATGGTGTTCAATGTTTTCGCATCGAATCCAGTTAAGAACATATTCACCACCAGCAAAATATCGACTTCTTTGGCTTTCACTCGTTTAGATATGTTCTTGTAGTAGTCGTAAAAGGAGTCACTGTCTTTGGTGCTGTAGCTTGAGCCAAACATCTTGTTGTAATCGGCAATGAACCCTTCGAGCTTTTCGCGGCTATGGAGTTTAATGTTTTCGCCTTGGCTGAGGTATTTCGCGGCAATCTCCTTGACCTGTTTATCGTCGCTAACGCCTAGTTCAAACTCTTCTTCTTCGTTCGCTTCAAAGCTGAAAATGGTCGCGATTTTAAGGTTGTGTTTGCCCTCGCTCTTTTTCTTGGCAAACAACTCATAATATTGGATTAACTCAGGTACGCCCGAGACACAGAATATCGCGTTGTAGTCGCCACTGTGGGTTTTACGCTTGTGGTGTGCAAGGATGTAGTCGGTGATTTTTTCGAGTCGGGCAGGAGAAGTGAGTAGCTCCTTGGTATCGATATCTTCAACCTCAATATCGAGGTTGTTGTTTGAGCCATCTTTGTATTGATAGCGTCCAACGTATTCAATCGCAAATTTAAGTACGTTCTGATCACGAATTGCATCGACAATGACATAGGCGTGCAGGCGCTTGCCAAACAGGTCTTGAGTGGTCTTTTTGACCGAGTTCTTGGCGACGGCATTTTCGACAAAAATTGGTGTGCCCGTAAAGCCAAATAGCTGCGCATTGTTGAAGAATTTGACAATGTTTTGATGGGTATCGCCGAACTGACTGCGGTGGCACTCGTCAAAGATAAAGACGATACGCTTATCTCTCAAGGCCTCCATCTCACGCAGGTAGCGCTGTTTGGTCACAATATTATTGAGTTTTTGTAGGGTAGTGACCACCAGCTTGCTATTGCGTTTTTCGTTTATGTCTTTGCCCTTGATTGGCTTGTCTAACAACTGATGATACAGAATGCGGGTGTTGCTGGTGGTATCCACACAGCCTTTAGAGAAAGCATTAAACTCCTCGGCCGTTTGGTAGTCGAGATCCTTTCTATCGACGACAAATATCACTTTGTCTACCTCGTTTAAGGCTGTCATCAATTGAGCCGCTTTAAACGAGGTGAGGGTTTTGCCTGAGCCCGTGGTATGCCAAATATAGCCGTTGTCTGACGAAGTTTTTACCTGATTGATGATCGCTTCTACCGCATAAAACTGATAAGGGCGTAACACCATCAGGCACTTCATTGTTTCGTTGAGCACGATATATTGGTTGAGCATCACAGTGAGGTGCTGAGGGGTTAAAAATGTCTCGGCAAATTCATGAAGTTTGCTGATGCGATTGTTATCGATATCGGTCCAGTCAAAGGTCTGTTTAGCAGAGAGTTCACTATTATTGGCAAAGTACTGGGTATTGACTCCATTGGACACCACAAACAGCTGTATGTAGTTAAACAAGCGATGGTTGGCATGGTAAGAGTGCTTTTGATAGCGTTTAATTTGATTGAAGGCCTCTTTGAGCTCAATGCCTCGGCGTTTTAGTTCTAACTGGACCAGTGGCAGGCCGTTGACCAGAATCGTCACGTCATAGCGATTCGTATAAGTGCCTTTGACGGTAATTTGCTGTGCAATCTGGAAGCGGTTGTTTTGTGGCTTATCAAACAGCAGAGTCAAATGCATCGCATCGCCATTATCGAGGGTGATAGCGATCCGGTCGCGCAAGGTTTTGGCCTTAGTGAAAATATTGCCTTTTTCTAGCTTACCGAGCACCTGACGAAACTCGGACTCTGAGAGGACGCAATGATTGACGCGCTCCAACTGCGCTTTAAGGTTCGCCTCAAGGGCGTCGTTGTCTTTGAGTGCGACAACCTCGAACCCTTGCATGCTGAGTTGCGTGATCAGATTATCTTCTAGCTGTTGTTCTGATTGATAAGCCATCGTTGTTATTGCCTTCCTGCGCTGCTTTAGTCCTGTTTAGTGTTGTTTTGAGTGGTATAGCCTTGCTCTGGATGGTTAGGCACCGTCGGAAATGCTAAGTAGAGCTGTTGTTCTTTAACCATAGGGCTTAGGTAGTGGCGCCTTAACGTTTCTGTGTTCATGCCAAGTAGTTCGGCAAGGTCGGTGAGCCTCAGACAGTTTGGTGCTGCATGAGAGCAGAGTACTAGAATGATGTCTTTTACATCTGATTTTTGTTTCCTGCCTTGTTGCTGCAACACTGGTTGTGCAATAGCTCTTAACTCTGCCCAGAGCTGCTGGTCTTCTGCTGTGAAGCTATTCGTCGACTCCGGCGCATCATTTTTGAGGTCCGGCACTAGGTCCGGCACTAGGTCCGGCGCATCATTTTTTAGGTCCGGCACTAATGTTGTTGGCTCCGGTTCAAACAAAGACAGTTGCGCCGTACTCGGTGAGGCGACAAAACTAATGCTTTTGCCTGCATCGTTGTCTGGTGTAGGCACTTCAATCCCTTTTAGGTGGTAGATTTTACCTTTGTGTTTGCCTGCCGACTCTAAATACCCTGCCGAGACCAATTGGCTCAGCGCCAGTGTGACCTCTCGGGTGTGCTCAGAGGTGAGGGAGCAGATACGCTCATGGTTAAACCACGATTCAGTCACAGCCGTTACCAGTATGGTGCGTTTCAGCTCGCTCAACTGTTTGTAGTTTTCACCAAACAGATCGACGAGCTGCTGGTGGAGTTCTGGTGACAATAAATTCACCATACGCAGTTCGAGCAACGTTTGACCGAGTTCGTGCTTTTCATAGAGGTGCGGCGGTTGCCAGTTTTGGCTGCGGCAGTTGCTGTATATTTTAGGAATGCCGGAGCCTGCTTTTTCACTCAGACCAATGTTTAAGAACATTTGATGAATAGCGGGGTTGCGGCACTGGCTGTTGCCACCAGCAATGGCTTCCAGTACTGGAATGCGCATTAATCCAGGATTACGAAAGCCAATAAAATCGGGATGCTTCTCAATTAAGATATTGTCTTCTGAATCAAAGTCAGCATGAGCGAGTGTGTTGACCAAAGCTTCTCGAATGGCTTCATGTGCCGGAGAGGTGTCGAGGCGTTGGCCATCATTCAAGTGAAAGCTCACTTTTAAGTCTGCGGTGAGCTTACGATAGACCTTGCGGTAGAAATCAAAGGCGTTGCCAGACCACGAACCATCGGTGTAGATACGGTCTATCCAGCGGTGCGAGCTGTCGTCCTTCTCTTGGTAGTCGAGAGAGTAAGCCGGAAAAGCATCTTGCAGCGCATCCCAGCGGCCAAACATCACTAGCCCTGCTAGCGTTAACCCTTCAAGGCCTGATGCGCGATCTCGTCGCCAAGCACGAATCGAGCGTAGAAACTCTTGATCAGAGTGTTCTAAAAATGGGTGCTGAGGTTTAGCGTCTTTAAACATTTGACGATAAACGCGCAGGCTTTCTGGCTCAATATCATCAAGGGTAAAGTGCTCTAAAATGCGTTGGTCACGCTCATTCTCTTGCTCTGCCATCATCTGTTTGACGCTATCGGCAGAGCATTTCTGGTCAGCTTCGTAACGGCGAACAAAGCTACCTGTAAGAGGGTTACCATTGATATAAATTGGGCGCTGTTTGCGCGGCGCTCTCGGTACATCGATACGAATAAGTGACTTTCCTTCGATAACCTCAATGCGCACGTCTCGCTCACTGAGCAAATTGCAGCTTACCTTGTTGGAGTTGTTGGCTGTATCGACGATGTTCTTAACCAATGGGGCAGGGTTGGCGATGCCTTCTAGGGTAAACTGACCGCGTTTTTCTTTAATACCCAGCAGAATGACTCCACCACAGGTGTTAGCAAACGCGCTGTAGGTTTCCCACATATCGTTAGGAACTGCACCTTTGCCATCTCGACCACCCGCGAGTTTGCACTCCACTTCGGCGCTCTCTTGCAGGGCTTGAATATCTTCGAGGCTATTTAGGGTTAACTCTGCCATGCTTCCTCACACAAACATCTGTTGAAGTAAGCCTTTTTTAAACTGCTTAGTTTGCTCGATTTGCTCTGCGACCGCATCGATTTTTTGGTCGATGGACTGTAGGAACTGAGCGATTTTTTGCTGTTCAGCCAAACATGGTAATGCCAACTTAAGTTCTTTTAAGTTCTTAAAGTACAGTCGAGTTCTTGTACCACCTTGCTTTTGTTGAATGGCAAAGCGCTTAAACTCATGCCCCTCATTGAGTTTTGTCTCAAGAAAGTAAGTGTCCATGCCGACGGTTTTAAATACAGGATACTCTTTACTAATTGCTCCACGAGTATAATCTCTATTTACATTGAACTTGAAAATTAAATCATCGCTCATATGACGATAGGTAAAGTAGCCCAGAGGAACAACGCCATAGTCGCCATCATTGATGACAGAGCGCTCTTGTAAATAAAGCCCCGTTCGTGAAGACGTTAAAATCGGCAAATCTGTACTAGCTGGCACCAGCTCTTTATAGGGTTCTAAGTACTTACCGATGGCTTCTGTTTTCCAATCAGGAAACGCCTTACCATCCTCATCCTTAAATCGGATCTGCTGGCTAAAAATCTGCTGTATCACGCCTTTTTTGTACGCTTTAAGTAGGCGGTGCTTTTCGGTTAGTTGGCTGATTTTAGTGTCCACTGAAGTGAGGAAGTCCGCGATTTTTTGTTGTTCATTAAGTTCGGGAATATTTGCACGAAAGTCATGCACATCATTTCTATTTAGCGTAGGAACTCCAGAACCAGTTGCAAACCGCTTAAGGCCAATTTTTTGGTACAAGTAAAATACAAACTTTGGAGTACAGTCTATAAAATCAGTGACCCACAAGGAGGTGTTGTGAGGCCAATAGTCGTTCTCGACATAAGTTAGCGCACCAATAGTTCCTGAGCGACCTGTTACAATTCCGGGAGCTTTAGCCTTGAACTCGTTATGGTATCGTCCTATCCCATTTGAATAAACGACGGGGTATTTACCTTCTATTACGTTGGTTGTGGGTAGGTCAAATCCTCTTTGCAAGGGAGCGACATCTTTTAGCTTTCTTATTGTCCAGTTTGAATCATATAGAGGGAAGCGCAACTGAGGCTTAGTATTTTTCCTCATCCTTTCACCTCAAACGGCGCATCAATCGCCAACTCAGCACAAAAATCAGCAATGGTTTTATCGGTCTCTAGCATGGCTTTATCGTTATCCACTAGCCGTTTAGCAACGGCAGATAAGTCCACAGGCTCTTCTTCTTCAAAAGTATCCACATAGCGAGGGATATTGAGGTTGTAGTCGTTTTCGGCTAAGTCAGCTTGGGTGGCTACAAAGGCAAATTTATCGATGTTCTCACGCTTTGCTACGGCATCGAGAATGCGTTGTAAATCTTCTTCACGCATATAGTTGTTGTTGGTGCCTTTCTCAAAATACTGGCTAGCATCAATAAACAGCACGTTGTCATCGGCTTGGCGATATTTCTTAAACACCAATACGCAGGTTGGGATAGAAGTACCAAAGAAGATATTGGCAGGCAGGCCGATTACCATATCAAGGTAGTTTTTCTCTTTGAGTAGATGCTGGCGAATATGCCCTTCGGCCGCACCACGAAATAGCACCCCGTGCGGCAGCACGACCGCCATGGTGCCCGTGTCATTAAGCTGGTGGATCATGTGTTGAACAAAGGCAAAATCCGCTTTGGATTTTGGCGCGAGCTTGCCGTAGTCGGCAAAGCGGTCGTTGTTGAGGTGCAGCGGGCTGGCTGACCATTGAGCCGAGAAGGGCGGGTTGGCGACTACCGCATCAAAGCGCTCGTCAAAGTGCATCGGCGTTTCTAGCGTATCGTCGTTTTGAATATCGAAACGTTTGTAATGCACGCCATGCATAATCATATTCATGCGAGCTAAGTTATAGGTGCTTGGGTTGCGCTCTTGGCCGTAGTATTTGATGTCTTGGTTCTGCGCTTCTTTTGCCACGCGCAGCAGCAATGAGCCTGAGCCACAAGTCGGGTCGTAGACAGACTTAACCGCAGGGTTATCGAGTGTCACCAACTTCGCTAACAGTTTAGACACCATTTGCGGGGTGTAGAATTCCCCCGCCTTTTTACCCGCACCACTAGCAAACATGCCAATCAAGTACTCATAAGCATCGCCCAGAATGTCGATTTCGCTGTCTTGTAGGTGAAAATCAATGTTGTCTAGGTGGACTAGCACTTGCGCAATCAGCTTGTTGCGTGCGTCCGGTGTTTTACCGAGCTTGTTTGATTGTAGGTCGAGTTCATCAAACAGGCCGTTGAAGTCTTCGGCGCTGTCGGCGCCCATGGTGCTTTGTTCGATATCGTTAAGCACGTCGCGTACATCATCGAGAATAAACTCGCCATTTTCGCCAGCCTGTGCAATCACATGGAATAACTCAGAAGGTGCGAAAAAGTAACCGAGCTTATCGATCGCCTCTTCACGAATCGCTTCTAAGATCTCTTTCCCTTCATCACTCTTCTCATCAATATCGGTGAACTTAATGCCATCTTCTGAGAGCAGGGCGTTAGCATATTGATTGAGGTTATCGGAGAGGTACTTGTAGAAAATGAGCCCTAAGATGTAGTCGCGGAAGTCGTCGGCGGCCATGTTGCCACGTAGCGTATTCGCGATGTTCCAAAGTTGCTTTTTCAATGCTTGCTGATGTTGTTCGACCATGGGTACTGCTAATTTACAAAGAGTTTATGCGTCTGATTGTACCAGAAATTGCGCAATAACTAGCAGAGATCGTTTCCCCCTTGGCGGAGTGGATGCGCAATTTGAGATGAGTGCACGATTAAATCGGGTGCGTAAGAATACGTTGAACAATCGAGTGTTTTTGTCTCTAGGTTTGAATTCCAATCGGATCGGTGCGCAGTTTTGTGGCCGATGAAGATCTCTAGTCTGCGCAGTAACATGGATCGTACTGCGCAATGTTGTTATTTTGGAGACAAGTGAGAGAAACCAAATTTTCTCGTCTTTGCTGGCACAAGCTCTTTTGTTCTTCTTTTCGCAGCATAACTCATGCGCATTCGAGCGGCTCGCAAGTCACTGCGGGTTGCAGATTGTCCTTGATTTCGACATATATGGTAAGTGTTTCTTTGGGGAACCCAGACTCGATTATTTGTATCCATCTTTCGCCAGATCTGTTTTGCTAGTTCGTTGATGTGGTAACTACTCTTGCATGTAGAACCATTGAGCATGATAGCAATATGGTAGTGCTGATTTGTCCTTTCTTCGCTCTCTTCTCTGGCCCAAGCATAGGCGATTTTTGAATTGGCAGGGTTGTTGGTACTTGAATATTGTTCTTTCACCGCGGCTAGGAAAAGTTTGAAGAAGCGCGACAGGGGCTTTTTGTCTAGAGTGTATTGTGATTGGTGCAATTGAATCAGGACAACCACTACTTTTGAGTAGTGAGTTATTATGGCGTCTAGCTGCTGATAGGTAGAATCCAAGGCACGAGTGAACACTCCTTTAGGATATAAAAAGATCGGCTGCTGCTCACCTTGGTATTCGAATAGTCCTATGTTTTTTTTATTAGGGTATGTAGTTAATCTAGAGTGTATGCAAAAGCAGTCAGCTTGTATTAAAAAATAAGGCACCTTTCGATGCCTTGACCAGAATGAGCCTCTCTAGCTATGAGTTAGCCATTCGACAATGACAGACTCAGGCCATCCCCTAATATAACCTTTCGGCGTTCGGAGTGGTGGTGGAAGCTCGTTGTTTTGAATCATTCTATATACCGTACTTAAGCTAACACCCAGTATGTCTGCCAATGATGACTTTTTAATAATCTTCAAGTCCTGCACAGCATATACTCTGCATATGTCTTTATTGCTTGAAGAGGGAAGGTATCTATTCATCCTCCTCTCCCTGTCGTTCGATCCACTCTAGGATTAGCGATAGCTTCCATCCTACAGAGCGATTACCCAACTTAATACGTTTAGGAAATTGTCCTTTCTGTTCTAGAACCCAAGCATATGAACGTGAAATTGAAGTTAGATGCAGTCTTTCTGTTTCACGAATGATTCTGTCAATTTTATTTGTATTTTGTTGCATATTGCGCCCTTTTTGCTCTGGCGCTTTATTTGAGCGGGGGACTCAAGTGGTTGATTTACAAGGTTGCCTTGTGTCAATTTCGGCCATAGATGTCTCCATTTGTTTTGGTATGAATTCTATCTTACGGCTTTGTTTTTATGTTTCAATAAATAACTTGTTATTTATCATTGGCTTATGGCACTTGTTGTTACTCTCTTTGTTGATGTGAAATTTGTAAGTAATCACAAGTTTCATAACACCGAGAAGAGTTTAAGAATTACCTTGGGGTACATTTAGGGGTACAGATAACAAAAAGCCGTGTGAGTATGACACTCACACGGCTTTTTATTTCAAGAGGTTACGTTTGAACGATTAGTTCATGCCGTATTTCTTCAGTTTCTTGCGAAGAGTACCGCGGTTGATACCCATCATAGTTGCTGCGCGAGTTTGGTTACCGCGAGTGTACTGCATGATGGTATCTAGTAGTGGCTGTTCAACTTCAGCTAGAACTAATTCGTATAGTTCTGTGACTTCTTGACCGTTTAATTGAGCCAAGTAGTTTTTAAGAGACGCTTTAACAGAGTCACGTAAAGGCTTCTGAGTGATCTGGTCTTGTGACGTTACTGTAGTTACTGTTAATGCTTCTGAAGTCAGATTTTGTTCGAACATATTCGGTCTAGCTCTTCTCTTAATTATGATGCAACGTTAACCCGTTATAACTGAAGCCTTAGCTTCAATTATTTAGGCTTTATCAAAATACTCTTCTAATGCTTCAAGCTGTAGCTCTGCTACATCGATAGCATTGAAGGTACGGCGAAACTCACTTGCCTGTTCATGCTCTTTTAGATACCAGCCAACGTGCTTACGCGCGATACGTGGACCTAAATACTCACCATAGAAACTATGTAGAGCATTGACATGACCAAGCAGGATGTCTTTCACTTCCGAAATCGGGAGATCAGGCATCGTGGTGCCGTTTTCCAAAAAGTGTTGGATTTCCTGAAAAATCCACGGACGACCTTGGGCTGGGCGTCCAATCATTAAAGCGTCTGCACCGGTGTACTCCAGTACATACTTAGCTTTCTCTGGGCTATCGATATCACCGTTAGCAATAACCGGAATAGAGATCGCCTGTTTTACCGCTTTAATGCTGTCATACTCGGCCTCACCTCTGTACATGCATGCTTTGGTGCGCCCGTGAAGGGCTAAAGCTTGTATGCCGCAGTCTTCGGCTAATTTAGCGATTTGGACACAGTTTTTGTTGTCTGTATCCCAGCCCGTGCGGGTTTTCAATGTCACAGGGACATCGACTGAATTAACAACAGCTTTCAGAATATCTTCGATGATATCTGGGTACTGGAGTAATGCAGAGCCAGCGAGCTTTTTATTCACTTTTTTTGCTGGGCAGCCCATGTTGATATCGATGATCTGTGCACCGTTCTCAACACTAAACTGAGCAGCGTCGGCCATAAGCTGTGGATCGGCTCCGGCAATTTGTACAGAGCGAATGCCCGATTCGCCTTCGTGTACCATGCGTTGCTTGGACTTAGACGTTTTCCAAAGTTTAGGATTTGACGACATCATTTCACTGACGGCCATTCCCGCACCATAGCGGAGACACAACTCACGGAATGGTCTATCTGTCACGCCAGCCATTGGGGCAACGATGAGATTGTTCTTAAGTTGGTAGTTTCCGATTTTCAAAACGTCTTCACAGTTTAATGGTCAACAAACCTATAGCAGGGCGCGCATTTTACGCATTTTTTAGCGCTGTGAAAAGACTAATATTTGAGCATTTACAATTTGTTTTAGTAAAATGCCCAAAAATCAGTCAATTAGCTTGCAAAGTCTTGTCTAGCCTTGCTTTCGACCAGAGATGCGACACCATTCACTTTGCTCTTTGATAGGATCAATGTGAAGCTCATCACGGTAATAATTCGCAACATCTTCAGCTTGCGTATCCAGCACACCAGACATCGCAAGATGACCATTTGGTTTCACTAATGACTTAATAATTGGTGACAGTTCACGTAGAGGAGCGGCCAAAATGTTCGCAACAACGACATCCGCGATCAGACCGTCAGGCTGATCTTGAGGCAGGAAGACTTCAAGTTGTTCAGCAACACCATTTCGCTCCGCGTTATCTTTTGATGCTTGTAGAGCTTGAGGGTCAATGTCGATCCCGATAACTTTTTCTGCACCAAGCTTGATCGCAGCGATCGCAAGAATGCCAGAGCCACAACCAAAATCGATGACTGTTTTACCGCTTAAATCTAGCCCTTCAAGCCACTCGAGACAAAGAGCCGTCGTTGGGTGAGTCCCCGTACCAAATGCTAGGCCAGGATCGAGCAGTACATTGACTGCGTCAGGCTCTGGGATATCACGCCAGCTTGGACAGATCCATAAGCGCTCGCCAAACTTCATCGGGTGGAAGTTATCCATCCATTCGCGTTCCCAGTCTTTATCTTCGAGCTGTTCTACTTTGTAGGCAAAGCCTTCAGCAAGTAAATTGCTTAGCTTTATTTGCTCAATAATAAAGTTGCTGTCTGCTTCTGCGTCATACAGTGCGAGGATATCAGTATCACCCCAAAGGCGCGTTTCACCCGGAAGAGGCTCAAATACAGGCGTATCGTGAGCGTCTAAAAACGTGACAGACAGGGCTCCAGTCTCTTCCATTAGCATGTCACCGATTTGTTCGGCGTTTTCATTGGTCGCGTTGAGTTTAATTTGAATCCAAGGCATGGGTATGTGCTCTTAAAAGTAAAATTTGCGCAGAGTTTAGCAGATATCTGCTGAGATTATAGACGTAAACAAAAAATGCTCACCGAAGTGAGCATTTTTAAAATAGTTGCTAGTTGCTAGTTGCTAGTTGCTAGTTGCTAGTTGCGAGAGACAATGTATTCTCGTAGCTCGTAGCTCGTAGCTCGTAGCTCGTAGCTCGTAGCTCGTAGCTCGTAGCTTACTGTAGCCCCAGCTTCTTCTCTAGGTAATGAATGTTGGCACCACCATGTTGGAAGTTTTCATCATTCATAATGCTTTCTTGAAGCGTGATGTTAGTTTTGATGCCTTCAACGATCATCTCGCCTAACGCGTTCTTCATGCGAGCGATGGCTACGTCGCGGTTCTCACCGAATGTGATCAGTTTACCGATCATTGAATCGTAATGAGGTGGTACCGTGTAGCCAGTGTAGATGTGTGATTCCCAACGAACACCCATACCGCCAGGAGCATGGAAGCGTTCGATCTTACCTGGTGAAGGTAGGAAGCGCACTGGGTCTTCTGCGTTGATACGACACTCAATGGCGTGGCCACGGATCTTGATATCATCCTGAGTGAACGACAGAGGTTGGCCCGCAGCAACACGAAGCTGCTCTTTGATTAGGTCAACGCCAGTGACCATTTCAGTTACTGGGTGCTCTACCTGAATACGAGTGTTCATTTCGATGAAGTAGAATTCGCCGTTTTCGTACAGGAACTCAAACGTACCCGCGCCGCGGTAACCGATTTCTAGACATGCACGTGTACAACGTTCACCGATGTATTTACGCATCTCTTCAGTGATACCTGGTGCTGGAGCTTCTTCCACAACCTTCTGGTGACGACGCTGCATCGAACAGTCACGTTCACCTAGGTGGATCGCACCGCCTTGACCATCAGCAATAACCTGAACTTCAACGTGACGAGGGTTCTCTAGGAATTTCTCCATGTAAACCATGTCATTGTTAAAGGCTGCTTTTGCTTCTGCGCGAGTCATAGCGATAGCTTCAACCAACTCGCCTTCTGAGCGTACAACACGCATACCACGACCACCGCCGCCACCAGAAGCTTTGATGATCACTGGGTAACCAATTCGCTTAGCGTGCGCTTTGTTTTTGGCTTCGTCGTCGTCCAGTGGACCGTCAGAACCTGGTACACAAGGTACGCCCGCTTTTTTCATTGCAGTGATAGCAGAAACCTTGTCACCCATCATGCGAATAGTATCTGCTTTAGGACCAACAAAAATAAAACCGCTGCGTTCTACTTGTTCTGCGAAGTCTGCGTTCTCAGATAGGAAACCGTAGCCTGGGTGAATCGCAACTGCACCTGTTACTTCAGCCGCAGAGATGATGCGAGGAATGTTTAGGTAGCTGTCGATACCACGAGCAGGACCGATACAAATCGATTCATCTGCAAGCAGTACGTGCTTTAGGTCACGGTCAGCTGTTGAGTGTACAGCAACCGTTTTAATACCTAGTTCTTTACATGCACGAAGGATTCGAAGAGCAATCTCTCCTCGGTTCGCGATGACTAATTTATCTAGCATAAGAGAGAGCCTCTATTATTCGATAACAACAAGTGGTTGGTCGAATTCAACTGGCTGGCCGTCTTCAACTAGGATAGCGGTAACAACACCAGACTTGTCAGCTTCGATTTGGTTCATCATCTTCATCGCTTCAACGATACATAGAGTGTCGCCAGCATTAACAGTTTGACCAACTTCTACGAATGATTTCGCGTCTGGGCTTGGAGAACGGTAGAACGTACCTACCATTGGAGAAAGAACTTGGTGACCCGCTGGTACTGCAGGTGCTGCTGCTTCAGTTGCTGCTGGCGCAGGAGCCGCCGCTGCAGGTGCGGCTGCCGCTACAGGAGCAGGCGCTGCTGCATAGTGAATCGGTGCAGGCATTGCAGTGCCGTTACGGCTGATGCGTACCGACTCTTCACCTTCAGAGATTTCTAGCTCAGCAATGCCAGACTCTTCTACTAACTCGATAAGCTTCTTGATTTTACGGATATCCATCTTTTCTTTCTCTTTTATCTTGTGAATAAGACAGCTCATATTGAGCTGCAGAGTGTTTATTTACTTTGATAGTAACTGAGTTACTTTGCCTGCAATTTATTAATAGCAGCAGACAGAGCGAATTGGTAACCTTGTGCGCCTAAGCCGCAAATGACACCTTCTGCCTTATCAGAAAGATAAGAGTGGTGACGGAATGGCTCACGTGCATGTACATTTGATAAATGCACTTCGATAAATGGGATAGCCACGCCGAGCAGTGCATCACGCAGCGCCACACTAGTGTGAGTGAAGGCGGCTGGGTTGATGATAATAAAGTCGACGTTATTGTATGCAGCATGAATGGCTTCAATTAGCTCATATTCACGGTTTGACTGGAGGTGTTGAAGTTCAACGCCGGCTTCGTGAGCTTGTTTGGTTAACGTATCGACAATCTGTGGTAGGCTTTGAGAGCCGTAATGAGCGGGCTCGCGTAGACCTAACAGGTTTAGATTTGGACCATTTAAGACAAGAATGCGTGATTTTGCTGTCATTATGCTGCCATCTTCCTACTTCATGATATGAACTGGAATATTCCCATATTATCGCTGATTCAGCATGCTTATTTTGTTAAAAACAACACTGGATCTTTGAAATAGACCCAGATTATAGCCAATTCAGCGCAAATCGCAGCAATTTACTGGTCTAATCTCCCACCTTGGACGTCGTTTTTTGTAACCGAGGTAACATTTTTAATTCGGTTGAGTCAGTGAAACGCTCGTTTTGACAGGCTTAGAAACAACAAAACCGCCACGATGTGACGGTTTTGTTGTATAGGAGGAGGGGGAATTACGCGAGTTCTGCTTTTTCTGCAATGAGCTTCTCAACCACACTAGGATCGGCCAATGTTGATGTATCACCTAGGTTGCTGGTATCACCGGTTGCAATCTTACGCAGAATTCGACGCATGATCTTACCTGAACGAGTCTTCGGCAGAGAGTCTGTCCAGTGCAGTACATCTGGAGTCGCGATTGGACCAATCTCTTTACGTACCCAGTTTTTCACTTCAGCATGCAGTTCTGCACTTGGGAATTCACCGTCATTTAGGGTGATGTAAGCGTAAATTGCCTGACCTTTGATATCGTGTGGGATACCAACAATTGCGGCTTCCGCAATCTTGTGGTGAGCAACAAGCGCTGATTCAATCTCAGCAGTACCCATACGGTGACCTGACACGTTTAGTACGTCATCAACACGACCTGTGATCCAGTAGTAACCGTCTTCATCACGACGAGCACCGTCACTAGTGAAGTACATACCTTTAAAGGTAGAGAAGTAAGTTTGTTCAAAGCGTTCGTGGTCGCCGTAAACGGTACGCATTTGACCTGGCCATGAATCAAGAATGACTAGGTTACCGTCAGTCGCGCCTTCGATGATGTTACCCATGTTATCGACTAGGGCAGGCTGCACACCAAAGAACGGACGGGTCGCTGAGCCAGGTTTTAGGTCTGTTGCCCCTGGTAGTGGAGCGATTAAGATACCGCCAGTTTCTGTTTGCCACCAAGTATCAACGATTGGTGAGTTCTCATTACCGATGGTTTTGTAGTACCACTCCCAAGCTTCAGGGTTAATAGGTTCTCCCACAGAGCCCATGATACGAAGGCTGCTACGAGACGTACCTTCTACCGCTTCGTTGCCTTTCGCCATTAATGCACGAATGGCTGTTGGCGCAGTGTACAGAATGTTGACTTGATGTTTATCAACTACTTGGCTCATTCGGTTGGTGTTAGGATAGTTTGGTACACCTTCGAACAGAATGGTTTTTGCCCCGTTTGCTAGCGGGCCGTAGATGAGGTAAGTATGACCAGTGATCCAGCCCACATCCGCTGTACACCAGAAAGTTTCGCCTGGTTGGTAATCAAAGACGTATTTGAACGTCATTGCGGCATACACTAGGTAACCACCCGTTGTGTGTAGTACACCTTTTGGCTTACCTGTTGAGCCGGACGTGTAGAGGATAAACAGTGGATCTTCTGCTTTCATCTCTTCAGGTGGGCAGTTAGACGAGACGCTTGCTGTTGCTTCATGCCACCAAACATCGCGATGCTCGTGCCAGTCAATGTCACCGCCCGTACGCTTCATAACGATGACTTTTTCGATGGTTTTCACCTCTGGGTTGGTGAGTGCTTCATCGACATTTTTCTTCAGTGGTACTGCGCGACCACCACGTACGCCTTCGTCAGCGGTGATAACGACTTTAGCATCAGAGTCGATAATACGGCCTGAAAGTGCTTCAGGAGAGAAACCACCAAATACCACAGTGTGTACGGCACCGATACGAGTACAAGCAAGCATGGCAACGGCCGCTTCAGTGACCATTGGCATGTAAAGACAGACAACATCGCCTTTGCGTACGCCCTGTTCTTTAAGTGCATTTGCGAACTCACAGACTTCTTTGTGTAGTTCTTTGAACGTGAGTGTTTTGTCATCGTTTGGATCGTCGCCTTCCCAGATGATGGCAATATCATCGCCACGCTCAGCTAGGTGACGGTCAATACAGTTAGCGGATACGTTAAGCGTGCCATCTTCGAACCAACGAATGTCTACGTGGCCTGTGTCGAAAGAGGTATTTTTAACCTGAGTGAATGGCTTGATCCAGTCGACAATTTTGCCGTGCTCACTCCAGAAGCCAACAGGGTCTGTGACAGATTGCTGGTACATGGCTTGGTAAGTATCGTTATCCGCGTGTGTGTTTTTCTTGATGTTCTCTTTTACCGGATAAATATGGGCTTCACTCATTGCTTGTCTCCTTGTTGCTTAATTCAGTGTGAATCGAGCAATTGTCCGTTTAAAACGAGAAGGTCACCTGACCTCGACGTTGTAAAATCCTTATGCCTATAACTTTTAATCACAGGAGTAGATTCGACAATTAGACTTTAGGATGATAGGAAGAATTCTGCTTAAAAATTAGCGATCTATGTTTGAAATTGGGATTTAAATTGGCCTTTTTACTCGCTTCTGTAGGGGAGGCTAAGACTAGGCAGATCACCTTTTGTCAGGCGAACGAAGACCAAGGCAGCAGAAATGGCATCTTGAAGTGCGTCGTGCTTATCTTGGATTGGCAGATCTAAATGGCGGCAGATCGCGTCGAGACTGAGATCAAAATACGCGTTGGGTAAATGTTTTTCTAACTTATCGTGATAAATCTGGCTGACTTCGATCAACGGATTTGGCAATGGAAATCCTAGCTGTTTAAGACAGGCTAAATCGAGTATTTTCTTATCGTAACGAATGTGATAGCCAACCAGAGGTCGATTGCCAATAAAATCTAACAGTTGAATAAGGGCTTGTTTTTCATCGATACCATCAGCGAGATCTTGGTGGCGTATCTTGTGGATTTTGACTGAGCCAGAATCAAGGGACTGAGGAGCACGCAGTCGCACCTCAAATGGTTTGCTGGTGATGATTCGGTTATCGATGATTTTGGTCGCGGCAATCGTTACTAGTTCTGCACGATTAGGATCCAAACTGGTTGTTTCACAATCGAGCGAAACATATTCGTCTTTTTTAACAGAGGCAAATAGAGGCTGATAAGGCGAGCCTTTAAGTTTGTAATACCAGTAACGGCGGACTATCCAGTTCATCGCAAAGCCTTAATCCCTGATTTGATAATGATAGCCTAAGAACTGCTTAAACTTTTTCACTACATGTAAGCTATGTCGCAGCAAGTCACGCTCGGTTCGGTCTATCTGACTGAGATCGATACGGTTGTGGCTATGTTGATTACTTAATTGCTGATTCAAGCGCAGTTTAAACAGTAGCTTGAGGGCTTCGCTAAGGTTGTCAGCGGTGTCAGGCTCTAGAATCCGCTTTTTGCGTAGGGCTTCGATGCGCTCAAAGGTGTTTTTCTCTTCAATACCGTACTCCAGTGACAAGGTGCGAATACCATGCACTATTGGGAAGATACCGCCACTTTTGACATCCACCCCTTGTTTGTCTTTCTTTACGTTGCCAAACAGAGTTAACGGAAGAGAAAACTGTAGAGCGGGACGAGAGAAGTCTTGCAACGCCAACATGTTATTGAACATGATTTTCTTCAAATGTGCCATGACGGGTTCTAGCAACGATTTGTTGCCTGCAACCGCGTGAGCGTCGGTGAAGATGGCAAGATCCATGACTTGCTCTGCGGAGTTGGGTTTTGACCACACGCCTATGGTGTTCTTCCATGCGGTTTGTGTTTTAACCCATTTTGGATTGTTAACCATCACTTTTCCTGGGCAGAGAGGGTAACCCAATTGCTGCAATGTGTGTGTTAGCTGTTCCATGACGGCTTCACACTGATGCCAGTGTACATCGTCTTTAATAATTAAGGCGTTGTCTTGGTCTGTTTTGAGGATTTGTTCTCCTCGCCCTTCTGAGCCTAAAACAACCAGACAACACTGGTCGTGAAGGGCGGGAGGAACAATCAGTTCAAAAGCTTTTTCGATGATTTGTTCATTAACCGCAGAGATCAACTCCATGATAAAGCGGGTGCGAATACCGTTATTAAGCAGACTTTCTACTAGGTGACGCTGACGATTAGAAGCCAGTGCGAGTTCTTCAATGCTTGAGCTGCGAGCAATACTTAAGGTCAGTACATGAGAGTGAGTGGAGAAAGCACTCAAAATCTGTGTCATGTCGAGCATGCCAACCGCTTCTTTACCATCGGAGACCATGACGCGCTTCATTCGATTGCGCGTCATTTTAATCATGGCGTTAAACAGAAAATCCTCATTCTCGACATGAATGACCGGAAAAGTTGCAATTTGACCAACTGGGGTGTCGAGTGGATGACCATCAAGCATGACTGCGTGAAGCATGTTGGTTCGAGTGATGATGCCATAAGGCAGAGAATGTGGGTCATTCACTACGCGTTCGTCATCGTCATTGAGTCTGACGAGTGCAGAATCAATCCCGTTTTGTTTTAAAGTGAGTGTCACTTCATTGAGTGGTTGCTCTGGTGACAGTAGCATCGGTGGATGATAAATATCGCTATCCACTTTGGTCAGAATAAATTCAGCGAGATTTTGCTGCTGTTGGGCGGCTTCAATCAACTCTTGTCTACGAGCTAGGTTGTTATCGAAGTAAGCGGCAAATTGACCATTGGCGTTGTAAAGTTCTAGAAAAACCGTTTTTGGGAGCAGATAAGAAAGTGTGTCTTCGAGTGCCACATATCTGTGCTTGACGGTCTCTTCGAACAGCGCGCGAACATCAAACAAGTCATCATTGGCGTAGTGGGCAAAGATCTCTTTGTCGTCTTCTGAACGTTCCTCAACGGCGCCCTTGATGAGTATATGTAAATGCTGACTGGCGACACCAGGCTGGAGTAAGGTCTCTTTGGCGCGAAAGTAAGCTACATCGAGTGAGCTACGCAGTTTTTTTTGCTGCTCAGGGTCTAAACGGTCAAAGGGTGGGGATTGCATATTGAACTTATCTGGCATAGCGACTGACTCATGCGATCTCTACATCCGTTTAGTGTGCAGGATTTTGACAATTGTGCTAGACGACTTTGGTCGAACCCGTGGCATGAACACTTTCTTATTGTGACAATAGGGAAACTAAGTTGTGATAATTCTTCCCTTTTTATTGCGCCTTGAGCAAACGATAATACCTTGCCCCTTATTTGATGTATTTCGAGGTTTTGATGTTAACCCCTTCTCCTTATGGCTGGATCTCCCAGTATTTTGTTGGCTTCTTTTTTGCCTACGGCGTCTATCTGCCGTTTTGGGCATTATGGTTTGAAGAGCAGGGGATATCCGCAACTGACATTGGTCTACTTGTCGGCATTGGTTTTGCGACTCGTTGCGTCGCTAACATGGTACTGACGCCTCGAATTCATAAAGTCGAACATTTAATTCCGGCACTCCGCTGGTTGACGGTGGCCTCGATTATTTTTGTCGCATTTCATTTCTTCACAGGGGGAAGCTTCTGGTTGATGGCGTTGGCCACGGTACTATTCAACCTTTGTTGTGGCCCTATTGTTCCACTTTCTGATGCCATGGCAAACTACTATGCACGGTTTAAGATGCTCGACTACGGACGTACCCGTCTATGGGGTTCCCTTGCCTTTATCGCGGGGTCAACTGTGGTTGGCTATCTTGTTGCTCAGTACGGTTCAGATATGATTATCTATACCGCGTTGTCAGGTGTCATCGTCGCGCTAATCTTTTCGGCGCGTAGCATTAACCCAATGCCCGTGACGACCTCAGAAGATGACGCTGAACGTCCTAAACTGACTGAGTTGCTGCGTGAACTGCCTGTGATTAAATTTTTACTACTGGTGGCAATGATTCAGGGAAGTCATGCGGCGTATTACAGTTTTAGTTCAATTTACTGGAAAGGTGCGGGTTACTCAGAAGACATAATCGGTTACTTGTGGAGCTTAGGGGTGGTGGCTGAGGTGGCAGTATTTGCTCTAAGTAAACGTCTGTTCTCTGGCTGGAGTTTGCGCGCTTTATTTGTCGTAGCAGCACTAGGGGTTATCGTTCGTTGGGGGCTAACCGCGTCGACGACGGCATTGTTAGCGTTAGTTGCAATCCAGCTATTACACGGCGTGACTTTCGCGATGGCACATATTGCTGCCATTCAATATATTCAGCATTCAGAGCAGCGCAAAATGGTGGCACTGCAAGCCTTATATAATGCGATTCCGCTCGGTGCTTTTATCGCGCTAATGACGACCCTAAGTGGCTGGGGATATGAACACTGGGGTGCGAATATTTTCTGGGCAATGGCCGTGATGGGAGTGGTGGCTCTATTTATTAAGGTTGAGCCGCAAGGACACAGTGCCGATCAGATGATGAAAGCGGAGCCCAAAGCACAGAATTAAGCCTATTTGATTGAGTTCGTGTGCTTTAATGAGTTTAATGAAACCTCTTCAATATGAAGAGGTTTTTTGTTTCTGACCAGAACAAATACCATGGATGAATAAGATAAGGATATCTGATGCAAGGTTGGCTCGTGATCACCGTATCACTGTTGTATCTCGGTTTGCTGTTTCTCATTGCCTGGTACGGTGATAAACAACACTCTTGGTTAGCGAAGTGGCGACCTTGGGTCTACAGCTTATCCATTGCGGTGTACTGTACCTCTTGGACCTTTTATGGCACCGTTGGGCAGGCCAGCAGCAACCCATGGTCATTTCTTCCCATTTATCTAGCCCCAATACTGGTGTTTACTCTAGGCTGGCGTATTCTTGCTCGCCTTATCATTACGGCTAAACGGGAACATATTACGTCAATAGCCGACTTTATCGCTGCCCGTTACGGTAAGTCACAAGGTTTGGCTGTGGTGGTTACTTTAATCGCGGTAGCAGGCATCCTACCTTACATAGCGCTCCAGTTGCGTGGCATTACCATGGGATTGGAGATCATCGCCCCAGATTTGCCAGCACAATTCGAAGGGTCAGGGTTCGATGTGTCTTGGTTTGTTGTCGTTGCATTGGCTATCTTTACCATGCTGTTTGGTACACGACATATCGATAATACCGAGCACCACCGTGGCATGATGATGGCGATTGCGTTCGAATCGATTATCAAGCTGGTGGCCTTCCTTGCGGTTGGCCTGTTTATCCTATTTCTGGCACTAAACCGAAGCGATGTGGAATTAGTCGACATCGCTCGACAAACCTATCAGTCGCCCAATATTCCAACTTTACTGATCCATACTCTGCTCACCATGTTGGCAATTGTCTGTCTGCCGCGTCAGTTCCATACCATGGTCGTAGAAAATGAACGAGCGCAAGACTTGCACACAGCGCGCTGGTTATTTCCGATCTACCTGATTTTGATGGGCATCTTTGTACTACCAATCGCTTGGGTCGGGCAATCACTGTTGACTGATGCCAGTCCTGATACCTATGTCATCAGTCTACCGATGGCTGTTGGGGCGCAAGATGTCGCCTTGCTGGCATTCTTGGGGGGAACATCCGCGGCGAGTGGTATGGTGATTGTCTCGACAATCGCACTGGCAATCATGGTCTCGAATGATTTAGTCATGCCACTGTTGCTGCGCAGAATGCGCTTGTCTCAGCGTAATCACAGGCATTTCTCCGGTTTACTGTTGGTTATTCGCCGTGGGCTAATCCTGTTGCTGCTGCTTGGCGCATGGGCTTTTTATCAGGCGTTGGGCAGTATCCATTCCTTGTCAGCGATCGGTTTTCTTTCTTTTGCGGCGATCACTCAATTCGCCCCAGCCTTGCTAGGTGGGATGTACTGGCGACAGGGCAATCGAAAGGGGGTTTATGTTGGCTTAGCGGTTGGCTTTACCCTCTGGTTGATCACTTTGATGAGTCAGACTGATATGTTGGCGGGCAGCGCGGAGAGTAATCTGTTGTTATGGCTGATTACACCACCTGATTTGCTACAGCATTGGGATGTGACTAACTCTGATTGGGGCATATTGCTGAGTATCTCTCTTAATGCTCTTTGCTACGTTGTCGTTTCGCTGTTTACCCGCGCGAGTTTGAGTGAACGACTACAATCCGCTTCTTTCGTTGGTACTCCATTACCAGAAAGCGAGAACATGAGCCTTTATCAAAGTCGAGTGACCGTCGGCGAGTTAGAAATGCTTGCTTCTCGCTTTGTTGGTCGCCAGAGAGTGCGTAACGCCTTCCGACAATATTGGCATCAGCAACGAGAAACCATGCTGCCAAATCAGCAGGCTCCATCCACCTTAATCCGCCATACTGAGCGTGTTCTCGCTGGTGTGTTTGGCGCTTCTTCAGCAAAGTTAGTACTAACTTCAGCTCTGCAAGGGCGCAACATGCAGTTAGAAGAAGTGGCTACCATCGTTGATGAAGCATCAGAGCTGTATGACTTCAGCCGAGGTCTATTGCAAGGTGCGATTGAACACATAGGTCAGGGAATTGCGGTGGTCGATAAGCAGTTGCGGCTGGTGGCGTGGAATCAGCGCTATCTTGAATTATTTACTTTTCCAGCCGGACTGATTCAGGTTGGTCGACCGATCGCCGATGTGATTCGCCACAACGCTCAACAAGGTCTATGTGGCCCAGGCGACCCTGAAGAACATGTTCGTCGGCGTGTGTTCCATTTAGAGCAAGGTACGCGGCATACCTCGTCGCGGGTTCGCCCTGATGGTCGAGTTATTGAAGTTCAGGGCAATCCAATGCCGGGTGGCGGCTTTGTTATGAGTTTTACTGATATTACGGTGTTCCGAGACGCAGAACAGGCACTAAAAGACGCCAATGAACGCTTAGAAGTGCGAGTGAGAGAGCGAACTCAAGAGCTAGAACAATTGAACAAAAAGCTGGTTGTGGCAACTCAGCGATCGGAACATGAATCTCAATCTAAATCTCGCTTCTTGGCAGCAGTAAGTCATGATTTGATGCAGCCGCTCAATGCAGCTCGTCTGTTTGCGTCCTCGTTATCAGAGGTTGCGAGCGAGCCAGAAACCAAGCAGTTGTCTGGTCATATAGAGAGCGCATTGGGGGCGGCTGAAGATCTGATTGGTGACCTGCTGGATATTTCTCGTCTTGAGTCGGGCAAACTTGATACTCACGTTCATGGTTTTGCCATCAATGACGTATTGTCCAATCTCAATGCCGAATTTAGTGCCTTAGCCAAGCAACAGGGCATTGAGTTTTCGATGATACCGAGCCGGATGCTGGTTCAGTCAGACCCTAAGCTACTGCGCCGAGTGGTGCAAAACTTTTTGACCAACGCATTTCGCTACAGCCCTAAAGGAAAGGTTGTGCTTGGCGTCAAGCGTGTTGGGGGGCAAGCGAGAATCGATGTTTGGGACAACGGCATGGGCATTGACGAAGACAAACAACAAGAGATCTTCGAGGAGTTCAACCGTGGTAGTCAGGTCCGTTCAGATCAAGGGCTTGGTCTTGGTTTAGCCATATCAAAAGGCATCGCTCATGTGTTGGGTCATCAAATCACCATGCGCTCATGGCCGGGCAAGGGAAGTGTTTTCTCTATTACGCTAGCACGCAGTGAAAAAGTCCTGCCTCCGGTTAAAGAGAGTGTTGCAACCACAGTCTCTGACCTTAGTCATTTGAAAGTTCTTTGTGTCGATAATGAACAAGATATCTTGGTTGGAATGGATAACTTGCTCGGACGTTGGGGCTGTGATGTTCGCACGGCTATCGATTTGGTGGGCTGCTTGCAGTCGATAGACGAGCACTGGGTACCAGACGTGATATTGTCAGATTACCGTCTTGATAATGGGCGCACGGGTCTAGAAGTTCTACAGCAGTGTCGTTTACGTTTAGGTGATAGTTTTGTTGGGGTCATCATCAGCGCCGATCGTACCGAAGATATGTTGTATGGCATTAAATCGAACGGCTTTAGTTTTATTCCTAAGCCAGTCAAGCCTCTAAAATTGAGAGCGGTGTTGAATCGGGTGTAGGGGTTTAGAGTGGGCTTCGCCCTGCGAGAATTTAGAACGCTGCGCTCCGATAATCGAGACCAGACTCCGTCCTTCGAGAGGTGCGCGTTATAGCTGCTGGGTAGGTATCTGAACCAGAGCTTTTTGTTAGGAACTTACGTCTAAAATACAGAAAAAAAGGTTGACGCCTTAACGTCAACCTTGCAAATTTACTCGCTACTATTCTGTAAACAATGTCTCGTACTTCACAAACGCTGTCTGTGTCTCGCCATAGTAAAGCGTGCCATTTGATTGGATAGCCACACGTAACCAGCTCTCTTCAGATTCAGGTTTCGGCAGGGAAACCATCCATTGTTGTCCACTACTATCTGCGGATTGCATATCAACGGGCTGTCCGCTCTGCTCTTGGCCGTTAACCAGCGACAATTTTACCCCTTCTAAAGGAAAGGCGGATTTTAGCGACAGTTCTAGCCCTTGTGCTGTGAGTTTTTCGGAGCGAAATTGCACTTTAAAGTCGCCATTCGTCATATCGCACAAACCACTGGTATAGCGGCAGTTTGATTTAGCAGCCAACTTATAGGTTTCCCCTTCCACAGCGGCATGAGGTTTCTCACTCAACGCGATATCTGCGCCGAAATAGGCAATGATAGAAAGAATCGGGGCGATCAGTAAGGCGATGATTAAGTGCTTATTTTTGAACATCTTGGCTTCCTTGCTACAACAGACAGCGAATACGGTAACTGAAATTTGAGAAGAAAAAAGCCCCTGATGGGGCTTTTGTGGTTTGGATTAGATTTTAGTGGTCAACAGCGCCGCCAGCACCTGCTGGTACACGTACGTGTTCAACCAGATCTTTAACTTCTTGTGGAGTTTCAGCTGTTACTTTCGATACAGCGAACGCTACTAGGAAGTTAAATACCGCACCAATTGCACCAAATGCGTTTGGCTCGATGCCTAGGAACCAGTTGCTACCCCAGCTCTCCAGGTATTTCCAGTCAGCGACAAATAGGATGCCTTTGTGCTGGAATACGTAGAATAGAGTGATACTGATACCCGCAACCATACCTGCGATTGCACCTTCTTTGTTGATACCTTTGCTGAAGATACCCATCATCAGTGCAGGGAAGATGGACGATGCGGCCAGACCGAAGGCCAGTGCTACCGTACCTGCTGCAAAGCCTGGCGGGTTGAGGCCCAGATAACCCGCCACTGCAATCGCCACCGCCATGGAGATTCGACTGGCGAGCAGTTCTTTCTTCTCAGATATATTCGGATTTATAACGCCTTTGATTAAGTCATGTGATATCGCGGATGATATCGCCAGCAATAGACCTGCTGCGGTTGAAAGTGCCGCTGCCAGACCACCTGCTGCCACTAAAGCGATTACCCAGTTTGGTAGCTTAGCAATCTCAGGGTTAGCCAGTACCATGATGTCACGGTCAACTTTTAGCTCATTCGTTGCTGCGCTAGAAGTGTATTGGATGTTGCCATCGCCGTTCTTATCTTCGAAACCAAGTAGACCTGTTTTCTCCCAGTTCTTGAACCAGTCTGGACGCTCATCATAAGCAAGGTGCTGACCTGGAGCTGGGTTAACCGTATCCATTAGGTTTAGACGAGCCATTGCAGATACTGCTGGAGCAGTAGTGTATAGAATCGCGATGAATACGAGTGCCCAACCTGCTGAAGTACGTGCGTCACGTACCTTAGGTACAGTGAAGAAACGGATGATTACGTGTGGTAAACCCGCAGTACCGATCATTAGTGACATAGTGTAAACGAACATGTTTAACGTATCACCACGGACTTGCGTGGTGTATTCACTAAAGCCGAGTTCGGTCACCACCTGGTCGAGCCTGTCGAGCAGATACACATCGGTGCCTTGGATAGTACTACCCAGACCAATCTGAGGTAGAGGGTGACCAGTTAACTGCAGAGAGATAAAGATTGCTGGAATAGTGTAAGCTAAAATGAGTACGCAATATTGAGCAATCTGCGTGTAAGTAATCCCTTTCATGCCGCCCATTACTGCGTACATGAATACGATACACATACCAATCAGAAGACCAGTAGAGTAATCAACTTCTAGGAAACGACCGAACGCAACACCAACACCTTTCATCTGACCGATAACGTAAGTTACAGATGCGATGATAAGACAAACAACCGCCACGATACGTGCCGCGTTTGAGTAGAAACGCTCACCTACGAACTCTGGTACAGTAAACTTGCCAAACTTACGTAGGTAAGGGGCAAGTAGAAGTGCTAGAAGTACGTAACCGCCTGTCCAACCCATTAGGAATACGGAACCGCCGTAACCCATAAAGGCGATCAGACCAGCCATAGAGATAAATGATGCAGCTGACATCCAGTCTGCTGCTGTTGCCATACCGTTGGCGATTGGGTTTACACCACCGCCTGCAACATAGAACTCTTTAGTTGATCCAGCACGTGCCCAAATCGCAATACCGATGTAAAGGATAAAGGTCGCACCAACAACGAGGTAAGTGATAGTTTTCAAATCCATCTGAGTTACTCCTTACTCATCTACGCCGAATTCACGGTCAATTTGGCGCATTTTCCACGCGTAGTAGAAAATAATACCTAGGAAGGTATAGATGGACCCTTGCTGTGCGAACCAGAAGCCCAGTTTGTAACCACCTAGTTGAAATTGATTGAGTACATCGACAAATAAGATGCCGCAGCCAAAAGAAACGACAAACCAAACCACCATTAGGTTGATCATCAGTTTTACGTTCTTATCCCAATAGGCTTTGGCTTTATCTTGACTTTCAAACGCCATTGCCGCCTCCTTACGATTGGTATTGTTGTTAAGAAAATGTTTCAATATCTACATTAGCAAGGGTGGGGCAAGAACTCTTTTCAACTTTAGTCGGGGCATGAAAAACAAAAAGCGCCTAAAAATAAGGCGCTTAAAGGAATTAGTGATAATTATGTGATGTTAACGTTGTGTTAAATTAGCCTAAAGTCTAACGTTTTCGACTCAGACCAGACGAATTTTTCTAGCCAAGATAGAAATCTTTGATCCCCATCAGCAGATTATTGACTGCGACAGCCGCCAGAATAAGCCCCATTACTCGACTGATGATGGCAGCACCAACGTTACCAATCCATTTTTGAATATGTGTCGCGCCTAGCAACAGCAGCAGAGTGATAACCAGTACAGCGACCATCACCGCGGCGGTAATACTCTGATCGACAACGGCATAGCGGTGATTATCTGTCAGCATGACGATTGCCATCATTGCCCCTGGCGAAGCGATTGACGGAATGGCGAGTGGGTAGACGGCAAGATCGGCTAAGTCGGAATGGCTCATTTCTTGAGACAGTTTTGTCTCTTGTTCTGGCTTAGACTCACCAAAAATCATCGTCAATGCAAATAACAGCAGTACCAGTCCTCCCGCAGCTTGGAAGGCGGGCAGAGGAATCTGCATTGCTTCTAGTAACAATTGACCAGCGACGAGGAAAAACAGCAAAACCCCAGTAGCAATAGCGACCGCTTTTAGTGCAACCAGACGGCGCTGTTTAGCGGTGAGGTGTTGTGTTTGGGATAGGTAAACTGGCACTGAACCAATAGGGTCAATCACCGCCCATAAGACGACGAATTGGGTAATTAACATGCTTAGCAAGAGAAGTACTCCCAGAGTTAGTGAACAGAGGGGTAAATCAGATTGATGCCTGATACAAGCATTTTAGCAAAAAACAGCGCCGTCAGTGTTAATTTCTCGTGAATTAAGTTTCAGATTCAAGCTGTTGAAGTAAGATTACTGCTTGAGTTCGATTTTTTACACCTAACTTTCTGAAAATCGCCGTCATATGAGCTTTTATGGTGGCTTCTGATACATTTAACTCATAAGCAATCTGCTTATTTAGCAGGCCATCAGATAGCATTCCTAAGACTTTGTACTGTTGTGGCGTTAAAGTGGTAATTTTTTCTGCTAAATCGTTACAGGCCGCATTGTTGGTAATGGAACCTTCTGGGAAGAAGGGGTCACCGTTTAGCACTTGGTTTAATGCGCTAACCAACTCTCTCATATCACTCGATTTAGGAATAAAACCAAATGCACCATGGCTTTTAACTTGAGTGACTACGGCAGGCTCTTCACTTGCAGAGACAACAACAATCGGTAGGTCAGGGTATTCGGCACGAAGTTGCATCAGGCCGGACATCCCGTTGGCGCCAGGCATCTTCAGATCGAGGAGTAGCAAGTCTGGCTCATCCTCTTTCGCGAGTAACGAAAGAAGAGCATCTAAAGAATCTGCTTCCAGCAGATTCGCACCACTGACCGCCATATGCACTGATTGAAACAGGGCATTGCGAAACAGCGGGTGATCATCAGCGATGATTATGGTGTATGTCGAATCCATGACGTTAACTACTTATGAATGTTTGGTTAATAGAATTATTAACATCTTTGCATGTGTGGACAATATTTATGCGCTAAAAGTCTGAAGTGTATCGGGTTTTATTAGTGATATTGCATATAGATGCGCGAGGGGGATGGAAAAGAGCAGATGAATCAGCGTCCTCCGATGACTGAAGGACGCCGAGAGATGGCTTAAAGCTGGTGATTGTTCAGATGATTAAGGAAGGTTTTTGCGTCCATAAATCCAGTGATACGAGCGTTGGAAATTGACTCTCCGTTGGCACCCCAAAACTCAATAGTAGGTAAGCCAAGTACGCTCATTTTTTTCAGCAACTCGATATCCTGAGGTTGATTGCGAGTAACATCCGCTTGCAGCAAAACAAAGTCCTTTAGTCGCAACTCAACATCTTGCTGGTGGAAGGTGTATTTCTCAAATTCTTTACATGCAACACACCAGTCGGCATAAAAGTCTAGCATCACTGGTTTTCCGAGCTTCTTCGCTGAGTCGAGTTGCTGTTCGAGCTGGGCAACATTTTCAATCCGAATGAACTCGATTTGACTCTGTTTCTCAACACTTGCTGTGTTGCCAAAGTAGTAGTTCAATGCTGGCTGTGCTGAAGCGAATAAACCGAGCACCGCAACTATCCCAACGACACTTTGTTTCCACCCTCCAAATGAGAGTAAGTTTTTAACGTGATACAGCCAACCGAATGCCACTAGACCAAGGGCGGACCATAAACCCGTCGCCCAAGCTTCAGGCAAAATACGTTCAAGTAGGAAGATAGGAGCGGCGAGTAACACGAAACCAAACAGTGTTTTCACTCGATCCATCCAATTGCCTGCTTTAGGCAGAAGTTTATTGCCAAATACCGCGACGAGCATCAATGGAATACCCATCCCAAGCGCTAAGGCGTAGAGTGCGACACCACCGGTGACTAAATCACCACTTTGAGCAACGTACAGAAGCGCTCCTGACAATGGAGCGGTCGTGCAGGGTGAACAGACTAGGCCAGAAATTGCTCCCATAGCAAACACGCCTAATGAGCTGCCACCTTTCTGTTTATTGCTGAGGTTGTTGAGCCAAGTCTGAACCGAACTAGGAAGCTGCAAACTGTAGAGGCCAAACATCGATAGTGCTAGGGCAACGAATAGTGCGCTGAGCCCGATCAGTACATAAGGATGTTGCATTGCCGCTTGGAACTGCATACCTGCAGAAGCGACGACTAGGCCAAGTAGGGTATAAGTCACCGCCATCCCTTGAACATAGATAAAGGCCAGTCCAAGAGCTCGACTATGGCTGAGCTTACCGCTGCCTAACACGATACTGGTTAAAATCGGGTACATAGGCAACACGCAAGGTGTGAAAGCCAAACCTACACCAAGGGCTAAAAATAGGAGGGGGGTCCACCAGTTATCGCTTAGCTTTGAGGCTAATTTAGACTCGCTAGACACCGGAGGATTGTTAGATTCTGTTGCAGGTGATGCCTCATTAACAGCGTTGGCTGCTTTGTTCTGGATGACCGCGCGACTTTCTTGAAAGTCAAAACTGGTCAGTTCGAGAACTCGAGTTTCTGGCGGGTAGCAGAAACCTGCTTTGGCACAGCCTTGGTATTGAACAATTAAACGGGCGCCGTCTTGAAAGTTTGCTAACGGAACTTCGACAAATAGTGGCGAAGTGTAAATATTCACCTCACCAAAGAACTCATCTTTATAAGGTTCGCCATCACGCATTTCAACATCACCAAGGGTGATGTTTTCTCCGCTAACTGAAATTCTATGTTGGTAGAGGTAGTAGCCCTCTTTAACTTGCCAATCTAAAAATACCCGATTCCCTTGCTGATATGAGTTGAATGGGAAGGCTTGATCGACTGGCACGAAGGAATTGCTGTTCTGACCGAAAGTTGGCGCAGAGTTTGAGCTACCAAAAAGCGCCATAGCAGGCATTGAAATTACGGATAACAGCAAGACGAAAAAGGAGAATACGACGCGCATAGAAGAGCCACAGAGTTAAATTTGATTCATTTTAACTCAATCAGACAGGAGAAAGCGCCAATAAGTTTCAACTGGATTGAATTATTACAGATATTCGTCAAGTGCTAGCCACACCCCTCGCCGTTCTAGAGGGGTGTGAAACAGATAGAGTGCTAAGAAACACCTAGGCGAGCGCGAACGACTCTTTCACAGGCTTCGATATTATTGGTATCTTTTGGAATCACCAGCACCGTATCGTTACCGCCAACAGTACCAAGAATTTCAGTATGTGGGTCGATATCGACAAGGCGGGCGACCAATTGCGCACTGCCTGGGTGCGTCTTAACGACAACCATTGATTGGTTGTGAGTAATGAATTCAATCTGCGATGAGATAGAGGACTCAACACGAACGGGTGCAGTTTCTACTGTTATGCAGTAAACCTTTTTACCGCAAGCATTCTGTACTTTAACTACCCCTAATTGTGAAAGTAGTCGAGATACGGTTGACTGGCTTATGCCTTCGAAACCAATACGAACTAATGCTTCGCGCAGCTCGTTTTGCGTGCTAAAGCTCTGCTGCTGGAGAAGACGCTTACAAGCGGCAGTAAGCGTTTTATCTTCGCTGTAATCAACAGTGACCGAGGTTAGAGTTTCGCTCATGGGAACTCCTCAAAAAAACATGACGTAGGAATACGACCATCCATGCTGGTATCAGCACATAACTCCATATAAGTGCTGTTTAATTGTGAGCAATCACTTCTGTGGTGATTTGATTTGTCGTTTGATAAATAGATTAACACCAAATTTTGTATGGCATTGTGAAAGAGATCGCCAAACAAACAACTAGTTATTGTGGTCTTTTTTGAGTTTTAATTCTGTTGGGTGTGGATATTTATTCTCTATTGGGAATAAATATCCAGCACGATAAGAAGGGTTTAATAGTAGGTATAGATGGCGGTTGAATTAGCGCGCTTCAGTCATGATTTCACGAGAGAATACTTTTTCACAGTAGTGGCATTTTAACTGCACATTCTCATGTTTCTGTTGCACTCTAAATCGACTTTCAACGGGCTCTCCGTGTGAAATACAGTTGCTGTTAGGACATTCGAAAACACTTTCAATGCTTTCTGGCAAGGTCAAATTCAGCTTACTTATCACCTTATACTCTTCAATCTGATTGACGGTAGCTTTTGGAGCATACAGAGCTAACTGGCTCGCTTGCTCTTTCGTCAGATAGATGTTTTCGATCTTAATTAGGTCTTTTGAACCAAGTGCCGATGAAGGTAGGTTAAGGCCAATCGTGATGCGTTGGTTTGCTTTGTGCATCTTAAATAGCTTAAGAATTTTGATACCGATATGCGCAGGGATATGGTCAATCACAGAGCCGTTACGAATCGCTTCTACCTGAAGTTGAGTTTCTTTCACCATGATGTCTCTCCTGCTTATTAAATGTTTTCGTTAAGTACTAGTGCCAATAAAGCTTCACGGGCGTAAACGCCATTTTCTGCTTGCTCGAAGTAGTAAGCGTGTTTGGTTTTGTCGACATCTACTGTGATTTCGTCAACACGTGGCAGTGGATGAAGCACTTTTAGATTATCTCGAGCACCCTCTAGCGTTGCTGCCGTTAAGATGAATGCTGACTTCATATGTGCATATTCTGACTCGTCAAAACGCTCTTTCTGTACGCGCGTTATGTAAAGCACATCCAGCTCAGGTACGACTTCTTCAATGTTGCTGTGCATGCTGAATGTAATGCCTGACTCTTCAAGCTCTTCACAGATGTAGTCTGGCATTGCTAGTGCATCGGGTGCGATAAAGAAAAATCGTACGTTATCGAATTTTGCTAGTGCTTGAGTTAGAGAGTGGACAGTGCGGCCATATTTTAGGTCACCGACGAAAGCCACATTTAGGTTATCTAAAGTGCCTTGAGTTTCGTAGATAGAGAAAAGATCCAGTAGAGTCTGAGTTGGATGTTGATTCGCTCCGTCACCGCCATTGATGACAGGTACACCGTTAGAAAATTCAGCAGCTAGACGAGCAGCGCCTTCTTGTGGGTGACGCATCACAAAGGCATCAACATACGATGAAATTACCTGCACGGAATCTGCCAGCGTTTCGCCTTTTTTGGCCAGTGAAGTGTTTCCACCGTTATCAAAGCCAATCACTGTACCCCCTAAACGCTGTACCGCGGTTTCGAAAGAAAGACGTGTGCGCGTTGAAGGCTCAAAGAAGCAGCTTGCAACCACTTTGTTCTTAAGCAACTCAGGATTCGGTTCAGCTTTTAGCCTTGCCGCTGTGTCGACAACCAGCTCTAACTCTTTACGGCTGAGCTCTGGGATGGAGATAATGTGCTTGTTAAATAACGAATGCGCCATAGCAGTTTTCCTCGTCTCGAATCAGGATGACAGACAAAAAAAAGCCCCCTAAAAATAGGAGGCTTCAAAATAGAATACATGGAGAAAATGAAACAGATAACATCCCCGACTCTGGGCGTGTTTTGCAACAGCGTTCGATGGTGGATATGCGTGTCATTGTTTTCTCCTTAGACAAATTGCGGAGGATTATACGTACAAAAAAACGCCTTGCAAGCGTTTGCGAAAACTATCCAAAAAATGGATTTTTATGCGAATTTCGCATATTTTCGCTCTATTTTCCCAGCCGTTGTGAGAACTTGCTTTAAGGCGTTTTGTTGACGAATTTGTTTCAAACTGTGTGAAAAAAAATGCGGGCTTTATTCAGGGGGATTTTACTCTCCTTGCCAAATGCCACCCGCATTCCCCTGCAGTTCGATTAGTCGCCTAGAGTTGCCACCATTACCGCTTTGATAGTGTGCATGCGGTTTTCTGCTTCATCGAACACGATAGAGTGTTTAGATTCAACCACTTCATCGGTCACTTCTACACCGTCTTTCAGTTGTGGGTACTCAGCCGCTAGCTGTTTACCAACGGTAGTATCTTCACCGTGGAACGCTGGTAGGCAGTGCATGAATTTCACATCTGGGTTACCCGTCGCTTTGATCATGTCCATATTGACTTGGTAAGGCATCATTAGGTTGATACGCTCAGCCCAAGCTTCTTTCGCTTCACCCATAGATACCCAAACGTCAGTGTATAGGTAATCACAGCCTTGAACGCCTTCTTGAACGTCTTCTGTCATGGTGATCTTAGCACCAGTTTCTTCAGCGATTGCACGACATTGAGCAACAAGCTGCTCTTCTGGCCAGAATGCTTTTGGCGCTACAAGGCGAATATCCATACCCATCTTAGCCGCACCAACCATGAGTGAGTTACCCATGTTGTTGCGTGCATCACCTAGGTAAGCAAACTTCATTTCGTGAAGTTGTTTACCACGGCCGTGTTCCATCATAGTTAGGAAGTCAGCTAGGATTTGAGTTGGGTGGAATTCGTCTGTTAGGCCATTCCATACTGGTACACCAGCGTAAGCGCCTAGCTCTTCAACGATCTCTTGA
>NZ_QEWN01000117.1 GCF_006124995.1 Vibrio sp. Hep-1b-8
TCTAGCGCAATGCGCAGCTTCATGAGAATCATGTTGTTGGTCAACGTAACTTTTGGCTTAGGTTGCTCGCCGTCTTTTTTGCCTCGCTTGAGGTTAATAAAGCCATTTAAGAATACCGCCAACTCTTGATCCTTCATCTTAACGCAAGATTTGTCGCTTTCATCTTTTAACCAGTTTGTGACTTTATCTTGAGCCACAATGACTTCGGCCTGCTCGAAAGCTTTCATGATCTGTGCGTTTTTAAGGTTTAACGCGTGTTGGATACGACGTAAAATTTCGTTGTTAGTCACTAGGGATTCCTAAAATGAGTTCTAAGGGTGAATAAAAATCCATCAATCACATGCGATCTGTGGGTGTCTTTATTCAATAGCGTAGTTGACGGTGACTCTAACAGAGAACAGGTTTCTTCGGTAGGTTAAAAAATGAAAATAAGACGGCCTATTCGAACTAGTTGGCGAAGTTGGTAAGACCCCACTTTCATAGACATTATGCTGATTAGAAAAAGTAGGTCGATTCAGAGCTTATCTAACGTAACCGATGCTAATGTACTTCCCAGCTTGCTTAAGCAGACACGTCGGAAAATCATTGATATATCAGGTGATGGTGATCGCCTAACAACCAGTCATGTTAGGCGCGTTTTTAACTGAAATCGAATTAGGAAACAAAACCCATCCACAGCTTCCGCACACATTACTTACCTTTCCATACGCACTGCGCGTTACTTTGATTGAAAATCGGTGTTGCACTTATTGAGCCGCCTCGCAAATCACCGCTGAATATTGCCGCTACAGTACAACAACTTGATTTAGGTTGCGTCATTAACCCTGGTTTGCTGGTATACGTTCGCTACTTTCAGTTAATTTTTTGTCGTTATGGTAAGTAAGAAAATTCAAAGTATTGAGCTCGGTCGAGTGATCGCTATTTTGGCGATTGCCGCCATGCATTGTCAGATGTTTTTAACCTATTGGCAGTTCGATGAAAACCCTTGGATAGGATACGTGTTTAATCAGTCTACTCGTTTTGCTGTGCCACTGTTTTTCCTTATATCTGGTTACTTGATCCAACCTAAGCTAGTGGCAGCTCCGCTAGAAACATTACAACGTTATGTCTCCCCGCTTCTGCGTGTATTCATTGTCTGGAGTGTTATCACTTTAGTGATGCCTTTCAATCTAGGTACAGTGGCAGAATCTGGGTATCTGGCCGAGCATCAAGGGTACTGGGGCTACCTGGCACAATCGCCTCTTAACTCCCTGCTTGAAGGCGGTCTCGTTCACCTGTGGTTTATTCCAGCATTAATCTGTGCTGCGGCCATTGCGGCTTTACTGGCTAAGTTCAACAAGCTGGCACTGTTTATCCCTATCGGTGCCGCTTTATACTTTTACGGTGTGCTAGCGGGCAGTTATCAAGCATTAACTGAACTACCTGCTCCCTTTTTCACTCGTAATGGGCCGTTTTTTAGTACCTTGTTGTTTGCGATCGGCTTTGAGATACGTCAGCGCGGTCTGTCGATGACAGCCAAGCAGGCTTTACTGCTCGCATTTACCGGTATGGCGTTACATTTTTTCGAGGCTTGGCAGCTCACTCGTTTCGAGCAACCCTTTAACGCGAATGACTACCTGTTCGGCACCTTCGTTTGGGGAACAGGCTGCTTTATGTGGCTATTAGCAAAACCAAACTTTGGGACGGGACGCTGGTTAACTGCTCAGTCAAACTCCGTGTTGCCACTCTATGTTGCGCACCTGCCGATGATCATTGTGATGATGAATATCGCGGGCATGCTGGCATTAACGGGGTTTGCAAAAGATATGCTGCTGCTATTTGGCGCAACAGTCCTGACATTCTTGTTGGTGAAAGGGTTGGAGAGAACACCTCTCTACCATTTTTTATTCAGATAACTCCCCAACAAAAAAGCGATGGTGATGACCATCGCTTTTCGTTTGCTGCACCGGCGGCTAAATCACTACCACATTTTGTCGAAAGGTAAGTGAATGATATTGAGCACAATCAGTGCTGCCATCGCCAGAAACGTCAATTTCATTCCGCCAATACGTCCTTTTAGCCCATCCGCTAAAATTCCTTTGGCATGCATCACTCGACCTACTACAAATACCACGCCACATAAGTGAATCAGCCATACACTTGCACCATTGTATTCTAGCGTCGCCATCATGATCAGCGTAATGGGAGTATAATCGACGGCATTGCTATGGGCACTGCGCGCAATGGTGAGCGCATCAACACCACCATCAGAGTACTTTACCTGTGCTTTGCGCCGTTGCTTGATGACCTGAATCGATAGCCAAATCATCAATGATGCGAGAATCGCTGCGTACAACGCTGTAATCATAAGTTCTCTCCTTGAGCTTGAAATTGAGTTGCGCATTGCTCGTCTGCACAGCATTCATCTTGGAGAAATCCAATGACATCTTCGAGACATTTGTAGTCGGTCACACAGTAAAGTGTTCGTCCTTCACGGCGTTGACTAATTAATCCTACTGACGCCAAACTTGAAATATGGTGAGACAGAGTCGACCCTGGTATCGCTAATTTCTCTTGCAATGCACCCACGGTAATGCCTTGGTAACCAGCTTTTACAACACTTTTATAGATGGACAGACGCACCGGATGACCGAGTTCTTTAAGCGCCTTCGCAGCCATTTCAAGATCCATGGAAGACTCCAATAAAAAAAACAGATATTTCCAAAATAATCGAACTATTGATCAATAGCAATCATTGATCCTTCATTGCCACTCAATTGTATAACCAAGGTCGCGATTGGTTCATTAATCTATGGATTCATCCCAACTGAGCTGAGCTGAGCGCACACTACGCTGGCGCAGCTTCTTGTATAGCTTCATCTTTGGCTAGCCATCACTCCCAAAAAAGGCAGCCTTGGCTGCCTTTTTGGAATAAAGATGGAGACTAAAGCGCCATCTTCTTAACCATGCCCGCTTCAGCGTGACCGGCAATATTACAGGCTAGCTCTACATTGCTATCGCCATGGAAATGCCATAGCAGTTGCTTGGCTTTACCAGGTTCAACGGTAACTGAGTTTCCTGAGTCGTGCATATGACCTGCACTCATGGTTTTCATCATTTCACGGTGCTTCAGTTGCTCCTGTTCCGAGCCAATAGTGAACTCATGATTCATTTTGCCGGTGTTTAACACAACAAACTGAACCACGTCATTTGGCTCAATTTTCACGTCTTGTTTAAAGCGAATTTTCATATCATCACTTAAAAGCACGTGAACCACTTTGTCAGGTTTTGCGCCTTTTGCTGGCATGCCGACATCCGACATCCCTTCCATATTCATCATCATAGAGTGGTCCATTTTCGAAGCGCCCATCTCACCATGATTCATATTAGCGTGATCAACATTGGCCTGTGCGCCCATCGCAGTAACGCTTAACATGATTGATAGTAGTGTCTTTTTCATTTTCATTGTTCTTTCCTTAATTTCTAGTTTAGTTCGGCCTCAGAACATCCGGAGGCTGATCAAGTCGTAGGGTTATTGTTTATTTGGTTGAGCAGCCACTTCTCGCTGCTTCCACAATTTGAAAATCGCTGGTAACACCAACAGAGTAAGCAGTAGTGCTGATGCCATACCACCAATCATCGGTGCGGCAATACGTTGCATCACTTCAGACCCCGTTCCTTGGCCGTACATAATCGGTATCAAGCCAATAATGACGGTCAGTACGGTCATCATTACAGGACGGACGCGGAGTCCCGCACCTTGGCGAATTGCGTCGGTGAGATCTTCCAGTTGCAGTGGCTGCTGATTATCCGAGGCTGCTAGTTTGGTGTAATGCCATGCCTGATTGAGGTAAACCAACATGATGACCCCAATCTCGACCGCGACACCGGCCAAGGCAATAAATCCAACCCCTACTGCTATCGAGAAGTTGTAACCAAGGTAGTGCATCAGCCATAAGCCACCGACCATCGCAAGTGGCAAAGTCATCATGATGATCAGCACTTCGCCAATACGACGGAAGCTGAAGTAGAGCAGCAGCATGATGATGGCGATGGTGATTGGAACCACAACGCCCAAGCGTTCTTTAGCGCGTTCCATGTATTCGTACTGTCCCGACCAAACCAACGAGTAACCCGCAGGGAGCACAAGCTGCTCTGCCACCGCCTGTTGTGCGTCGGCAACATAAGAACCCAGATCTCGACCATCAATATCAACAAATACCCAACCATTTGGACGTGCGTTTTCGGTCTTGATCATCGGAGGGCCGTCTTCATAACGAATATCAGCAACATCCGCCAGTGCAATACGAGCGCCGTTGGGCGTCACCAGAGGCAGGTTCTGCAATTTGACCACTGAATCACGGTAGTCTTGAGGATAACGAACGTTGATTGGATAGCGCTCTAACCCTTCAATGGTTTCCCCGACATTCATGCCGCCGACTGCTGTGGAAACCACCTGCTGTACATCTTTGATACTTAGGCCATAACGGGCAGCCGCTCTGCGCTTGATATCAATCGTGACATAGCGACCACCAGCAACACGCTCAGCATAGACAGAGGCCGTCCCCGTCACCTGATTTAAGATAGGCTCTAACTGAGCACCAATTTTCTCAATTTCACTCAATTGTGGACCTGAGATCTTGATGCCAATCGGGGTCTTAATCCCGGTCGCCAGCATGTCGATACGTGTTTTGATCGGCATGACCCATGCGTTAGTCAAACCAGGGAATTGCACCAGTTGATCAAACTCCCGACGTAGCGATTCCGTTGTAACCCCTTCACGCCATTGATCGCGCGGTTTCAACTGAATCACGGTTTCAATCATGGTGAGAGGTGCTGGGTCAGTCGCCGTGTCCGCTCGACCAATCTTGCCCCATGCAGTTTCCACTTCAGGGACGGTCATGATCAGCTTGTTGGTTTGTTGCAGTAGCTCACGTGCTTTACCTATCGAGATCCCTGGGTAAGTGGTCGGCATGTACATCAAATCTCCCTCATCCAAAGGAGGAATAAACTCACTGCCTAGCTTAGCTGTCGGATAGTAGGCCGATGCCATCAATGCCATTGCCAGCAGCAAAACACTTTTAGGGTACTTTAGGCTGAAGTTAAGCATAGGTTTGTAGAGCGCGATGAGTCCCCTATTGATTGGGTTTTTATCTTCAGGCAGAACTTTGCCTCGAATGAAATAGCCCATCAATACTGGCACTAAGGTGATCGCAAGACCTGCTGCCGCTGCCATGGCGTAAGTTTTGGTAAAGGCGAGTGGCGAAAACATCTTGCCTTCCTGGCCTTCCAGTGCAAATACAGGCACAAAGCTCAAGGTAATAATTAACAATGAGAAGAACAATGGCGCACCCACTTCCTGAGCGGCATCACCAATAACCTGCCAACGGTTCTTATCCGTTAGTGGTGTGCGTTCTATATGCTTGTGCACGTTCTCGATCATGACGATCGCCCCATCAACCATGGCGCCGATGGCAATCGCAATCCCCCCCAGTGACATGATGTTGGCGTTGATGCCTTGCCAATGCATGATGATAAATGCAGATAAGATACCAACCGGTAAGCTCAAGGCGATAACAAGCGAAGAACGAATATGGAATAAAAACAGAGCGCAAACTATCGCCACGACGATGAACTCTTCCGCCAGTTTCTTCCACAAGTTTTCGACCGCCGAATCGATCAGTGTTGAACGGTCATAAGTCGCAACAATCTCAACCCCTTCCGGTAAGCTTCGCTGTAGCTCATTGAGCTTGTCTTTGACGTTCGCAATCACCTGACTGGCATTCTCACCAAAGCGCATCACGATCACGCCACCAACCGCTTCCCCTTCACCGTTCAGTTCCGATATACCACGACGCATTTGCGGCCCGATGTTGATGTCGGCAATATCACCAAGCAGCAACGGGGTACCTTTTTGGGTCACTTTTAGTGGCAGTGCCTGGATATCTTCTATGCTCGAGAGATAACCTGTGGTGCGAACCATATGCTCAGCTTCGGCCACTTCAACCACTGATGCGCCCGTCTCTTGGTTACCATTTTGAATCGCCATATTGACTTGTTGCAGGGTGAGGTCGTAGGCACGCAGCTTGGCAGGGTCAATTTGCACCTGATACTGCTTGACCATACCGCCAACGGTAGCGACTTCAGATACACCCGCTACGGTTTGCAGCTCATATTTGAGGAACCAGTCCTGCAAACTACGAAGTTGCGCTAAATCGTGCTGGCCTGTTTTATCCTGTAAAACGTAGCTGTAGACCCAGCCAACCCCTGTCGCATCTGGACCTAACGTCGGCTTGGCGCTTGCAGGCAAATTAGGAGCAACTTGACTCAAGTACTCTAAAACTCGCGAGCGTGCCCAGTACATGTCGGTATCATCGTTAAAGATGATGTAAACATACGAGTCACCAAAAAATGAGTAACCCCGTACCGTTTCAGCGCCCGGCACAGCCAGCATGGCTGTCGTTAAGGGATAGGTAACTTGATCTTCAACCACTTGTGGAGCCTGTCCCGGATAGCTGGTCTTAATGATCACCTGCACATCAGAGAGATCTGGAATCGCATCCACTGGCGTATTTTTTACACTGTAAAGACCCGCCAAGATCAGTGCGGCAGTCGCCAGCAATACCAGTAAACGATTACTGATTGACCAACGGATAATGGCACCTATCATAATGCCTCCTTAGCGCGAACCAGTTGCTTCAATTGATAATCGGTGCCTTCTTTAGCCACTAGAAATCGAACTTTCTCACCTTCCTCAAAACCAGAAAGATCCACTTCATCTCCAACAGAAAAGTTCATTTCACCCGCTTGCCAGCCCCACTCGGCGACAGGCAGATGCTTTAAAGTGATCATATTGAAATCGGCCATCAGCATCGATATATCACCACTCATCCATACTTCAGCCGCAACAAGGCCATCGCCAACCTTGTAGTCGACGATCTGATATTTGCCTTCTGGCGTCTTCTGCATTGCAAACTCCAACGCCAGCCCTTGAGCCAGCGCATCAATGTCAACACCTTCCGCGAGATCAAAGTTCATCACCATGCCTGGCCAATTCCATTCAGGAACTGGCTGATGGCTGATTGTTAACATTCGGTGCTGTGCCATAACATCCGTTATTTCACCTTGCGCCCAAACCGTTTCAGCGGGTGCTTCTACACCGTTGATTCTTGACAGATCTGCACTTTGACTTGATTCAGAATCAAGCAGGAAGTGAGCCGAGGTGACGATCGCTTGCCCTTGTTCAAGCCCTTTAAGCACTTCGACTTTATCGCCAGCTTCACGACCGACTTCGATACGTGCAGAGCGATAATTTCCTTCACCTTCAGCCAGTACCACACGAGCCATGCCTCCAGAACGGATTACCGATGAGCGAGGAATGGTCAGCACTTTTTCGCTACTTATAGGTTTAAGAGCAACATTGGCAAACATATTCGGTTTCAGTTCCCCGTGAGGATTTGGGAACTTCAGACGCACGCGTAACGTTCGCGTATTAGGGTCAAGGATCGGATAGACATAGTCGACCTCACCCTGCCACTCACCACCTGGGATGGCATCAAGTGTCATCGACGCACTGCTGCCCTGTTTTATCCAATGAGCCTGTCGCTCAAACACTTCAGCATCGACCCAAACCTCTTTCAGCGGTCCAGCACTAATGACTGCTTGAGCCGGAGATAGGTAGCCACCTTCACGAATATTCAGGCTAGCAATGACACCATCCGCTGGCGCTTTAATTTCGATGGTCTGCTGAGCCTGACCACGGCGCACGATGTCACTGATTTGCGCCCTATCGACACCAAGGGTGACTAATCGCTCAGTAGCCCCTTTAATCATGCCCTTACGTTGAGTCTGATGGGCACTGAGTAACTCTTCTTGTGCTTTGATCAGTTCAGGAGAGTAAAGAGAAAACAGCACACTGCCTTTTTCAACTTTTTCACCGACCGCGTTGATATAGAGTTTTTCAACCCAACCAGACACGCGTACGTTGGTCTGCCATAGGTTACTTTCATCAAAGGCGATATAACCAACCGTTTCAATACGAGGCGCAAGTTCTGCAAGCTCTACCTGTGCGGTTTTCACGCCTAGATTGTTCTCCACCGAGGGATCGATAGTAACGGTACCAGGTTGGCTGGCTCCGTTATTTTGGTCTTCTGCATAAACGGGGATAAGATCCATCCCCATCGGTGACTTACCCGGTTTATCACGCTTGTAGTTTGGATCCATCGGAGCAACCCAGTACAGAGGCTCACTGTTAGAGACAGATTCTGAAGCTTGCGCCACACTCATATCATGGTTTGCACTCGGCAAATACATGCTGGCCGCAAAGCCCAATACGCCACCCACTACTAAAGCCACGCTGGCTACTTTAAATGTCGTCATCTTCTGTTCCTTTAATTTTTCATGCGCTGAGCCGGAGGCGTAATCTGATATTCAAACCCTCCCAATAAGGCGGCCAACTGGCTGCTCACCCTATTCCAATCTGTCATTAGCCGTTCTAGTTCAAGCTGCAATGCCAACTCATCGGTCGTCGCAGAGATAACATCACTGAACTGTGCGGTATTATTTTGATAGCCACGTTCAACCGCCTCAGTACGAGAAGAAGCTTGAGGAATTAAGCTGGATTGGTATCGTTCGATCCGTTCGTTTAAGTTAGAACGGTCATTGAGCAAGGCATTCGCTTGTGCATTCATTTGCGCTAACAGGGTATCTTTCTGGGATAACGCCGCCCCAACCTGATACTGAGCCGCGGCGAGGTTGTTGTCCTGACGGTTGCCAGTAAACAGAGGAATATCCATCGTCAGGTAAGCACTGACAAGATCCGAAGCTGGTTGTCCATTCATACCGTTGGCCTGTCGATAGGCGTACATCACTTCAACGCCAAACTGTGGCGTATAAGCCTGCTCTGCCATCTCTACCTGAGTCTGATTAACTGACACATTCAGTTCAGCCATCTTGATCATCGGGTGCTGATTGAGCAGCGGATACAGATGGTTTGACTGACCAGCCTGAGCGAGTTTGCTATCTAACACCGCCCAGTTGAGTTGATTACTTGCCTTGAGGGAAGAAGCACTATCGAGCCATTGAGACCCGAGCCACTCCGAAAGCTGAGCCACAATTCGACGTTGTTGCTGGCGGTTGGCCTGTAGTTTTTCATCGAGCTTATTGACTTGAAGTTGCGCATTGAGCAAGTTTTGAGCTTCGCTTTTGCCAATTGAATAATTGGTCTGAAGATATTGCTCCATCTCGACCATCAGACGACGATTTTCATCCAATAATCGCTGTGCGTGTTGCAAATAGCCCAATTCTAGCCATAGCTGAGTCATCTGATTGGCGACTTCACGTTCTCTGACTTCTATTTGCGCCGTCAGACCATCCGCTTGCTGGTTAGCTTGCTTTTGCTTGAGCTCTAGCGTTGACCCGCGCTCAAACTGCTGCATCAAACCAACAGAGATATTGGTCATAGGATCTTTATCGAACTGAAAGCTATCTACGGGTAAGCCACCCACACCGACTTTCAGCTTGGGATCCATCAAAGTGGCACTGGCTATGCCATTTGCACGCATTGCTTGTGCCTTGGCGGAAAACTCGGTTCGGTTGCCATCGTGGGATAACGCCGCCTCAATCAGAGACGTCAGTTGTTTAGTTGCGACCTCTCTTTGACCCGCTTCATTTCCTTTTTGATGAGCGAAAGCAAACGCAGGCAAAGTCGCCAAACTCACACTGACTACCAGTGCGACGAATCTTGGTTCTAAATTCACAATAATTACTCATTGTTTGAAGACACAATTGAAACTCCTGAACAGGCTGAAAATACAGTCAGTACCAAGAGAAAAGAGTTGTAATTTAAGAACTAAGCGGAAGGTGGACGCAGGAAGCTTTGTGGACGCATGATCTTGTTACCAATGGTAAGCGGATAATGCAAAGCAAGCGAATAGGTAATATCACTCAGAGACTGAGTATGTTGGATAGGGTAGAAGGTCGTCGAACAAGCTGAAACACAACAGCGATGCGGGCCATCACCTGAACTAGAACAACTCACCGTATTTGTTGATGGTTGCTTATCCATTGAGTGTGAACTTCGAAGTTCTTCAACGAAAGAGTGGCAATCCGTTTTGGTTGTCTGTAAAGATTCAGGCTGGTCAGAGGCATGTTGCTGATGCGACATCTGCACACTGGAGTCCATAGCGAACATCATCGAAACCATCGACGGAGAACTGGCGGCATAACTCGACATCAACATTGCAACAATGCTGAAAATCACAATCATTAATGATTTAAGTGGATGAGTCATGGCGTACCTTTATCTATGAACTATGGATGTTAATCCTTACCCCTAGGTAAAGGTCAAGAGTATATGACAAGAAAAAAGGATTGGTGCTGCACCAATCCTCTCTAAAATCGTGGACAATTACTCGTAATCTGAAGCGTATGTCTCTTCATAAGTATGTGAGTAAAGCTCGAACAAGTTACCAAACGGGTCTTCTAGGTAAACCATTTTTGCTGGCTTGCTGTCGTCTTCTGGATGGTAGCGCATCACATCCATACGTACCTTACCGCCAAACTTCTCAACTTTTTCCATCACAGCTTCGAAGTCATCTGTTTGTAGACAGAAGTGGAAGATACCCAAGCGCGAGAAATCAACCTCATGACGTACCTGACGCTCTTTCATTTCAAATAGTTCCACGCCGATGCCATCAGTTGTCACTAAGTGGGCGATGTTGAAACCTTTAAATCCTTCACCGAATACTGCGATACACATGCGACCAATCGCCGTCTCGCGTTCTTCAACAACTTTAGTATTGTTCATTACAATGCTAAGACCTAGAGCTTGAGTGTAGAACTCAACCGCTTGATCCATATCGCCAACCATGATGCCCACGTGATTCATTTTCATAATCTGCTCCAAATACATTTCATTTGTTTGTTTCGATGAGGAGAGTATATGGCGTGCGGAAAATTACTTGAAATTATCATTAATTATAAAAATAATAACTAAAATTTATAATCAATTCTCCACTACTTGGCTAGTGAGTCGTACTCATCCGCCTAGAAAGCAGCTTATTGACTGCCCAATCAAATCGGGGAACAGCAGCATAAACCGCCGCAACGAATACAATAGAGCCGACTAAATCGATAGGCCTATGCATACCTAACCACAATCGACTATAGGCAACAGCGACAGCCCAACAACCGAGTAAAGCCGTAAGTGTGTAGCGTTTATTGCTAACAAAGATACCACCAAAAAACGCTAAACAAATCGCCGCAAAAATCGTGTGTCCTGATGGAAATGAGTAGTCTTTTTCGCCCTGCCAGTGACGGGTTCTCCACTCGGTGACTTGTTGCGAAATCTCATCTATCACTTGAGATTTTTGCAAGGAGTCTAGTTTGTAGAAGTGTTCTGGTTTGGGGATGAGTAACTGATGCGCGAGCAACTCGGTGTATGGGCGTGGGCTTTCGGTCAAATGCTTTAAGCCCGTTTTAGCAGCAAAACCGATCACCAGAATAATCGCTAGTTGCACCATTTTATTAATGAATTCTGGATGGTTGCCTATTATTCGCCAAGTGATAAACACCAAAAGCGAAAGTGAAAACAAAAAACCTGAAGAACCCGCAGAATCAGTCAGTACGGAGAAAACTATCCCAGTAAAGTCATTCACTTCACTGAGTAGATCAATATGACTCACAATTAACGACATCGGCGCGATAACCAGCAAAAATGCCACAAGCAGCACCAGACCATCACGCTTATTTTTCAACAGATTTTTCACGATATAGATTCACAGCAGCACAAGAGGAGAAGGAATAGTAGTTTACTTCACTGGCAGAAATTATCAGTTCAATGTCAAATTGGTGAAAGTTAACTCACCTCCACCAATCCGATCACGCTTTGAGACTTTATCACTCATGCGGCTAGCGAACATTGACATGACCACAGAAGAAATGGTTTACAGGGCCATGTCCTTGCCCCACTTTAAGCTGATCAGCGTGAGAGATGGCTTGAGAGATATATTGTTTGCCGAGACACACCGCCTTATGTAGGCGATGACCCTGAGCTAAATAAGAGGCAATCGCTGATGAGAGAGTACACCCCGTGCCATGGGTATTTTTGGTTTCAATTCGTTTGGCGCTCAACACTTCGCTGCTGTTTTGCTCAATCAACAGATCGCTGCTCTTATCCGTTTTCTTCAAGTGGCCACCTTTGAGTAATACCGCTTTAGCGCCTAGCGCTTTGAGTGCATCGATCGTCTCCGTCATCTGGCTTTCATTGTGAGGAATATCCCTCCCAGTCAAAGCGGCACATTCAGGCAAGTTCGGGGTAATCAAGTCCGCTAAAGGAAGAAGCTGCTGTTTCAATGTTTCGACCGCCGGTTGGGCTAATAACGGGGCACCACTGGTTGCAACCATGACCGGATCCACCACTAAATACTTGGGTTGATAGTGACGAATTTTTCTCGCAACCATCGCGATGATATCAGCGTCCGCGAGCATTCCAACTTTGACAGCAACCACATTAAGATCGGAGAAAACAGCGTCGAGTTGGCTCTCAATATGTTCGACAGGGATAGGATGAATGGCACTAACACCGAGTGTATTTTGCGAGGTAACCGCCGTAATGACTGAACAGGCATAACTGCCCGTCGCGGATATCGCCTTAATGTCGGCTTGGATACCAGCACCACCACCGCTATCTGAGCCGGCAATAGTGAGTACAATAGGTGGTGTGTCTTGAGAGTGTGGCATTTTGGCTCCTACAACAAGACGTACAAGAACCTATGGCGATAAGCAGAGAGAGCTCAATGAGCCGATTTCTCCATCGAATGCCAGTATGACAACCGAACGGTCGATATACATATAGTTCCCTACGCCAGTGCTAACTGAATCAGGTTCAACGGGTCTCGCTTTGCGATCTCAGCCTTAATCCTATTGGGCAGGCTCCCCGACTATTGGTCACAAATCATAACAATAAACTTTCACCGATTACATCAATTATTTATCCGTCAGATGGAGGGGGCGTCCATTGTGAACTATAGTAGTTTAGCTCACGGGAATAAGGAGAGAATTATGAGCCATGAGGCACTACTATCTCGTTTGAACGAGCTACCAAGGATTCAAAAAATTCTTCAAGAACTGCTAGACATGGTGACCAAAGACGACGTTGACTTCAGACTTCTTGCCAATAAAATTGCCACCGATCAGGTCTTGAGTGCACGCTTACTCAGATTAGTCAACTCTGCGCATTTTGGCGGAAACAAAACGATATCCTCAGTCAACGAGGCACTGGTTCGCGTTGGTACTGCACCGGTGAGAGCGTTAGTTGTGGTTTCAGTGCTGTCAGGGGTATTTCCTAAGCTACCAACCTTAGATATCAGTAAATACTGGGAAGAGACGTTTGAAGTTTCCATTATTGCCAGTAAGATCGCCAATGTGACCGATATGGATGGAGACGAAGCTTTTACCACAGGTATCTTGCACAATATCGGTGAACTGATGATCCATGCGCTGGTTCCAGAACAGGCCAAAATCATCACCGCTCGGGTAGAAGCAGGAGAAAATGCCATCGCAGTTCAGGAAGAGATTCTTGATATCACTGCGCCAGCATTAGGAGCTAAGTTAGCCAAGAGCTGGCACTTCCCAGATGTCATGATTGACGCCATCGCCAATTTTGACCAACCACGCGACGCAGAGATTTCACCTAAAATGGCCACCACCTTACACTTTGCCCGTTCGATTCATCGCGATTGGGACAAGTTAGAAAGTGATGAGGGAAAGAGCCGATATCTGGCCGAGCATCCCGACTCACGCTTACTCAATATCTCCACGTCATTTGCCTCGACCATAGATCAATTTCGCGGCAATGGAAAAGCGTTAGCGATAGAGCTCAACGCAGCGTAAATCGTACGGCGAGCCTAGGCTCGCTTCCCCTACCAAAACAATGTGTTATCACCTAAACTAGGTTAGATAATTTTTTGTTATGGACCGTATTGATGCTAAATCCTTCTTGGCTAAAAACATTTGTCACTTTGGTTGATACCGGCCACTTCACCAAAACCGCAGAAAAACTGTTTATGACGCAACCCGGTGTCAGTCAGCATATCAAAAAACTAGAACACATCTGCGGACATGCGTTAATCGAAAGACACAACAAAACATTTGTCGTCACAGAAGCGGGAAGGACAGTCTATGACTACGCCAACCAACTAGAATCTGAACAAAAAAAGATGTTGAGTTCACTTAGCCAAGACGATCCGTACAGTGGTCTGGTGTCTGTCTCTTGTTCGGGTTCACTGGCGTTACTGCTCTACCCTCATCTGCTCAATTTACAATGTAAACACCCAGAGCTGATTCCCCTGCTGGAAGCGGCTCCTCACCACAAAATCCTTGCCGACGTCATCAAGGGCGAGGTCGATTTGGGGATTGTGGCAAACGAGCCTACTGACCCACGTATTGATTCACATAAGTTTGGTTCTGAGCCGTTATGCCTGATGCTACCTAAAGAAAAGATGACCAAAAAACTCGATGAAAAAGCGCTTAAAGAGCTCGGACTGATCAGACACCCTGATGCCGAACACTATTTGTCGCTCTATTTTTCACGCTGCGGGGAAAGCCAACTTGCCGCGATCAATATCAATCAAATCCCGACGACGGGATACATCAATCAACTGAGTCAGATTTTATTGCCTGTCGCGCAAGGACATGGGTTTACTATCTTGCCTAAAAGCGCTCTAGAGGCTTTTCCACTCAAAGAGCAAATCGCCGTCTACCAGCCCAAAAGTGAAGTGATTGAAACTCTCTATCTGCTGACTAAACGACACCGACAAATTCCGGCTCGCTTTGACACCATTAGGCAAGTCATGAAAAATCAGTTGAATTAGTTGAGAGGGATAAAACGCAAAAAGGAGCCACTGGCTCCTTTTTCACGTGTTTTGTACTTTTCATCATTTACGCCTCGAGAACATCTTCACCAGACATCTCGGAGATCAGCAACAAATCGTCTTCATCGAGTTTCATTCCCAACACGGGGACACCATGTTGAACTATCCAACTGCAAAAGAATACGAATACGCCTAAAGCGACAAGACCAAGTGATAGCATAACCAAACCTCCTCCGTGGTTATCAACAAAGTATCGATAACTTGAAGATGTGACTTTTTGAGAAAGATAAAGCAAAAGGCCTACGGAAATACTTAGTTCTATTACGTTTGTCGATTCACTCTTAACGATGGGTTCGTTAAGCCCTGTGTGTCGATTTGGGTTCAGTTTATTCGTATTTACTTTGGGAGTTTACTCGATTCTCTACACCTTTAAGTTACTGAGATACCTTTTCAATATAGTGATACCGTACACGTGAAGCAACTATATTTAGTGGTGAATGAATAGATGATCACAAATTTTATGCCTACACATGCATAATTATCGCAAACTCGCCTGTAGCAACACAAAAACGGGGCACAAAGCCCCGTTTTAAAACCCAGTTTATGAGTGTTTATGCGCCAATCACGCCACCATCTTCTCGGGTAATCGCCATAATAGTTGAACGCGGTTTAGTGCTACCCCCGCCAGGGAAGTTCGAAGGTGCCCCATCTTCACCTGGGTGCTGAACACCAACAAACATGGTTTTATAGTCTGATGAAAAAGTAAGGCCGGTAATCTCACAAGCAACTGGGCCAGTAAGGAAACGACGCACTTCGCCCGTCATAGGATCACCACACAACATTTGGTTGTTACCTTGACCCGCAAAATTTCCTTTGTTCGAGTAATTGCCGTCGGTTTGAATCCACAAGCGACCCGCGCTATCAAAACCAATACCATCAGGGCTGTTGAACATGTTATCTGCATTAATGTTGTCACTGCCTGCATACAGGCTACCCTGATGCACTTGTGGGTTACCGGCAATCAAGTAGAGATCCCATTCAAAATTGTCACTGATGTGAGATCCGTTCTTCGGCATCCAACGCACAATCTGACCATAGTGGTTTTCTTTACGCGGGTTAGGACCACCTACAGGCTGTCCCTCTTTAACACCACGGTTTTTGTTGTTGGTTAAGGTGCAGAATACATGCTTGTTATCTGGGTGAACCGCGACCCACTCAGGACGATCCATGGTTGTTGCCCCCACTTGCGTTGCCGCACGACGAGCAAAGATCATCACTTCAGCCTGATCCATAAAACCATTCTGCTTTGTTAGCCCATTTTTACCATGCGTAAGCTCGATCCACTGACCTTTACCGCGCAGTTGTTTATCATCCATCTCGAATTTCGCCACATACAATGTGCCTTCTTCAAGTAGATTGCGATTCGCTTGGTCATTACCCGGCTGGTATGTGTTCTTAGAGACAAATTTGTACAGGTGCTCACCACGCTCATCATCGCCTAGGTACACCACAACATGACCGCTGTCATCCACCAATAGTGCAGCATTTTCATGTTTAAATCGGCCTAAAGCCGTGCGCTTCAGTGGGGTTGATGTAGGGTCATTCGGGTCAATTTCTACTACCCAACCAAAGCGGTGAGGTTCATTCGGATGCTTGGCAACATCAAAGCGCTCATCTGTATCATGCCACTGATACTTACTTGGCGATGCTTTAATGCCGTAGCGCTTGTGGTCAGCGCTAAGATCAGCACTCGCTCTAGTACCAAAGTAGCCATTGAAGTTCTCTTCACAAGTTAGGTATGTTCCCCAAGGCGTTTGACCATTCGCGCAGTTATTAAACGTGCCCAGCGGCTTCATTCCCGAAGGATCCAGCTCAGTTTTCATTAAATCATGACCAGCCGCAGGCCCGGTGAGTTTCATTTCAGTGTTGGCTGTAATTCTGCGGTTTCGCATGCCATTTTTATCCAGCTTCCACTCACCGCCTTTTCGAATGATTTCAAATACCGTAACACCGTGTGCAGCCTGAGCTTTTAACACATCGTCGGCAGTCATGGCTTTACCACCATGATCAAACAGTAGATCGTAATTGGTGTATTCATTATTTACCGCGATAACCGCTCGGTCTTCGCTAATAGGAAATAGGCTCATCCCATCCGTGTTATCACCAAACTGACGCAATTGAGCCTTAGAACCTTGCTTACCACTCGGGTCAAACTCAGGGGCATCTGGGAAAATAGGGTCTCCCCACGACAGCAGCGGCGTTGCTTTGTACCCTTTAGGTACAATAAACGCATCGGCCGTCGAAGCAGGAACCGCTTCAAAGTTGAGCAGTGAACTGTCGTTGTTAGCGGCAAAAGCTTTAGTAATTGGGTTTAGTGAAAGAAATGCACTTGCACTAACGGCTGCGGTACCAGCTAAAAAACGACGACGTGATAAACACGCGTCGATCATTTGGCTGAATTGAGAATCCTGACTGTCACGATCCCACATTGCTGACTCCTTGCTTGAGTAGTTTTTATCTCTTTGGCGCAGATCGTAGATAGTCAGCATGACAAACAAGTTAAGCCATTGTTTCATATTGATTAATAAAAATAGACACAAAGAGTGAATTTACATTTCAACTTCATTAAAGTGCGCTATGGTTCACTTTTGACTGATAAATAGTGTAATACGTACAAAAAAATGTGATCAAAAACCTAGATCTTTTCAGATTTGGTAGCTACATTGTTGATTGTTCATGAGGAACTACATTCACATAAGCTCATTGAGGAGCATGTTTGTTTTTTAAGTGAGGGATTATCATGAAGAAAATGAGAAAAGCACAATTGCATCGCGTACGCATTCAATACTGGAAAGAGTCGAACAAAGACGCGAGCAAATCATCTTAATGTGCTAACCCACCGTACTAAGCTGGCTTAACCGCCAGCTTTTGTGTTTTTATCGCAATGAAAATTAGGCTGCTCTATGGCTGAAAGGAAACAGCTGAGTTAACTCATGCATGATGCTTTGCGTCTGTTTTGAGTAAAGATGTTTATCTTTATAACCCACCAATTGTACCTGACGCACCTTTCCGGAAATCAGTAACTGACGAATCATACGATTGACCATCTGCACATCCAATGCCGTTCCTTGCTCCAATCTCGAGACTGGGTAGAGGCAAGATAAGTCGATGTTTACTACCACATCATTACAGTGCGCTAAAAAGCTCGCCAACTGATTCTTGACTTGAAAACGATGACTGAAGCTGCATTCTTCACCCGTCATCCAATCACAACCTAAGTCTTCAGCGTATTCTAACAAACGCTCTGTATGCTGGTTAATATCAACCCCTAGGCAGAACAGACGGCACTCATTGTAGCGAGCAAGAGCAAAATGGTATGCGCTGCCTTGAACGGGTTCTAGTGACGCCTTGAGTTCAAAGTCTCGACCAATATGAACAATGCCAAGCTCTTGTCTAGAGGAATGCAACAGAGGCAACGAGTGGAGCAAGGTTTCACTGTTATTAGTAAACACAACTGGCAATGTCTCAGTGCCAAGGTAACGGCTCAACTGATGCTGGTATTTGGTCACTGGCTGAGCAGTAAGGTTGTAGTGCCCACCATTTAACCAGCTAAAACCATCCAGCTCTTCAATCCACTGATAAATCTCTTCCAAGCTTTGATCGGCCATTTCGAAATCCACCAGCTTCATCGGCTTGAGCTTTTCACTAACCGTGAGAAGAGCTAAACGATGAGACAACATCCCTGTGAGATTTTGATCTTTATTACGTCGAAATAGGCCAAACATATGAATTACCTTTCTGGGGGCAATGCCCTCGCTGCTTGAAGTACGTGAAGAATGATCCTCTGTTGATTTAATTGAACTCGATGAGCAGGAGCCATTACTGAAATTGCACCGATCAGTTTGGAGCCTTTCATTACTGGTGCGCTGATACCAGAAACACCAGAGTCAATTTCTGAGGTGCTAACGGCATATCCCTGATTGCGGATTTGCTCCAATTCCAGCTTCCACTGTTCGTGGCGTTCTTGTTCCCCAAAATAGCGCAAGATTTTTTCACATCGCGTTGCTGGCATATAAGCCAACATAACTTTGGATGAGGCGCCTCGTAACAGGGGTTGACTTTGACCCTGGACGTAGCTGCAACGAAGCGCCTGCATGCTCTCTTTGCGACTCACACACAATGCTCTGTAACCAACAGGCACCATATAAGCCGCCATCTCACCCGTCTGTTTCTGTAAGCGGTTCAACACTGCGTCAACGACATCTAAGTCGTGTTGACTCGTTTCATAACTGCGCATCAATAGCAGTGCTGCTGGACCGATGATCAAGGTTTTGTCATTTGGACTTTCCTCGATCAGATTCCACTCTTTTAGCAACTTCAAATGACGGTAAAGACTACTGATCGGTGTGCCTAATTGTTCACTCAACTGTTTGGCTGTGATCGGCTCATCATTGACCGCCACCTGCATTAATAGTTGAAGAACTTTTTCGTTAACCTGTCCGCTATTCTGTTTCATAGAGTTCACGCTATTGTTGTAGCGTTTTCGATTGATAGTGTTCAAATTGTATTCTTACTTGGTAGGAATTTATAAACAAAATAATGCTACATTTCTTACTATGTGAGAATACAAAAAACTAAAGGCGATCATTTTCTCAGTGCATTTGTCGAACGTCGGTGTGAATAAAAAGGAGCCTCATAACGGCTCCTTTTACTTGTATGGAATAATGTTTGGCTATTTCTGCGTAAGGCTAGCACCATGAGTGGCAATCACCTGTTGGTACCAGAAAAAACTCTTTTTGCGTTTTCGTTCTAAACTACCGTGTCCATCATCATGCCTATCAACGTAGATAAATCCGTATCGCTTGCTCATCTCGGCGGTTGAGTTGGCCACCAAATCAATGGGCCCCCAACTGGTGAATCCCATCAGCTCAACGCCATCTAACATCGCTTCGTGAGCCTGAACCAAATGATCATTGAGATAAGCGATTCGATAATCGTCATTGATTTGGCCGTTGTCATCGATTTCATCGCGAGCTCCAAGACCATTCTCCACCACAAATAATGGCTTTTGGTAGCGGTCGTACAAAAAGTTAAGCAGTATACGTAGCCCTTTAGGGTCGATGAGCCACCCCAAAGAAAATTGGTCGGGAATGTGGTCATGTTCAGTTCCTAGTCCGTCGTTTATCTGCCCACCATTGTAGACCTAGCCTAGCCAAACAAATGAGGTCGGGATAATTAATTTATATTTCCTATTTTGTTGGCCTTTTTATGTAAGCTTTTGGCATTTTCGAGATCTTGACGGCACCTTTATCCAACCTCAAGGTTTATGCTTAGATTAGGATATTCACTAGAAGGTCATGTTTATGAACTACAAACATATTCTTGTTGCGCTTGAGCTTACTGACGAAAGTAAAGTGTTAGTCGATAAAGCGGTCTACTTGGCAAAACTGACGAATGCCGAGGTTTCATTTATCCATATTGATGGCTCTCACGGGGAGATTTACCCAGAAGTTGTCGACCTTCAAACCGAGACGAATCATCCGCCGTTTGGTGAGCACACCATTGAACAAATCCGCTCATTTGAATCGTACAGCGCATTCCCTATTAAGCACATCCTGCTTGGCTCGGGAGACCTAGCCGATAAATTAGCGAATACGATCGAAAATAATAACGTCGATCTCTTGCTCTGTGGTCACCACCACGATTTTTGGAGCAAAATTGTCTCTTACTCCAAACATTTAGTCGATGCATCTCCCGTTGATATCCTTGTGGTACCTATCTAGCCCTTTGTTGCTCCGCTCAACGTTGACAACGGGTCTCATAGCGAGGCCCGTTTTTAATTTTTATGCGTTTCTAACCGACTCCTTGCCACGCTGCATTATGGACAAAAAGTTCCATAGTGATTGGCAAATATCGCTATTTTTCCGTTAGTTATCATGACGTAAATTACCCTCATCAAGAGACGCTGACGGCAATTGGCGCCAATATAGAGAAAGTTAGGAGCCCATATGACTCATCCAATTATCAAAGATTTAGAAACTCGCTACACCGCTAAAAAATATGACGCGACCAAACGCATTTCAGCGCAGGATATCGAAACCATCAAGCAAGCGATCCACCTATCTGCTTCATCAATTAACTCGCAACCATGGAAATTTATCGTGCTAGAGAGTGATGAAGCAAAACAAAGATTTCACGACACGTTTGCCAATAAGTTTGCGTTTAATCAACCACACGCAAAAGAAGCATCACATACGATTTTGTTTGCCCATAACCCACGTTATACCAAAGAGCAGTACAAAAAAGTTGTCGATGCTGAAGTGACATCAGGTCATTTACCAGCAGAGCGATACAACGACATGCTAAATGGCGCATTCGGTTTTGCTGAACTGAATACCGATGAGGCAGGCTACAACGGAAATTGGACGAAAGCTCAAACTTACATTGCCCTAGGTAATACCTTACACACACTGGCACGCTTGGGGATTGCTTCGACACCAATGGAAGGGGTTGATGCCGAGCTAATCGGTGATGTATTCAAAGAAGAGCTAGACGGATACGTATGTGATTTTGCACTTGCAATGGGCTACCACAAAGACGGTGAAGACTATAACCACGGTCTGCCAAAAGCTCGTTTGCCTATTGAAGACGTTATCACAACACTTTAAAGCATCGGGGCGGATACTATGGCGAAACGCACGATCGTTGCCAATATCACCGCGAAACCGCATGACTCACATTCAGTCAGCCACACAAAATCACAAGGCTTCCTTTAAGGAAGCCTTTTTGCTTCCATTCATCACGCTAATGACTATTTCATCTTGGGCTCTAAAAACATGCGCGACCTAACACTTTAGGGCTAGCTCATAACAAGAAAATTATTTTGATGATCTGAGTCAATTTGAAGAGAGGATTAGTTCATCCAACTTATCTAATATTAGGAAAAATAAATATACTAATTGAGGATACGTCATGACATCAGTTTCGCGAGAGCAGAGTCCGGAAAACACACAACTCAACCGCAAAGGTTTCTCCTCGCTGTTCGCTAAAGTAAGTACCAAACTAAAATTGGCGATCTTACTGACCTTCATTGCCTTCTTGGTCTTAGGCTATAAAGGCATATCCGGTATGCAGACATCTGCCAGTTTTATTGAAGAACTGTATAGCCAAGGGATGCAACATACTATAAGAACCAGTCGAGTCATTGACGAACTAAGTAATGCCCGAAGCGCATTGCTACTCTCATTTCAACATGATCCTTCATCGGACACGGCAGCAATGCATGACCACCCTTTGCAGTTCCATATTGATCAGATTCAGACCTCACTGAAAACCTTGCATCATATTATTGATAACGAACTATTAAAGTCCGAGCTTGGCGCAGAAGAAAAAACCGTTGTCACTAATCTAGCAAAAGTCATTGACGATATTACCAACCAAGGTTTTGAACCCGCCATCGCCAAATTGAATTCTGGTGACTTTAACGGCTCCAACCTCATCCTTCTGAGTGAGATAAATCCGTTGTTTAACGAGGCTTACAAATTCGCAGAAACCTTTTTCACAATGCAGGTAAACGAAGGTAAAAACAGTTTCAATCAGGCCAATGAAAACACCCGTCACTTTATCGTTGCGGTAAGCGGTATCACACTGATTTCTCTGGTCGTGATCATTGCCCTTTCCACCGTAGTAGTAAAACGCATTAACGCTGCCGTGACCCAACTAGAGGCCTCTTCAGGGCAAATTGCCCAAGGGGATCTGACCCAGCGTTTATCTCTGAGTGGAAACGATGAGTTTGCTCGTATTGCTGACTCAGTCAACAATATTGTGAGCAGTTTTCAGCATGTTGTGCAGACCAACCGTGATTCCATCAGTCAATTAGCACGCTCTGCCGAAGAGAGCTCGGCCGTCGCAGTACAGACCAAACAAAATATCCTGACGCAGCAAGCGCAAACCGAGCAAATCGCAACAGCCATCAATGAGTTTACCGCTACGGTTCATGAAGTAGCGCAAAGCGCCTCATCAGCGGCACAAGCTTCTGAACAGGCGGATCAGGCCGCTGAAAGCGGTCAGAAAGTGGTGACGGAAAGTATCGACTTGATTGAAAAACTATCGAGAGAAATGCAAGACTCAGTCAACGCGATGCACCAGTTGGCGAAGCACTCAGAAGAGATCGGCAGTGTGGTCGATGTGATTCAGGGGATTTCAGAACAAACTAACTTGCTGGCACTCAACGCCGCTATCGAAGCGGCGCGGGCAGGAGAACAAGGGCGAGGTTTTGCGGTGGTGGCTGACGAAGTACGAACACTCGCCAGTCGAACTCAACAGTCAACGCAAGAGATACTCGAGACCATTCAGCGTTTGCAAAATGGCAGCCGTGAATCGACTCAACGTTTAGAAATCGGCGCGCAAAATGCGTTGTCTACGGTTGAAAAAGCTCGTGAAGCAGGCGATGCACTCAATTTGATTAAGTCGAGTGTCGATCAAATCACGGCGATGAATGTCCAAATTGCGACTGCCGCAGAACAACAAAGTCTAGTGACTGAAGAGATAAACAGTAACATATCGAGTATCAGCGAAATTTCCAATCAAACAGCGGTGGGAGCGGAGCAAAGCAGTGCGGCGACACAAGAGTTAGCCGAGCTCACCGAACTGCTTCACCATGAAATCGAACATTATCGCGTTTAATCAAAAGCTGCTGATCCAGATCATCTCACTCTGGGTCAGCGTTTTCTTTTGCAACAAAAATCACCGCAATACCACTTAACACAAGTAACGCTGCGATTACGGAACTCGTTGTAATCGTCTCGCCAAGGCCAATACTACCCGCTGCAAACGCAATAACGGGCACACTAAGTTGAGCGACAGAGGCCTGCAACATCGATATCTGTTTCACTACTCGATACCAAAGAATATAACCAAATCCAGATGCGAAAATTCCCGACAACAAGGCCCATCCCACCCCGCTCAGCGTGAGGGTTGCGGTATGAACAAGCCATGGACTCAGCACTAAAGCAATGACGCTCGCCAGTACAAAACCATGCGTAATTGAGAGTGAAGGTGCCGCCGCCGTGCGTCCCAATAACGTAAAAGCAGCCCAACAAATACCGGACAACATCATCAAGATCGCGGCCGACAAACTAGGCGTTTGGGCAGAGGGTAGCATCAAAGTAACAAAGCCCCCAATCGCCACGGCAATGCCTAAGATTTCGATTCGGTTCAAGCGATACCCGGAAAGCACATGAAACACCACTAACGCGAGCTGAACCATACCAAACAGAATCAATGCCCCAGTTCCGGTACTAAGCTGCGTATACGCAAATGAGAAACTTACCGCGTAGCCGAACAGTGCAATCCCCCCCGCCCAACTGACCTTACTGGTCAAAAACCGGCTCTTGAGTTCGCGGCGTATCATCAAAATCACCGCTAAAGTAATCGCACCAGATAGCAATCGGATGAAGGTAAAAGACCCCGGATCTATCGCCTCTTCAGCCAGAGCAAAACGACAAAAAAACGAGTTCGCAGCAAAAGCGATCAAAGCCACAATCAGATTGATTGAATTAGACATGTGTCATCCCATTTAAGTCCAACTAAAGTATATCGGCAAACCATATGGGCGATAGCATCATTGATTATGATTAATAGCGTCTAAGTCTAAAGAATCAATCGTCTTGCTCTAGGTCTTCTTCCTCAAACATCGATGAACGTTTGATTTCATATTGATTGAAACTAAAAATACTCGCGCCTCGGACGCGTTTGGTGATCACCTTTTCATCACCAAACTGAACCGTTACGTGAGTAAACACTTTGTTCTTAGCCTCTAAGGTACACTCAGCCAACGCGACTTCTAACTCTTGATCATTAGTGTCTCGAGCATGTTTCACCTTCTCGAGATGAGCATTGGCTTCCTGCTTGTCTGCCTCTAACTTCTGTTCTTGTTCGGGAGTACGCTCTGACTTGGGCGTTTTTTTGAATTCCAGCTCTTTGCGGATAATACCCATAGTCCCTTCTTGAGCTTGAGTATATTGTTCTTTGAGCTTAGCTTGACGCTCTTTATACATTTGAAAGCGAGCAAAAACATGCACGTAGGTAGCGGTATCGCCTTCTACACCGAGATTTACGCACGTCACCTTGCCACCCACTTTAGCAGAGCCACCACTTAAAGTGCCCTGCTTTTCGTTGGCGTCACAAACCACGAGATTGTGTCCACAGCGAACTTCATTACCCATACAGTGGACACTAAGGTGAATGTCATTTGCAGCCTGTAGTTCGGCGAACTGCGCATAGTTGGCGGTAATAGAACCACCCGATTTTACGATACAGCTTTTCTTCTCACCTTCAGAAACGTTATGGCCAATGATCCCTTTAGCCACTTCGATATCACCTTGAACTTGGATATCGGCTGATTCAATAAAGCCACCAACCGTGAGATTCCCCGTCGCCCTCACGACCATATCTGACTCGACATTGCCGAGGACGACAACATTGCCCTTGAATTTAACATGCCCCGTCGCCACACCAATGGTAGGGAGGCATAGTGCATCTTCAACCTCAACACCACGCTCTTTGAGAATCGGCATGCCCGAAACGGAGGCAATTAACAGATTGGGATTATCAGGGGAGATCATCGTGCCCTTGCCGACCTTAAACACCGCATCTTTACCCGGCTTAGGTGGAATGACTTTGCCAAGCACCGTCATCCCAGGCAACCCCTTAGTAGCAGGAACCCGTTTCATTAAAGGGTCATTTTGTGAAACATTGATCGTCTCGCCCAAATTAAGCATATCGACTTTACCATCAACGGAAGATTCTTTAGGCGCGAGAACTTGTTTGGTGGGATCTTTGACCAAAGGAACAAATTTGGCGTCTACACCCTGTTTAGGTTGCTTGCCTTGTGCGACGGCTTGAGTGAACGTCTCTCCAGGTTTCAACTGATGGCTCATGACCAGTACTTTTTTCAAGGCGAGCTTATTGATCCCTTTAGTCACATGCATTTGAGCCAAAGCGTGAACGATTTGTGGGCCTCTGAGTGGTTGCCCACGATAGGCACCAGTGACAACCATACTAGCAAGCATGTCATGATCAGAAAGAACGACTTCGACACAAGCATTGCGTACCTCAGCAACCGTGATGCCAACATAGGCTTCGCTTTTCATCTCTTTTGCGCAATGAATAAAACGAGTGACTTCGTCTTCAAGCACAAATAAGTCTCCAGCGCCAATTGCTGACAACGCTTCACTCAAACCGCGACTGTCAAAATTCTTATCAACCGTGATATCGGGTAACAACTTCGCGATAACTTGTTTGTTATCATCAGAAAAAGCAACAAACTTATCCCACATGCCATTCTGCCTTTAAGTTCCTTCTAGGCCGAGTGTATAAAATTAATCCTCATCACTGTATCAAAATAGTGACAATTTCAGGCATATATCACTAGATGATGTTTTTACACTGTAAATAACGTTAGCTAGAGCTCGGAAAGTGATGAGCCGATTTTAACGAATATACTGCGGTGACACTGCGCCCCTGCTTTGAATACTCTAGTGAATCACACAATTCCGAAGCAAGAACGATACCGCGTCCGTGGGTGAGCGGCTGTTTTTCCTGACTTGAACCATAATTTTTCTGATAATCAAACCCTTCTCCATTATGCTCAAGTTCCATGATCAACTTTTCTTCTTTAGGTAAAAAATTGATGCTGAGTTCTGTCCAAGCACTGTCTTCCAACTCTTTTAGCTTTTCCTCTCGCAGTTGATAGAACAAGAAAAAACCATCAGGCTCTTCTTTTATCGCAGAATCAAGTCTTAACAACCCGTGCTCAATCGCGTTGGCAAACAGCTCTGAGAGCACAGAACATACCAAGTCCAAATGCACTCCACCATGCAGTATGCCTGCCACGAACTTACGCACTTCAATCATCACGGAAACATTGCGCAATACTTCTCCATCTAAGCGCAGCTTAGATTGGCTGGGAATCTGATTGATCGTCGTGCTATTTGGCGGTGGTTCTTGAACATTGCCGTTGGAGATAGGAAACCGCATGGCAAGAATGGATAAGTCATCCCCAACAGGCTTGTTCGCAAACTGACGAACGGAATCATACAAGGTTGGGATAATGGCTCGATTTGACAAAAAAGCCTTCTCTAAACGCTGCTGACCAAATTGTTCACCTTCCTCATTCATCGCTTCGATAACACCGTCGGTATAGCAGATGATCTGTTGGTCTGGTTCCAATTTGAAATGCACCAAGTCCGATTCAAACTCATGAGGTTGTAGAACCCCCAATGGCATGTGAGTGGAAGTCAGTCGACGGACGATTGAGCCATCTCGCTCAATCAAGTAACCATCAGGAAGCCCTCCCCCCCACCAAGAGACTTCAAACCCATTGGCTCGTACCTCAAAAATACTTGCCGCCAACATCATGCCCATAGGTAAGAAACGGACTAAAACTTCATTAATCTCCCGAGCAATCTCTCCTAAAGAAAGCCCCTTTGATGCCATGGAAAAGAATGCACGTGTAGCTGGTATGGCAGAGATTGCGGCAGGTAAGCCATGGCCAGTCGCATCAGCGATCATGACATAAACACCCCCATGAGGACGATTTGCCACAACGATTAAGTCACCGTTAAATACGGTAGATGGGGTTGAGAGGTAATTAATGCCAAAGATACTTTTTACCTGAGAACTCATCTCTATCATCAGATTAGAGAAAATGGACTCAGCGATCGCGTAATCATATCGCACCTGTTCATGGAACTGGCTGAGTTCATCGCGCTGTTCCATTACTTCATTATGCATCTTAACAATGCGATAGTGCGCTTGAACTTTTGCCAGCAAAACACTCCGTTCGACGGGCTTGAGAATAAAATCATCGCCATATTTCAGGCAACGTTCAAAAGATGCATGATCGTCTAATACTGTGAGGAAAATGATCGGTATATGGACATCAGGAAAAGCCTGCCGAATCTCGCTTGCAGTCGTGATGCCATCTTTGACAGGCATCATCACGTCAAGCAAGATGACATCAGGCAAGTCATCCATTTCCAACATCGCCTGAACCACGCCTTCGCCATTTTCAAATGTGCTTACAACGTCAGAGAGATCGCTAAGCATAAAGCGGCATAGCTCTCTGTTCGTAGCATGATCATCAACAATCATTACATGCATACGACCTCCTCAGCTTTTCATTCGATGACAAACTTCTTGTCGAATCGAGAAATGGTCAAAATCTTTCTAACTTGTGGCAAGGTGTTGGTTATTTTAATCATGCCATCGTCTTGGCCTAAATAATTATGCATATTGAGCAACATGCCTAATCCAGCACTATCGATATAATCAACTTTTCTTAGGTCTATCGTAAAACGAAACTCTTGTCGGTCGTTATAACAGCGCCTAAAGTCCTGCACCAAATTGAACCCAAAAGCGCCCTCAATCAGTATTGTTATATGTTTCGCCGCAGCGTCTACCTGTGCTTCAACTGACATGTTTATCTCCTTGTGAAATAGTTAGACAACTCAAGAGTTCAGAACAGTTCAACCTCTCCTTCGTCAATGCTTTCTTGAGAAGCCGCTGGAGCACCACGATTGTCAACTTGCTCCTGTAATTCGACTAACGCCAATGTGAATTCATTAAAATCGATACCATTTGTTGTCCACTGTTGGCAGAGCTCAGCAAACTGCTGTAGATAGCCCACGGTTTGCTTGGCGTAATCACCTTGCTGGACAATGATATCGGCAAACTGTAAAGCACGAATTCCGTTATCAACTTGGGCGTGCAACAGCTCGCCACTGGAACGGATTTTCTGTACCTCCTGCTCTACAGATATATTTACCTGCTGTACGCCTCGCAACATGTCATCGACTTTTTCCTTCGACTCAATGGCCTCGGTCATATCAATAGAGGCCATTTCACCAACGGTTTTGTTCGCCTCTTTAACCGTTTGTTGAGCCACACTGATCTCAGCTTCAATCTGGGTATTTAATTCTTCTGCTTTCACCGATAAGTTGCGTACCTCCTGAGCCACAACAGCGAATCCGCGTCCAGCGTCACCAGCCCGAGCTGCTTCTATTGCTGCGTTTAACGCCAACAAATTTGTCTGCTCAGACAGACCTCTCACTTGCTCCAGCAAGCGGAATACGGCGTCCAATTTATCCGACATATCATGAATACTATGTACCGCCGAGATACTTTTCTCTGAGACATCCACAAGAGTATCGACAAACTGACGAATGATTGCCTCAGTTTTAGGCAGTACCTGACTAATGTCGCTATCGCTATCACGGCTGCCAAGCAGATTGTCGACCAATTCAGCGGTGATCTGATTTTGCCCCTCCGCAAGTTTTTGTAGTTCAAAGTAGCTTTCGTTGAGAGTCTCCACTGACTCATCCACCACACTTCTCTGATGATCTAAAGGCTCTTTTAGTTGCTGAGAAAGCACCGTAAGTAGCGGATAGACTTCCTTAGGTGTGGTATTCACTTGGCTTGGCGTTGCCACCGCTTGAGCACTCGGTTCACTGTTATTCATTTGCTTTGGCATGACCAGCCATGGGATTGCCGCAGCCAACACCATCAAAGCAACATGGGCGATAGAGGAGGACATACTCACAGCAATCGACAAGAGCAAGACTTGTAAGCCAACAGCGATGAAGTAGCGGGTTTTAATTTTGCTTATTTTTGTTTTCATCGTTCTTCCTTGATGTTGTAAGCCCAAACTATGAATCGCTAGATAAGTAGTGGCATATCTGCTCAGCAACGCTGTTGAGGTCAACCACTGACATTGCTGCATCCATTTCTACCGCGACACGAGGCATTCCCCAAACGACGGAAGAGGCTTGGTCCTGAGCGATGGTTTTCGCCCCCTGCTCTTTCATCCGAAGCATGCCTCTGGCTCCATCTTGTCCCATCCCCGTCAAGATCACACCTATGGCTTTTTTGCCTACCGTTTCTGCCACTGCATCAAACATGACATCAACGGAAGGCTTGTGTCGGTTGACGGCGGGACGATCATCGAGCTGACAGTAGAGGTGAGTACCACGTCGAACAACAACGATATGTTTGTCACCCGGAGCAAGATAGGCGCAGCCATTGCTCAATGGGGCTCGATTCGCGGTGAGCTCCTTAACCTCGATATCACTATGTTCATTGAGACGTTCAGCAAAAGAAGAGGAGAACATAGCACTGATATGTTGGGTAATGATGATCGGGGGTAACCCAGACGGCAAAGTAGATAGCACTTGTTTTACCGCTTCAGTTCCACCGGTTGATGCGCCGATAGCAATCACTTCTACTTTGTGATTATGCTTAGGGGCCGAGAGCTTAACGGCCGAATTGTGTGCTGACGATGTTGCAACATTCGCTCCCGCCGCCATCTTGATTTTTTCGTTAACCAACGCTTTATAGTTCACCATATCAGCCGTACTTTCTACCGCTGGTTTAGGGAAATAATCTACCGCGCCAAGCTCTAATGCCGCCAGTGTCGGCCCTGCCCCATGTTGAGTAAGAGTGGAAATCATCACCACAGGCATCGGTCTTAGACGCATCAAGTTTTTTAAGAACTGGACACCATTCATTTTTGGCATTTCGATGTCGAGTGTCAGCACATCGGGATTATGTTGCTTGATCAACTCTCGTGCTTGAAAGGGGTCTTCTGCCATGGCAACCACTTCTAAATCAGGATCTGAGTTGATCAGTTGTTGTAGCAAAGCCCTGAAGACTGGCGAATCATCAACAATAAGTACTTTAATTTTTCTCATTAAAACAGCTCCACGTCATCGTCATGTGGGCGATGACTTTCCCTATCCAACTGACTGGCATATTTTTCTTCTTGGTGCTGTAGGAGGTGCACTTCTGTAAACGGAATTCTCTTTAACCACGCCCTACCACTTATCGGGTCAAAAATGACTTTCCGAGGTTCAAGACCTCCTAGATCTTGTGCTGTCACATTCATTCCTTCTTGTTGAATGTAATTAAGAATAAATGCGACGTTCTTTTCCCCTATCATCGAGTTGCGCCCTAACATTTGCGCCCCTCCGAAGACCTTCACCTGCAAGGAAGATCGCTTAGCGCCTCTAGCGAGCATGGCATTAAGCAACATTTCCATCGCATAGCTCCCATAACGAGAAGCAGTAGAGACGACCTCCTCTGGATTCCATGATTTGAGCTGAGACTTGCTGTCAAATGGCAACAAAAAGTGATTCATTCCACCAATCCCTTGATTGGCATCCCACATACAAGCCGCGACACACGACCCTAGCCCTGTCGCGATCAACTCGTCTTGCGCTTTTGTGCTATATATCCCTCCTGGTAACAACTTCACTATGTGCTTTTCTTGGGTTGGATGGTAAAAGCGATTGAAGTGACTGTTTTCATATTTTGGTGTTACTAGCCTCGAACTGATCATTGTTATTGCCTATTTTTTTACGTAAATGGTGTGCCCAACATGGTGAAACAGATCAAGGTTCGCAGGGACACTCTCTGAATGACCAATAAAGAGCACGCCATTTGGTTTGAGTTGTTGATAAAAACGTTTGATCAATTTTGCTTGGGTCTGTCTGTCGAAATAGATCATCACATTCCGACATGAGATCAGATCAAAGGGCTCTGAAAAATCCCAATTCTCCAGTAAGTTCAACTGACGAAACTGAATGTATTTTTGCAATCCAATGCGACACTTAATGTTGCCCTGCTGTGCCCCAGTACCACGGACAAAACTCGGTTTAAGATACTTACTCGGTATCGTTTTAATCGCGTCATCGCTATAGATTCCACGCTGCGCATGTTGCAATACTTTGGTATCCAAATCCGTCGCAGTCAGTCTGATATCTTCAAACTGGTCGAACGCCTGTGCCCAATGGAGAGAAGCCACAAAGCTGTACGGCTCCTCTCCGGTTGAACAACCTGCGGACCAAATTCTGAGTTTGCTCAGTCCTTGTTCTCGCCACTCTTTAACAAGTACCTTTTCAAGAAACTCAAAGTGGTGATACTCGCGAAAGAACTGCGTTTTATTGGTTGTCAGGCAATTAATGAAGTTAGCTTGCTCCGACGGGTCCTGCTCAATCATGGGTCGGTAATCGCGAAAACGACGTAGGCCTAGTCGCCGTAGCTGGCGACTAATCCGGCCATAAACCATGGTTCTCTTCCGATCTGAAAAGAAGATGCCGACGTTTTTATGCATGAACCACTGAATAAACTTGAAGTCTTTATCCGTCAGTTCAAACTCACTCTTATCAGCCACCGAGTTTTCAGCCTGAACTAGAACTCTTCCCATTCGTCCCCATCCTCTTCAAGCTTGAAGCTAGAATTGGCAACCTTTGGTGTTCTAATTTCGCGAACATTGTTGTCTCTCACTTTGTCCAACGACTTAGATTCAAAGGTGGTCACATTGTTGTCCGTCGCAAAGAAGTTCATCAGATGCAGCAGTTGCTTGCCTTCGTCTTTGAGTGATTGACTCGCCGCGGAGGTTTCTTCAACCAATGACGCATTCTGCTGTGTCATCTCATCCATTGTCGCTATCGCTCGATTGATTTCATCAATACCCGTAGACTGCTCCTGACTTGAAGAGGCAATCTGTGCAATCAGCTCTGTCACCTTCTCTACGGCTTCTACAATCTCATTGAGCGTTTCTCCCAATTCATCAACCAGACGTGAACCTTCGTCGACTTTTTCAACACTGTCTTTGATTAGGCCTTTGATCTCTTTCGCCGCCGCCGCACTGCGCTGTGCGAGATTACGGACTTCACCAGCAACAACAGCAAAACCACGACCCTGTTCACCAGCACGAGCGGCTTCCACGGCGGCATTGAGTGCCAATAAGTTCGTTTGGAAAGCAATCTCATCTATCACGCCAATGATGTCGGCAATTTTCTTACTCGCGGTATTGATCTCGGCCATTGCAGACACCGCCTGACCAACCACTTCACCACCTTTACTGGCTTTTTTAGCCGCATCATCCGATAGCTCGTTGGCTCCTTTGGCGTTATCCGCATTTTGGCGCACTGTTGCGGTCATTTGCTCCATACTCGCCGCTGTCTCTTCTAAGTTAGAGGCTTGAGCTTCGACGCGCTGACTCAAGTCATTGTTGCCTTCTGCAATCTCCGTAGAGGCAGTCGCAACGCGAGCCGATGACTGAGTAATTTTGTCAACCATATTGCGTAGGTTAAGAATGGAAGTGTTCACGGCATTGGACAGACGAGCAAACTCACCCGTGTTATCTTCGGGCATAGTGGTGTTGAGATTACCTTCGGCCACCTGACTCATGACATCGATACACTGGCCTAACGGAACAACCATGGTATCGAGTAAGTTATTGATGCCATCGCCCAACTCTTTCATAAAGCCGTTATAAACGCTGGTATCAATACGTTCACTCAAGTCACCGGCAATGGCTTTTTGAATCAAGGATTCGACCTGACGCTGACCATCTTGCTGTTCCGTGATGTCAACCCATTGCAAAGCTGGCCCTATGTAGTTGCCCTGCCCATCTCGCATCGCAATACAGGTGAGGTTAAATTCCAATCCGCCGACCGCAATATTGGAGGAGAAAGGGAGGCGATCAGGATTGGTAATGATGTTGCGCTGGTGGCCTGGATTCTTATGGAAGATGTCGATGTTCTTTCCAACCAGATTACTGGCATCAAATCCCGGTAGAACTTTCTGAAGATCACTTTCTCGGCTGCGCAGTAAATTGTGTAATGCAGGATTGAGATAGGTAATGATGCCCTCTTTGTTGGCCATCATAATATTGGTTGTCATGCCAGCAACCGCAGAGGCCAATCGACCAACCTCCTCTTCTTTAGCTCGCTCTTCAGTCACATCACGCCACTCAAGCGTATTGCCAATATAGTTGCCCTGAGCGTCATTAATCGCAGCAACATTTAACTCAATCTTTAAATCTTTGATGCTAATGTCAGTGCTGTACGGCAAGTTATTCGGATCAGACAGTAGTTGTCTTTGGTGAGCCGGATTGCGATGGAACTCGTCAATACAACGCCCCATTAACCACTCTTCACTGGCCGTAAACCCTGCCCATACTGAACGCATGGTTGCTTCATGCTTGCTAAACAGATTAAGGGTTTCTTGGTTGGCGTAAGTGATTAACAGGTCTCTGTCGATCATGACCATCGCGGTTTGCGCCTGATTCACCGCGGCTTGTAAGCGGGCAATATCATTCTTCTGCTTAAGCGCTTCCGTTACGTCAGACCATTCTAATGTGTTACCTACATACGTACCGCTTGCATCTATGATCGCCCCTACGTTCAGTTCGATCTTAACGTCTTTGACCGTGATGGTCGTGGTGTAAGGTAAGTTAGATGGATTGGATAGCATATGTCGTTGATGACTCGGATTGGTGTGAAACAAGTCTATGCAATAGCCCAGTAAGAACTCTTCGGTTGCTTTAAAATTAGGCCAAATCGATTGAAACAGAGCCTCATGCATCTTGAGCAGATCAATGGACTTCTGATTGAGATATGTGATATTGAAATCACGATCAATCATCATCAGAGCGGTTTGAGCTGTATTGAGTGCCGAGAGTAGTTGCTCCTTCGATATTCCTTGCTCTTCTTCAGGCAGGAACTCGTCGGTTAGCGTGTCCTGCGTTGGTGCTACGAATTGAGCAGCAGGCCCTGGTTGTTTATTCCAAAATGCCATGAGTTACCTCTCACTGGTTGCTTCTTCTGACGTGTATTACCAAAACGAATAAACCGCATTCAGATTGGCATTAAGCCCAACTCTCTTCCGCTTGGTTGGGTACTGCTAGCTCTGCCGGATCGAACAAAGCGTCTAAATTAATAAGTACTAAATGACCATTGCTCACCGAGGCGATGCCACGGACATAGCTATGATCAACATCCGAGGATACGTGTGGTGATGGTTTTATCTGTTCTTCAGTCAACGGGTACACTTCTGAAACACCGTCGACAATAATGCCAAGTGGGTGTTTTTGGGTATCATTCAGCACAATCACAACCGTTGTGACACCTATTGTTGCGGGCGTTAAACCAAAGCGCATTCGTAAATCAACAATCGGCACATACTCTCCTCGGATCTCAAGCACACCTTTCATGTAGGCCGGGGAATTTGGCACCTCTCTGACGGGGTTCCAACCGCGAACTTCTCGCACATCCAAAATCGGTACGCCGTACTCTTCACCTTCAAGTACAAAACTAAGAAACTCTTGCGTCGCGATCATGATTCGGCCCTCAGAATGCGTTCAATATTGAGTAACTCTTCCGTGTTGAGCAGTGACATCACCTGATCGCCAACATTGATTAAACCTTGTAGGTAGGGCGTGACCATTGACTCACCGACTGCCGGATTGAGTTCATTGTGTCCGCGACTGACGACATCGCTCACGGCATCAACCACCAACCCCATCAAACGATCTCTTTCACTGTCACTGTAACGAAGTACAATCACGACTGTGGTTGGTAGATATTCACATTTGCCAACCGAGAAGCGAGAGCGTAAATCGATAACAGGAACAATCATTCCACGTAGGTTGATCACACCAAGAACAAACTTGGGAGCTCTGGGGATAGGCGTTGGTCTTTCCCAAACACGGATCTCTTCAACATCTTTGATTTCAACGCCATACAGTTCATGCGCCAGTTCGAAACTCAAAAAATCCGCGCTTTCGCTTACTTCATCACCCATGCTGTCGAGTAGCGCTTCCGCTTGTTCAGCAATATTTTTTTTCGCGACATCATTCATTCCAACGGAACGGTCCATGTCTGTGATTACTGCATCCATATCGTCTCCTTACGCCGCAATACCGTTGTGATTGACTTCGGAAGAACGATTGAGGAAGTTCGTGATTAACCCTTGGATATCGAGAATCAAAGAGACCGAGCCATCTCCTAAAATCGTTGCACCTGAGATACCAGCTACCTTGCTGTAGTTTGATTCAAGGCTCTTGATCACCACTTGCTGTTGGTCATGCAATTCATCAAGCAACAAACCCACTCGATTTCCAGCGGCCTCTACAAAGCAGAGAATGCGTTGCTCTAGTGCTCCACTCTCCCCCATCTCCAGCTCATCTTGGAGACGTAAAATAGGAATGTTTTCTTCGCGTAATCGATAGAGTTCAATACCACCAGAAGCAATCTTAATACAGGCAGGATCGATTTGAATTGATTCGACAATCGTCAGCAAAGGTATCACATACACCTCTCCCGCCACTTTGACTAACTGGCCATCAAGAATGGCTAATGTGAGAGGTAAACTAATCGTGAAACAACTTCCTTCACCCAGCTTAGATTCAACCTCGATATGTCCGCCGAGCTCCTCAATGTTGCGGCGAACAACATCCATTCCGACTCCTCGTCCAGAAATATCGGAAACTTGTTCTGCGGTTGAAAAACCCGGCGCAAAAATCAGATTCATCAGCTGTTTATCGGAATATTCGTCGCGGCGAGAATCCGCAGCCAATACACCTTTTTCTAATGCTTTATCCCATAACTTGTCACAGTTCAGCCCTGCACCATCATCTTTAATCTCAATCACTATTGAGCCCCCCTGATGGTAAGCATTCAACTCAATGACACCGACCTCCGGCTTTCCGCTTGCAAGTCGCGTCGATGGTTGTTCGATTCCATGATCAATACCATTTCGAACAAGGTGGACTAATGGATCGACAATGCGCTCGAGTACGGTTTTATCGAGTTCGGTTTGCTCACCTTTTATTTGTAGATCCACCTGTTTCTCAAGACGACTCGATAGATCCCGCACCAAACGCGGGAAACGGCTGAATGCAAAACTCATCGGTAACATACGAATATTAAGTACGTTTTCTTGCAAGTCTTTGCTATTTTGCAGCAGTTGATCTAGGCCTGTTTTGAGCTTCTCTAATTTCTCAATCGTAAAGTCATTGCCAATTTCAGTGAGCATGGACTGGGTAATCACCAATTCGCCAACTAAGTTAATCAGGCTGTCGACTTTGTCTATGTCGACACGGATAGAACTCACGCTGGAATCTGATTTTGCCGCCTTTGTCGATTTCGCTTCAGTTTCTGTTTTCTTTTCGACGGCCTCAACTTGAGGTGCTGTTTGGACAAGGTCAGACAACGCTTCACTAGCATCACTCGATTCATTGCTACCAATGCGTTCAACGGTTAAGTCACACTCATCTTCAACCCACTCGAAAATCTCTCGGATTAAATCCTCTTCAACCAATCCGCTGATAGTGGCATGCCAAGAGAGATAGCAAAGTTCAGACTCCAAGGCTTCAATATCAGGAAGTTTTGATGTGTCGACATCTATCACACAAGACGCATCCAGTTCAGTCAGCTCACGAAGAATCCTTAGTGGATCGTTACCACTAAAGAACATCTCCTGATGTGGGGTGAACACGATTAGCCAAGGCTGGTTGCTTTGGTTGGAAGGTGAGCTTTGCGTTTCGGCTAGCCCAGCATTTGATGACTGAGGCTCTATTGAGTTCTCATCCAATAAGGCAACTAACTTGAGACTTACTTCTTGCTTGAGAGCGTCATTCACTTCACTCCCCTGTTCATGACCTTCAAGCATGCTGTGGATACAATCACCGCTCTTCAGTAACAGGTCGATCGTTTCGGCACTGAGACTACGTTGTTGATTGCGAACGAGATCGAGGTAAGCCTCGACGCTATGCGTAAATTCGCTGATGTCGAGTAGATTAAACGTCCCTGCTCCCCCTTTGATTGAGTGAGCAGCACGAAAAATCGTATTGATTGACTCATCTTCTACATGGGTAGGATCCAAATTGAGCAACACATCTTCAAGCACTTCAAGATTTTCACGACATTCCTCGTAAAACATCTTGCGTAACTGTTCCATGTCCAATGCCATAATAACCTCACCAATTGACGTTGCTATGTGAGAGAAGCGTCGTTTAAATCACACGTTTTAATGTTTTTAGGAGTGTGTCTGGATTAAACGGTTTTACTAACCAACCTGTCGCTCCAGCTGACTTACCTTCTTGTTTCTTGTCGGCGCTGGTTTCCGTGGTCAGCATTAAAATCGGAATAAACTTGTATTGCGGCTTTTCGCGTAGCGCTTTAACCAGCTCAAATCCACCCATATTTGGCATATTGACATCCGAAATGACCACATCGAATTTCGCTGAAGTCACTTTGCTTAGAGCGTCTCGCCCATCGTTTGCAGTCTCTACGTCATAGCCAGCGTCACGTAATGTGTGACTGACCATTTGGCGAATAGACACAGAATCATCCACAGCTAGTATTTTAGTCATGTTGCAGTTCTCCAACTTCACTATTGATATCAAACTGATCGTGCAGTCCTAATGTATTCATACCCTCGATTAGTAATGGAGTAGGTTTTACTAGTCGAATATCGATTTGATGGGATTTAGCGGATAGGAATAACGCGGTCAATGCCTGTAACCCCGCGGCATCAACGCGATTGACCTGTGAAGCATCGATATGAAGTTGATTGGTATCTTGAGCAAGCCAAGCCTTATAGTCATTGGCGCTATCGAGCACTGTCGAGATGTCCAATGACGCAGGTAATAAACAGTCCATGTTTTCAACCTTCACTTTATTATTATTCCTAGCCGATATTAACCATGTTGCTTAAGATGAGTGTAGGAAGGAATAATTAATGCGCAAGCAAGTAAAACTAGATAGTTTGGGTGAGAGTTTGATGCAGAGAGACGATATAAGAACTTTTATCTTTAAGAATTAATCAATTACATAAGTTTGCACAGTTGGATAAATTTTCACAATTTTATCCACTGCCGTTTGAAAAACGACATGCAAAACTCTGAAACGTTTTCGATTTACAGTGTAAACACCAACGCGGTTTACACTGTAAATGGCTCCACACAGAACCGCTTTTACAGTGTAAATTTTGTAGATTTAGTGCGAGTAGAGAGAGTTAAGTGAGTAACTCACTTAACTGCTGACGAAAAACTTGCTCTGCCTGCTTCCTACCAGCAAAACCAAATTCAGCTATACAAGATGACCAAGTGTTTCGTTGCACCACGAGGCGTATGAAAAAGTCGCTGACTTTGCCTGCCAATGAAGGGGTATCTTGCCACCAAGAATAGAGATGGGGAGCGACGCTTTCGTAACTTGCCCCGCCTAAGCAATACCGCTCGAACAGTGGGTTGAAGCTAGGTTTATCAACGGAAGCATCTTTATTTGCGATTAAACTACGGACGAGTTCAATCTCAAGTTGAGCAAACAGAGTACTCAATGAATAATCGAAGCAATGAAAAAACTGCGTCCTCGCACTATTAAGCCAATCGACGTTCCCTTTCACCATCACAAGAGAGTGTGTTCCACTCGCTTGATCACGTTGGCTGCCCAGCCGAACTGACGCAAAACCGCAGCGACGCCAAAATTGAACCAATTCACTCGTCGCCCCAAAGCTGGTGGAGTAAAAGTCATAGTCGCTATTGTGTATCAACTGACGAATCAATTGCTGTCCAATCCTTTTTCTTTGACCTTGAGGATGAACAGCAATCCGCATGATACGTAAGCTCGATTGTTGCGCCGCTTCCGTGATGCCAAGCTGGTTTGCCAAAGTTGTCGCAACCAAATGCCCTTTTGGTCGACGCTTACCCATACAAATCTGCTCAAGCAGATCACTCGTCAACTTACCCTCTTCAATCGCTAGAATACATCCAAGGCAGATATCACCATCGAATGCGGTATAAAGGTGAATGGCATCGTCAGCGAGTAACAACATCAGGTCATTCGGTGAAGTTTGGTAGTGAGCGTTGACCAACAAAGCAAAACAGTTGTTAAGAATCTCAGGAGAAGAAATCAGTTGACGCTTGTCTACCCGCTGCAAGATAGGGTCTTGAGCATGACTGGAAATATCCATCAACTCACTATTGAGAAGAAAACTATCAAATAACCACTTTTCTAACGGGTCATGAGTTGCCCATCTTATAGGCTGTTGCAGATGATAAAAGGACGTTCCTGGGCGTTGCTGTTTAAGCCAAGTTTGAAACTTTAAGCTAAAGCCACGACCACAACCTTCATAGCCATGAATCGTCGTTGAAAAGACAGCTCGATGGTATCGTTCTACCATACTTTGCAGCATAGGAATTGGAATCGCTGAGGCTTCATCAACCAATAGACAATCAAGCTCAGTTTGGTTGCGTAATAACTCATCCGGCGCAACAAACTCAAGAATCGACTGCTGAAAGCACAGCTGGTTGTTGTCCATCTTGACGCCATTCAGTAAACGACTGGCATGCTCAAAAACAGGTTGAACGGTTGCGATACTTGGCGCGGTAACGACGATGCGTAGAGTACGAGATTGCATCAGTTGAGCCGCAGCTATGCCTAGGGCACTACTTTTTCCGCGCCCACGATCAGCGGTCATCACTAATGGTCTCTTTCGGTGACCTTCCACCACTTTGATAATTTTCTCTATCGCTTGTTGTTGGTCTCGATAAGGCTCGAAATCACTGACCTTAGCGCTAGGTAGTTGGGGCAACGATTGATCTTGATGGAGCTGAATCAGTCCACCCAATGCGTTCGCCAACCACATTTGGTCAAGACGCTCTCTGTCTTCTTTGGCGGTGATGATAACAATCAGACCGCCTCCTCGAACACAGCCTGTTGCGGCGGTAAAACTGTTGGCATCAAAGCCAGCACGAAAATCACAGATCAGCAGTTGGCACTCTTGCCCCAACAACTGCTGACCCTTATTGAACTTAGCGAACCGACTGACTTCTACTGAAGCATCGCCACCCAATTGATAGATAGCCGATGGATCAACTTGGCTAGCAACCTCGACAAGACATTGCTGTTGCCACTCATCGCTTCCACGAACAACGACACCAAAACGGTGATTACGCTGAGTGGCAATAACGAGAAGCTGAGAAAAGTAGTCGTGTATGGTTTTCATGCAATAGGTACTGTTTCAATCGTGTTTATCTGCCGACATTATGACATAAAAAAAGCCGCCCAGAGGCGGCTTTATTTGACCAAACATTGTCATCAATTCAGTTTGCTTGCAACAAGATCCAGAATCTCTTTCATCAACGCGTCATCAACTTTCTTTAAGTTGAGCGTTAAGTTGCTGCCTTTACGACTGTAACTTGCACGACCTTTTACTAGATCGGTTTTACTTACCGCCGATTTCTTACTTGGCGCAAGCTCTTCAATCCAAGCTTCAATGGTTTCAGTCACCTCTTTGGTAATACGAGCCACACCTTGAGACTGACTTCTCTGCCATACAAAACCGTCCTTAGAGCGACACTTGTCTAGCAACTTACTCTGTTGGCTCTGCTCCAAACCATTAAATTGCTTGTGCAGTTTCACGATAGTCGGACGACCAAGTTCGGCAACGTTAGGGTAAGCTTGCAGCAATTCTAACGGCAAATCGGCAGCCTTAAGAGCACCACTGACTAACGCTTCACTGCACTGGAACATTTTTGCCAGTGCTTTCTGATCGTCTGCTTCACCTTTTTCCAGTTTAGCGAGCATCTCCTTGCCTTTTTCATACAAGGAAAGTGGCTTGTGCGCGTTCGCAACGTCAGACAGGAACTTAGCATGCTCGGTACTGATGTTTTCGCCAACGTAAATAAGGAACTCTTGCCCAGCTAAGATACAAGACATGCGACGACGACTACCATCGAGCACTTCGATTTTTCCGTCTTCGCGCTTGCGCCCAACAGCAGGATATTGCTGGCCACGTTCTTTAAGTGTGACTAATACATCTGATAGCGCGTGTTCATTTAAGAACGCTTGCTCGCGCGCGTTTTCTGCGAAAACAACGGTCTTCTCGCTCACCTGCTCTGCCGGGATACGAACTAACTCAAACTCGACCTTCTCTTCACCCGCAACCGACAACTCAATGATTTGAGCTTTCTCTTTCGCCGCTTGCTGCGCTTCTTGTGGAGTCGTCACATGGCGCTTATTCGCTTTACCAAATAATCTCGCGTTCAAATCTGAAGTCTTAATTGCCATTTTCTACTTACCCCTGATTTAATGATGACCAATGACCATGAAGCACACGCTCCAGTTCTAATGCACTCTTCTGAACCGCATCTTGCGCTGTCGCTAGTGTCTTCTTACCGCCTTCAAAATCACTGGTTGTGAGATCGAAAACTGTGCTGTAGGTATCAGCACACGTTTCAAATGCGCGGCTACGCGGAATCGTTGCCATCATCACCTGATCACCAAGTAAATAGTTCATCTCGGTAAGAACTGCGACTTGCTTCTTGTTGTCATCTTCAAACATGGTCGGCATCAGACGAACAAATTCTAGCCCCTGCCAATCTTCTGGGAACATTTCATAAACGGTCGGTAAATGCTGGAAAAAGTTAACTGTCGATGCCCAGTCTAGTCGTTTCGCAGCACATGGGATCAATAGAGCATTCGACGCGTACATCGCATTCCATACTAATGGATCCACATGTGGCCCGGTATCAATCATGATCACATCAAAGTCGTCGGCAATTTTATCAATCAACTTTTCTTTCAGCAGCCTAACAATATCCAGTGATTGATTTTGTGATAGGTGCTGCCACGCTTCCGCGTTAAACATGGCATCTTCAGGGAACGCCGAAATCGTTTTTAAGTTAGGGTACTGAGTCGGCAACAACACGTTTTTGTGTAAGAACTCATTGTCGACTTCTACCCCCTCAGGCACGTTATCAAGCATGATATCGACAGCTGAGTAAATGTTGTCATGATCAGTCAGGCTAATCTGTGGATTTAAAAACAGACGTAGTGAACCCTGTGGATCTAAGTCGATAAGACAAATGCGGTAACGCTTGTCTAAGTTAAGCGCCAAGCAAGCAGCAAGATGAACCGCAGTCATCGACTTACCGGTACCACCCTTCTGGTTCTGAACATTAATGATCCACGGTTTATTTTCGTTATTTTTCTTACGTTCATGAAACTTCGGGATCCCCGCCGCATCCATCAACATATGTGCTTCTTGCAAAGAAATAGAGTAATGGTTGGCGTTGTTCTTAGTGAATTGGTGACCAGACTCTTCCAACTTGCTGATAGCATCATCAAGCTTACGGCGAGTTAAACCCGAGCGAGTTTCCATCAATGCTTTTGACATTGGTGGGAAATGCTCATCGCTACGCTCTTCCAACACAATTTCTATACGATCAGCTTGAACCTGAGCGGTTTTCTCAGCGAGCTGTATGAGATTCTCAATCGTATGTTCTCGTTTCATTTGCCAAATTCCGTTATTAGTGACTGAAAATTATTGTACAGCATTTACAACAATAAACAATAAAAAGGTGAACGTGCAATTATGGATGCGAATCACATTAAATAGAAATATGACATTCTATTTAATGCCAATCAGCAAAAATAGGTCAATTTGTTGTCAATTTTTGTCTCTACACGACATCACAAACCAGCACAGATTAAAAGTATTACAGCGTCACTTATTTACAATGTAAAAATGTAGGCACTAAAACACAGATGACATTCACTCGGAACGATTAAGATCGCTGTCTAATTTACGGTAGGTGCAATTTTGACTTTCAAAGTGATAACAAACGAGAAACTTTCATTAGGCAAGGGCGACAGATATATGGAGCTAACCATTCGCTAGACGAGTTCCGTTTCGGAACCATGATCAAGGAATATCTGGTGATCATGCTTTCAGGATAATTTCCCTATCTAGGAACAATGATCAAGGCGTTGAGTTGCTAAAAGCATGATCGACATTTTTGATAAACGATTGATCTAAGATCGGAACAATGATCAAGTAGTAGGAGTCTTCGGAAGCATGTAAATTTGTCACCAATTTACGGACAAATGCAGATGGACTAAGACTTGGGCTAATATAACGAGGTGAAAATCGCAATATTGACCGACAACTCAATAATTGGACGAACTCGCCTTCATTTCATGATCATGCTTTCGTAACCCTATTTACTCATAACCCAATGTGGATAAGATAGTAAACATGAAGCTCGACTTTCAAGATTGGCGTTAAAGCGTTCAATTTAACGATTTCAAGATTGTTTCCTTGATCATCGTTTCGCTAAATTGGACAATTATTAGCACTCGATGAGCAGAGGCAAATGTCTTTGTTTACTTCAGCTTGTGGATAAGGTGTGCAATTATGATGATCATGCTTTCATCATTGCATTGATCATTTATTCGATGCTGTGATGATCATCGTTCTAAGCATTTTTGATCATGCTTTCAAACACTTAATGATCATGCTTTCGTTATTTACATGATCATGCTTTCAGCCGACAAAAAAAATAGTTCTTATAACACAATCACTTACAAGCAAATTCTCGCCCAGATCAATAGATCATATAATCAATTAAGATCATATTAATCAAAAAGATCAGTTATTTAAGAGCAACAAGTTTTTCTTTATTTATGATCTTTTTTTCTTTATTCTTTCGGAACTATAGCGATATTACGGCTAGTGTGATACGGATCTAATAATGAGCTCAGAAGAAAAACTACTGATCAAAGCGCCAAGAAGCCACAAAGATGGGCACCTATTTGAAGTGTCGGAAGTCGCGGTTAACTGGATTGAACAATACCAACACTTTAAAGGCGTTACGAAAAGTATCGTTGAACTTCTTAACTTAATCTCTTTACGAGGCTTTAGCAGTAAAGATGGTTTAGTCTCGACTACCGAGCTTATTGATGCCACAGACGGACAAGTCACGCGAGCCGCAATTCAGCAGCGCCTGCGTGCAGCCGTCAATATTGGCCTATTTCAACAAGTTCCAGTTCGGTTCGAAGAAGGACTTGCTGGTAAAACGATGCTGCACCGCTTTGTTAATCCAAACCAATTGATCTCCGTGCTCGGTGCCACAAGTCTAGTGACTGAATCCGTCAAACTGAGTGAAAAGCAGAAACGATCAAAAGCGTTAGCTCAAACGCAAGTCAATAAACGCTTGCTCAATGAGCATGGTTTGAATACGCCACCAGCAATGAAAGATGAAGCGGATCAGTTTGTTGTTTCTCCCACTAACTGGGCTGGCATTATTGACCAGGCGCTAGCGCCACCACGTACGCGAAAAAGTTACCAAAAGAGCATGGTGTCGATCTCTGGTACACGTGCTGTGATCGAAACACGATCTTCTAAGAGCATCATGACCGTTGATGATCTGATGACTTTGTTTGCACTTTTCACGTTAACCGTGCAGTACCATGAGCATCATCAACATCAATACCAGCTAGATGGCACTCATGTACCGAATAAAACGCCGTTGTACATTACCGATATTCTCTCACTTCGTGGCAAGAAAGATAGCGGGCCAGCACGCGACTCAATTCGCGATAGTATTGATCGCATCGAGTTTACCGACTTTCAGCTACATGAGCTTACAGGTCGATGGCTAAGCGAGAACATGCCAGAAGGCTTTAAGAGCGATCGTTTTAGATTTTTGGCCCGTACCATCACTGCATCGGAAGAAGCCCCTACAGAGGGCGCTGACGGCGAAATACGCATTAAACCGAACCTATACATTCTTGTCTGGGAACCGTCGTTCTACGAAGAGCTGCTTACTCGCGATTATTTTTTCTTGTTCCCGCCTGAGATTCTTAAGCAGCACACGCTGGTTTTCCAGTTGTACAGCTACTTCCGAAGCCGTATGTCACGTCGTCATTCTGACGTGATGCTATTGAGTGAGTTAAATCAAAAACTGGCGCGTAACATTGAGTGGCGTCGCTTCTCAATGGATCTGATCCGCGAACTCAAAAAACTGTCAAAAGAGAAGGGGAGTGACGAGCTATTTGTCGTCAACCTTTGGGGTTATCATCTGACGATCTCGGCGATGATCGACAACGACAAAGTCAAAGATTATCAGTTCGATATTAAATGTGATGCCGAAGAAGTGCTCCGCTATTCTCGTGCTCGAACGACGAATGCTGGCAAACGTAATATGGCGCCAACGCTGCCAAACCCACTGCGCAATGAGATGGTGTCTAAACAACAGCTCGAAGAGATGTCGCAGATTATTGATGGCGAGTTCGAGCCTATCCAGCGCAAAGAGCGTGCACCACGCGGAAAACTCGGTCGTCGAGTGAAGCAACGCAAGCACCTAGTAGAGATCAATGCTGATGAAATTACCATTACTCTATCTAAATATACCTCATCAGAGGCTCTAGAGCGCTCTATAACAGCTTTAGCGGCGATGACAGGGCATTCCCATAGCTCAATCCAAGAAGAGTGTCTGGAGCTGATTGACAAGCTTGATTTCCTACGCGTAGGTGAACAGGCCGTTCCATACGAAACGTTGAGTAAGATGGTCGAGCTCTACAACAGCCAGAGCGAGAACAAGCATTTATCCATAGAGCGATTAATTGCTGGATTGGCTGTGCGCAGAAAAGTGTGTAAGCAAGTCTTTGAAGGTCATCTGGATGAAACAGTATTTAGAGCCTTGGATGAAGTCGCCGTTTGAGCCAACGACCATCAATGAAAACGCTCAAAAACACCTTGTTACACTCGACTAACATTAAGACAAAGCTACTACATTCCTCTGACAGAGCACTGACAATGTATCACTTCGAGTTGGATAATATTTATCCCGAATAGACAACCTTTTGTCCTTTCTGATGAATGAGGGATAGGATTATCCCTGATAGATTGGCTCATATAGTTACATTCATTCTGAATATTTTGCGAGTTCTCTGAACTCGCTTTTTTTTTGCCTGAATTTCCACTGCGGCACCTTGAGTTGCGGAGTAATGATCATGCTTCTCCTTGATCATTACTCCGCGTTTTTTCGCTCAATCCTAATGAAACGATGATTTACCTTGATCATAGTTCCGATCTTCATTCCATTGCTGCTGTGCCATAAAGCGAACATGGTTTTCGATCAATTGGTGTGATTCTATTTGCCAGCGTGGACATAGCTGTTGTGTACAGAACTCAAGACTGACCACGACCAGATTTTGCATTCTTTTCATACACCAATCTTTAAGCTCAAGTTCACTTTGATAGTGGACGACGACTTGCTGAAACTTACTGTAAGCAAATTGTAGGTACTGATAGGCTTTATCGGGTGAACGCTCTCGTTCTTGTTGGAAAAGGCGTAAGCATCCGTCGAGCCAGCACGCGATGGCCTTACTTTGCTGTACGGAAATGAATGGTCCCCAGATTTGATCAGGAGGAGAGAGGATCAGGGATTCTAGCTGGTTACCTTGATCATGCTTTCGATTTTGATACCAGTATTCGATCTGTGTAAGCCAGTTCTCCAATGGATTCATTGCGTTTTCACCTAATCATGTGCCGTGAAATCTCTAGGTGTGATTAGTTTGGTTCATGATGAGGTCATTTGGCAAATCACCACCGAGGTACATTCGATGTGAAAACAGACGTCAACGTCCCAATAATGGAGAGCAGCTATTGAGCGGTATCGAGTGCAAAAAAAATTGGAGTGCTATTTTTGTAAGCTGTAGGAGGCGAAGGTTGGGAGCATAGGCAGTAAAAAATGAGACCGAGATCGCCCAACTTTCTTTAGGGGTAATCCTTTAAATGTACTGTGAGACTTTTGGTGGATCAAAAACTATTTATCGAATTAACAGTAAGAATGTAGGAACTATTAGCATAATCACATTCTGAAGCTAAAATTCTTAACAAGGGGTGAGAGGTTTTGCTACAGATTAGCTGTCCCTTGCATGGTTTGTTCGGAGGTTATTATGTCCATTAATTCTATTGACCATGATGAAATGAGTAAAATTGCTGACAAGTGGGACTTCACGGAAGAAGTTGAGTCACAGAAGCCTGTGAAGGGCGTTAAATCCGCAGAAGCTCGTCGTCGTATTGAAGCATTAAGAGAGATTCGAGAAAGCGGTTTAACAATCGAAGAAGCCAAAGAGCTTGGCATCTTGCACTAGTCAGAAACTCTATCACGAATACTTAAGGGTGGCGTAGGAAAGCCACCCTTTATTTTTTCGCTAATTTTTGAGCGATTCCTCTCGCCATAGTGCGATTCTCTCTCTACATTCGCTTTTGGTGTGGTATATTCCCCCTCCATATTTTTACAGATTTGAGCTTTAATATGTCGATCAACCTGTCTAACCTCTCGGCTAGCGAAAAAAACAAGATAGAGCTTGATAAGCAAGCATCGTTTTTGGTTTGGAAACTCCGTGAAGCTAAAGCTGGTCCAGATGAAATCGACCAGACAGCAGCAAAGATCACTGATGACGAAGAACAAGCCTCATTTTTAGAGTCTGTAGCCAAATATAAACGAGTAATGGGTGTGGCATAATCCACTCATTTCCTCAGCAAGTGTCAGAAATTGAAAAGCTCACACGTTTTGCTAAAATCCTTCGCAATAAATTGAACTAGAGAGAACATCCCGATGGGAAGAAGTTTTGAAGTGCGCAAAGCCTCAATGGCAAAAACTGCAGGCGCAAAAATTAAAGTTTATTCCAAATACGGTAAAGAAATTTACATGTGCGCGAAAAACGGTGGCGGAGACCCAGACATGAACTTGTCTCTGAAACACCTAATCGCAAAAGCGAAGAAAGACCAAGTTCCTGCACACGTTATCGAAAAAGCGATCGACAAAGCGAATGGTGGTGGCGGTGAAGACTACGCTCCAGCGCGTTACGAAGGCTTTGGCCCTGGCGGCACTAGCGTAATCGTTGACTGTCTGACAGACAACGGCAACCGTACTTTCCAAGATGTTCGCCAATGTTTCGTTAAAACAGGTGCTAAGATCGGCGTTGAAGGTTCTGTTTCTCACATGTTTGATCACCAAGCTGTATTCCAGTTCAAAGGCGATGACGATGAAGTTATTCTTGAAACGCTAATGATGGAAGACGTAGACGTGACGGATGTTGAGCTTGAAGACGGTGTAATCACTGTATTCGCTCCTCATACAGAGTTCTTTAAGACTAAGACGGCGCTTAACAGTGCATTCCCTGATCTGACAATCGATGTCGAAGAGATCACTTTCGTTCCTCAAACTCACACTCCAGTAGCGGGTGAAGACGCTGAGAAATTCCAGAAGTTCCTTGACCTTCTAGACGATTGTGATGATGTTCAGCAGGTTTACCACAACGCTGAACTGTAATCTTTACCGTTGAAAAAACCGAGCCTTAGTGCTCGGTTTTTTTATGCCTGAGAGGTGGAGGTTTGACCCGTGAGCCAACTAGAAAGTCGGCGAACTTGTGGCAGGACAGTCAGGTTGAGCGTTAACGCTACTGGCCACGCAATAATAAAACTATCGAGCCATATAGCAGGCCATTGGTGATTGAAGCCGAGTTTATACCCAGATAGTAGTCCTGACATAATGACCGCCATTGTCAGCGACGATAATAGCGCCGAAACCCAAAATTGTTTGCGATTCATAATTTATGCTCCTGTGCTTGTTGTTTTGCTGTAAATGAGGATATAACTATCCAATAGTGAAAAATATAAGCAGGTTTAGAAGTATGAATTCCATATTTGGAAATATTGATGATCTCTATCTGTTTTGCAGTGTGGTTGAGCAAGGCTCGTTACTCGGTGCTTCCAAGACTTTACACATCCCCGTCTCGACCATGTCACGCCGCTTATCCGCGCTTGAGCAGCGATTAGGGATGCGTTTACTAGAGAAGAAGGGCAGAGAACTGGTTGCGACACAAAGTGGCTTAGAAGCCTTTGAGTCGCTTCGTAGCGGTATGGAGTCGATCGAAAGTGGCTTTAGCCAGATGCTGAGTGAAACTCAAGAAGTCTCTGGCACGATTAAACTGGCCATTCCGCACAATTTCTATCGTGCTTTTGTTGGCGAAGTCGTCGAACAGTTTTTGGTGGATTATCCTAAGGTGATGTTAGATCTGGTGCTCAGTCAGGAACAGGCCGTCCCCCAAACGGATCGCGATCTCCTCATCACTTTCGATTTAGCGGATATGGATGACATGATCGCTAGGCCTTTGTTTACTGCTCATCATGGCTTTTTCGCTAGTCCAGAATATTTGGCGAAAGTAGGGCGAGTGGAAAGCCTCAGTCAGTTAAACCAACTGAATTGGGTCAGTGTTGATCATGTCGTAGATATATCCGTCTACCAGCAGCAGAGTTTGGTCGATGTTCTTCACATCAAGCCCAAGCTGATCGTCAATGACATACTTGCGGTATGCGGTGCAGTTGAAAAAGGGTTAGGTGTTGCCTCGCTGCCGTTTCGACATGTCCACGAGGGAATGAATATGGTGCGAGTGTTGCCTCAATACCAGCGCAGTGCTAGGCAAGCGTACTTGGTCTATAAACAGCGACGTTATCAGCCCAAGGCATTGACTCTGTTGGTCGAACGGTTAATGAGTGGGGTGGAGAGAATGCAGCATCCTGAACGTTTTACAGTGTAAAGTCGCCTTTCATAATTAGGGAATAATTGGAGAAACAATGGATAAGGTAGTCATCGTTACAGGAGCAGGACGGGGAATAGGCGCTGAAACGGCAGTATTGCTGGCAAGCCAAGGCTATGCGGTATGCGTCAACTATCTCAGTAATGATTTGCGGGCTAAACAGGTCGTCGACCAAATCCTTGTTGCTGGTGGAGAAGCGTTTTCTTATCAGGCCGATGTTTCCAGCGCAGAGCAAGTATCCGCGATGTTTGAGGCAACCCGTCAACGTTATGGATTGGTGACTCACCTAGTAAACAATGCCGGTATTTTGTTTACTCAGTCTAAGCTTTGCGATATCGAATTAGAGCGTTTTCAAAAGGTTATGCAAACCAACGTAATCAGTTGCTTCCTTTGTTGTAAAGCGTTTATCAATCAACCGGGGAAGAAAAAGGCGATTGTGAACGTCTCTTCGGCTGCCTCACGTTTGGGCGCTCCATTTGAGTATATTGATTATGCGGCCTCCAAAGGGGCAATGGATTCATTAACCAAAGGATTGTCACTTGAGTTAGCAGAGGAAGGGATTCGTGTAAATGGTGTAAGGCCAGGCTGCATTTACACGGAAATGCACGCAGATGGTGGAGAGCCAGATCGTGTTGACCGTCTCGCTTCAAGCCTACCTCTTAAGCGTGGTGGAACGCCTCAGGAAGTGGCACAAGCCATCGCATGGTTGCTATCGGAGGAAGCTTCTTATGTGACTGGAACCTTTATTGAACTCGCTGGTGGTCGCTAATCGTCTTTAGGTTAAAGCATTAACTTTTTATACAGCACGGAAGAGCACTGAGTTCTGCTTGGTATTTGATATCGATGTTGCAGCAATAGCGCTATCTGCAATATCAGCGCAAAGAAAATCACCGTATACACATTATCGCCTCTGATATGGACAGACTGTCGTGAAAAACGTCTAATGCCAATTGCATCGCTTACCTGTCCACTCATGGACTTGTTCCGGCCATTTATGTCTCAAAGGATTACACCAGAGTGAAAAAAGAGCGGGGCGGAGTAGAAATAAAATTGGCAAAACCAAGATAAAGCGAATCAATGCGACAAAGTTGCTGTATCCTTGCTCTCTAGCTTTATCTGTGTTGATGCCCGGAACACGTGGAGTTTTACTGATCTCATACCATAGCGGTTGTTCGTCTGCCATATAACGACGAACGTATTCCCAATAGCCATATACAGGGGCATGACTGCCCATGTTGTGCAGCAAACTGAGATATTGATGGCGTTGACCAGTTAAATCAGCATTGACCGCGTGTTGAGGGTTAAGCCAGAGCATTAACTCATAGCCATCTTTTAACCGCCCGTAGCCCATATGGGTTTTTGCAACAATCACAGATATTTCACACTCTTGCCATGGAATACGATAGAGCACTTTATTGTGCCAAACGTAAACCTCTTGGTTTTGTTTATGAAAGCGTACCGGCATAGCGATGGGCTTGAATAAACTTAAGCCCATACAAATGACGAGAATTGCCAGAACGGTGATATCGACGTAACTGAGTGACCATGTATCTCCAGCGGTGTAGACCATCGAGGTTTTGACAAGCAGCCAGAGCAAGGTAAAGAAAATCACCGCATACACATTATCGCCTCTGCTATGAACAGACCGAACTCGCATATCAATAAACCCTTCGTGGCCCCCTGCAGAAAAGCCGTCAAAAAACTCCCCCATATCTTCAGCGTCTTTTCTTCGGTGAACGATGGGGATTTTTTTATTGCCGGGGTTTAATGGCTCTTGCTGAATTAAATGACCATTAGGGTAATGTTCCACACCGTGTTGGGTAATATGGAAGTTGGGAGTAATACCAAAGTCTTCTGGCCCGACCCAATGATTGGGGCCGACTTGTCTAATCTCACTCATGATGGGTTATTCCTCCGCGAACAGCTCGACTGCCGCTCGATTGAGCGCCAGTGCGGATAAACTGTCGTGAAAAACGTCTAATGCCAATTGCATCGTTTACCTGTCCACTCATGGACCTGTTCTGGCCATTTGTCTTTCAGAGGATTACACCAGAGTGAAAAAAGAGCGGGGCGGAGTAGAAATAAAATTGGCAAAACCAAGATAAAGCGAATTAAGGCGACAAAGTTGCTGTATCCTTGCTCTCTAGCTTTATCTGTGTTGATGCCCGGAACACGTGGAGTTTTACTGATTTGGTACCACAGTGGCTGTTCGTCTGCCATATAGCGGCGAACGTATTCCCAATAGCCATACATAGGGGCATGACTGCCCATGTTGTGCAGCAAACTGAGATATTGATGGCGTTGACCAGTTAAATCGGCATTGACCGCGTGTTTAGGGTTAAGCCAGAGCATTAACTCATAGCCATCTTTTAACCGCCCGTAGCCCATATGGGTTTT
>NZ_QEWN01000118.1 GCF_006124995.1 Vibrio sp. Hep-1b-8
TCACGAGTAGAATCGTGCATTTGTTCGAGTTGCAGTTTCTGCTGAGGAGTCAGTGTAATTTTCATGGTTCGTAGCATGATCCTGATTCTAAATAAAATCAAGCATTTTCAATGATCAGGGGTATAGCTTTCTTGAGCAATAACGCATATTTTTCTACTAATCATTTGAGTAAATAATTTTGATTTCAACACGGCGATTAGTGGCCATACCTTCCTCAGTATCGTTTTCAACCAGAGGATTTTTCTCTCCTTCAAAGTTGACACTAGTCAATTCATCCTCTAAGCCTAGATTCACAATTAAATCTGCAACACGGTACGCTCTTTTTTTGCTCATAAGTAAATTGTAAGAGTCATCTCCATTAGAATCGGTATGCCCAGTCACAACTATATTAAGTATCTTACTTCTATCAACACTGTTTAAAAATTTTATTACCTTGCTGTTTTCTTCAACACTGTAATATGATGAATTTTTAGGAAATAACACATAACCCGTTTGCTCAGAAAAAACATTTTCCTTCACATAACTTTCGTACTGTTGGTCATTTCCTTCGAAGGCGATGGTTTTTGACTCTTTAATTATCTCATTACTTTCCCTTTGTTTAGAGTTCAAATTATAACTGAATTCAATAAAAGATGAGAGGTAGTCCATCGTATGTCCATCCTCTCTAGGTTGATCGTATTGATAACCAAAAGAAATTCTGGCATTGCTGTCAAAGAAATACGTAAGGCCTAAGGTTAATTTAGGGTAAAAAGAGTCAAATCTATTGTTAGGGGAAGCATGACCTATCCCCAACGATGTGTAAGCAGTGAGGTTTTCCCTAATATCAAACATATCAAACCTAAATGCTGCACCAATATCATATATATTATCTACGGCCACTGAAGGTAGCTTACTTAAAGTCAGATTGATATCCACACGGTCATATATTCTGGAACCATAAAGCAGCCCATAAGAGAATCCAGAATTCGAGACTAATGCCAAGTCATCATCTTTCGGAACAAATTTATTAAACTTTACGCCAATATAACCATCGCTTGCATATGCTGACGATAACATCATATATATCATCAACGATAAAGTAGTGTGGAATAGCTTATTCATGTTAGTTTACTTCACTGTTAAAGTCACAACAATCGTTGACCGCTTAATACCTGGTTGTGTACCAAAGAAATTTGTAGTAATTAGTAACGGAATATTCTCTTCACCATTTGCGGGAATTGAAGGAACCAATTCCGGTGGAAATTCAGTTCCATCTAGCGGCACATCTACATTAGCGGAAGTATGCTTAATGGCGTAAAATGCATCACCTAACCTACCTATGGTAGTAGAGAGAGTATTGTCAGCCGTGAAAGAAATAGAATACCTAGAGCTATCGATATCAACTATATTTGGGTTAAATATACTGAAAAAGTTGATTTCTCTAGTCTTAGGGTTGCTATCAGTAGTGGTACCAGAAAGAATAATATTTTCATTATTAAACGATAGCCTTGGCGTTTCAATAGAGTTATATATCTTAATAGTGCCTCCGGGCCACTGTCTGCTTGAACTGGTTCTAAGACTGGTACTACTAACACTTAATTTGAAAACATCTGTGTTTGGTATCACTTTGGTGAAAGTTTGGGGAGTATGGGCAGTTTTTATTAGTGTAGTAACTAAAGCTACAGGATGAATTGCTGAAATATCTCTTGCACATAAAACGCCTCCTCGCGTGACATTACAAGTCACCAAGTTAATTCTTCCCAATCGGTAAGTTTTAAATTCCACTCGTGTTTTTACTGCAAGATAATCGTTTATCTTATATACATCACTGCCATTAAATCTTATTGAATCAAGTGCATATGGATGTCCAAGGGCTGAAGCATAAAAATTATCTCTAGTATCACAAGTTAATAAAAACTTGCTAGGATCACTCGTCTGAGATGCTTTTAATCGAGTTGTCATTAGTTCAGTTCCAATAGGTATGCTATTGAAAGTTGAAAAATCAGCCTCATAGTTTAGATATTCATCTGCGATCCATATAATCTTATGAATTGTATCATCTGCATTTGCCCCACAAGTAGCGTAGCTAGGTAAAGATATAACTATCAAGAATGCAAGAGTAATCAATCGAATCATTTTATCGTCTTCCTGTTATCGTGTAGCTCTTGGTCGCACCCCAATCATCTATTGCGTTAATAGTCAATGAATCTATCGACGTAACACCTTCTTGTGACCAAGTAACTTCGCTAAACGGTGGAAAGACAGCAAGGTCACTTACAACACTATCCGGAGCCAGTATTTCTTTATTACTGTCATGAATTGTCATCTTTGTAAGAGCAAAATGAAAAGGCGTAGGGTTGTATAGTGTTATAGAGTTTTTATTATTGATAAAATAAATTAATTGCTCTGCCGAGTACCTATTCTTAGAGATGGATGACGGTCTATAAAATAACTTTACCTTCGTATTCATACTTATCACCAGCGAGTTAGCTGAATAGTTCTGAATAATAGGAATTTCTTGCGCTTCAATCCAAAATAAGCTCTCTATATCCTTAGCTAAACTTTCTTTGTTTAAAATTTTCAATCTAACAGCTTGTGCCTTTCCACTATCTATTTTAAATACTGGAGGAGAAGCAACGATTACTGGACTATCTTGTCCATCACTTTTAATGTCACTATTTATACTAACCACGCCAGCGCATCTTTGTTCGGATTTATTGATAATATTTAACCTCAACAATTTGTCACTTTCATCGAAAATATATCTAGTACTATCTAATACAAAAGCAGCTTGACTATACATTGAGATTGTGGAAATTATAAAAAATAATGATATACGCATCAATTTATGCACCTCGCATTTTGAATTTTATCTATGTTTACCTTCAACTGTGTCATGTTGATCTTGCAATTCTCACCTAAAGCTCCCTCTATATATACCACTTGATTGAGCTCCTTGGCTGTAATAATGATGAGGTTCCCATTACCATATCCAATTTGCTTGCCTTTACTATCTATTGCTTTGGCTCCATTTTTTAAAATACCATTCTCTCCAACTATATTAATATAGTAGTTATAGACAGGTGTAACACTTGATTTTTTATATACTACCGCACCTCTTACAGGTTTAGATTCAAATGAACTATCTGATAGATCTACGTCAGTCTCTATATTTCGATAATCGAGGTCAATTCTATTTGTGGCATATGGTTGTAATGAGACAAGTGCAATGCCGTTTTTATTTGTTATCGTTCTTTTGATACGTACGTTTGGCAGATCCTCAACTTCGATGACAGCCAAGGTTTCTTGATTCGTTGATGATAGTCCTACCCCAGTTTTCTCGGTCCAGTATACGTTCCCTCTTACAGAACCACTAAAATGATAATCTGATTCACCATTTCCATGGTCCTCATAATAGGTGGATAGCGAATAATTTGTGATATTATTTCGTGCTTGATGTCGCATTGAAAATCGCTTTGTATATTCATTATCAAAGTAGGATAGATTTGTAGAGTTCCTATCACCGTCGACAAAGGATGCAGAAACGGTTCGACTTATTCTATCTTCACTAAATGACGAGGATAAATTATACATCTGGTTTCCGTTATCATTTGTTAGTCCTAAATTTACTGTCAGGAGGAATGAGTCACCAATATTATCTTCGTAATAACTTGCATTGACCGATGTTTGAACGTCGTAAATTTTCATCGAACTTGAAATTGTGACCCCTTGTTTATTGTACTCTTGGCCCCAATAACTCTCGTTCCATAGCGATGCCGAAATATTTGATTCAAGTATTCTTGACGATACTCTCCCCTCATAACGCGATTTTGGCTTGTCATACTTATTCAATAGATAGCCGTAATCAGAAAAGCTCAGGTAGTCCTCATCTTTGTAGTAGTAACTCAACAATTGAAGATTTGTTACGTCACCCAGCGATCTAGAATATTTTATATTAAAAGAGTTTCCTCTCTTTTTATTTTTATTTTTATTTTTATTTTCATCAACATAAATTGAGTGATTTATAAATGTAGAAACTGCTCCTACGCTACCGAATTGTGAAGAAAAAGAGAGTCCACCCGAAAAGTATCCGTCACTCAATAAAATTTCACTTCCCCAAGTGATGTAGTCGCTACCTTGATAATATCCAGCACTTAAAAATAATGGTTCATCTTTAACATTAATATTTTCCAAACTTAGTGAGCTCTGTTTGTAGCCTAGCGAAATACTATAATCACTTGAATTTGGTCTCATTAGCTCAGGTATAATGGTTACAGGATATAATTCTGTACGTCTTCCTCCTTGCTCATCATATATTACGACCTCAATATCACCGGTAGATACAGGTCTAAGATTCGTGATAACATAAGGACCAGATGGATATTTATCTTGAAGTAGTAAAACTCCATTTTGGAAAACTTTAATTACTGAAGAACTATCTAAATTACCTGAAATAATTGGGGAGTAACCGACCCAACTAGAGTTTTTCATGCTTTCTGAGCTCGACAGGTCCAAACCAAGGAAACTAAATGAGTTATTCATTTCACTTGTAGACTGTAATTGTCCGATTGACAAATATGATTGTATACTTGGAATTGCTTGGTATGCACTAGCCGAAGAAAAATACATTGAGTTCTTATCCATTGACACTTTAAGGCTAGCGACCCATTTATTATAGTTAATTGTAAAATCAGCATCGCCAAAGTAATCTAGACCACCTTTGAAACCGTCATAAATAGATCCATGATATGACATCCTAACAGCGTTAATACCAAAATCATAGTCAGTTATTTCTTCATCTTTCTTAAAGTAGGCTTGTGGTATATTTAATTTGATTTGCGCATGATGTGCATCTATTTGCAATTGCGTGTGTGTTTCTAGCGCTAGATAATAACAGTCGTATTTCTCATTGTAATATTGAACATAATATTCCTGATAGTTAATCCCGCTTAGAGCTCTATTTGACTCTAACCATTTTAAATCAAAGCAAATTGATTTTTTGTTTATTTCAAAATCTCTTACAATAAAACTATGACTACCTATATATTCACCATTGACATAGACATCGAGGATGTTATCGCCCTGAAATAGCTCAAAATCATTCGATAAGTATTGCTTGAATAATTCATTTTCTATTTGGGACAAATCAAAATATGAAGTGTTTTCTCGATATTCATTTGCGTGTGTCATACTTATGTTAACTAATATAATTATCGTTAGAAGCCGAATCAACAAAGCTTGCCTCCAAATCAGCGAGCTCGAGGAGTTTTCTCAAGCTCGCTGCACCTATATTATTTACTTATATGCCACTGTGTACGATATAGTACTAGCGTACGTACCAGCCGTAGCTCCTGCTTTCAGTTTGGCCGAGAAAGCCATTGATGCAGCAGCCCCCGTTGCTTCACTTGCAGCAAATGCGACAGTCGGATTCAGGGAGTTAATCACTGTAGAGCCCGCTGCTGGTTTTGCCGTCAGCTCTACGACTGAGCCTACCGCGCTACCGTTTTCATTTCTTATACCTTCCCCACTAAGAGCAGAGCCACCCCAAGTAACGTCTGCTCCAAGCATGTTAGCGCCTGTTAGTGAAGCACATGGGCTAGTAGGATCTGGCTTTAGTTCAAACGAGACTTCAGAGCCTACTCCGTTCACTGGAACCACACCTAGTTCTACCACGTTGCCTGATGCATCAGCGCCAGCGACAAACAGTTCACAAGTTTGTGTGGTAACACTACCCATTAAAGTGATTTGTCCTTGGTTGGCATACGTAAGATGGGATGCAGATAATAATGTGACAAACAATAAAGAATTAATTTTTTTATTCATATGAGTCTCTTGAGTAATTTGTTACTAACAATAATGTTAGCCCGCCATAGTAATTATTTTTATTTATTCCGTATGTCAGATGTTTTAGGTAAAACATGTAAGAATATTCTTTAGCCACTTATCAAAGAAGGTAACTGTCCTAAAAATCTCTATTCGTTGGTTTTCGACAAATAACTTTCGATGAATCTAGGCTTTGTCATTACATAATTCGATTAGAAGACATGGTAGACGCTGTTTTACGCGATGCATTGCAGTATCCGATAAAGAGAATGTTCTTCCTCATCAACCAAAAAAGGTCCACAAACCGCTGGGGATTAAGGCTTTATATACTGCTTCTAGTTAGTTGTTTTGTAACGAGGTTTAAGCATGAGACTGCGCGATTGATGAGGGGATGCCGTTTGGATTGTAGCTTCTTGTTTTTCGTTCCATCGATTTAACCAACAAAGCCTAGATAATAAACAAAATAAGATTAACCCCACAGATGAACGCGCGTATTCCTACACGCATCATCGAAAGAAGCTTGTTATATTCAGGACATCATATGGCTTAGAACTACAACTGCTATTGATACTTTTAAATCAAGGGAGAGTGCATGAATAGTAAGAATAGAAAAAATCTAATCGAGACTCAGGAATGGGTTAATAGCTTAGTGGAATCAGACTTGAGTAGAGAACAGGTGCTAGAATCGATTATGGAAGAAATATACACCAACATAGAGATTTTAAATCTCAAAATGCAAGATTTAAAATCAATGATGAGCGATAGAAAATCGTACCAAAAAGAACACATAAAATAATTAAACTTGGTAGTAACACCAATTTAGCTAGTGATGATTTTACACATCGTCTCTGGGATAGATTATATTGAAACATAAAAAGAAGCGGGAGAAAATGAATAAATTCAAATTTCAAATATTAACAACATTAAGTTTATTAGTCGTAGCCATTATAACCTCCTTGGTTGCTTTGAATTTTCTAGCGTTTAAAGAAGAAAGTGTTTCTTTAACGAAGGCAATTATTAACGAAAAAAACAATACCATAGATAGGGTACTTTATGAAACTTTCGACAACTATTTAGATAACTTAAATAGTGTGAGTTTCGCGTCAGCAGAAATCTTTGATGGTGTACCAACTAAAAGCATTTTGTCACAGCTTCAAATGTTGCATAGGGTGGAAGGAAGTAAGGTTGATGGTGTTTACCTAATCAGGCGAAACGGTGATAGTTTTGACCATACCGGTAGAAAATTAGATTTCAACCCTAGAAGTTCAAAGCGAGATTACTATTTAGCTATCTTTGAAGGTAACTCAACGTATTTTGTCTCGGAGCCTTACCAATCGGCAGATAGTGGCAACGAGGTTATAGCTATTGCTCGTAAAATTGACAATGATACTCTGGTTCTCTTGACGATTCATACCTCGTCTGTTTTCAACGTTTTTTCTGGTCGCTCGGACATTTTCATTTATTCTAAAAATGGAAAAATTATCTTCACTGCTTACCCTGAATTGAACGGTAAAAATATTTATGATGTCCGACCTGTTTACAAACAATTCCGAACTGGTAATACACAACTTACCTATACTGCAGATGTACGAGGCATTGATACAACATTTACCGCATATTGGGGAAATAATGAAGTAAGCGGGTGGAAGTTTGTCAATTACTCTACTCATGATGCCATTCAGAAAAATGCAAATCGTCAATTAGTTAACTCTCTTTTGATAGGTGGTGGGGCTTTAGTTATATCGGCTTTGGTTATGTTAGCCCTAGTCAATAAGCTTGTCCTCAAGCCTGTTGGTGGGTCCCCTATGGAAATTGCAAAGTTGATTGAGGAAATGGCAATCGGGGACTTAACAAAACAGTTAGATAGCACAGGGAAAGAAACAGGTATATATCAATCTTTAATTAAGTTATCTAAACAGTTGTCTGAGCTTATAAAAAACTCACATGGTATATCAGAAAGAGTTTCTTCAGCATCGCAACAGCTAAACGTAGTTATGAGTGATACTAAATCTAATGCCCTTGAAGAGTTACAACAAATGGAGCAGATTTCCACCGCTATTAATGAACTTTCTTCGACTTCTCAAGAGGTCAGCCAACAGGCGGTTTTAGCTGAAGATAAAGCCAAAGGCGCTAAAGGCAACGTAGATAGAGGACAGATTATGTTAGAAGATAACATTAATTTGACCAGCTCAATTAACGCCTCGGTTAATCAGAGTGCCAATCTAGTAGCAGAGCTCAGACAATTTGCTCTTGAAATTGGCTCCGTTACAGAGGTGATTAATTCTATTTCTGAACAGACAAACCTATTGGCACTGAATGCCGCGATAGAGGCTGCAAGAGCCGGTGAACATGGGCGAGGGTTCGCGGTTGTAGCAGACGAAGTTCGTAACCTTGCCTCAAAAACGCAGAAATCGACAATAAGCATCCAGGAAATCATTGAGAAGCTTCAGAAACAGTCGGAGAGAGCACAAGAAAATATGGAGAAGAATGTCAACCTAATTGAGCAGTCAGTTGAGCTCATTTATAACGTTAAAGATTCATTTTCAGATATATCAAGCGCCGTGGAATCTATATCAGAAATCAACACCTTGGTGGCTACGGCAGCACAAGAGCAATTTTGCGTAACTGAAGATATTTCCAAGAATACAACTTCGGCGTTTGACTTAGTTCAGCAAAACGTATCTGGTATTGACGAAACGCTTCAAGCATCTGTTGAGTTATCACAGATGGCCGAGCAACAAAAAAGTGAATTAAGGTTCTTTAAAATATAAATTGTCAAATTAATTTGGTGCTTCTGATGTGATGGGGTTTTCTCCAAGTGAGCAGACCTCATCGCAACAAGAATAATGTAATAAACCATTTAGGTAGATATAAAAGCAATAAGGTACCTCTTATGTATTGGTTAGAAGTTTGTAATAATGAAGAAGTAAAAAGGCTTAATGAAGTTACTATCGCTTGCTTCCAAGACGACATTAAGTTGTTGGTTGAGAATAAAAGTGACTTACCAAAACTCGAAAGAACTCTTTATAAGTTAAAGGGCGCTGCGTTGTGTTTAGATATGGATGACCTAACTCAAGCTATTATTGTGACTGAATACAAAATCATGCTTGGCCAAGTATCTGGATTAAAGCAAGACATTGATTTACTGGCTGTTATGATGAGAGATAAGATCAATCTGTTAGATAAATATCAATCCTAACTAAAGTGTAAGTGCATGACAATTCGATTGTTTTTATAGCATTACCAAAATTTTTTATGGCAAGTGTGTGCTTGGATAAACGTCAAAATCCAAATAAAAACGCCAGCGAATTCGCTGGCGTTTTTGTTGCAGTTCGACTCTAAACGATAAACTTGTTCAGAATCGCATCTTGTTCACGTACATTCTCAGTCTGAACCTGCATCGCCATATTGGCTTCTTCGGCTGCATCGGCAACCTGAGTAGACAAATCTTTAATCTTAACCGTATTGGTATTGATCTCTTCCGCTACGAGGCTCTGTTCTTCCGCTGCGGATGCAATCTGCATGTTCATATCAGAGATACGCTGAATGGCCTCACGGATACGTTCCAATGCACCGTTGGCAGCTTGCGCTTTGTCTACGGCATCAATCGCAGTGTTTTTACTCTCGTTCATTGCCGCCGATACCGAGCTAGCACCTGCTTGAAGCTGTTCAATCATGCTGCGAATTTCAGTGGTTGATTCCTGAGTGCGCTGCGCTAGAGTACGTACTTCATCTGCCACCACGGCGAAACCACGACCCGACTCACCAGCACGCGCCGCTTCGATTGCTGCGTTCAAAGCAAGTAAGTTAGTTTGGTCAGCAATATCGTTGATAACCTTTAGAATGGTTTCAATATTCGCAGTCGCAGACTCTAATCCCTGAACCTCTTCGACAGCTTGGTCGATACGAGCAGACAGCATATCGATCGATGCGGTCGTGGCACTCACAACAGATGAACCATCTTGGGTTGCATCATCGGCTTCTTTGGCTGCACCTACCGCTCCTTGAGCGTTGTTTGCGACTTCCGTTGCCGTCACCGCCATCTCATGCATTGCAGTAGCCAATTGCTCAAGTTCATGGAGCTGACTTTGCATTGCCGCAGCCGACTGTTGAGAGCCTTGTACTGTCATTTCAGTACCGCGCAATATCTCAGCACCAATCGCTTTAGATTGCTGAATCTGCTTCTGCAGAGTTTCGGTAAAGGTGTTGAACCCTCCCGCCAGTTCAGCAAATTCCTTATCGGTGTTGGTATCTAGACGTTTAGTCAGATCTCCTTGTCCTGACGCTACATCCTTAATCGCTTCGTTAAGTGTTGCTAATGGACGCATCAGTACTTTGATCAAGAAGCTCAATACAACCACACTCAAGATCACACCGATAACCACATAGATAATTGAGCTGTTACGCATGTCTGAAATGGCTGCAAAGGCGATCTCTTCATCCACAACCGCACCGATATACCAGGTCTCTGAAGGTACTTTCTGGAAGCGTACCATCAATTGGACACCGTCCTGTTCGAGTCTCTGGGTGCCTTCTTGTACTTTAGCTTGTGGTAAATACTTGGTTAGATTCTCGCCGTTATTCGCCGTATCAGGGTGAGCAATAGTAGTGCCATCCGCTGTGACGATAAACAGATAACCCGCATCAAGAAGGTTGATGCTGTTTACAAGGTCGGCCAATCCACTGAGCTCCATATCGTAGAACATACCTGCCATAAACTGACCATTCTCTTTCACTGGAGTACCAATAGAGATGATCACTTTCTTGGAAGAGACGTCAACGTATGGGTCAGTAACCACTAAACGACCTTGCGCTTTCGCATCCTTAAACCAAGGGCGAACACGCGGGTCATAGTCAGGGCCTGCTTCCCAACCATCGTCATTCTCAACGACAAAACCATCCGCTTCATAGCCGAAGCCTACCGCAAGGAAACTTCTTTTTAGATTTGGCTTTTCTAGAATCTCTTTCACCAGTTGGCGATTCTGTGGATCAAGCTCGATCACTTCGGTGGTGGATTGAGCAAGAGACTTCTTACTCTCCATTTCTGATACCACCGTATTACTGACACCTTTAACCATTTCGGTCAGGCTAGTATCAACCAGATCTTCAACTTCATTTTTAACAGTACGTAATTGTTGAATAGACAGCAGTGTAACGGTGACCAATAGCAGTGCAGACGAAGCAGCAACGATTTTTTGGCTAAATCTCATAGGTTCCCTCAATTTGATAGCAAACTTATAGTTATTGTTGTAATTATATTTATCGCCCGACTTAACGTTTACTTAAGAAATTTCCTACTTTTTCTCTATTAAGTAAATTCCACAACAGACGAAAATGCCAACAACTGCACAAATAAAAAGCCCCGAGAACATTTTCTTCGGGGCTTTTTATGTAACCGATTTCACTAAATCTTCATTTATACGGGTATTTCTTCATCGTGGCTTGGCAATGCATTCCATACAGCTTTAACCAGAGTCGCCAGCGGGATGGCAAAAAAGACCCCCCAGAACCCCCATAGTCCACCAAAGACTAAAACCGCGACGATAATCGCGACAGGATGCAGGTTGACCGCTTCAGAAAAAAGCACAGGAACCAGCACGTTGCCATCTAGTGCCTGAATAATGCCGTATGCCACAAGTAACCAGTAGAACTGAGGCGTTAATCCCCATTGGAAAAGACCGACTATCGCGACAGGCACAGTCACTGCCGCAGCACCGATATAAGGTATAAGTACCGAGAAGCCGACAGCCACAGCCAGCAATACTGAATAACGCAGATCCAGTAGTGCAAAAGTGATATAGCTGACACTGCCGACGATTAGGATTTCCATTACCTTACCGCGAATGTAGTTTGAGATCTGCTCATTCATCTCGTGCCACACTTTGGTCGCCAAGCGGCGATTGCGCGGCAAAACACCACTCGCCATCTCAATCATTTCCTCTTTATCTTTAAGTAAGAAGAAAACCAACAGCGGCACTAGGATAAGATAGACCCCTAAGGTCGCAAGACTGACGAGAGAAGCCAAAGAGCCTTTAACAACGCTTTCACCCATACCAATCACTTGATTCTTTGCGTTGGTAACCACTGACTCTACAATCTGGAAGCTATCCAGCTCTGGGTATCGTTGTGGGATTTCGGCAATGAAGCCTTGTAATCCAACATACATGGTCGGAATGTCGTTAATTAAGTTGCCTACCTGCTGCCAGATCGTTGGAACCAGACCAAAAATCGCGACGAGCATTAAACTGGTAAAACCCAAAATCACCAAGATCACCGCAAGTGTCCTCGGAATACCTAAACGCGACATTTGCACCACAGGCCACTCAAGTAAGTAAGCCAAGACAATCGCAACAAGCAAAGGCGCAATAAGGTTGCCAAAGAAATAAATGGTAATGAAGCCAAATAGAAGAATAGCTACAAGACTCACTGCATGTGGATCAGAAAAACGTCGTTTATACCAACGACTCACCATTTCAAACATTCAATACAATTCCTTAGTCACTTGCATAGAGTAATAACCATTCATTTGTTCACAATTCAATTGAAACAAATGTTTTTTAAGAAAACGGGTAATATCATTCATTGAACTGCTATCACTGATCAGAATTTGAACGTTGTCACCGGGATTCAGCCCTTTAGTGTGACGCTTCGCAAGTAAAAGCGCCATGGGGCACCGCTCTTGGCGTAAATCCAAAATATTAGGTTCCATTCTCTCGCCCGATGCTTAATATTACGGTTAGATATTGTATAGTGTTTTTTTCCAACCGTCAGTGCAAATAGTAATGATCAGCTCACAGCGGCCAAACGACGAAGTAGGAACCTTAGCACTGTTCTCTGACGTGACCGAGAAACCATCTTACTTTTCGAGTGTCCAAGCGTATAGTCAACTGACTAAAATAAGCCACTTAGTGATTTATAAATCAACGGGGTATCATCTTTAATATATGTTTAAACGTATGCGCTCATTGGCCTGCTTGTCTGTTGCAGCCGCTTTAATCGCTCCTGCTCCTGCACTGGCCAACAACCTTGATCTTCCGGATATTGGCACTACCGCAAGCAGCACGCTCACCATTGCCCAAGAAATGCAGTATGGTGACGCCTATATGCGTATGCTACGCGACAGTAAACCGATCGTTAATGACCCCGTGCTCAACGAGTACATCGACAGTTTGGGACATCGCTTGGTCGCCAATGCCTCTGACGTGAAAACCCCGTTTACCTTTTTTATGATTCGTGATCGTAACATCAACGCCTTCGCGTTTTTTGGTGGTTACGTCGCGCTACACTCTGGGTTGTTTCTTCATGCTCAGAGCGAAAGTGAACTTGCCTCGGTAGTTGCTCACGAGATTGCGCACGTTACTCAGCGGCACTTAGCACGAAGCATGGAGGAGCAAGCAAGACGCTCTCCTGCAACAATGGCCGCTCTTGCCGGTTCACTTTTACTGGCTATTGCAGCACCAGAAGCAGGCATCGCTGCGATAACCGCGACAACCGCTGGTAGTATTCAAGGCCAAATAAACTATACCCGTAGCAACGAAAAAGAAGCTGACCGCTTTGGTATCAATACCCTTTCGAAAGCAGGCTTTGATGTCAACGCCATGCCGCGTTTCTTTGGGCGTCTAGCAGAAGAGTATCGTTACGCGAGTAAACCACCGCCGATGCTACTCACCCACCCACTGCCAGAAGATCGTATTACCGATACCCGAGCTCGTGCTCAAAATTATCCCGCCACAAGAGTCGATCCATCATTGGACTACCACCTCGCTCGTGCGCGAATTGTTGCCCGCTACGCTGGTATCGATGCGAAGGCTGCACTAGATTGGTTTAATCGTGTAGAAAAAAAGGCCGCTCCAAGTGTTCAGGTCGCGTTTCAGTACGGCAAAGCGTTAGTGCACCTTGATAACAAGGAGCTGGATCAAGCGAGTACGATCCTTCATAAGCTGTTTGAACAGCAACCGAACAATCGCTTCTACCTTGATGCGATGTCAGATCTCTATATTGCTCAGGGCAAAGCCGACAAAGCCGAAGCCATGCTGTTGAAAGCGTTGCAAGCCGCTCCCAACAATGCGGTGATTTCTATTAACTACGCGAATGCACTGCTTAAACAAGACAAAAATGCTGAAGCGGTAAAAGTTCTGCAACGCTATACCCATGACAATCCAAATGATGTGAATGGTTGGCACCTGTTATCGGAAGCAAGCATCCACTTAGGGTTCAGCGATGAGGATCTCGCTGCACGCGCAGAGATTCTCGCTTTGAAAGCGAACTGGAACAAAGCTATCCAATACTATACACAAGCTAGTCAACTCGCAGAGCTTGGCAGTTTAAAACAAGCAAGATACGATGCTCGAATCGACCAGCTAATGGTTCAGCGTGACCGTTTCTTAGCACTACAATAATTAAATGGAGATTACTCTATGTCAGTCGTGATTTATCACAACCCTCGTTGCTCAAAAAGCCGTCAGACTCTTGCTTTGTTGGAAGAGCGTGGTATTCAGCCAGAGATTGTCACTTACCTAGAAACACCACCCAGGGTTGACCAACTGAAGACACTGATGTCTCAGCTTGAACTCACTGACGTCCGTGACATGATGCGCACGAAAGAAGACATCTATAAAGAGCTTGATCTCAAGTCAGCAGACGATGAGACCTTATTCAAAGCGATGACCGAAAATCCGAAACTGATTGAGCGTCCAATTGTGGTTGCGAATGGCAAAGCGAAACATGGCCGCCCACCGGAGCAAGTTCTCGATATTCTATGAGCTGCCAAATCGTTATTCTCTATTACAGTCGCCACGGCTCAACACGAGCGATTGCGCGACAAATAGCACGTGGGGTGGAATCCATCCCACAGTGTGAAGCGGTACTAAGAACCGTTGATGAGCTGGAATCTTCGTACTCTGATCCCGCCGATCCAACCATCACCCTGAATGAGCTTAAACAGTGCGACGGTTTGGCGATGGGAAGTCCAGTTTGGTTTGGCAATATGGCGGCTCCGCTTAAACACTTTTGGGATAAGACCACGCCTTTGTGGGTATCTGGGGATCTCATCGATAAACCAGCTTGCGTATTTACTTCCTCCTCCAGCATGCATGGCGGTCAGGAGACAACGCTGCAAAGCATGATGCTGCCTTTGCTTCACCACGGCATGATGATCTTAGGCATTCCCTATTCTGAGCCTAAGCTTCATTCTACACAGTCAGGTGGCACTCCCTATGGGGCTACGTCGGTGAGCACTTCTAACTCGGCACTCAGTGACGATGAAATAGAACTCTCTCAACAACTTGGCAAGCGCCTCGCGCAAACCGCTTTAAAAATGAAGGACCACTAAATATGCAAGAGATGCAACCCACAACAAAGCTGTATCGTCTGTTGGCCTTGTTTGGCAATCTCGCACTGTTGGCATGGATCGCACTGTGGCAGCTCTCTTTGTCGCCCCATCCTCATATTGGCAGTACAACATTGGCGATAGCTTGGGCAATCCCACTCTTGCTTCCCCTCCCCGGCATTTTGGCCGGTAAGCCATACACGCACGCTTGGGCCAACTTTGTTCTTATGCTCTACTTCCTGCATGGTTTTACCATTCTCTATATCGATGATGGGGAACGTTGGCTGGCGGTGGTGGAACTTGTTCTGACCACCATCGCTTTCTTTGGCAATGTTCTTTATGCGCGCACAAGAGGCAAAGAGTTAGGCATGAAGCTAAAACGACTGTCTAAAGTAGAGAAAGAAGAAAAAGCGCGATTTGAAGCGGATAAGTAATCAATAAAAAAGGGTCTGAATAATCAGACCCTTTTTTGTTATTGGGTAATCAATGCTGACTCACTGGTTTCTGTCAACGAGTCACTATTCGGTGATTCCGACTCTGGATTGATTTGTGGCTCAGGCGCTACATACGGCTTACCTTGCCATTCGAAGACCAGAATCATCTCTGTGGCGATGACTTCTGCAGCGACTTGGCTTGTTTGAGGCTGAACCTCTAGTGCGGTTGATTGCTCACCTTGCGTAGTAGCCTCAATGTTTTGCTCAACAGCTAACTCACTGCCAGATTCTACAGTGGTAACCTCAGGCACAACAATCTGTGGCTGTTCAGTCACGCTTTCACGTTGAACGAGATCACCAAGACGGCGGACTTCCTGTTCAAACTCTTGCTCAGTCGAAAGCAGATGAACATTGAAGGTCACTTGGTTGCCCTGAATTTTCAAGATATCAATGGACGCCACCGAGCTAAGCTTCTTGAGCTGGTTCTCTAGTGTGAAGAAGCCAACCGCGTCATTTAGTTCTGTAAAACGTACTTTAATTGCTTGTGATGACTCACTTGCAACCACCACGGCACTCTTCTTCGCGTAGTAGTCACTGATTTGGTTGATCATTTTGTCAGCCGCATCCGAGCCGTTATTTGAGCCGGACAACGGAGCTTGGCGCGCCACGCCAATACTTGCAGGTTTTTGATCGTATAAGGTCCAACGAACACTGTTACCTTGAGCTCGAACTACCAACACCGCATCGACTGGGTAGCGCTGACTGGCTTGACCGACTGGCTGAATGAATCCACCCCACAGATCTGAAACAGCAACACCTGTAATATCGTCAAAATCACCGACAGGCACCGTTAGCGGTAAGCCTCGTTTCTCGGCTTGAGCCTGCATTTGAGTAAGTACTGTAGAGCTAGAGTGTTCCCAAATAATGTTTCTATCGGCCGGCCCTTCTTCAACCAACCACACTAATAAGTTCGCGCGCGCTGCTGGCCAAATCGGTAACTGAGCCTGACTTAGTAAAGAACGAATATGCGGAGCACTAAAGCCCATACGCAATGTTTGTTCACCATTCGCCTGACCATAGCTCAGTTGGGCTAGATATTGGGCACTTTGCTGTAGTGCTTTTTGAACGACAGGATTGGAAATCGCTTCACGATCACCCGAGGCTTTTACAATCACCTCTTTCATACCTTCTGCACGTGCTTGAGCATCGGCATTCTCAACCGTCTGGTCTAGTACGATTTCAGTACGGTACAAATCAACATTGGTCAGAGCCATTGCTGGTAACGCTATCATCCCCAGAACGAGCAAAGCTAATTGGCGCATACACTTCCTAACATCAGTTTTTTACACGTTAAAGGTCGATGATAAGCAACTATCGGAGTTGGAGCAACTAAAGGTCTAGGATATCGTCGTCAAACTCGACTTTCTCGTTTGAATACATAGTGGCCATCTATGAGTAATTCGCAAAACATTTGATCGAGTTCAGATTGCAAACGTTTGGCATAATGCTAAAATCCCGCGAATTTTATTTTTGTCGAGTGATTTACATTACTCGTCGCTTCGCTACTTAAAGGAATGACAACATGAAAAATGCCATTCAAGGCGTTCAAATGCTCTTCGTCGCGTTTGGTGCTCTGGTTCTCGTACCACTACTGACGGGCTTAGATCCAAGTGTCGCACTGTTCGGTGCCGGTGTCGGTACCCTACTTTTCCAAATGATTACTCGCCGTAGCGTTCCTATTTTCTTAGCCTCTTCTTTTGCTTTTATTGCACCTATTCTTTACGGTGTTCAAGCATGGGGCGTTCCAGCAACCATGGGTGGCCTAATGGCTGCTGGCTGTGTGTATGTGGCGATGGGTGCTTTGATTAAAGTTCGTGGTGTTGAAATCATCCATAAGCTTTTACCACCCGTTGTTGTCGGTCCTGTGATCATGGTTATTGGCCTTGGTCTAGCGCCTGTAGCAGTGAATATGGCACTAGGTAAAGTGGACGGTGCTCAAGTGATTGATGCGAACGCTTCACTGGTTATCTCTGTGGCTTCACTCCTTACAACTATCGCTCTAAGCGTTTTCGCTAAAGGCTTTTTAAAGCTGACTCCTATCTTAGGCGGTATCGTTGTAGGTTACTGTTTGAGTCTCGGCTACGGTATTGTTGATTTTACTCCTGTTCATCAGGCAGCTTGGTTCGCACTACCTAACTTCACTTTCCCTGAGTTCAACATTAACGCGATCCTGTTCATGATTCCTGTAGCGATTGCACCAGCTGTAGAACACGTAGGTGACATGCTGGCAATCTCTAACGTAACAGGTAAAAACTACGTTAAGAAGCCGGGTCTACACCGCACTATCACTGGCGACGGGGTAGCAACCATTGCCGCTTCAATGGTCGGCGCGCCGCCAAATACGACTTACTCAGAAGTCACCGGTGCAGTAATGCTGACTAAAGCGTTTAACCCTGTGATCATGACGTGGGCTGCAGTATCTGCAATCGTTCTGGCACTGGTTGGTAAGCTAGGCGCTGTACTACAAACCATCCCAATGCCTGTCATGGGCGGTATTATGATTCTGCTGTTCGGTTCTATCGCAACCGTCGGTCTGAATACCCTAATCAAAAACAACGTCGATCTCCATAAATCACGTAACCTTGTCATCGTTGCTATCACACTAGTATTTGGTATCGGTGGTATGGCTTTCGGTGTTGGCGAATTTAGCCTACAGGGTGTAAGCCTATGTGGTATCGTGGCAATTCTTCTTAACCTTGTGCTACCAAAAGACCTTGGTGAAAACCATGTGGTAGATAATGCGCAGATAGAAGAAGAAGCGAAGTAGAATCGAGAGTCGAGAAAAATTTGAGAGGGTTGGCACTGTGTCAACCCTGTTCTTTTTGATTCAATGAGTGAGATATCACCAGTAAGGTGGTTGGTGTTAAATACACAACTCAGCAAATTGCGCTCGAGTAAGCGTTGCCAGATCTTTCGGTGCCAGTTCAATTTCTAAGCCGCGTTTTCCAGCGCTAACACAGATGGTTTCTTTTTGCTCAGCGCTGATGTGAATAAAGGTCGGCAAAGCTTTCTTCTGCCCTAACGGACTGATCCCCCCAACCACATAGCCTGTCGTTTTCTGAGCAATATCTGGATCGGCCATATCGGCTTTTTTCGCTTTTGCCGCCTTAGCAGCCAGCTTAAGGTTTAGCTTCTGATCAACCGGAATAATTGCCACAGCTAAGTTTTTAGCTTCACCGTTGAGGCTAAACAGCAGCGTCTTAAATACTTTGGCTGGGTCCTGATCCAATACCTGTGCAGCCTCAAGTCCGTAACTCTCCGCACGAGGGTCATGATCATATTGGTGAATGGTGTGAACAACCTTTTTCTTTTTAGCGAGATTGATTGCAGGAGTCATACTCCCTCCTGTTCTGTGATAGAAACAAAAAGCGCCACTCCGAAGAGTGGCGCTTTAGATTAATGATATTGATAAGTTGTCGTCAACTTACTTGTATACCATCTCGCCTGATGGAGCGTATTTGTTTACGTCAACTGGGCTGTTTGCTTCCAGGTACTCTTTCAGTACTTCAGCGTCTACGAAGCCAGTGTTAACGTGACCTGGGTGACCAGTTAGTTTAGGGTATCCGTCACCACCAGCAGCGTTGTAGCTTGGTACAGTGAAGCGGTAAGTTTCGTCTAGACGAAGTTGTTTGCCACCGATGAATACGTTAGAAACTTCACCGTTTGCTACCGTCATAGAGATACCAGCAAACTGAGCGTAAGCACCAGAATCTACTGGCTTAGTCGCTACTACGTTTAGGTAGTCTAGTACTTCTTGGCCAGACATATCAGTGTAAGTCAGGATGTTAGCGAATGGCTGAACTGTCAGTACGTCTTTGTAGGTTACATCGCCAGCTTCGATAGAGTCACGGACACCACCTGAGTTCATTACAGCGAAGTCTGCTTTCGCACGCTCCATGTGAGCAGTTGCAATGAGACGACCTAGGTTAGTTTGCTGGAAGCGAACTACGTTACGGTCACCTTCAAGCTTACCGTTTGTCTCAGCGATCTTAACGTTTAGCTGAGCTTGGCCTTGCTCTTGGTATGGACGTAGGAAATCAAGAAGCGCTTGATCTTGCGCGATTTCATCTTCAATAAGAACGCGCTGTTTCTTACCGTCAATCTTAACTTTCTTCTTCAGGTTCACAGGGATTAGGTCGTAGCTTACCATCTCAAGTTCACCGTTACGGAATTCGTAATCAGCACGGCCTACGTATTTACCCCATTCGTGCGCCTGAACAATGTAAGTACCGTTTTGCATGTCTGGCTTACATTCGTCAGAAGGCTTGAAGTTTTTCTTAACAACGTTTGGCGCTTCCATACATACTGGCTCTTGAGAGTGACCGCCAACGATCATGTCCAGAGAACCTTCGTCCAGGTAGCGAGCCAGGGCTACGTCACCCGGTGCGTTAACGCCACGTTTGCCATCTTCGTAGTGACCCATGTGAGTAACAGCGAAGATTAGGTCAGGTTTTTCAGTCTTCTCAAGTTCAGCGATAAGTTTCTTCGCTTCTTCTTTAGGGTCGCGGAAATCTACGCCACCGATGAATTCTGGGTTACCGATTTTTGCAGTGTCTTCAGTAGTTAAACCAATAACAGCAATCTTGATGCCTTGCTTGTCAAACATCTGGTAAGCCTGGAACATACGTTCGCCAGTCTTTTTGTCGTAGATGTTCGCTGAAAGCATTGGGAAATTCGCCCACTCTTTCTGCTTGAATAGAACTTCTAGAGGGTTATCGAACTCGTGGTTACCTAGTGCCATTGCATCGTAACCAATTTTGCTCATACCTTTGAAATCTGGTTCAGCGTCTTGTAGATCAGACTCTGGAACACCTGTGTTGATATCACCGCCAGAAAGAAGTAGCGAACTACCACCTTCAGCCGCGATCTCAGCGCGAAGTTCGTCAATAAGAGTCTTACGAGCAGCCATGCCGTACTCACCGTATTTGTTCTGCCAGAAGCGACCGTGGTGGTCGTTAGTGTGAAGAACTGTCAGCTTGTAAGTTTTGTCTGCTTCCCACTCATGTTGTGGTGCTGTTGCACAACCAGCTAGAGTTGCCAGAATTGCTGCGCTAATTGCGCTTTTTACGATCAGGCCTTGCTTCATTGTCATACCTTTTGAACTTTTAGGGTTTCCACTGCTTTTTATTACTGCTCCTTATGAATAGACAGACTTGGAAATTAAAGTGCTGAAAGAGCAGTAAAACTTGAACTAGTTTAAATTAACCTTATTGACCTGACAGTGTGATTTCATATTTATGTAGGATGGATCACCTTAATCTGCTATCGAATGTGTAACAAACCATCAAAGTTGCACCTGTTCTAATAAGTGATCACAAGCAAACGTTTTCATGTGCTTTTCGCACGATTGTGAGTTTGATTAACTAATCAACAGAATAAGATAACGCTGCGGAAAAGATGTTTAATTCCAGTGAGTTATTGTTATATTATAACAACAAGATTAGAGTCAGCTATCGCTGGTGCTGAGTAGAATATAGACCAAAAATAAATACAAAAAAGCCGGCAGTTACGCCGGCTTTTGCAAATTTAGAAATCGTGGTTATTTGATGTCAATATGCTCAAAACCTTTGATCAGGTCATCAAGTGCTTTCATCTGTGCCAGGAACGGTTCTAGTTTATCTAGCGGTAGCGCTGATGGACCATCACAACGTGCTTGATCTGGATTTGGGTGTGCTTCGATAAACAGACCAGCGATACCCGTAGCAAGACCCGCTTTCGCTAGCTCAACAGTTTGTTCACGACGACCACCAGAAGCGGCACCAGATGGGTCACGCATCTGTAGTGAGTGAGTTACGTCAAAGATAATCGGGCTGCCGTTTGACGCTTTGTTCATCACACCGAAGCCTAGCATGTCTACTACCAGGTTATCATAACCATGGCACGAACCACGCTCACAAAGAATGATGTTTTCGTTGCCACACTCGCTGAACTTATCAACGATGTTACCAACCTGACCAGGACTCATAAACTGAGGTTTCTTAACGTTGATTACCGCACCAGTTTTCGCCATCGCTTCCACCAAGTCAGTCTGGCGAGCAAGGAAAGCGGGTAGTTGAATCACGTCAACAACATCAGCAACAGGTTGAGCTTGTGCCTCAGTGTGCACGTCAGTAATGATCTTAACGCCAAAAGTATCTTTCAGCTCTTGGAAGATTTTCATCCCCTCTTCAAGACCAGGACCACGGTACGAATGTACTGAGCTACGGTTTGCTTTATCGAATGAAGCTTTGAATACGTATGGAATACCCAGTTTCTCAGTCACTTTTACATAGTGCTCACAGATCTGCATAGCTAGATCGCGCGATTCTAGGACGTTCATACCTGCAAACAGCGTGAATGGCTTGTCGTTTGCTACTGGAATGTCACCAACGTGAACAATTTTCTGTTCCATTTTATTCTCTCTATTTCGATGTCTGCCAACAGCTAAGCGTTGGACTTAATGTAAGGTCACCTGAGTTTCACTCATGGCGGTCACTTGATTCTTTAACAACTCTGCACCCGGATCATCCGGACACTGATCGATAAAATACTGATAGTCGCTCAATGCGATTTGGTGGCAATCAAGTTGCTGATAGATAAAGCCACGGTCACGGATTTCATAAGGATCGTCTGGAGCAAACGTCAGTGCCAAATCGGTACACTTTAATGCCAGAGTATAGCGCTCTTCACGTAACAGAGCACTTTTCAGCAAGGCTAACCAGCGACCAATAATCGTTGGGTTGTCAGTCTCTTTTAAATGTTTTGTCTCTAGCTTCGCCAATGGTCCTTTGTGACCAATAAGCCAAGCACCCAAGGTGTGTTCAGAAACATACTCGCCATTAAACGGATTAACGTATAACGGCTTTTCGTTATACCACTCTAATTTGAGTAGGAACTGAGTCGGGAAAGTGACCCCTACTAAAGGAAAACCCAGCTTTCTCGCAAGGTACAGCAAAATCGCCCCCAGGCTAACTGGAATTCCTTTACGACTTTGCAGAACTTTATCGATAAAGCCATTGTCTGAATGAAAATAGCTCTCTCTATCGCCGCGAAACTCCCACTGATAGTAGAAGAGTCGCAACAAGGCGTCAAAACGCTGCTTGTCATCAAATTCATGGACAAGTGCAATTTCGGCTTCTTGCACCAAACGATTGAGCTCTGCTTTCGACCACTGAACATCAGTCTGAGGGTTGATCGCTTCATTGAGTTCTAATGCGCCTTCAACCAGCTCCATCGCATCAAAGTCTTCATCAAACAATTCAAACATATCGGTTGTCATAACTATATCAACCTAAATAACCATTAACCAAAGAACAGAGGTGTTTTAGTTACCGCGACTTTGCCAGCCATCGCTAACCAACCTAAAGCACCGAAGAATGAAAATGTTCTTAGCAACTTGTTTTTACCGAGTTTTAAAGCAAAAAAGCCCAGTGCGATGTAAGCGAGTACACACGTGATTTTTTCTGTCAGCCAAGCAGATTCAGGTGTAAACGGGATAAAGCCCGTGATCATAATCAGGCCGATACCTGATAGCAGTAAACAGGTGTCGTTGATGTGTGGAAATACCTTAAAGAACTTCTTCTCTAACAGGTTTGAATTCGCCATCATCATCGCAAATCGAACCGACAGAAGCGTCGTACTAATAACAATCGTTAACAGGTGGAAATGCTTTAAACCTTCGTACATTGATAATCTCTCTTACTTCACTGATGAGAACTGACCGATCGTTACTCGATCGTTGTCACCATAGTCCTTGTAGGTAGCCACTTGGTCGTAGCCAAGTGATATTAGTAATTCTCGCACAGCCTCGCCTTGTTCGAAACCATGTTCAAACATCAGCCAACCTTGTTCGGCTAGGTAGTCACGCGCTTTAGTTGCGATGTGCTTGATATCGGCCAACCCTTTCTCTTCAGCCACCAGCGCACTGAGTGGTTCGAAACGCACATCTCCTTGAGTCAGATGTGGGTCTTCTTTCTCGATATAAGGTGGGTTGGACACAATCAAAGCAAACTCTGTACCAGTCGGAATCGGATCAAACCAGCTACCGGCCATAAAGCGCGTGTTAGATATGTTGAGCGCATCAGCATTTGATTGAGCCAATTGCTGAGCCTCTGGTTTTAAATCGACGCCCCACACTTGTCGCTTAGGCAGTTCAGAGGCAAGTGCAAGCGCTATAGCTCCGGTTCCGGTTCCTAAGTCCAAGATATCACCTTGATGATTTGAGGCTTTATCCAGTGCAATTTCAACCAGTCGTTCAGTATCCGGTCTTGGGATTAAAGTACTTGGCGAGACCTTTAGTGGCAATGACCAAAACTCACGTTCACCCACAATGTACGCGACTGGTTCACCCGCAAGCCTACGTCCCAGCAAGACTTGAAACGCCGTCAGTTCTGACGAGGATAAGATTTTATCCGGCCATGTAAGTAAGAAGGAGCGCGGTTTGTCGAGAGCGTGGCAAAGAAGTACCGCGGCATCAAGAGAGGGCGAATCACTGCCACTCTCTTGAAGTTGCTGGACGGCCTTTTTTAGTGTGCTTTCAACACTGTTATCAGCCGACATGGAATTAGTTGCTCTCAGCCAGTGCAGCAAGTTGGTCTGCTTGGTGTTCCTGAATAACAGGATCAATCAGACTTGCAAGATCGCCTTCCATCACTTCATTGAGACGGTAGATAGTCAGGTTGATACGGTGGTCTGAAACACGACCTTGTGGGTAGTTGTAGGTACGAATACGGTCACTACGGTCACCTGAACCTAGTAGGTTACGGCGCGTATCAGAAACTTCTGCGGCACGTTTTGCTTCTTCAGCCTGAATAATACGTGCAGCCAGAACGGCCATTGCTTTCGCTTTATTCTTGTGCTGAGAACGCTCGTCCTGACACTCAACCACTGTACCTGTTGGTAAGTGAGTGATACGGATTGCTGAGTCCGTGGTGTTAACGTGCTGACCACCCGCGCCCGATGCACGGAAAGTATCGATTTTCAGATCCGCCGCTTTAATTTCTGGAATTTCAGCTTCTGGAACTTCAGCCATGACGGCAACGGTACATGCCGAAGTATGTACACGACCTTGCGATTCTGTTGCAGGAACACGTTGAACACGGTGACCGCCCGACTCAAACTTTAGTACCCCATATGCACCATCACCAGACACTCTAGCGATCATCTCTTTGTAACCGCCATGCTCCGCTTCGTTTGAAGACATAACTTCAACACGCCAGCCTTTTTTCTCTGCAAACTTGCTGTACATACGGAAAAGGTCACCAGCGAAAATACCCGCTTCATCGCCACCCGCACCAGCGCGGATTTCTAAGAAACAGTTACGATCGTCGTTTGGATCTTTAGGAAGAAGAAGGATCTGTAGCTCATCGCTCAGACGTTCAATCGCCCTTTTCGCTTCTTTAATCTCTTCCTGCGCCATTTCGCGCATCTCTTCGTCGTCTTCATTCGCCATCTCTTCAGCAGCAACGAGATCTTCTTGAGCTTGCTGATAAGCTTGGAAACACTTAGTGACTTCCTCTAGTTGAGAGTACTCTTTTGACAACGCACGGAATTTATCTTGGTTACCGATCACATCAGGATCGCCCAAAAGATGTTGAACTTCTTCGTAACGCTCAACCAGTGTTTCTAACTTAGTTAAAATAGAGGCTTTCATAGTTTTCTTTAACTCGGGGGTTTAATGAAGTCTGACACTCGTAATGATTACGAGTTCTCTAGACCTAAACTTTGTCTAATGGTAGTAAGCCGTGCAGGCTCACCCTTCTCTGCGGCACTTTGTAAGGCGCGAGTAGGCGCATGAATTAATCTGTTCGTCAGTTTGTTGCTGAGTTCAAGCAAGACTTTCTCAGCATCAGTACCCGCCGCAAGAGACTGTAGGCTTTTGCTCAGGAGCTCTTCGCGAATTTCATTGGCGGTTTGACGATATTCTCGAATACTGTCTACAGCCTGAAGAGAGCGCATCCATGACATAAACGCCGCGCTTTCTTCACTGACGATCGCTTCCGCTTGAATCGCTTCAATCTTGCGTTGTTCAATATTACTATCAACAATAGACTGCAAATCATCTACTGTGTACAGGTAGGCGTCATTCAAATCACCCACTTGTGACTCAATATCACGTGGCACGGCAATATCAACCAAAAGCATGGGTTGGAAACGGCGAGATTTTAACGCGCTTTCTACCATACCTTTACCTATGATAGGCAAAGGGCTCGCGGTAGAACTGATCACGATATCTGCTCGTGATAGATGTTCGGGAATCTCAGGCAAGCCAATAATCTCTGCCCCAAACTGCTCAGCCAACGACAATGCGCGCTCTTTGGTTCGGTTAGCAACAATCATCTTAGTACAGCCATTGCCAGCAAGATGCTTAGCGACCAACTCGATAGTCTCACCCGCACCAACCAACAACACTGTCGACTTTTCTAACGATTCAAAAATATGTTTCGCAAGTGTACAAGCTGCATATGCGACGGAAACGGCATTGCCACCGATATCCGTTTCTGTCCTCACGCGTTTCGCTACCGAAAAAGCCTTCTGGAATAATTTTTCCATCGACGAATCAACCGCTTTGTTGTCACGCGAATCTGAATACGCTTGCTTAACTTGACCCAATATCTGAGGTTCACCCAACACCAGTGAATCCAACCCGCACGAAACTCGCATTAAATGACGTATTGCGGCTTGTTCCTCATGAATGTAGAGACTGGGTTTTAGATCTTCAGGGCTAACCTGATGGAAATGCGACAACCAATCGATAATCTTGCTTTTACCACCACCTTTTACATCGCAATAGATTTCGGTGCGATTACAGGTAGAAATGATGACGCTGCCATTCACAGCAGGGTTATGGCCAAGCTGTTGTAATGCTTCAGGTAACTTATCCGGACCAAAAGCGACTTTTTCACGCAGTTCGACTGAGGCCGTATTGTGGTTGATACCTATAGCAAGCAAAGACATGTATCTTGGATTCTCTGATTCAGATATGGACAAATAAGGTCGGAATTTTACTTGATGCCCCCGTTTATTGAAAGGGGAATAAGGATATGTTTTCTTGAGTTCGTGATTTCAGTGATATAGTGAGGCCTAACTTTGGGCAAAACTGGATAAATAATCAGCAATGACGAAACATTTTCGCTCTCTTGTTATTCTACTTGCAGGCTTATTTTTGCTTAATGGCTGTGCAACCATAGAGAGCACAACGAACGTAGAGTGGCAAACTCATCAGCAAAGATTGGCATCAATCGACGCTTATCAATCTACGGGTAAACTGGGCTATATTTCTCCCGAACAAAGACAATCACTTAATTTCCAATGGTCATACTCCGCCGATTTGACCCAATTGAGGTTAACCACTTTTCTTGGTCAAACCGCTCTCAACCTAAAAGCCACTCCGCAAGGCGCTACCGTTGAGACCTATGATGACCAACGCTATTCAGCTCCGACATCTCAAGCACTGATTCAACGCCTGACTGGCTTAAATATCCCGGTCGAACAGCTCAATGACTGGATGCTGGGTCGCCCCACTCAAGCTGACGATTATCGATTAAGTGAGACCAACACTCTCGCCCGCCTAACCAAACAAGTGGGTCTACAAACTTGGCAACTCGACTATCTCACGTATCAGGATGTCCAATACGGGGGAACGGCGTTACCGCTGCCGAAAAAAATCAAACTCACACAGGGCAACATCTCTATTAACCTGTTTATTTCCAACTGGAACCTCAGCGAATGATCACGGAAACCACTCATTGGCCTTCTCCGGCAAAGCTTAACCTATTTCTTTATATCACTGGTCGTCGTGACAACGGTTACCATGAACTGCAAACCCTGTTTCAGTTTCTCGATCATGGCGACGATCTAACCATTACCGCCAATGACTCTGGTGAAATCACCCTCTCACCAGAGATCCCGGGCGTACCTCTGCATGACAACTTGATCTGGAAAGCCGCAACAGCCTTACAATTAAAGTCAGGCTGTTGCTATGGAGCTCATATTGAGCTGAACAAAGTGCTGCCTATGGGCGGTGGTATCGGTGGTGGTTCATCGAACGCAGCCAGCACGTTAGTGGCGCTGAACTTTTTGTGGCAAACCAACTTATCTGATGATGAACTTGCTGAAATTGGACTGAAGCTCGGTGCCGATGTGCCAGTCTTTACTCGCGGGTTTGCCGCGTTTGCAGAAGGTGTCGGTGAGCGACTGACCAAGGCAGAGCCAGAAGAAAAATGGTACTTAGTGGTAAGGCCAAATGTATCGATTGCGACAGTCGACATTTTCACTCATCCGCAACTGACAAGAAACACTCCAAAACGTGAGCTGGCAACACTTCTTGACAGCCATTACGGAAACGATTGCGAAAAAATTGTTCGAATGCTGTACCAAGAGGTTGATAAGCAACTTTCATGGCTGCTACAATACGCGCCGTCGCGACTTACAGGGACAGGATCATGCGTTTTTGCCGAGTTTTCGAGCAAAAATGAGGCAGAAGCTGTTCTTGATAAACTCCCAGACACCGTCTCTACTTTTATTGCTAAAGGCAAGAATCTTTCTCCTTTGCACGAGACGCTGGCTAAGTATCGCTTAGCCCACAAACAATCTATTTAAAAACTGGACGCAACCCTGAGGTTTCCACCGTGCCTGATATGAAGCTATTTGCTGGTAACGCTACACCTGAACTAGCCCAACGTATTGCTGATCGTCTATACATCTCTCTTGGTGATGCAACTGTTTCTCGTTTTTCTGATGGCGAAGTCGCTGTTCAAATTAACGAAAACGTTCGTGGTAGTGATGTTTTCATCATTCAATCGACTTGTGCACCAACTAACGACAACCTAATGGAACTTGTAGTGATGATTGATGCAATGCGCCGCGCTTCAGCGGGCCGTATTACAGCAGTTATCCCTTACTTTGGTTACGCTCGCCAAGACCGTCGTGTACGTTCTGCTCGTGTGCCAATCACTGCTAAAGTTGTTGCAGATTTCCTTTCTAACGTTGGTGTTGACCGCGTTCTTACGATTGACCTTCACGCAGAGCAAATTCAAGGCTTCTTCGATGTACCTGTAGACAACATCTTCGGTACTCCAGTTCTTCTTGAAGATATGCAAGCACGTGGCCTAGAAAACCCAGTTGTGGTTTCTCCAGACCTAGGTGGTGTTGTTCGTGCACGTGCAACCGCTAAAGCGCTTGGTGATATCGATATCGCTATCGTTGATAAGCGTCGCCCTCGCGCTAACGTATCAGAAGTAATGAACCTAATCGGTGATGTTGAAGGTCGTGACTGTGTTATCGTTGACGACATGATCGATACAGGTGGCACACTATGTAAAGCAGCTGAAGCGCTTAAAGAGCGCGGTGCTAAGCGTGTATTCGCTTACGCAACGCATGCTGTATTCTCTGGTAATGCTGCACACAACATTGGCAACTCAGTACTAGACCAAGTTATCGTAACTGACTCTATTACTATGTCTAAAGAGATGGAAGCAACTGGCAAGGTAACAACACTAAGCCTTTCTCGCATGCTAGCTGAAGCGATTCGTCGCATCAGCAATGAAGAGTCAATCTCAGCCATGTTCAACTAATCGAACCTTCGATTAATCAGTTTTAAAAGCACCCCTCTCTGGGGTGTTTTTTTATTCCCCCTATATCCTCATCTCGCCCGTCGGCAGATTTGTATGCTATGATACTGCGCTTTTTGAGATTCCAAGAGAGATCCTAGCCTTGAGTCAACCTATCAAACTTCTTGTCGGCCTTGCCAATCCGGGGCCTGAATACGCTAAAACTCGTCACAATGCGGGTGCGTGGGTAGTAGAAGAGCTCGCACGTATTCATAACGTGACGCTGAAAAATGAAGCTAAGTTTTTTGGCCTTAGTGGGCGTATTATGGTTAACGGTCAGGATCTCCGCTTACTCATCCCAACGACTTTTATGAACCTTTCAGGTAAATCAATTGCTGCGGTAGCGAAATTCTACCAAATTAAACCTGAAGAGATCATGGTCGCACACGATGAATTGGATTTACCTCCAGGCGTCGCTAAATTTAAGAAAGGCGGTGGTCACGGAGGTCACAACGGCCTACGCGATACCATCAGCAGACTTGGGAACTGCAAAGATTTCTATCGTCTAAGGATCGGTATTGGTCATCCTGGACATAAAGACAAAGTTGCCGGCTATGTATTAGGCAAAGCACCGGCAAAAGAACAAGAGCTTCTTGATGCAGCGGCAGATGAATCTGTTCGCTGTCTGGACATTCTGATTAAGGATGGCCTTTCAAAAGCACAAAACCGTTTACACACGTTCAAAGCTGAATAAGGTTACTATCATGGGTTTTAAATGTGGCATCGTTGGCCTACCAAACGTTGGTAAATCAACACTGTTCAACGCACTCACTAAAGCTGGCATCGAAGCGGCTAACTTTCCGTTCTGTACCATCGAGCCAAACACAGGTGTTGTACCTGTGCCAGATCTACGTCTAGATGCACTAGCAAAGATCGTTAACCCACAAAGAGTACTGCCGACAACAATGGAATTTGTTGATATCGCAGGCCTTGTAGCGGGTGCCTCTCGCGGCGAAGGTCTAGGAAACAAATTCCTAGCAAACATCCGTGAAACTGACGCGATTGGTCACGTTGTGCGCTGTTTTGAAAACGAAAACATCGTTCACGTTGCTGGCAAAGTATCACCAATCGAAGATATCGAAGTGATCAACTTAGAGCTTGCAATGGCAGACTTAGATTCATGTGAACGCGCCATTCAACGTAATGCTAAGAAAGCTAAAGGCGGCGATAAAGACGCAAAATTCGAACTGACTGTTCTTGAAAGGCTACTACCTGTACTGTCTGAAGGCGGTATGGCACGTACTGTTGAGTTGTCAAAAGAAGAACTAGCGGCTGTTGGTTACCTAAACTTCCTGACTCTAAAACCAACCATGTACATCGCCAACGTGAATGAAGATGGTTTTGAGAACAACCCGTATCTAGATGCTGTTCGTGAATACGCAGAAAAAGAGAACAACGCAGTAGTTGCTGTGTGTGCGGCAATTGAGTCTGAGCTTTCTGAGCTTGAAGACGAAGACCGTGAAGAGTTCCTTGCAGATATGGGCATTGAAGAACCAGGTCTTAACCGCGTGATCCGTTCAGGTTACGAACTACTGACTCTTCATACTTACTTCACTGCTGGTGTTAAAGAAGTTCGTGCTTGGACTATCCCTGTAGGTGCAACAGCGCCTCAAGCCGCAGGTAAGATCCACACTGATTTTGAAAAAGGTTTCATTCGTGCCGAAGTTGTTGGTTATGATGACTTCATCCAGTTCAATGGCGAAAGTGGCGCGAAAGACGCAGGTAAATGGCGTTTGGAAGGTAAAGAATACATCGTTAAAGATGGCGACGTTGTTCACTTCCGTTTCAACGTTTAATTTCCATCCAAGTCTTTGACTTTAAAAGCCAGCACAATTGCTGGCTTTTTTACTGCCGCAACCTGCAGAAATAAATAAAACCCACAATCTAATGTCATTTTGTTATCAGTTTTCGATCATTAACACGCCTCTTTGTTTAAAAAGAAACCGAACAGTTGATTTCTAGGGATTTATTCAAAAAAACTATTGACGACTTTGCCTCAACTTCGCATAATGCGCGCCGTTCCCGACGATAAGGTAACGAGTCGAAAAGAACGAAACATGGTATGGCTACGTAGCTCAGCTGGTTAGAGCACATCACTCATAATGATGGGGTCACAGGTTCGAATCCCGTCGTAGCCACCATATACAACGTTATCTTGATTTTACCAATTATCAGGATGACTACAGAATACGATGCGGAAATGGCGGAATTGGTAGACGCACCAGATTTAGGTTCTGGCGCCGCAAGGTGTGAGAGTTCAAGTCTCTCTTTCCGCACCATGTTTTATGGTTTGTCAAACCATGTCTGCAGGTCTATCGCCAAGCGGTAAGGCAGCGGCTTTTGATGCCGCCATTCCCTGGTTCGAATCCAGGTAGACCTGCCACTATTTGTAGTGCTAAGCCTAATTAAAAAAGGGCTTGTCTCTAAGAGCTAGAGAGTTTATATTGTCTCGCTCACGAGTGGCTACGTAGCTCAGCTGGTTAGAGCACATCACTCATAATGATGGGGTCACAGGTTCGAATCCCGTCGTAGCCACCATATACAACGTTATCTTGATTTTACCAATTATCAGGATAACTACAGAATACGATGCGGAAATGGCGGAATTGGTAGACGCACCAGATT
>NZ_QEWN01000119.1 GCF_006124995.1 Vibrio sp. Hep-1b-8
TAGAAAAATATTCTTGGCCAACTGCTGAGTCAGAGTACTGCCACCCTGCACAGTTCTGCCCGCCTTTACGTTAGCAACCATCGCTCGTGCAATCGCAACAGGCGAAACACCATCATGTTGGTAAAAGTTGCGATCTTCTGTGACGAGTAGGGCATCTACCATGACTTCTGGGAACTGGTCTCGACGCAAAAACAGCCGCTGTTCATCGTGGTTTTTCTCCAACATACCAAGCATTTTCGGCTCAATACGTAAGTAGCCTAAATCGCCTTTCTTTTCTAGTGATTGAATGCGCTCTAGCTGGCTTGAAGAGAAATGGAGCATCACATGACGATCAGGCTCTGGACCATCACTAAATTCAAATGGTCGACGAATCACTTCAATTTTTGTCGAAGAAGAAGAGTACTCGCCAGGGTAGCGAGGTTGGCGGACTTTGCGGTAATTGAGCACGTCTAACTCATTGCGCACTTCTTGAATCGTAATATCTTCGCCCGGAGCCAAGTTAAGGATTCGCGCATAAACCACAGTAGGCAAATCAAATAATTGCCCCTCAAAGCGTTGTTTAACCACACTATATAGATAGATACCAACAAACAGCAACAAAGCGAAGCCAGCTAAGCCGACCTTCCAGCTAATGCCCCATAATGTTTTCAGCCACCTACGTTGGGGCGGCTTACTAGGCTTACGCTGAGGCGATTTCGCGCTTCGTTTACCAGATGGCTTCTTGGCGGTTGTGGGTGTTTTTGCCTTACTGGTTGTGGTGGTATTTTTCTTGGTCATGAGTTCAATTGTCGTTTTGTTTTCGTTGTCGCTACATGGTTAGCGGGATCATCAGGCCAAACGTGTTTTGGGTAGCGACCTTTCATCTCTTTTTGCACTTCGATATAAGCACCCGCCCAAAAGCTAGCAAGATCTCGGGTCACTTGCAGAGGTCGCTGCGCCGGAGAGAGTAGTTCCAAAACTAAACGCTTCCTGCCCTGTGCTATTTCTGGAGAAGCCTGCTCACCAAATACTTCTTGCATTCGTACTGATAACACGGGCTCCTGACCTTGCTGATAGCGAATTTTTTTCTTACTGCCTGCCGGCAACTGGTAATGCGTTGGTAGCCATTTATCAATGTCTTGGTTCAGTGGCCAACCTAAATACGCCAATAACGCCGCTTCTAATTCGACTTTGCTTAGCGCTTTAACCGATCCAATCCCATTGAGATATGGTTCTAACCACTGCTCTAAATTGTCTAACAGTGCGTTGTCTGTTAACTCGGGCCACGCTTGCTCTGGCAACCATTCTTGACCGCAACGCACTCTTTCCAGTAACTCAAGGCTGTGTGGCGTCCAATTTAATACCGAAAGACCGTTACGACGAATGAAATTAAGTAAAGCTTGCGTCATTTTTTCGCGAGGTGGCTCAGGCAATGCTTTCCTCTCTACCACTAAGCGACCAAGTTTACGCTGTTGTTCAGCAATAAGTCGCCCTTTCTGCTCATCCCAGTCAACAACCTCTTGCTCCACAAACAGATCGGGAAAGAGATTGTGTAAAACAAACATATCCAGTTCGACAGCAGAATAAATCATTGAAGAGTCAGACTGGCTGCGCATCAGGTCGATAACCACCAAATACTCACTTGCAGCCAGCTTTTCAACCTCTTGCAGTTCAGCACCATGTCCATTGGCAAGAATAAATCGCCCCTGCTGATGACTTCTCGCTTGGGCGATTCGATCAGGAAACGCCGTGGCCAACAAAGGAGCCACCAGTGACTCATCAAGCGCCGCAAGTTCAAACCGACACCCTAGTCTATTGGCAAGCGTATTTGCGCGTTGTAGAACGACTTTCTGTCGGCTATGGCGGCCTTCTTTTAAGCGATGAACACTATGCATAAAGTTAATCGTGTTTCGCTCAGGCTCTTCCAACAGTGCGACAACAGCAATTGCTGTCGCCTGTGAATGCTCGGCTCGGGCAATAAGGCTTGCCATTCTTGGATCTAATCCTAATTTGGCAGCCAGTGAGCCTGATTCCGTCAGTTGGCCTTTTTCATCCAATAAGTTGAGCTGACACAATAACCCTTTTGCCTGACTGATTGCGCTCGAAGGCGGCACATCCAGCCAGCTTAATTCGGCAGGGTTCTGGGTTCCCCACTGAGCCAACTCTAAAACTAAATTTGATAAGTCGGAATGAAGAATCTCAGCTTGGGGAACGTAGGGCTGTTGCGCAAGTTGAGATTCGCTGTAAAGGCGGACACAAATACCCGATTCGATACGTCCCGCACGTCCTGCTCTCTGCTCTGCCGAAGATTGGGAAATACGAACTTGCTGGAGCCTTGTAATACCACTTTTCAAATCAAATTTGGCTACTCGCTCCAACCCTGAATCGACCACCAATCTGATCCCTTCGATTGTCAGGGAGGTTTCAGCAATATTGGTCGCTAACACCACTTTTCTTTTACCTTGTTGACAAGGTTCGATAGCGGCTTGCTGCTGTGCAAAATCTAACTGACCATATAATGGGCAGACCTGAATATCGTCGGCGAGGTTATGCAAACGCTCTTCAACGCGTTTGATGGCAGAAACCCCCGGTAAAAACGCAAGTAAAGAGCCGGTTTCTTTCGCCATAAGAGAGGTAATCTGTTTGGCCATCAGATCCTCGAGTCGCTCATTTGGTTTCGCTGGCTGATAACGATACTCAACAGGGTAGCTTCGCCCATGAGATTCAATATAGGTCGCAAGGGGAAGCAATTGACTTAACGCATTTTGGTCTAATGTTGCAGACATCACGACCAATTTAAGATCTTCACGCAGTGCATCCTGAATTTCCAAACAGAAAGCCAGCGCAGTGTCAGCATGGATACTGCGCTCATGGAATTCATCAAAAATGATCAAATCGATACCCGTTAACTCCGGATCCGATTGAATCATTCGCGTCAGAATCCCTTCCGTCACCACTTCTAACTGAGTATTCGTACTCGTTTTGTTCTCGCCTCGAACACGATAACCCACCCGTTGCCCCACACTTTCATCCAATTGGTTAGCCAAATAACGGGCGATATTGCGTGCTGCAAGCCGTCTTGGTTCCAACATGACCATTTTTCCTTCCACCGCTCGTTCGAGAAGCAGTTGCAAAGGAAAATAGGTCGATTTACCGGCTCCTGGAGCAGCTTTAAGGATCAATTGCGAGCTTGAGCGAATACCAGAGAGTAAATCTGGCATCACGCCTTGAATAGGCAGTTGTGACAATGGGAAGGCCTTATGGTGTAATAATGCAAATATTGTACATAAATCCAGTTGTAAATGAAGTTTGAACCTATACTTGAGCCTGCTGTCCTCATTAGGCGCTATAAACGCTTTTTAGCGGATATCACTTTACCTGATGGTAGTGAACGAACCATTCACTGCGCCAACACTGGTGCTATGACGGGTTGCGCCACTCCGGGAAATAAAGTTTGGTACTCGACCTCAGACAATCCTAAACGCAAGTACCCAAATAGCTGGGAGTTGAGTGAGACGCAAGCGGGTCATCGCATCTGCATTAATACCGCTCGCGCTAACCAATTAGCAGTCGAGGCGATAAAGTCTGGGGTGATAACTGAACTTCAAGAGTACGACCAACTTCAAACTGAAGTAAAATATGGCAATGAAAATAGCCGGATTGATATCTTGCTCAACGCTAAAAATAAACCAAAATGCTATATAGAGGTAAAAAGCGTCACCTTATTGGATGAGGACAAATTAGGCCAAGGCTATTTCCCTGATGCAGTGACCACTAGAGGTCAAAAACATTTGAGAGAGCTGGCTCAGATGGCTCAAAATGGAAGCAGAGCTGTACTTTTATTCACTGTTTTACATTCAGGTATTGAAAAAGTATCTCCTGCCCACCATATAGACGCCGACTATTCACAATTACTTAAATATGCACAAGAACAAGGGGTGGAAATCCTGTGCTATAAAGCACAACTTTCACACCATGAGATAAAGCTGGTTAAGGCGCTAGATTTCAGCCATTAACAAACAAAAGTGATGTAACCTTCACATTGACAGTAAGTTTACTCACCAGTATTTGCCTCACAAGATTCTTTTTGCTATAGATACCCGCCTTAAAATAAACTGCGAGCGCAGTTGACTAGGTGTTAGTAGGAGATGCTGCATGCCAGAATCAAAGAAAAAAGCGCTAGGCATTCTAGCCATTGCAGGGGTTGAGCCATACCAAGAGAAAGCAGGTGAAGAATACATGTCACCTGAGCAGATGGCTCATTTTACAAAAATTCTGTCCGCTTGGCGCAACCAGCTCAGGGAAGAAGTTGATCGCACTGTACACCACATGCAGGATGAAGCAGCAAACTTTCCAGATCCAGTTGACCGCGCGTCTCAGGAAGAAGAGTTCAGCTTAGAACTACGCAACCGTGATCGTGAGCGTCGTCTAATCAAGAAAATTGAAAAAACTCTTAATAAGATTGAAGAAGATGATTTTGGCTTCTGTGAATCTTGTGGCGTTGAAATCGGTATCCGTCGTTTAGAAGCACGCCCAACGGCTGACCTTTGTATTGACTGTAAAACTCTTGCAGAAATCAAAGAGAAGCAAATGCAAGGCTAATTACGGCTTTGTTATGACTACTGAAGGGAGCCTTGGCTCCCTTTTTGGTTTGTTATACCTATTAGCGCAATAATACTATGAGTTACATCGGTCGCTTCGCCCCATCCCCTTCAGGACCTCTTCATTTTGGTTCACTGATCGCTGCGCTTGGCAGTTACTTTCAAGCAAAATCTAACCAAGGTAAATGGCTAGTTCGAATTGAAGATTTAGATCCCCCACGCGAAATGCCGGGCGCTAGCCGCCTGATTTTGGAAACGCTGGAGGCATACCACCTTCACTGGGATGGAGAGGTCGTTTACCAAAGTCAACGTCATTCACTTTACCAACAACAGATTGATCGTTGGTTAGACTCTGGCCAAGCGTATTTTTGCCATTGCACACGCAAGCAAATTAAAGAGTTAGGTGGCTTTTACACTGGTACTTGCCGCGATCTTAAACTCACTAATGGTGAACAATGTGCCGTTCGTCTGCGAATGTCTCATCCCGTGTATCAGTTTGAAGATAGGCGCCACGGTATACTCAACATTCCAACTGCTCTGGCAGATGAAGATTTTATTATAAAGCGACGAGATGGCTTATTTGCGTACAACCTTGCTGTAGTATTAGATGATATTGACCAAGGGGTGACGGAAGTCGTCAGAGGGGCAGATCTGATTGAGCCAACCGGAAGACAAATCAGCTTATATCAAATGCTTGATGCTAAACCTGTAAACTATTTGCATCTGCCTTTAGCGCTTGATAATAATGGACAAAAATTGTCCAAACAAAATCATGCGAAAGCCATTGATAACCAGAATCCTAAGCCAGCACTCATCGATGCTATGACATTCTTAGGGTTTGATATTGATGAAGAAATTAGTACTGCGAGCTTAGATGAAATCATCCTTTGGGGGATAGAGAATTGGCACTTATCACAACTGCCTTCATCGACCGAGATCACACCAATATTCTCAAACCGCTCGCTGTAAGCTATTATTAGCCGCAAATTCGCCCCTTATGGGCCTAAGAAATTAAACTCAAGCAAGGTTGGCTTGACCAATTATTGCCATATGCACATGAATAAAATCGATTATACACCCGGCGAAACAGGAAAATTTTCTGAGCTCGCTCTAAATATTATTACTCGCCAAGAGCACAATATCTCGCGCAAACAGATCAGTGATAATGCATTGAAGGTGCTATACCGTCTTCATGGTGCAGGCTTCGACGCATATCTTGTCGGAGGCGGTGTTCGAGACTTGCTGCTTTCTCAGCAGCCGAAAGATTTCGACATCGCGACCAATGCAACCCCTGAACAAATCAGACAGCTTTTTAAAAACTGCCGTCTCATTGGCCGCCGTTTCCGCCTGGCGCATATTATGTTTGGTCGTGACATTATCGAAGTGGCGACCTTCCGAGGCCACCACCAAGAACCTAGTAAAAACGTTTCTCAGCAATCAAAAGAAGGCATGCTTTTGCGTGACAACGTCTATGGCACCATAGATGAAGATGCTGAACGCCGCGACTTTACCGTCAACGCAATGTATTACAACATCGGCGATTACTCTATCCACGATTACGCACGTGGTATCGAAGATTTAGAGGATAAACTCATTCGCCTGATTGGTGATCCTGATACCCGTTACCGCGAAGATCCAGTGCGTATGCTGCGTGCGATCAGATTTGCGGTAAAACTGGACTTCGATATTGAAGAAGACACCGCAGCTCCGATAGAAGAACTGGCAACATTACTGCAAGAGATCCCTGCTGCACGACTCTATGAAGAGTCCCTTAAAATGCTTCAGTCTGGCCATGGCCTAGAAACTTATCATCTGATGCGTGAATACAACCTTTTCCAACAGCTTTTCCCGACTATTGCTGAGTTCTTCACTGAAGATTACTCATCGCAAACTGAGCAAATGCTGGATCTCGTGCTCGATTCTACTGATCAGCGTATCGAAGAAGGTAAACGCATCAACCCTGCATTTATGTTTGCAGCCATGCTGTGGTATCCACTGCAAGAGAAAGCCAAACAGCTGATGGAAAAGCGCAATCTCTCGTTCTACGACGCGATAATGGAAGCAAGCAACTTTGTACTTGATGATCAAGTTCGAACAATTGCGATCCCACGCCGCCACACCGCGACTATCCGCGAAATTTGGCAGCTCCAGCTGCGTATGCCACGTCGTAATGGCAAACGCGCATTCCGTCTAATGGAACTTAACAAGTTCCGTGCTGGCTACGACTTCCTCGAAATGCGAGGTGAAGTGGAACAAGGTGAAACCGCACAGTTAGCCAAATGGTGGGAAACGTTCCAGAACGCTGGTCGCAATATGCGCCAAGCTATGGTGGCAGATCTTGACGCTTCAATCGAAGGTCAACCTAAACAGCGCCGCCGTAAGAACTACCGCAAGAAGAAGCCTAAGGCATAACAATGATCACTGTTTTTATCGCACTAGGCAGTAATCTTAGTGATCCTGTCTCTCAAGCTAATGCGGCAATTGATGCCTTAAAACAACTCCCTAAGTCCGAGTTTATCCAAACCTCATCGCTGTACAGCAGTACACCGATGGGGCCTCAGGATCAACCTGACTACATCAACGCAGTTGTCGAAATTAAAACCGAATTAACGCCTCTTGAACTACTCGATTGCACACAAACAATTGAACTAGAGCAAGGGCGTGTCCGTAAAGAAGAACGCTGGGGCCCAAGAACCTTAGATCTCGATTTGATTCTTTATGGCAATGAGGTGATTGATTCCGAGCGTTTGGTCGTTCCTCATTATGGAATGAAAGAGCGTGAATTCGTGCTCTACCCGCTCGCAGAAATCGCACCAAATTTAACCCTCCCATGTGGGACCAGACTGGAAGACTTACTTAAAGTCGTTGAGCAAAACGGTCTGCGTATTTGGCAATCATAGCCAACTCCTGTAAGGAAAAATTATGAAAAAAATTACTATTAGCGACTTGATGAAATGGAAGCAAGAAGGTCGTAAATTTGCCACTTCTACCGCTTACGATGCGAGCTTTGCTCAGTTATTTGAAAGCCAAGAGATGCCGGTGCTGCTAGTCGGTGACTCACTAGGAATGGTTTTACAAGGCACTCGTGACACACTACCAGTGACTGTCGATGATATTGCCTACCACACGCGCTGTGTGCGTGCTGGCAGCCCAAACTGCCTACTAATGGCTGATATGCCATTTATGAGCTATGCCACGCCTGAACAAGCTTGTGAGAGCGCGGCTGCTTTAATGCGTGCTGGCGCCAATATGGTCAAAATTGAAGGTGGCGACTGGTTAGTCGACACAGTGAAAACACTCACAGAGCGTGCCGTTCCTGTCTGTGCACACCTCGGCCTGACGCCACAGTCAGTCAACATCTTTGGTGGCTTCAAAGTTCAAGGTCGTGAGCAAGACAAAGCGGATCGCATGGTACGTGATGCACTTGCACTACAAGAGGCAGGGGCTCAAATCATCCTACTTGAGTGTGTACCGCAAGAACTTGCAGCGCGCATCACCGAAGTGTGTGAAGTACCAGTGATCGGCATCGGTGCGGGTAATGTGACTGACGGCCAGATCTTAGTGATGCACGATATGTTCGGCATTTCAGCTAACTACATGCCAAAATTCTCGAAAAACTTCCTTGCTGAAACGGGTGATATGCGCAGCGCTGTCGCTAAGTACAAGCAAGATGTTGAAAGCGGTGCCTTCCCTGACGAAGCACATACAATCGCCTAAGGAATGATAGCCATGCAAACTTTTGCTGAAATTTCCGCTCTGCGTGAGCAAATCAAACAGCACAAACGTGATGGCCGCAAAGTTGCGTTTGTACCAACTATGGGTAACCTCCATGAAGGTCACCTTACGTTAGTCCGTAAGGCTCGCGAGAATGCGGACATCGTTGTTGTTAGCATCTTCGTAAACCCAATGCAGTTTGATCGTGCTGATGACCTCAACAACTATCCACGCACGTTAGATGATGACTTAAGCAAGTTAATGACCGAAGGCGTTGATTTGGCCTTTACCCCGACTCCAGAGATTATCTATCCTCTGGGAATTGAGAATCAGACCACTGTTGAAGTCCCTGTGCTGTCTAATATTCTTGAAGGTGCGTCTCGTCCAGGGCATTTCCGTGGCGTCGCGACCGTTGTCACCAAGTTATTCAATATCGTACAACCCGACGTTGCTTGTTTTGGTGAAAAAGACTTCCAGCAACTCGCCATTATTCGCAAAATGACTGAAGACTTGGCTCTGGATACCGAAATCATTGGCGTACCAACCGTTCGTGAAATGGATGGACTGGCAATGAGCTCACGCAATGGCTTACTCACGATTGACGAACGCCAACGAGCCCCTGTTCTGGCACGTACGATGCGTTGGATCAGTAGCGCCATTCGTGGTGGCCGCGATGACTACGCGTCTGTAATTGAAGATGCCAGCGATCAATTACGCGCTGCCGGGCTACACCCAGATGAAATCTTCATTCGCGACGCCCGTACACTTCAAGTGGTATCCGCTGAAACCACGCAGATCGTTATCTTGATGTCTGCGTTCTTAGGTAAAGCACGCCTGATTGATAATCAAGTGGTGGAAATCTCAGTTGAGAGCAAAGAAGAAGATCCGTCTGAATCGACTTCGATCTCGGCGGAATAACTAAATCTTCCCAAAAAAAGGGTTGGCATTTACGCCAACCCTTTTTGTTATCTTACTCTTTAGCTTCTCAAGCCAATTCCTCGTGTCACTAGATAATGTGCAACGCCGTATAGCAGGACGACAAAAACACCAAGAACACTGAATGAAGTGACTATACCGACATCAGAGACACCGAGAAAGCCATAACGGAATGCGTTTACCATGTAGACGATTGGGTTGATCTTCGACACCCCCTGCCAAAACTCTGGTAGCAAGCTGATGGAGTAAAACACACCACCAAGATAGGTCAGTGGAGTCAACACAAAGGTTGGAATGATCGAAATATCGTCGAAGGTTTTAGCATAGACCGCATTGATCAAACCGCCCAATGCAAAGACTACTGAGGTCATAAATACCGTTGCGATGATAATGCCCCAGTGATCAACTTGGAGATCAACAAAGAACAATGACACAAAAGTAACGATCGTACCAACCAATAAACCACGCACGACCCCGCCCATCACAAAGCCTAAAATGATCACATAATTTGGTACTGGCGCGACCAACAACTCTTCTATATTTCTCTGAAACTTCGCACTAAAGAAAGAGGAGGCCACGTTAGAATATGAGTTGGTAATCACCGACATCATGATCAATCCCGGGACGATATATTCCATATAGCTGAAACCATTCATTTCACCAATTCGCGAACCAATTAGGCTACCGAAAATGATGAAGTACAAAGTCATCGTAATGGCGGGTGGCACCAGTGTTTGTACCCAGATACGAGTAAAACGGTTAACCTCTTTAGTCAGCAGGCTACAAAATGCAGTCCAATATAAATGATACATATTATTGGCTCCCCTCTCGTACAATACTGACAAACAACTCTTCAAGACGATTGGCTTTGTTACGCATCGACAGCACCTTAATACCCTGCTCCGATAGCTGAGAAAATATGCCATTCAATCCCTGATTTTTCTCTATTTCGATCTCTAACGAGTCATTAGAAAAAATCTGACTCTTCACACCCTGCAACTCTGGTTGTGCCGAGCCTTCTTCAAGATCAAGAATAAATGTCTCCACATCCAGTTTGCTCAGTAGCGCCTTCATGGTGGTGTTTTCGATCAGTTCACCTTTATTGATGATCCCAATGTTACGGCACAACATTTCAGCTTCTTCTAGATAGTGAGTCGTTAGAATGATAGTGATCCCCTGCTCTTGATTGATTTCTTTCAGGAACTCCCACATTGAACGGCGTAGTTCAATATCGACACCCGCAGTAGGTTCATCCAGAATCAATAGCTGAGGTTCGTGCATAAGAGCCCTAGCGATCATTAAACGTCGCTTCATCCCGCCAGACAAATTTCGTGAACGTTCGCTACGTTTTTCCCACAGATCGAGCTTAGATAAATACTTTTTTGCTCTCTCTTTGGCTACGGATTTTGACACACCATAGTAACCAGCCTGCTGAAGCACTATCTGTTCAACGGTTTCAAACTGATTAAAATTGAATTCTTGTGGCACAAGACCGAGGTGCTGTTTGGCTAGCTCAAGATCTTTATCAATATCAAAACCAAACACTTTTACCTGACCAGAACTCTTATTAACCAAAGATGATATGACTCCGATCGTGGTCGATTTTCCGGCACCATTTGGACCGAGTAAGGCGTAAAAATCACCTTTTTTGACATTTAAGCTAATGCCTTTTAGCGCTTCAAGTCCCCCCGCGTAAGTTTTGCGGAGCTGCTCAATTTCTAATGCATACATAAGTTACGACTGCCATTGCTTTGCGTATTCGAAATTTAGTTTATCGTTGAATGACGATGATTACAATTAAACCTTTCGAATATTTTGGAAATAATATTTACCTAACTTAGCCACAAATAAAAACGCCACCGAACGAGGTCGGTGGCACTTTTTTTACTCTAAAACATCAGACTTATATCGCTTCGTCCTGATGTTCATCACTTCCCACATGCTTCACTGCGGCTTTTAATGCTTCATAGCGGAATTTATAAGTGTTCCCTTCAGGCACTAAGTCAATGACGTGGAATTTATCCAATTGTTGGCGTGTCTGTTCATTCGGACATAGCAAGTAAACCTGACATTTAGCATCCAATGCGTCCTTGATAGCGTTTTCCAGCGCCAGTCCCACCGTAACATCAATCATTGGTACATCGGTCAAGTCTAGAATCATGACTTCATAGTCAGAAATGCTGCTATGTTGACGCGAAATTGCCTTAGATACACTGAAAATCATCGGTCCAGACAAGTAGAAAAAGAGAACCTTACCATTCGCTTTATCCAACAAGCCTCGTTCACTGTCGGTTAAAGGCACATCATCTTCATCTGCATCACTGATGGCTTTCACTTGTCTTGCTTGCTCACGGCTTAAACGCTCAATAATAATAATATTAGAGATAAATACACCCAGTCCGACAGCTGCAATCAAATCAACGAATACTGTCAGCAGCATGACACCGTACATGATCGCCATACCAGAAAAACTGACTTTGTGCGCGCGTTGGATAAAACTCCAATCTAAGATATTGAAACCGACATAGACAGCAATACCGGCTAGCACCGCCATTGGAATTGGCTCAGTCAAACCACCCGCGACAAGAACCACCAGTGCCAACACCAGAGCACGAATCACACCAGATAACGGAGAGCGTGCACCAACTTGGATGTTGGTAACCGTTCCCATTGTTGCCCCTGCACCAGGCAGAGCGCCAAACAGACCTGAGATCATGTTTGCCAAACCTTGGCCACGAAGCTCTTTATCTGAGTCATGTTCTTTGCGCGTTAAGGAGTCACCAATGACCGCAGTCAGCAAGGTGTCAATACAGCCTAAAGTACCCAGCACTAAGGCATCGATCACCATCTCAGTAAACATCGCCGAATCAATCTGAGGGATCACCAAAGAAGGCAGTCCTGCTGGGATCTCACCAATACGACGGATGGCATCGGTATCAAATAGAATGACGGAAAGTAAGGTCACAACGATCAGTGCGACTAATTGAGCTGGAACATACTTACGATAATGTTTAGGAAAGAAGAACAGAATCGCTAGGGTTAGCAAACCAAGAAACAGCTCGCTAAATCTCATGTTAGCAACCGTTTCTGGCAACGCAGAAAGCGTTCCCATGACGCCACCGGATGGGGCGGCATGACCGAGTAGTGGAGAGAGTTGGAGAATAATTAATATAACGCCAATTCCCGACATAAAGCCGGAGATCACGCTATATGGCATTAAAGTGACATATTTTCCAAGCTTCAACGTACCGAGTAAAATTTGGAATGCACCTGCCATCATAACAACAGTAAACGTCATTGCCATACCGGTTTCTGGGTACTTCGCCACCATACTGGTGAGTACCGCTGTCATGATAACCGTCATAGGACCGGTAGGTTCAGAGATCAGTGTGTTTGATCCACCAAACAAGGCCGCAAATAAGCCGACCATGATGGCTCCCCAAAGGCCAGCCTCAGCACCCGCTCCTGAAGCGACACCGAAAGCAAGTGCTAACGGTAAAGAAATAATGGCGGTTGTCACACCACCAAACAAATCCCCTCTGAGATTTATATCTTCAAAACGACTCGCGAACACAACTTTGCTCCATGCTTATTACTCAACATTACCCACAGACACCGTCGATGGTGACGCCACTGTGGTTATGTATTGGCATTACAACGTCTTACTCTAAAGTCACATCCATCTATGCTCGTTCTTAGACAGCATAACCTTAGAATTTGTAGGCAAAAATGACGCTAAATGCTGCGAAATAGCGCTATTTACATCATGTTATCAAATGTTATCGAGTAGAGATAAGTATTAATCGCATCCTATAACTCATACTTTATAGCCATTTGTTAGGATAACGACTAAGTTTATGATTTTTGGCGCTCAAACACGTCAGATGAGTACCTTTTTGGCCAATTTAACTAGGAAGGAAATTGTAACATTGTGTATAGTGGTGCAAGTATATTTTAAAGGTTGTGAAGAAATGCCGGAAATTAAACAGCTATTTAAAAACAATTCCAAATGGTCAGAATCGATTAAAGCAGAACATCCCGAGTACTTTGCGAAGTTAGAAGAAGGCCAAAACCCAGACTTTCTTTGGATTGGTTGCTCAGATAGTCGCGTACCCGCAGAACGTCTTACCGGACTTTACTCGGGGGAGTTGTTTGTTCACCGAAATGTCGCCAATCAGGTAATACACACCGACCTCAACTGCCTCTCTGTCGTCCAATATGCCGTCGATGTGCTCAAAGTTAAGCACATTATCGTTTGTGGTCACTACGGTTGTGGTGGTGTTAACGCCGCGATTGACAACCCACAACTCGGTCTTATCAATAACTGGTTACTGCATATTCGAGATCTCTACTTCAAGCACCGTAATTATTTAGATGCCATGCCTGTAGATAAGCGTGCTGACAAATTGGGCGAAATCAATGTCGCGGAGCAGGTTTATAATCTGGGTAACTCCACTATCTTACAAAACGCTTGGGAACGTGGACAAGAAGTCGAAATTCATGGCGTAGTCTATGGTATCGGTGATGGCAAACTCGAGTATTTAGGGGTTCGCTCCAGCTCTCGGGAGTCTGTAGATACGTCATACCAGAAAGCAATGGAATCGATTCTGAACCCAGAACACCATTTACTGTGTCGTTAAGCACAACCAAAAACGCCCACTATTGAATGCGGGCGTTTGCTTTGCGTCACTTCACAGAGTTTTACTTACTCTTGAGGTACAACTTTGCCAATGTATGGTAGGTGACGGTATTTCTGTGCATAGTCGATACCAACACCAACAACAAATTCGTCAGGTATTTCAAAACCAATCCACTTAACATCCACGTCAACTTCACGACGAGATGGCTTGTCTAGCAGAGTACATATTTCGATTGATTTAGGCTCACGAAGACTCAAAATCTCCTTAACCTTATTTAGCGTATTACCTGTATCAATAATGTCTTCTACAAGCAGAACATCCTTACCTTTGATGTCGTCATCAAGATCTTTAAGGATGCGAACATCACGTGAACTTTCCATCGTGTTGCCATAACTAGAAGCGGTCATAAAATCAACTTGATGAGTAAGCTCAATCGAGCGAGCCAGATCCGCCATAAATACGAATGATCCGCGTAGCAAACCAACCATGACTAGATCTTCACTACCTTGGTAGTGCTCAGTAATCTGCTTACCTAACTCTTTTACTCGCTCGCTGACTTCTTGCTCAGAAATCATTACTTCTACTGTATGTTTCATATCAATCTCGTTTTTCACGTTCTCTGTACCAGGTCAATGAATGACCACTTACGTACAGTCTGATGCTTTAAGGGCGTAGTTTAGCACTAGCCAGCATCAAGGAAAAACGTTTGCCTAAAATAATGATCGATAAATTTAATGTTTCAGGTTGATCTTTAGCACGATATTAACAAAAGTGATTATAAAATAAGCAGAAATCGTTGACCTGACACATATGCACCATTACACTCATAGAGCGTCATGCAATTTATAAAATACTAAAATAGGGCAAAGCCCAGACAATTATATTAACAACTCATTTGGCAAGGAAATTAACTATGGACTCTATAGCTAAAAGACCGCGTACGCGTCTATCACCGCAAAAACGTAAGCAGCAATTAATGGAAATCGCTCTCGAAGTGTTTGCACGTCGTGGCATCGGGCGTGGTGGTCACGCTGATATTGCTGAAATTGCACAAGTCTCTGTCGCTACCGTTTTTAACTATTTCCCTACTCGCGAAGATCTTGTTGATGATGTACTTAACTACGTAGTACGTCAGTTCTCAAACTTCCTCTCAGACAATATCGATTTGGATATCCACGCGAAGGAAAACTTAAACAATCTAACCAACAATATGGTTGATTTGGTGGTTAATGACTGCCATTGGCTAAAAGTTTGGTTTGAGTGGAGCGCATCGACTCGTGATGAAGTGTGGCCACTGTTTGTGACTACCAACCGTACTAACCAGCTATTAGTACAAAATATGTTTGTTAAAGCGATCGAACGTGGTGAAGTATGTGAACAACATGAACCTTCACATCTGGCTACGTTATTCCACGGAATCTTCTATTCACTGTTTGTTCAAGCCAACCGAATTCAAGATGAAATGGTTATGTCTCGATTGACACAAAGCTACCTTAATATGCTTTGTATCTACAAGCATGCTGAGAATGCATAATTTTTACGAGTAAATGTTAAAGGCCTACCCTTTGTTGAGTAGGCCTTTTTTCTGTCTTGGCGAAATTGAACAATAAAAAAACCGCTGAACAATCAGCGGTTTTTAGCGTCTCTACGAAAAAATCACTTTTTCTTTTTCGCTTTAGGGTTTGGTAGGTCAGTGATAGTACCTTCAAACACTTCCGCTGCTAGACCCACAGACTCGTGTAGAGTTGGGTGAGCATGGATAGTTAGAGCGATATCTTCCGCATCACAACCCATCTCGATAGCTAGACCGATTTCACCTAGTAGCTCACCACCGTTAGTACCAACGATAGCACCACCAATTACACGGTGCGTGTCTTTGTCGAAGATTAGCTTAGTCATACCATCAGAACAGTCTGAAGCGATCGCACGACCAGATGCAGCCCATGGGAATGTCGCTGTTTCGTAGTTAATGCCTTCCGCTTTCGCTTCTTTCTCAGTCTTACCAACCCACGCCACTTCTGGCTCAGTGTAAGCAATTGAAGGAATAACTTTAGGGTCAAAGTAGTGTTTCTTACCAGAAATAACTTCTGCTGCAACGTGACCTTCATGCACACCTTTGTGAGCAAGCATTGGTTGACCAACAATGTCACCGATCGCGAAGATATGAGGAACGTTAGTGCGCATCTGCTTATCGACTTTGATGAAGCCACGCTCGTCAATTTCTAGACCCGCTTTCTCACCATCAATCAATAGACCATTTGGAACACGACCGATAGCAACAAGAACAGCATCGTAACGCTCAGCTTCTGCTGGCGCTTTCTTACCTTCCATTGAAACGTAGATACCGTCTTCTTTCGCTTCAACCGCTGTCACTTTCGTTTCTAGCATTAGGTTGAACTTGTTCTTCACACGCTTGGTGTAAACTTTAACGATGTCTTTATCTGCCGCTGGGATAACTTGGTCGAACATCTCTACGACGTCTACCTTAGAGCCAAGAGACTGGTATACCGTACCCATTTCTAGACCGATGATACCACCACCCATGATCAGTAGTTTTCCTGGTACTTCTTTCAGCTCTAGAGCATCCGTTGAATCCCAGATACGTGGATCTTCGTGTGGAATGAATGGCAGTTTGATAGGACGAGAGCCTGCTGCGATGATAGCGTTGTCAAAAGTAACCGTTGTTGACTCGCCTTCACCTTCTACAAGAATAGTATTAGGACCAGTAAACTTACCATAACCATTAACAATGTTAACTTTACGCATCTTAGCCATACCGCCAAGACCACCAGTAAGTTGGTTTACAACTTTCTCTTTCCAGATACGGATTTTGTTGATATCTGTTTGTGGCTCACCGAAAACGACGCCGTGTTCAGCCATCGCTTTAGCTTCTTCAATTACTTTTGAAACGTGTAGAAGCGCCTTAGATGGGATACAACCAACATTCAGACATACACCACCTAGGGTGTTGTAACGCTCGATAAGTACAGTTTCAAGACCTAAATCTGCACAACGGAATGCAGCTGAGTAACCAGCAGGACCAGAACCAAGTACAACAACTTGGGCTTTAATTTCTTTGCTCATTGTGACCTCTTGTAGTCATTATCCCTAACAGGCTGAGTGGGTATTGATTTATATGTTCAAGTCGATTTGTTTTAAACAGTTATTTTCAGACCGCCAACAGTTTACAGAGATGTTAATGGAGTGAAAAGTAAATCAATTTAGCCTGTGAGCTAGACAACAATTCGATGGGTAAAACCTTATTGAATCTAAGGTCTGCTACCAAATTGTCTGGTAATTATTATTAACAGAGGCGGCTTAATTGCCGCCTCTTAATCGTCTATCGAATTAAAGAACTAGACGACGGATATCTGATAGTGCGCCATTTAGGAACGTAATGAAACGTGCACCTTCCGCACCATCGATCACACGGTGGTCGTATGATAGAGATAGTGGAAGTTGTAGACGCGGTTCAAATTCTTTACCGTTCCAAACTGGTTTAATTTCAGATTTAGATACACCTAGGATACCAACTTCTGGCGCGTTAACGATTGGAGTAAACGCAGTACCACCGATACCACCAAGGCTTGAAATCGTGAAACAGCCACCCTGCATATCTGCTGCAGTAAGCTTACCAGCACGTGCTTTCTTAGAAACCACCATTAGCTCTTCAGATAGCTCGTAAATGCCTTTCTTGTTCACGTCTTTAAATACAGGAACAACTAGGCCGTTTGGCGTATCTACCGCGATACCGATGTTCACGTATTTCTTCAGAATTAGGCTTTCACCATCTTCTGATAGAGACGAGTTGAACGCTGGGAACGCTTCAAGTGCTTTAGCTGCCGCTTTCATGATGAACACTAGTGGAGTGATCTTCATGCCAGAGTCTTTCTTCGCTTCAATCGCGTTCTGCTCTTTACGGAATGCTTCTAGCTCAGTGATGTCTGCATTATCCCACTGTGTAACGTGAGGGATCATTACCCAGTTACGGTGTAGGTTCGCACCAGAGATCTTCTTGATACGTGATAGAGGTTGAACCTCTGTCTCACCAAACTTGCTGAAGTCAACTTTTGGCCATGGTAGTAGACCAAGAGCCGCGCCGTCACCTTTGCCAGATGCTGCTGCACCTGCGCCAGACTCAAGACGCTTAAGCGCTTCTTTAACGTAAGACTGAACGTCTTCTTTCAGGATACGGCTCTTACGACCAGTGCCTTTAACCTTAGATAGGTTAACGCCAAATTCACGAGCTAGGCGACGAACAACTGGAGACGCATGTGCGTACTCGTTGTTTTCTTGGAAATCGCCAGTTGCTGCCGCTGGTGCTTCTGCTTTAGGAGCTGCCGCTGGTGCTTCTGCTTTAGGAGCTGCCGCTGCAGGCGCTGCTGCTTGTGCTGGAGCTGCTACAGGTGCAGGCGCTGCGCCCGCCACTTCGCCTGCCGTTGTAGAGAAAATCATGATGAGTGAGCCAGTAGACACTTTGTCGCCAGCTGCAATCTTGATTTCTTTAACCGTACCCGCGAATGGTGCAGGAACTTCCATTGAAGCTTTGTCGCCTTCAACAGTGATTAGCGATTGCTCTTCTTCCACTGTATCGCCAACTGCGACCATGATTTCAGTCACTTCTACTTCGTCGCCACCAATATCAGGCACGTTCACTTCTTTTGCTGCAGAGGCTGCTGGAGCTTCTGCAACTGGAGCTTCTACTGCTGCTGGTGCCGCTGATGGAGCGCCGGCTGTTTCGAATACCATGATTAGAGAGCCAGTCGATACTTTATCGCCAGCGGCTACTTTGATCTCTTTTAGAGTACCTGCAAATGGTGCTGGAACTTCCATAGAAGCTTTGTCGCCTTCAACAGTCAGAAGAGATTGCTCTTCTTCAACGCTGTCGCCAACTGCAACCATAATTTCAGTCACTTCTACTTCGTCGCCACCGATATCTGGTACGAAAACTTCTTTCAGTTCTGCTGCTGGAGCTGGAGCCGCTTCTGCCGCAGGAGCAGGTGCAGCTTCAGCTGCACCCTCGGCTTCGACATTCTCTTCAACGAATAGCATGATTAGAGAACCAGTAGAAACCTTGTCGCCTTCTGCGATTTTGATTTCTTTAACGATACCTGCTTGAGATGCAGGAACTTCCATAGAAGCTTTATCGCCTTCAACTGTGATCAGAGACTGCTCTTCTTCAACCTTGTCGCCAACGCTTACAAGAATCTCAGTAACTTCAACCTCATCCGCACCGATGTCTGGTACATTAATTTCGATTGCCATTTCTTATCTACCTTCTCAATTAAGCGTATAGCGGGTTAGTTTTTTCAGTGTCGATGTCAAACTTAGCAATAGCTTCAACTACTACTGATTTCTCAACATCACCACGCTTAGCTAGTTCAGAGAGCGCTGCTACTACAACGTAACCTGCGTTCACTTCGAAGTGACGACGTAGGTTTTCGCGGCTGTCAGAACGACCAAAGCCATCAGTACCCAGTACTTTGTAAGACTCAGAAGGCATAAACGCACGAACTTGTTCTGCGTAGTTCTTCATGTAGTCAGTTGCTGCGATCGCTGGCTCTGTACCCATAACTTGAGCAATGTAAGGTACTTTGTCTTCTGCTTCTGGGTGCAGCATGTTGTCACGCTCTACCGCTTGACCATCACGAGTTAGCTCGTTGAATGACGTTACAGAGAACACGTCAGATGCAATGCCGTACTCTTCACTTAGGATTGTTGCCGCTTTACGAACTTCGTTCATGATAGTACCAGAGCCCATCAACTGAACTTTAGACTTGTCACCAGCGTAAGATTCAAGCTTGTAGATACCCTTACGGATGCCTTCTTCCGCGCCTTCAGGCATCGCTGGCATCGCGTAGTTTTCGTTCATTACTGTTAGGTAGTAGAACACGTTCTCTTGCTCAGGGCCGTACATGCGACGGATACCGTCTTGCATAATAACGGCAACTTCGTATGCGAACGTTGGATCGTAAGAAATACAGTTAGGAACTGTGCCCGCCATAATGTGCGAGTGACCATCTTCGTGCTGTAGACCTTCACCGTTCAGCGTTGTACGACCAGCAGTTGCACCTAGTAGGAAACCACGTGCTTGTTGGTCACCAGCTAGCCATGCCATATCACCTACACGTTGGAAACCAAACATTGAGTAGTAGATGTAGAATGGGATCATTGGTAGATCGTTAGTACTGTAAGACGTTGCAGCCGCTACCCAAGAAGCCATTGAGCCTAGCTCGTTGATACCTTCCTGTAGAACCTGACCAGATGTCGCTTCTTTGTAGTAAGAAACAATGTCGCGATCCTGTGGCGTGTAGTTCTGACCGTGCGGGTTGTAAATACCGATCTGACGGAACAGACCTTCCATACCGAAAGTACGTGCTTCGTCACAGATGATAGGAACGATGTTCTTACCAATGTTCTTGTCTTTAAGCAGGATGTTAAGAGTACGAACGTAAGCCATTGTTGTAGAGATATCACGCTTCTGCTCGCTTAGTAGCGGTGCGAACTCTTCTAGCTCAGGTACTTTAAACTCTTGAGTGAACTTAGGCAGACGCTGTGGCGTGTAACCTTTTAGTTCTTTACGACGAGCGTGCAGGTATTCGTATTCCGCTGAACCTTCTTCAAGTTTCAGGTACGGAAGTTCTTTCACTGCTTCGTCAGTTAGGATGTCTTGTAGACCTAGACGATCACGTAGGTGTAGTACGTGAGTCATATCCATCTTCTTAACCTGGTGCGCGATGTTCTTACCTTCAGCCGCTTCACCCATGCCGTAACCTTTAACAGTCTTAGCTAGGATTACAGTTGGACGACCTTTAGTTTCCGCTGCGTTTTTGTATGCTGCGTACAGTTTAGAAGACTCGTGACCACCACGCTTAAGTGCGAAGATTTCATCATCAGTCATGTCTGCAACGAGTGCAGCTGTCTCTGGGTATTTACCAAAGAAGTGCTCACGTACGTATGCGCCATCTTTAGATTTAAATGTTTGGTAGTCACCATCTACAGTTTCGTTCATTAGCTGTAGAAGCTTGCCAGTTGTGTCTTTAGCAAGCAGTGCATCCCAGTTGCTACCCCAGATAACTTTAACAACGTTCCAGCCAGCGCCTTTGAATAGGCCTTCTAGCTCTTGGATGATGCTACCGTTACCCATTACAGGGCCGTCTAGACGCTGCAGGTTACAGTTAACTAGGAAACATAGGTTATCTAGCTTCTCACGCGCAGCGAAAGAAAGTGAACCACGTGATTCTGGCTCATCCATCTCACCGTCACCTAGGAAGGCATAAACACGTTGAGCTGAAGTATCTTTCAGACCACGGCCTTCTAGGTACTTAAGGAAACGCGCTTGGTAGATCGCAGAAATTGGACCTAGACCCATAGAAACGGTAGGGAACTGCCAGAACTCAGGCATTAGTTTAGGGTGCGGGTATGATGGGATACCTTTACCGTCTACTTCTTGACGGAAGTTGTCTAGCTGCTCTTCAGTCAGACGACCTTCAACGAATGCACGAGAGTAGATACCCGGTGAAATGTGACCTTGGTAGTAAACTAGATCGCCACCGTCCGTCTCGTTTGGAGCGCGGAAGAAGTGGTTGAAACATACTTCGTAGAATGCAGCAGAAGACTGGAAAGACGCCATGTGGCCGCCTAACTCTAGGTCTTTCTTAGATGCACGTAGAACGATCATGATTGCGTTCCAGCGGATGATAGAACGAATACGGCGCTCAAGTGTTGTGTCACCTGGGTAAGCGGGTTCTTGGTCTGCAGGAATCGTGTTGATGTAGTTAGTTGTGGTACCTGTTGGCATATCAACACCGTCTAGACGTGCTTTGTCTAGAACTTGCTCTAATAGGAACTGAGCACGCTCTACACCTTCTTCACGTACAACTGACTCAAGTGCTTGAAGCCATTCTTGAGTTTCCAGTGCATCTACGTCATGCTTCATATCAGACATGGCGATCTATCCTTCTATTGGTTGGATCTACTTATTTAAGTAACCGTTTCTTGTTTAAAGAATCGTTACCTTGCTGAATTCGACGCAAAGAGCGCTCTCTGCGTGACTCTTCACGAGTCAAATCCAACAATGTTTCTTCGATATAAGCTAAGTGTGAGTGTGACATTTCACGTGCCTTTTCCGGCTGACCCGAAACAATCGCATCCACAATATTAGCTCGGTGTTTACTTACTTTCTCGACCACTTCATCGCGGCGATGTAAGAGCTTTAAATTCTGTAAGACGTTTTGCTCAAGCAAAGGAGCCAAACTACGAACAATATGCAGCAACACTACGTTGTGTGCAGCTTCCGTTAAAGCAATCAAAAACTGCATAACAGCTACAGCTTCCGCTTCGACATTTTTCTTCGTTTGCTCTTCGCTGATGTTTTTCAGACAAGCCTGAATACGCGCAAAGTCTTCCTCGGTTCCACGAACTGCTGCAAAGTAAGCCGCAATACCTTCCATCGCATGGCGAGTTTCCAGTAAGTCCAGCTGAGTTTCAGAGTGGCTAGACAATAAATTTAGCAGAGGATCAGAAAAGCTTGTCCAAATACTCTCACTAACAAATGTGCCGCCGCCCTGACGACGAGTAAGAAGACGCTTAGCTTCTAGGCGTTGTATCGCTTCACGGATTGAAGGACGTGAGACATCGAACTGCTTCGCTAACTCACGCTCTGGTGGCAACTGCTGCCCCGGAGACAATGTTCCTTCCACTATCAGCCTTTCCAATTCTTGTTCAATGACATCAGAAAGTTTTGGCTGACGAATCCTTTGATAAGCCATAGTTGTTTTTCTTCTACTCTTTGCAGTCAATTGGTATTACCAATTTCAAGTTGGCAGAAAAATTAACATAATTAAAACGCAAGTTCCAGTCAAAAATTGACCCAAATCATAGAACAACCCTTACATCAACACTTTGATAACAATGGCTGATTAAAACAGCAATTAAATTGGTCAGACCAATTACAATTTATAAACAGATGGGCATGTAACGTGCTAGGGGTCACGGTTTATCTTTTTAGTTTTAAAAGAATATGAATGGGATGTGTCGCGAAAAGACAGCGAGAAGCGAGAAGCGAGAAGCGAGAAGCGAGAAGCGAGAAGCGAGAAGCGAGAAGCGAGAAGCGAGAAGCGAGAAGCGAGAAGCGAGAAGCGAGAAGCGAGAAGCGAGAAGCGAGAAGCGAGAAGCGAGAAGCGAGAAGCGAGAAAATCTTGGAAGGTTGACGTGAAAGCGTCAACCTTTTTTTCTGGATTTTAGACGTAAGTCCCTAACAATAAACTCTGTATCAGATACCTACTCAGCATCTATAACGTGCACCTCTCGAAGGGCGCAGCCCGTTCTAAATTCTCGTAGGACGAAGTCCGTTCTCGAAGCGCAGCGTTCTAATTTCTCGATTCTCGGAGCGAAGCGTTCTCACATCTCTAAGGGCGTAGCCCGCTCTCGCCCTACTTCGCCTCGATATGATCTATCATCAACTGCAGCGACTGATTACCACGAAACTCATTGATATCGAGCTTATAAGCTAATCGAACCGTTTTAACTGATGCATCAGGCCAACGACGTAAGTCGACATTAAAGGCAATACCATCGATCAGAATATTGGTCGGATGGCCTTTGTGCAAAGGCTCGAGCATTAGTTTGAGGTGTTTCTCCCCCACCAGCTTTTGATGCAAAACTTTAAACTCTCCATCAAAAACAGGCTCGGGAAACGCCTGCCCCCAAGGACCACCTGAGCGCAGCATTTCAGCAATATGCATTGAGAACTCCTCTGGCGCCAATTCGCCATCGGATAAAATCACACCTTTGAGCGCTGCATCATCTAAGTCCTGTTTTACCGCCTCATCGAATAACTGAGAGAAACGTGCAAAGTTTTTTTCCTCGATGGTTAAACCTGCCGCCATTGCATGGCCGCCAAACTTAATGATCATTCCAGGATTCTGGGTATCAATGCGATCCAATACATCTCTCATGTGCAAACCGGGAATTGAGCGACAAGATCCCTTAATCGTCCCCTCCCCTCCATCAGCAAACGCGATGACCGGACGGTGAAACTTCTCTTTGATACGTGAAGCCAGAATACCGATCACGCCCTGATGCCAGTCTCTTTGAAACAACACCAAACCATGTGGCATATCAGTTTCACCGAATTGCAGACGCTCACAGAAAGCCATCGCTTCCTGTTTCATGCCTTCTTCGATCTCTTTTCGTGTCTGATTCAGACCATCCAGTTCACTCGCCATACGACGAGCAGCATGAATATTGTTACTCAACAGCAACTCAACGCCAAACGACATGTCATCCAAACGTCCAGCCGCATTGATGCGCGGTCCTAGAGCAAAACCGAAGTCAGACGCAACCAGCCGACGAGCATCACGCTTGGCTACCTCGATTAAGGCTTGAATACCTGGTCGCGCTTTACCGGCGCGAATTCGCTGCAAACCCTGATGAACTAAGATTCTGTTGTTTTCATCCAGTGGCACCACATCGGCAACCGTGCCTAATGCCACTAAATCAATCAGTTCCATCAGCTTTGGTTCAGCCATTCCTTGTTGGGTAAACCAACCATTTTTGCGCATATGTACACACAGCGCCATCATCAAGTAGAAGGCAACACCAACGCCCGCCAAAGCTTTAGAGGGAAAAGCGCATTCCTGCAAATTGGGATTGACCATTGCGTCAACATCTGGCAGTTCGTGACCAGGCAA
>NZ_QEWN01000012.1 GCF_006124995.1 Vibrio sp. Hep-1b-8
GTCTGGATGTGCCAGCACGCCTCCCGATGATGAGCAAGGCTTAAGCCAGCAACAAGCCTATGATCCTATTGAAGGTTTCAACCGTTCAATGTGGACCATTAACTATGATTATCTAGACCCATATTTCGTACGACCTGTCTCTTTGGCCTACGTAAATTACGTGCCAACTCCGATCCGCAGTGGCATCCGTAACTTTTTAGGCAACCTCGATGAACCCTCTAGCATGATTAACAATCTGTTGATGGGCAATGGCAGTAAAGCGCTTGACCACTTTAACCGCTTTTGGATTAACACCACGTTTGGCTTAGCGGGTTTAATCGATATCGCATCAGAGGCGGGCATCACTGACCATAATGAAAAAGCGTTCAGTGACGCAGTGGGTCATTACGGGGTAGGGAATGGCCCCTACGTTATGGTTCCGGGTTACGGCCCATGGACTGTCCGTGAAGCGACAGATGTTGTCGACGGTATGTATGTACCGTTGTCCTTTCTTAATATCTGGGCAGGGCTAGGTAAATGGGCATTAGAAGGAATGGAGACTCGTGCAGTGCTCGTTAACCAAGAAGTGCTGCTTGACAACTCGCCTGACCCGTATGCATTGACTCGTGATGCTTATATCCAGCGTCAGAACTTCAAAGCTGAAGTCGTAACAGATGACTACGATGAGGATCAAGAAGCGTTTTTGGATGAGTATCTCGAAGAGTTCTAAAGCGCTGGATATTGTTGATAAAAAAGGGCTTGGTCATCGACCAAGCCCTTTTTACTAAATATTTCTAATGATTAGAACGTGTAGTTAGCTTGTACACCGATTAGCCATACATCGCCTGAAATCTCACCCTCAAAGTTACCACCAGTTAATGCAGCAAATTCATCTGATTTATCACGTGGTTCTTTAATTGGCGCATCTTTGGCTAGGATATAAGTAAAGCCACCGTCTAGTGAGAATTGGTCAGTGAACTGGTAGCTAGCTCCTAGACTTAACCATGTGCGGTCAGTTTCAGGAATTGTTGTGGTACGGTTTTTATCATCAACAGCTGAAGTGTCATAAGCCACACCAGTTCGTAATGCTAGCTTAGCATCGTATTGATAAGTTGCACCTACAGCAAAGCGGTAGTTGTCTTTCCAGTTTTCCGTTTTTATCGTATCTGGACCAGTCGCGAATTGCGCTTGAAGCTCCTTAAATTTGCTCCAATCTGTCCAGTTGACGCTTGCATGAATCGATACTGTATCCGTTAGTTGGTGGAAGCTTGCAACTTCTAATGCTGCGGGTAGCGGAATTGAAAGTGTTCCTGGCTTCGATGGTGTGTAAGAAACCCCAGATGCAGTACCTTCAAAGTCCATCGTTACTTCTGATTTGTAAGCTACGCCTATTCGGTTGTGTTCATTGATATCCCATGCGGCACCTAGTTGGTAACCCCATGATGTATCTTCCCCTTCCATATATTTAAGGGTTGTCACTGAACCATCTACCACGCTTTTAAGACTTGCACCAAAGTGTCCTTCGCCTGTCACGTAACGAACACCTGCGCCAACACTGAAGCTGTCAACGACTTGGTAGCCAAGGCTGGCAACTGCTTCTACCGTCTTAACACTGGCTTTGTCACCGAAATGAAGAGCTGTGAAGCTTGATTCTAGTTCAGTTTCCATACCGTAATTAGTGCCAAGAGCAAAGCCAATAGCTAACTTGTCGTTATATTTGTGCGAGAGGTACAGATTAGGGATAACCGCACTATGAGCAATATCTTTTGAGGAGGTTGCACCGCGGCGATCACCCGTAGCAGAATTTGTTGTTACTTCACCGCTGATGTCGATGTTTGGATCAACATAAATCGCTCCAGTAGAGATCTGAGTACCTTCTAGATACGTCAGCATAGCAGGGTTGCGCCATTGTGCACTTGCGCTGTCAGCCATTGCTGCTTCGCCAGCGTATGCGCGACCAAGGCCTGTCGCTGAGTATTCTGCTAACTGGAAGCCTGCTGCGTTTACTGCCGCTGATGTTGATAATAGGCTACCCGCCACTGCGATAGATAGGAGAGTCTTATTCATTTTCATTGTAATGTTCGCTGAGTTGATTTGATATCAGTCGAGCGATCATAGGGTTAGAGTTATTACTTTAAAAATTAAAAACAATGTACAGATGGATTTTAGAGTTAAATGCTAGATATAATGCGTAGGCAGATGAAAACGCTGGATGTTAAGAGTGTGTTTCCAAAACTCAGCGAACACATGTGTTGTAGACAAACGTTTTTCGGATACAGGTGTAAGCTTAAATCGGCGTGGTTAATTGATAACGTATTGCTGGAAGGGGAATTTAACGCAATAAAAAGGGCCAGTAATTACTGACCCTTGGTATTAGTGCGTTAGCTTAAATTAGAAGCTGCGGCTGTATTGTAGACCCATTAGGATAGCGTCTGCGTGAGTAGTAGCTGTTACTGATGTACCCGCTGAAGATGTTTCACTTACTTGTACATCATCACCCATTAGGTAAGTAAAGCCGAAATCAACATTCGATGCAGTGTCAATGTGGTAAGTGAAACCAGCAGATAGCCACTGACGATCTGAGTCAGGTACAGAGATTGACGTCACTGAGTCTTGAGCACTTGTGTCATACATGTAACCAGCACGTAGAGTCCAGTCGCTGTTTAGGTAGTAAGTACCACCAATAGCGTAGTGCCAACCGTCTTGCCACATGTACTCACTCGAGTAAACGCCACCGTTTGCAGCTGCTAGCCCTGCACCCAGAGTAGACTGTGAAGCATCTAAGTTAGAGAAATCAATTTTGTCGAAGTCGCCCCAACCAATGTATTGGATGCTGTAATGCACAGCAAACTGTGTATCTTCAATTTTGTGGTAGCCAGAGAACTCAGCAATGTCAGGAAGCTGTAGAGTTACCTTCTGGCCGTAATCATCTTCTGCTTCGAACTCAGGGCTGTAGCGATAAGCTAAACCAAAACGGTTGTTTTCATCTAGTTCATATACAGTACCAACGTTAAAGCCTACTGCCCAACCGTCTGCCTTGTCGATGTCGATAACAGATTGACCACCAAGTAGGGCACTACCTGTACGTTTAAAAGTACCTTGACCATAGATCAAGTCCAGGCCAGCACCGAAGCTCAACTGCTCATTAACTCGATATGATGCTGCAAGACCAAGGTTAAAGCTCTTAACGTCAGTTAGGCCACCAAATTCAGATGCAACGTAGTTATCATCGAACTCAGTTTTTGTGCCGAAGTTTGAGTAAGCATTAACGCCCCAAGCAAACTTATCATTTACAGGAACAATCAAGTGAATATTTGGAGCAATAGAAGTGTCACCAACGTCATCAGTATCGGCAACAGGACCTAATGCTCCACTTGTATAAGTAGCATCTTTAACTTCAATCATTGAAGTAATGCTTTCGAAACCTAGCGATAGTTCCATTTTATCAAATAGAGCCATTGCAGCTGGGTTACGAGCCATAACAGCAGCATTATCAGCAATTACTGCATCACCAGCAAATGCACGGCCAATACCTGTTGCTGATTGAGCGTTAAGTTGGAAGCCTGCAGCGAGAGCGTGTTGCGAAGCTAGAGTTGCGGTTGTGATAGTCACTGCTAAAAGTGATTTTTTAAACAGACGCGTCTTGTTCATTTTTGCTTTTCCTTTTTGGTTCGTCTCTAGTGGACGATATTATTTGAGCAAAAGCTCAGTGGTGGCTGATAGTAGACCCAAGTATATGATATAGAAATCCGACCATTAGGTACTTTGGCAATAAAATTGTGTAAATGATGGCTATCTGGCAGGAAAATACTGACAAATGCATCTTTTTAGAGTTAGTGCTCTACTTTTATGCTAGAAAAATGGCCTGAGCGCGTTGCTCAAGCCATGATGTAGGTCACGAAATGTTACCAGACTGTTAATTTTGAGGTTTGATGATATTTGACAGACTTTCAGCGATCTTAGCCACGTTTTCACCCTTTTCACCGACGAGGATTAAACTGTTATTCCCCATAGGCTCGACAATCCCAGCCATACCATCTTTTTCAAAGTTGATTGCTTTATCTGATGCGATGCCTGTTAAGAACATCGTGACTTTGCCTTTTTCACCTTGAAATACCATATGTACTGCGTTTGATTTACCGAACCCACAGTGATTAAGGTAATAAACGTGATAAGGGAAGGTGTCAGACAGTTGATGGTCAAAAGGCATCATCTTGGCGTTGATCTGTGAGGACTCGACGCGTTCATCCAACTTAGCGACAAACGGCTTTTCATCGATTACGTGTTTAATCGCTGTATTAGCCAGACTAGCTTGCGCTGGTGTGATGATAAGATTACCCCAGTTTAGTTGTCCCACGAGCAGGCCCGCAACAAAGGCGACTGAAGCGGCCATTGCCATCGCTTTACGAGCGAAATTCGGTCTAACAATCTTGTCTTCCAGTACAGAACTTTGGTTGAACAAAATTCTATCAGCCAAATCTTCAGGAACTTCAACCGCCATTGCTTTTGCAATGTGTTTATCAAGATCAAGAATCTCATCAGCAAATTGGCGGTTTTGATCGCTTGCTGAGATAGCCGCATTAATTGACTCATCTCGCTGTTTAGGGTCGGACATAATGCGTCGACGGAATTCGAGTTCATCCATTTTGCTGCCCCCTTTGTATATTGTCTGAATCTAATAACTCTTTCAGTTGATTGCGTGCCCTAAAGAGGCGTGTCATAACGGTATTCTTATTAAGGCCAAGAATGTCACCGATTTCTTCGCCACTAAACCCACCAACAACTTGAAGAAACAGTGGTTCGCGGTACTCTTCTTCAAGCTTCATTATCTGTGCTTGAACCCATTGAGTTTGATGATGGGGATCATCAGAGGTCTTGGCATCATTACCATGATCTTCGATATCAACCAGATCAAATTGTTTACGTTCGAAGCGGCGCGCATTCTCTCGTCTCAAAATCGTAATGAGCCAAGACTTAGCGGCTTTTTCATCTTGTAAGCTATCGAGTGACTTCCAGGCTCTTAAGCAAGTCTCCTGAACCAAATCTTCAGAAATAGTGGGATCTTTACACAGCCAATATGCGTATCGATATAAGTCACGGTGATAGGCTCTTACAAGAGCTTCATATTTTCTTTGCTTGTCCATATCCGAGTTGACCGGATCTTTGGACTTTTTCTTTCCAAAAAATTGAATAATTGACACATGTGCCTCCATTGTTGCCATGTGATTTCTTATTTTTGTTTTATCCATGCCACAATCATGTCCAATGAGCGGTTACTGGCCACTGCGTTTTTACCGTAATTGCGCATGTTTGGTGTTATTCATCGCCGGATTTAGACGTGACCTCACAACTATATTGGGAGATATATAAGTCCAACGACATAGAAATCGAACTAAAATTGATCTACTTCAAAATCTAGCTAACTCTAACGGTTATAGTAACACCCGTCATCTAGTCGGTGTTTACATCGACAAGTTGAGCAAGATGACACTTCCTTTTGAAGGCTGACTTTACTTTCTCCTAATCAGGAAACTGATTATTTCAATTGGCGTAAGTTAATTGCTTTTTATATATTCCAACCACACAGTTTTGTGTGGTTTTTTTTTGCCTAAAATCTTAGTCAGAGATGGCTGTTAGCTTTGATTTCACTTGGCCCTGACTTATCGACCTACCTATGTTGTATTAATTGTCTCATCTAAACACGGTGAATGTGGAATCTGGCTTGAGTCACGTTTATTCAAACGAGCGTTTGATTGAATTAACAATCTCGTTACAATGATTCTGGTCAGACCTCTATCTATTAAGGAGCAACAATGGGCAAGCAGGAAGTGAAGACTCGCTCAGGAGAACGCGTGGCGATTGTCGCAGGATTGCGAACGCCTTTTGCACGTCAAAGTACAGAATTTAGCCTAGTTCCAGCGGTGGACCTAGGCAAAATGGTGGTGAGCGAAATGCTGGCTCGCACTGAAATCGATCCTAAGCTGATTGAGCAAGTGGTGTTTGGCCAAGTGGTGCAAATGCCAGAAGCGCCAAATATCGCTCGTGAAATTGTATTGGGTACCGGTATGCACATCCATACCGATGCTTACAGTGTCACTCGAGCATGTGCGACAAGCTTTCAGTCTGCGGTGAATGTTGCCGAAAGCATTATGGCTGGCACAATCGATGTAGGTATTGCTGGTGGTGCCGACTCTTCATCTGTCTTGCCAATTGGTGTGTCTAAGAAGCTAGCTGCAAATCTACTTGCTCTGAGCAAAACCAAAACGCTTAGCCAGAAGCTCAATATCCTAAAAACACTTTCTCTTAAAGACTTGATGCCAGTACCGCCTGCCGTTGCTGAATATTCGACGGGTTTGTCTATGGGCCAGACTGCCGAACAAATGGCAAAATCTCATGGTATTACACGTCAGGCACAGGATGAGCTTGCCCATCGCTCTCATACCTTAGCTGCGCAAGCTTGGAATGAAGGAAAAATTACCGGTGAAGTGATGACAGCTTTCCCTGAACCTTATAAAAAGTGGATCGCGAAAGATAACAATATCCGTGAAGATTCTACGATTGAAGGCTACGCGAAGCTTCGTGCCGCTTTTGACCGCCAATACGGTAGTGTTACAGCGGCGAACAGTACCCCTCTAACGGACGGTGCTGCCGCCATCATGTTGATGCGTGAAGGCAAAGCGAAGGAGCTTGGCTTAGACATCATGGGTTATATTCGCTCATATGCTTTCTCTGCAATTGGAGTTGAAAGCGACATGCTGATGGGGCCATCTTATGCGACGCCAATGGCACTCGATAGAGCAGGAATTCAGCTTTCTGATCTCACCCTAATTGATATGCATGAAGCATTTGCAGCTCAAGCGCTATCCAATGTGAAGATGTTTGCCAGCGATAAATTTGCTCAACAAAAGCTAGGTCGATCTAAAGCAATCGGTGAGATTGATATGGATAAGTTCAACGTACTTGGCGGTTCAATTGCTTATGGTCACCCATTTGCTGCAACAGGCGCACGTATGATTACTCAAACTTTGAGAGAACTGCAACGTCGTGGTGGAGGTCTTGCTCTTAACACCGCTTGTGCTGCAGGTGGTTTGGGCGCGGCAATGGTATTGGAGGTAGAATAATGAGTGAACAAACCGCATTTAACTTATCAATTGATGAACAAAACATTGCTTGGTTAGCTATCGACGTACCGGGCGAAAAAATGAATACACTTCAAGCAGCGTTTGCTGAAGAAATGGAGTCAATATTCACGCAGTTGGCTGAAAAACAGTCGTCACTGAAAGGTCTGATTGTTCACTCCCTCAAGCCAGACAACTTTATCGCGGGTGCCGATGTCCGCATGTTGGACGCGTGCACCAGTGCGGCCGAGGCGCAAGCGTTGGCTGAAAAAGGTCAGCAAATGTTTCAGCAGCTCGTTGATCTACCTTATCCGGTAGTGGCGGCGATTCATGGCCCATGTTTTGGGGGGGGGTTGGAACTTGCGTTGGCGTGTGATTATCGCGTTTGTACCGATTCTGATAAAACGCGCCTTGGTCTACCCGAAGTACAACTTGGCTTGCTACCAGGTTCTGGTGGTACTCAGCGTTTACCTCGCCTGATTGGTTTGCTGCCTTCATTAGACTTGATCTTAACAGGTAAGCAGTTAAGAGCGAAAAAGGCGAAGAAGCTAGGTGTCGCTGATGCCGTTGTGCCGAAGACGGTTCTGTTAGACGTTGCAAAAAGCTTTGTTGAGAAACATACAGGCAAAAGCAAGACAAAACGTAAAGCGTCAACCAAAGAGAAGTTGATGGCAAATACGGGTCTTGGCCGTAAAGTGATCTTTGAGCAGGCAGCAAAGAAAACACGCGCGAAGACTCGTGGCAACTACCCAGCTGCTGACGCCATCCTAGAAGTTATTCGTTTTGGCCTAGAAAATGGCTTTGAGAAAGGTCAGAAGAAAGAAGCTGAGCGTTTTGGTGAACTGGTTATGACTCCAGAGTCAAAAGCACTGCGCTCAATATTCTTTGCCACAACAGAGATGAAAAAAGAGCACGGTAGTGACGTTGAACCGAAAAAACTACAACGTGCGGCGGTACTCGGTGGTGGCTTAATGGGGGCTGGTATTAGCCACGTAAGCGTAGCCAAAGCAAAAGTACCTGTACGTATTAAAGATGTGTCTAACGACGGTGTATTGAACGCGCTAAAATACAACTACAACTTGTTTGAAAAGCAGAGAAAACGCAAGATTTTGTCGAAAGCTCAGCTTCAGGACAAGATGCTACAGTTGTCTGGTGGTACAGATTTCACCACATTCAACCATACTGACATTGTTATTGAAGCAGTATTCGAAGATTTGCAACTTAAGCAGCAGATGGTTGCTGATGTTGAAGAGAACGCGAAAAATAGCACCATTTTCGCCACTAATACTTCTTCGTTGCCGATCCATCAAATTGCTGAGAAGGCGGCGCGACCTGAAAATGTTGTTGGTCTCCACTACTTTAGCCCAGTAGAGAAGATGCCTTTGGTAGAGGTTATCCCTCATCAAGGGACGTCGGATGAAACCATCTCCAGCGTGGTTGAATTCGCTCGTAAGCAAGGTAAAACGCCGATCGTTGTTAAGGACTGCGCAGGGTTCTATGTAAACCGCATTCTCGCTCCTTACATGAACGAAGCTGCACAAGTTCTAATGGCTGGTGAGCCTATTGAACAGCTTGATACAGCACTGCTTAATTTCGGCTTCCCAGTTGGCCCAATTACACTTCTTGACGAAGTTGGTGTCGATATTGGCGCTAAAATCATGCCTATATTGGTCAAAGAGCTGGGTGAACGCTTCCAAGGGCCTGATGTGTTTGACAAGCTACTGAATGATGGCCGTAAAGGACGTAAGAGTGGTAAAGGCTTCTACACCTATAAAGGTAAGAAGAAAGACGTCGATAAATCGGTGTATAAATTGCTCGCACTCAAGCCAGAATCCAAACTGGCTGAAAGAGAGATAGCTCTACGCTGCGTGTTACCAATGCTCAATGAAGCGGTGCGCTGTCTTGATGAAGGCATCATCCGTAGTCCAAGAGATGGCGACATCGGCGCGATCTTCGGCATTGGTTTCCCTCCATTCTTAGGTGGTCCATTCCGTTACATGGATCAAATCGGCATTAAGAAGCTGGTTGAAATTATGAACGAACACGCGCAGAAATACGGCGACCGTTTTGCACCGTGTGAAGGGCTGCTCACACGAGCGGGTCTTAACCAAGCATTCTACTGATTATCAAGAAATTTACGCTAGGCGAACCGAGAGGTTCGCCTTTTTTATTTGTGAGAGTTATTATCAAGAAGAAAAAACAAAAACGCTAAAAAGGATGTCAAATGGATGCTCTAGATTTACTGCTCAACCGTCGCTCAATTGCCAAGTTGTCAGAGCCCGCTCCAGAAGGTAAAGCACTAGAAAACATTATTCGCGCTGGTTTACGTGCCCCTGATCATGCAGGGTTGACACCATGGCGCTTTGTTATTGCCCAAGGTGAAGGGCTTGGAAAGCTGTCCGAAATTCTGCTCAAAGCAGCGCAAGCAGAGCAAAGCGATCAAGCGGTGATCGACAAAGTAAAGAACGCACCTTTTCGCGCACCTATGGTGATAACTGTTATTGCGAAAGTAACAGAGCATGACAAAGTCCCAGCTTTTGAACAGCATCTATCAGCGGGTTGTGCAGTACAGGCGATGCAAATGGCGGCAGTCGCGCAAGGTTTCCAAGGTTTCTGGCGCTCTGGCGAATGGATGTTCCACCAAGAGGTGCGTAATGCGTTTGCTCTTGAGGGTGAAGATCAAATAGTCGGATTCCTTTATCTAGGAACCGCAGGCTGTACACCAATGAAGGTGCCTGACAGAGATTTGAGTAAGTTTGTTGAATACCTTTAACCGATAAAGAGAGAGCTTGGTTTATGCCAAGCTCTTTTCTTTTTAATGGATGTTGTAAGCAATAACAAAATCGATAAACAGACGTACTTTCTCAGGGAGGTGATCTTTGTGGTTGTACAACATATAGATGTCACGAGGGTTCGCACTCCAATCTTGAAGCACACGAACCAAGCTCCCATCTTCAATATATTCACGCAGCATAACATCTGGCATCAGAGTGATGCCTAAGCCTTCCGAACAAGCACTTCTAACCACGTTCAGCGTGTTCGCTTGAAAACGTCCTTTATCGTTGTTGATGACGGTTTCGCCACTGTTATTCGACAATTGCCATTTGAGCAGTGGTGACCCTTTTAGAAGCGAGTGCTGATGCAGTTCCTCCGCATGCTTCGGCGCAGGATGGGCTTTGAGATATTTGGGGCTCGCCACCAAAATATCCGCCACTGAGCTGATTTTACGCGCGATAAGGCTTGAGTCACGTTGAGGGCCGACTCGGAAAATAACGTCCCACTCGGTTGGGTCAAGTTGCTCTGAGTGATTGCTGGTGGTGAGCTCGATGTTAATGTCCGGGTACTGGCACATAAACGCGTTAAACATCGGCATCATCATTCGTTTGGTCAAGTTCGACGGTGAAGTGATGCGAATTTTACCCGCAGCACCGCGGCACTCATCGGTGATTTCTTCCGCAGCGAGTGTTAGACGGTTGAGTAGAGGTGAACACTCTGCATAAAACCGTTCGCCAGCTTCTGTCAATGAGAGTTTACGCGCGTGGCGGTTAAGCAAACGAAGGTTTAAAGATTCTTCTAATGCCTGAATACGTCGCGTAATTGTTGCAACAGGAATCATTGTTTTACGCGAAGCTGCTGTATAGCTCCCATTTTCGACTACTAGTCTAAACAGGTTTAGGTCATCTAATTTCATTGTACCAGACACATATTTTTACGAATTCGATTAATTTATATCTATATCAAATGCTAAAGCTTGAGTCATATCAACAACTACAGCGAAATTTGATACCCCATACATATAGTATGCAACTCAGGTCAAAAGTGGAAGATTTGTATAAACAGCCTTTCGCGACTACTTTTTAAAGAGTGTTTGAAACAACTGACAACAATAAAAATAACGAAACGTTGTACCCCATGCAGTTTGTGAGGCGAAGGTTTATGCATAAGACAATCGAAGTTGGGACCAATGCGATAGTACCAGTCTCTGGTGGACAAAAAGTGATTATGCTGGTGGATGACGACCCGATTTTTCGTCGCATCACCTCAGGTTTTTTGCTTGCCCAAGGATACAAGGTCATTGAAGCAGAAGATGGTCTAGATGGCTTACAAAAATTACGTACTGGTGAACCAGATTTAATACTCTGCGACCTCTCTATGCCGATTCTTGATGGAATAGAGTTCGTTGAAGAGGTGAGTTTGGAATATCCATCACTCCCTTTAATCGTCGTTTCTGCGACGGATGAGATATCGGATGTGGCCAAAGCGCTCCGGTTTGGCATCAAAGATTTCCTCGCCAAGCCGATCAGTAATCACGCCCACCTTGCTTGCGCCATCGAGAACACGCTAGATGACTCAGACAACCATTTGAGTGACCAACGGGATTTTTCAAGCCAGTGGTTCAGAGTGGACAGTGGTGATATGCCGGAAGAACAAGAGTTACACTGGCATTTAGAGTATTTGGAAGACAACCCAAGTGCTGCGAAAGACCTGCTTCATGCTCTGTTGCCGGATAAAGATACTTCCCAAGGTGATTGGAAATGCAGCTACCGACTGCTTCAGTCCATAGATGTGATGCCGCTGGTTTTTGACTATGCGTGGTTGATGAACGGTCAGTTCGCCTTTTATATAGTGGATTCTGACAGTGAAGGTCAGCATGGTGCGGCAACCACCCTGATGATCAGAGCTCTTTTCCACGATTATCTACGCAACTTGAAGTGCTTTAATGCTGACTTGAAGGATATCGCATCTCTATTGGAAAAGGGCATTAAATGTACGGGGTGCAGCACGCCAGTTCGGGCGCTATTTGGTATCGCTGACTTATCTGAAGGGGCACTCTCTTTGCTGCCTGCGGGGTTAGATGCCCAATGGTCAAATGGATATTTCAATCAGCATATTGCGGCCGGAGCTTTGTTAGGGCAGAACTGTGGTAAGAATTTTATCACTTCAGATTTACCAATTCAGTCTGCCTGTCAGTTGACGTTAAATTGCCTCGGTTCAAGCAGTTTTAGTCTCGATATTTATCAAGGAGCGAAAGCGTAGCGCAGAGCATCACAGTTTCCAAAAAACCTAATCTTAGTCAGTGTTTGTCACCGTCTGATTAGGGTATAGTCCGCCATAAACAAAAATAGCCTATTTCATTAACATTCAGTTAATGATTTGGGCAATAAGTCGTCACCTACAATTTGAGAAGTGAGCTCATGGCAGACAAAGATTTTAAAGAACCATATAATATTTTTTACTTTCTAGGATTTATAGCAGTACTACTTATCCCGACGCTTCCAGCGACTCTTACCTGGATTCGCGTGTTAAATGGATACGCGGGCTTCTAAACCAGACTTCGGAGCATGCCATCAATATTCGTAAACTCTTTCTCAAATTTGTTGGTATGCTCAGCCTAGTTTTAGGCATCATCGGTATATTCCTTCCTCTATTACCTACCACCCCTTTTATTCTGCTGGCTAGTGCGTGTTTTATGCGCAGCAGTCCACGCTTCCACTATTGGCTAAGGCACCATAAAACGTTTGGGCCGATGCTAACTAACTGGCACAAAAATCGCGCTGTTACCGCGAAAGTTAAAAAGCGTGGAGCGGTATGCATCTTGCTGAGTTTTGCGTTTTCAATCTGGGTAGTACCGCATTTCTGGTTAAAGATTATGCTAGTTTTGATGCTGATAGTTTTGCTGAGTTGGTTTATTCGTTTGCCTGTGATGGAGCACCTTGCCGACAGCGAAGAAAATCACTAAGATTGCTAGGAAGTGTGCCCGCTTTTAGAGTGGGCGTTTGTTTTTTAGGCACAATAAACTTGGTGACTGTTTCGGTTATAGCCTTAGTTTAGATTGTGCTGAGAACCATGCTAATCGTTGGTTATCGTTACCTGTAACTTGGTCAACCAACCTAGCCAATCTAAGTAAAGAGTTATGACAACTGAAACAATTGCGCAGATCAAATCTAGCATCAAGAGCATTGCTGACTACCCAAAACCAGGCATTCTTTTCCGTGATGTAACCAGTCTTATGGAAGACGCAAGTGCTTACCAAGCGACGATTCAACTACTGGTTGAAAAGTACAAAGATATGGGTTTTACCAAAATCGTTGGTACAGAAGCACGCGGTTTTCTATTTGGAGCGCCTTTAGCTCTTGAGCTTGGTGTCGGTTTTGTACCAGTGCGTAAGCCAGGTAAACTGCCTCGTGCGACCGTTGCTCAATCATACGAGCTTGAATACGGTACAGATACCCTAGAAATTCATACTGATGCAATCAAAGAAGGTGACAAGGTACTGGTTGTTGATGACCTTTTGGCAACTGGCGGCACTATCGAAGCGACAACGAAGCTAATCCGTCAACTCGGCGGTGTTGTTGAGCACGCTGCATTTGTGATTAACCTTCCTGAAATCGGTGGTGACAAACGTCTTGAAGGCCTTGGCCTTAACGTTTACAGCATTTGTGAGTTTGAAGGACATTAATCGGGTAGGTTATTAGTGAGTATAGTTTCATGAGTTATCTTGCCTTAGCGCGAAAGTGGCGACCAACTAAGTTTAATGAAGTGGTTGGTCAGGCCCACGTTTTAACTGCATTAGAGAATGCTTTAGCACAGAATCGTCTTCACCACGCTTATCTATTTAGTGGAACGCGAGGCGTCGGTAAAACGACGATTGGACGTCTGTTTGCTAAAGGTCTGAACTGCGAAACAGGCATTACAGCCACACCTTGTGGGGTTTGTGATACTTGTAGAGAGATCGATGAAGGACGATTTGTTGATCTGCTCGAAATCGATGCGGCGTCTCGTACTAAGGTTGAAGATACTCGTGAACTTCTCGACAACGTGCAATACAAACCTGCACGCGGTCGTTTTAAAGTCTACCTCATCGACGAAGTACACATGCTGTCTCGCCACAGTTTCAATGCCTTATTGAAAACACTGGAAGAGCCGCCTGAGTATGTGAAGTTCTTGTTAGCGACCACTGATCCACAGAAGCTGCCGGTAACGATTTTATCGCGCTGTCTCCAGTTTCATTTGAAGCCGATCAGCGTCGACAACATTCATCAACAGCTCGATCATATCCTACAGCAAGAAAAAGTTGTTTCAGAGGCACGAGCCTTGGGAATGATCTCCCATGCTGCTGATGGCAGTATGCGTGATGCGTTGAGTTTGACTGACCAAGCTATCGCACTGGGCAATGGACAAGTCTTGACTGACAGCGTCGCGCACATGCTGGGTACGCTAGATACAGATCAAGCCTTACACCTGCTCGAAGCGATTAGCTCCAAACAGCCTCAGGTCGTGATGGATTGTGTTACAGCACTTGCACAAAATGGTGTTGAGTGGGATGGTTTGCTACAGCAGTTAGCTGCGCAACTGCATCGTTTAGCCATGTACCAAGCGTTACCTGCCACCTTAGACCAATCTCAGCCTGATGCAGAGAAAGTGGCGCTATTGAGCCGTCAGCTGTCGCCACAAGATGTTCAACTTTATTACCAAATTGCGCTTAAAGGGAGACAAGACCTTCCTTTAGCACCGTCGGAGAGAACTGGCTTAGAGATGATTCTTTTGCGTATGATGGCGTTTAGACCTGCATCGCAAACACAAGCAAACTCTATTTCTGTTGCTGTAGAACCCCAAGTGCAGATGACGACGCCTAAGCAAAGTCATGCCTCATCTCGCTCTGCCACATCCTCAATGCAGCCGACCAATCAAACTGCTGAGCCTGTCCTTCAGGCGAGCCCTAGTCAACCAGAGATGCCACCAGTGGCACACTATGATGCTCCTCCGGCTGCCGATTACATGCCTGAGCCGCCGAACTATGATGAAGTACAGCAGTATTACGAACAACAAGGCAATCAGCCCAGTTCTGCCGCACCGATTGAACAGCCTTCTCAGCCACAACAATCAAGTGCACCTTCTCGAGTCGCTGGATTGAGGCATCAACTCCGCTCTCAACGCAATGGGGTGAATTCAGGGCAAGGGAATACGCCAAAAAAGGCTAATGCGACATCTGCAAAACCAGAATCTGTTCTAGAACGTGTAGCAAAAAAACACGCAGGAACCGAGCAGGTGTCGCCATTGTCTAACCCGAATGTCAATGCAACACCTGAGGCAGACGATGAACCGTATCGCTGGAAACCGTCGCTGCCACAGATAAACACGGTTAAAACTGAGCTGACGCCAACCTTACTAAAGCAAGCGTTAGAGCATGAAAAAACACCAGAAATGGTGGAGAAGCTGGTACAAGAAAGTCTAGAACAGAGCGAGTGGGCCGAGTTAATCAGCCAACTGTCGACGGCCAAGCTGACTGAGCAGTTGGCGTTAAACTCACATTTTCAGAAGAGTGACGCGTCCATTTCCTTAGTGTTGAGAGCATCGCAAGCGCATCTAAATACAGATCGAGCACAAAGTGAGTTGCTTGGGGAATTAAACCGGGTTCTTAACCAAGAGTGTCACTTGAGTGTTGAGATTGGTGAAAGTGGCGAGACGCCTCTAGAGTTAAGAGATAAGTTGTATCAAGGGCGTTTACAGCGCGCTTTTGACAGTCTGGAAAGTGATCCGAATATCCAGTTCATCCAAAAAAGGTTTGCAGCTGAACTCGACAGTGAAAGCGTCAGACCGATTTGATTTTACGGGGTTGAATCGTAATGAGCCAGCCCCCATCTAATAACGAAACAAGCTAAATAACCAGAGAGATTAACATGTTTGGTAAAGGCGGTATGGGCAATCTAATGAAGCAAGCCCAGCAAATGCAAGATCGCATGCAAAAGCTTCAAGAAGAAATCGCAAATATGGAAGTAACAGGTGAGTCTGGCGCTGGCCTTGTGAAAGTGACCATTACTGGTAGCCACAGTGTACGTCGCGTTGAAATCGACGACAGCTTGATGGAAGACGATAAAGAGATGCTTGAAGACCTTATCGCCGCCGCTTTTAACGACGCTGCACGTCGTGTTGAAGAAACTCAAAAAGAGAAAATGGCAAGTATTACCGGTGGCATGCAACTTCCACCTGGTATGAAAATGCCTTTCTAATCAACAAGGTTAGATAATGCGCACCAGTCATATGCTGGAGCAATTGATGGAGGCCTTACGTTGTCTGCCTGGGGTTGGCCCTAAGTCGGCACAGCGTATGGCCTTTCATTTGTTACAGCGAGATAGAAAGGGCGGCTTACAATTAGCCGATGCACTGAGTCAGGCAATGACCGAAATTGGGCATTGTAATGAGTGTAGAACCTTCACGGAAGAAGACGTTTGCCACATCTGTACCAATCCTAAACGTCAGGAAAATGGTCAACTTTGTGTGGTAGAAAGTCCGGCAGATATAGCTGCGGTAGAAGCAACAGGTCAGTACTCAGGTCGATACTTCGTATTGATGGGGCACTTGTCGCCTCTAGACGGTATTGGTCCGAGTGATATCGGCCTTGATGTTCTGGACTATCGACTACGTCGAGGGGACATTTCGGAAGTTATCTTAGCCACAAACCCGACGGTTGAAGGTGAAGCGACGGCTCACTATATCGCGGAATTGTGTAAAGAAAGCAACGTGTTAGCAAGCCGTATTGCTCACGGTGTTCCTGTTGGTGGTGAGTTAGAGCTCGTTGATGGTACGACACTTTCTCATTCGCTACTTGGCCGACATAAGCTGTAATCGTTCCAAATAAAAGCAAAGCCGCGATATCTATCGCGGCTTTTTTATGACGTCTGTTACTCTTGAGAACCTGCAAACGAACGGTAGGCGAAAGCGCCAAGAGCGGCACCGGCGATAGGTGCTAACCAGAACAACCAAAGCTGAGCGGTAGCCCAGTCACCGACGAAAACAGCAACAGCTGTACTACGAGCAGGGTTTACTGACGTGTTAGTAACAGGGATGCTGATCAAATGAATCAGTGTCAAACCCAATCCGATCGCAATCGGAGCAAAACCTTGAGGAGCACGTTTGTCTGTCGCACCCATGATGATAATGAGGAACATCATCGTCATCACGACTTCGGTGAGCAGTGCAGCTGTCAATGAGTATTGACCTGGAGAATGTTCGCCGTAGCCATTTGCCGCAAAACCTGACGCCGCGACGTCAAACCCCGACTGTCCTGTCGCAATAAAGTAAAGAACCGTTGCTGCGATAAGTCCGCCAATCACTTGAGCCACGATGTATGGAAGAACGTTTCGACCTTCAAATCGACCACCTGCCCACAAGCCGATAGTTACCGCTGGATTTAAATGACAGCCAGAAATATGGCCGATAGCGAATGCCATGGTTAATACAGTTAAACCAAACGCAAGAGATACGCCAAGTAGTCCGATGCCAACATCAGGGAAGCCGGCTGCCAACACTGCGCTGCCACAGCCGCCAAGCACTAGCCAAAAAGTGCCAAAAGATTCTGCAAAGTATTTATTCATTTGGTTATTCCTAAAGTTTGATTGGAAACACATATAGAACATAGGCAACAAATGTCATGATTGTGTGAGCCAAACAGCGAACGAAAGGAATAGTTTTATGATTCTAACAACTGAAACGAAAATTTGTAGGAAAGTGAGATAAACACTCACTATTTGGACTAGCGAGAAGGTGCGATTGACGATTTCAAATCGATATTCTAGAGACTCGATCTATGTTAATGCTTCGAGTTCAGTAATATTGCTTATCGCTTCGGCGTTCGTCGAACCACAAACGACCGGGCAAGGCTTAAAGTCGTGACAAACCTTAGGACGTTCTTTCTGACCAAATAACCGACATAGATTGTCGTCATTGAGTTGAATACAGCGAACCCCTGCGGGCTTACCATTTGGCATACCTAGTATTGGCGACGAAATACTCGGAGCGATACAACATGCCCCACAACCTAAGCGACATTCCATAACTGATTATCCTTAACGTAATTTAGCAGCATGTTAGCAAAAAATGTGATTTTTATCACTAATGTCTTTGAATACAGTCTCTACCTGATAAGCAAAATCTATCGCATAGGAAAATTTTTTTTAGTGAATTGGATGATGTAAATGAAATAAATACTCTAGGAAATATGCCGATCTGAGTGGATTTTCGTGGCTCACGACTATTTACTATTTTGTAATTTATTATCTAGCTTTTGTGGAATTAGAATCACCATAATGCAAATTAAGTTTGAACCAATAGATCAAGTATAAAAGATTTTAATAATAGTGGTGTTAATAATACATATTGTATTTATGATGCCATTTATTTGGAACTATAAACCGTATAAATGAATAATGCTATTTTATTGGCCAGTTTATTGTTAATGATATAAATGGCGAGCAAGAAATTGCTTGATCTACGGGCTGTCATTTGCCTAAAATTAGCGAATGATTAATTTAGTATTTATTTTAATATTTGACACTCAGATATTTCCTAATATTACGTAAGTTTATTCTTAGTTATTTTTTTGAAATATGATGATTAAGTAGAGTTATTTTAGGCCTCTAGAGGCCGTGGGTGATGGTATGTAACTCATGCCTTAAATAGCAGGTTCTGGTACGGTAAAATATTATAATAACCTGCGGCGAGAGTAGGGAAACTGATCGGTTATGATGTCGAGTCACAGGGTGGTAGTCGTGCCAAAGTTCACGAAACTGCTGTCCATTATTCTAGCCACTGTTACGTATAGTTTCAGTGCGTTGGCCATTGAAAATTATGATGTCGAGAAAATGTCGGCGGCAGAGGCTTATGAGTATGGCAAGCTGCTTCGAGCGCAGTTTCGCAACACAGAAGCGAGAGCTTATCTCAAGTATTCAGCAGATAATGATCATCCTGATGGCGCCTATGCGTACGCGATGGAGATGATGGGTTTCCAAGACAGTGTCAGAGCTACGGGCTATGCAAGAGGCTACTTGATAAAAGCTGCGCAAGCCGGGAGCAAACCCGCTCTTAAGTATCTGTATCGTTATGGGGACTGGTTAAGCGTTGCAAAGCGCGACAAATATAAGACTCAGTACTATAACAGCCTGATTGAGATGGGGGCTAAGTCACCGGGTCTCGCATATTTATATTTATCAGACTATTTTCACGCTTCAGACGCCGACCTATCTGAGTATTACTTAGATAAGGCTATGGCGTTCGAAATACCTAACGCTTACATGACCAGTGCGCAAAGGCTGGAGAATGGGGAAGGTGATTACTTCTTCGCAAGTGAACGATTCGAAAAGTCGCGCAGCCTATACTTAAACGCAGCGACTGCGGGGTATATTCCTGCGATCAAGCGGTATGTAGCTATCTTGGAGTCTAATGGCAAGTTTCAGGAAGCTCTTGAGTGGAGAGAGGCTGGTCTGACGCAAGGAGACATTACCTCTTTAGTTACGTTAGGCAATATCTATAGTGGCAACAGTCTCCGATACCGCTTTGTCACGACCGATTTGGTAAAGGCAAAGGCATACTATGAACTCTATTTAGAAAATGCCGGACAAGACAGATTCAGTAGTATATACCGGCAGGTTGAGGCTAATTATCAAGAAACCTTAGATCGAATCACAGATGTTCAGATTCCTCACTCCGAAGCATTTAAAAATGAGCTGTCTGAAATAAACTATTTTTACCACTATGACTATCTTTGGAATACTTATTAATAAACTATCTATCGTAGACTCAATTAGTGAACGGTTAAATTAGCTGCTTATAAACTTGTAGTCTTTATCTGACAGAAAGTTATTCGGCTTGACGTTCTTTGTGGACAATCTGCAGATTACTTTATTGTCAATATAAATACCATTCCCTTTAAATTTAATATCGGAGAACTTTGATTATGTCTAAGGAAGGAAGCGTAGCTCCTAAAGAGCGGATTAATATTAAATATATTCCGGCTACAGGAGACGCTCAAGCTGAAGTTGAACTTCCACTCAAAACATTGGTTGTTGGGGACTTTAAGGGCCACACCGAAGATACCCCTGTTGAAGAGCGCAGTACCGTTTCAGTGGATAAGAACAATTTTGAATCTGTGATGCGTGAAAGTGAGTTGCGTCTGACGACTTCAGTGAAAAGCAAGCTTACTGAAGATGAAAATGCAGAGCTGCCTATTGAATTGAATTTTAAATCATTGGCTGATTTTGCACCGGACTCCATTGCTGGTCAGGTTCCTGAACTTAAGAAGCTTATCGAACTTCGTGAAGCATTGGTTGCGTTAAAAGGTCCACTAGGCAACATTCCAGCTTTCCGAGATCGCTTACAAGAGTTGCTGCATTCACAAGACTCGCGTGACAAGCTTCTCGAAGAGCTAAACCTTGTCAGTGAAGATGCTAAATAAAACAAAATACTGACCAATAACATTCGTCATTTAATGGATTAGGAAAAACCTGATGTCTACAGAAACGGTACTTGAAAGACCCCAGCTGGCTGAAGGCGGCTTACTGGATGAAATCATGGCGCAGACTAAGATCGCGCCAACTGAAGAAGGCTACGATATTGCCAAAAAAGGCGTTGCGGCGTTCATCGAAAACTTAATTGGTTCTGAACAAGCGGAAGAAGCGGTCAATAAGTCTCTTGTTGATCAAATGCTGGTTGAGTTAGATAAAAAAATTAGCGCGCAGATGGATGAAATCTTGCACGACAGCCAGTTTCAACAAATGGAGTCTGCTTGGCGTGGTTTGAAACTGCTCGTTGATCGCACTGATTTTGGTGAAAACAACAAGATTGACCTGCTGCATGTGACCAAAGAAGAGTTACTTGAAGATTTTGAGTTTGCACCAGAAACGACACAATCAGGTCTATACAAGCATGTCTATTCTTCAGGCTATGGTCAATTTGGTGGAGAACCAACGGGCGCAATTTTGGGTAACTTTACTTTTACGCCTTCTACACCGGATATGAAGCTGCTTCAATATATGGGTGCACTTGGTGCTATGGCTCATGCTCCATTTATTTCAAGTGTTGGTCCTGAGTTCTTTGGTATCGACTCGTTTGAAGAGCTTCCAAACATTAAAGACGTTAAATCGATCTTTGAGAGCCCGAAATACACCAAATGGCGCTCACTACGTGAGTCTGAAGATGCACGTTACCTCGGTCTAACTGCCCCTCGTTTTCTTCTGCGTGTTCCTTATGACCCAGCAGAAAATCCAATCAAATCATTTAACTACACAGAAAGTGTTACAGAATCTCATGAGCACTATCTGTGGGGTAATACGGCTTTCGCCTTTGCAACACGTCTTACAGACAGCTTCGCTAAATACCGTTGGTGTCCAAACATTATTGGTCCGAAAAGTGGTGGTGCCGTTGAAGATTTGCCAGTACACCTATTTGAGTCTATGGGTGCGTTGCAAGCGAAGATTCCAACGGAAGTATTAATTACTGACCGCAAAGAATTTGAGTTAGCTGAAGAAGGCTTCATTGCACTGACAATGCGCAAAGGTAGCGACAACGCTGCGTTCTTCTCTGCAAACTCTATTCAGAAGCCAAAAATCTTTCCCAATACTAAGGAAGGAAAAGAAGCGGAAACCAACTACAAACTGGGTACGCAGTTACCTTACATGATGATCGTCAACCGTTTAGCCCACTACATCAAGGTTTTGCAGCGTGAGCAAATTGGTTCATGGAAAGAGCGTCAAGATTTAGAGCGTGAGCTAAATACGTGGCTTAAGCAGTACGTTGCTGATCAGGAGAACCCGCCGGCAGACGTACGCAGTCGTCGCCCACTTCGCGCCGCGAAGATTGAAGTTGCTGACGTAGAGGGTAATCCAGGTTGGTACCAGGTTTCTCTGTCTGTCCGTCCTCACTTTAAATACATGGGTGCGAACTTCGAACTGTCCTTGGTTGGTCGTTTAGATCAGGCGTAATAAATATGGCGTACTTTGCACCGGAAGAAAGTACGTTTGGTGTTGGCTTCTTCGAACGTTTAGAAGCCAACTCTACTAACGTTTCTTTAACTCAAGGACCTGATGCCAGCGATGTGCTCAAGTCAATCAAGCTGAATGTTTCGAGAATTTTAAACACACGTGTTGGTGGTGCTCAAAGCTCACGAGAGTTAGGTCTCATCGACTTTAATGATGCGACGCTAGATACGCTTGATTTGTCTCTTAAAATCACCTTCGCTATTCAGGATTGTCTGAATAACTTTGAGCCTAGGCTACAGAAGGTCGAAGTTGTGCCTGAAACCGATAGCTACAGTCCCCTATCGTTGAAATTCAAAATTACAGCGGAAATCAACAGTGAAGCAATACATGATCGCGTTCAGTTCAGTTTGCTGCTCGACCAAAACAGAAAATATCGAGTGATTTAGGGATTATGACTCAAGATAAGTACTTCAGAGAGGAACTGGCTTTTTTAAAGGAGCAAGGGCGAGAGTTTACGGAAATTCACCCTCAGCTTTCTCGTTTTCTCCATGGCAGAACCATGGATCCGGACGTTGAACGTCTACTAGAAGGCTTTGCTTTTCTGACCGCGAGACTAAGACAAAAAGTGGAAGATGAGTTCCCTGAACTGACTCACTCAATGATTAACATGTTGTGGCCTAATTATCTAAGGCCGATCCCTAGCATGTGTATATTGGCTTTTACTCCAAAGACGGGTCTCAGCGAGCAACACGTTATCGCTAAAGGGACCAAAGTCGACAGTAAGCCGGTACTTGGCACGAAATGCCAATTTCAAACTTGTCGAGAAGTGAAGCTTTATCCATTGGGCTGTCATGATGTCAAAGCCCAGCACACGAGAGATGCCTCTACGATTGATATTGAATTAAAACTTATTGGCGATGTTAACGTTGGTCATTCGTTGCTAGATAGTCTCCGCTTTTACCTAGGTGGAGATCAGTACAGCTCACAAATGCTTTACCTTTGGTTAAATCACTACCTTGATAAGATCAGCATCGATGTTGCTGGCACTGAGTTTCCTCTAGCAAAAGAGCATTTCAAACCCGTAGGTTTTGATAGTGAGGATGCGTTGCTGCCGTATCCGACCAATGTGTATGAAGGCTATCGAATCCTACAAGAATACTTGTCCTTTTCTGAGGCGTTCCATTTCTTTGATCTATCAGGTCTCGATAAGGCGATCCCTAAAAATGTGACAGGACAGTTCACGCTTAAGCTGCATTTCTCCAAAACGCTTCCTGTCGACGTAAGGATCACAAAAGAGAATTTTCAGCTGTATTGCACACCCATCATTAATCTGTTTAAACACGATGCAGACCCTATCTCGCTGACTGGTCGTCAGTCGGAGTATAGAGTGGTGCCGTCAAGCCGTAAGCCATCCCACTATGAAATATTTAACATAGAAAGTGTTTCGGGATGGCAAGACACCACATCTCAAGGAAAAAGAGTTCGCGGAACTGAGCGTATTTATTCATCGTTTGAAAGTTTTCAGCATGAAGTTGAAAGGGTAAGAAATCGAACGGCTCTCTATTACCGGTTACGTGTCAAAGAGAGTATTCGCGCCGATGGTTTTGAATCCTTTATCTCATTTGTCCGAAGCGATGAAACGACATCGTTTGATGTTGATGAAGCGGTCTCAATTAAGCTCAACTGTACCAACAGACTGCTACCACTCGAGTTGGGGGTGGGGGATATCTGTATGATGACGGATACCTCGCCACCGTTTGCTACCTTCACCAATATTTCTGTGCCTTCGCAATCACTACGCCCCGTTTTAGATGGCAGCTTGCTATGGACACTCATCTCTAACTTGTCACTGAATTATTTATCGTTGCTGTCAAAAGATGCCCTTAGCAGTGTACTTAGAGCCTACGATTTCAAAGCTTTGGTTGATAGGCAGGCAGAGATGGTATCGAGACAGAGGTTAGATGCGATTCACAAGATAGAGTCTAAACCAGTAGATAAGATTCTAAGAGGGTTACCGGTTCGTGGTCTTCAATCGACGCTGCATATGGATCAATCAGGCTTTGGTTCAGAAGGTGACTTGTTCCTATTTGGGACAGTGTTGAGCCATTTCTTTGCCCTGTACGCGAGCATTAACTCATTCCATGAATTACACGTGGTCAATATCACTAATCAAGAGAGGTACACATGGGGTACTCAGGCAGGGATGCAGCCACTGATTTAGTGGAACGAGTAGAGCTGCCTGAAATGGTAGCAATGCCAAATGATGTCCACGAATACAATTTCTATCAGCTTGTTGAGTTGCTACAAAAACTGAATGAGATGAATCCAGAAGAGGATATCTGGGAGCGCCAGTGCAAATTAGTGTTTAGTGCCAACCCAAGCCTAGGCTTCTCTCCGTCGGATGTGAATCGATTGGAACTATTCAACGACGAGAGAATGGTCATGATGACCAATTTCTTTGGGCTGTCAGGCGCGCAGTCACCGCTTCCCGGGTACGTGGTTGAGCAGTTATTAAATGAAGAGCCTGGTGGTGCCAAGCTGCCGTTTGTGGATTTTTTTAATAACCGCCTGATCAATTTGGTTTATCGAATCTGGAGAAAATATCGCTACTTTGTGCGCTTTCAGCCAGATGCGCAAGATGACTTCTCAGCGCAATTGCTGTCATTGGTCGGTCTAGGATCGCCTGACCTCCGAGGGGATACACCAATTAACTGGTGCAAGATGTTGGCTTATTCGGGAACACTCGCCGGACGTAGTCGCTCGCCTCAAGTGGTGTCGGGAATCATTGCACACTGCTTTGATCTCGAAGAGGTTGAGATTAGGCAGTGGACGCGACGCACAGTAAGAATTGACCCCTCGCAGCAAACTCGCGTGGGGAGCGCCAACTCGCAACTTGGGGTGTCATCAATGGTTGGGGAATCAGTGGTCGATTGTAACGGCAAATTTACTATTTGTATCAGCCGGTTATCGAGAAAAAAATTCTCCGACTTTTTACCTTCAGGTCAAGAGTTCGGACCTCTGTGTAAATTGGTCGAGCTCATTTTGCGTGAGCAGATGGCTTATGACCTAGAGCTGACGATGGACGATAACGAAGCTCCTGACTTTGTGTTAGGTGGATCTGCGGACATAGCGCTTGGTTGGACTTCCTTTCTTGGAACCAACGAAAAAGGCAAAAGCGTACTCATTCAGGTAAGGCAGTAATGATGGAAACGACTGAAAAACTCAATTTAAACCTTTTGATTATCAATGCTCAGAAGTTGGAGTCGGGCTTATCTGTGCGAATGGATTGGGATGCAAACGGAGGCGTAATAGGTTCGTCATTGGATTCCAAATGGGTGCTTAAAGACACGAATGGTCATATTTATCCGCAGCATTGTGAAATCGTAGTGCACGATGGCGCGTTCTGCCTCAAAGATCTATGTGGTGAGACTTATATCAATGGTACAGAAATGCCAATTGGCAAAGACTTGCTGGCGAAACTGGTTCACAAAGATCACATTCAAATCGGCCCCTACCAAGTACGAGTTGCCTTAGGTGATCTAGAAGCAGACAACACCACGGGTTCTTTAGCAAGTATGTTCGAAACGACGAACGATGATCTGCTTTCTGATGAAGTGCCCGATGGCGACTACGATGAGCAAAAGGAGCAAGTTGAAAACTCAGACCCAATCGCCGCTTTGGATAAGCTGATTTCGCCCAACAAAGAAGAGTCTTTGATTGATGGAGAGTTGGTGGACGTTAATGCGGAAATTAACACGCAAGGACTGGTTCCTGAAAACGACCTCACGTTAAGGGATCCTAACTTCACCGTGCAAGCTGACAGCGACAACGAAATTTCATCTTCGATGTCACTGAAAAGAATTCTTAGCTTTGGGTTTGGCGGCAAAAAGCTGTCTAAGCGTCAAAGTGCGAAAACAGAACAACCCACATTACAATCAGACCGAGCGGTGCCGCTTGAGTCTCAACAAATAGCAGCTAACAACGTTTCAGAGGACTTTCAAATGGATGAGCAAACACTAGATTTGCTAGAGGAAGAAGTAGCAAAAAGTATTCAGTCGGAGCCGGCAGCCGTTAAAAACCTTGCCAATACGGGAGGGCACCTATTAACAGGGCCAATGCTTAATGGGCTAGGTGCGAACGTCAACCATACCGATGACATTGAACGTATGCATATGCTCTCCCAAGAGATGGGTGAATCATTACAAGCGTGTATACAGGGCATTTTGGATCTTCATCAACACGTGAGTGAAGGACGTTTTGGTACCTTAAATAGAAACCTTCAACCGATTGAAGATAACCCACTACGTCTTGGTTTGTCATATGAAGAAACCATTAAGACTCTGTACGACTCTGAGAGAAGTGCCGTGCACCTTTCGGCTCCTGCAGCGATTGAAGAGAGCTTAAAGAATGTTCAAGCCCACAACGAAGCGATGCAACATGCGACGGGAGAAGCGTTAACGCAAGTTCTGAACGCGTTTTCACCACAAGTGCTGTTGCGCCGATTCCAAAACTATAAACGTCCTCACCAAGATATTGGCCAAAATAACGATGCTTGGGCTTGGAACATGTACTGCAACTACTACCGAGAGCTCGCCTCACATCGCCAACAAGGTTTCGAAAAACTGTTCTGGGAAATTTTTGAGCAGGCGTACGACAAGAAAATCCGTGAGAAACAGCTGGAGTTCTAAAGGTGAGATATTTGCTATGGATATGCGCTTTCTCGATGTTTCTCATTGGCTGTAGCAGTGAACCTCAGCCTTATGAGCCGACGGAGTTGCCGACCAAGGTCACCTTTAGCATTGTCGCGCGAGAGGAAGTTAACCCAAGTATTTTGGGGCAAGCTTCTCCAGTGGAGATCCAAGTATTTGAGCTGGTGGATGACTCGATGTTTATGTCTTCTAGTTACGACCAGATGGAAGAAGACTACGAGAAAGCGCTGAAAAGTAATTTTGTTAAAAGTTACGACTACGTTTTGTTACCCGGTCAGTTCAAGTTCGTCAACGCCATTGAGCTCGATGAAGAGACGAACTACATCGGGATTATGGCGAAATTTTCTGACATCGAACTGAGCGAATGGAAGAAGGCCGTCAAAGTAATTAATAAAGGCAGAGAGTATCACTTACTGATGCTTCTTAGTGACTACGACGTTAAGTTGGAAAAGGTGGAATAGATAAGATGTTTTCACGAAATCGTGTTATTTGGAATGAAGGTTTGTTTATCAAACCACAGCATTTCCAGCAACAACAACGCTATACGGAATATTGCATCGATGAGCGTTTGAGTTCGGTAAGTCGTTATCTGTATGGTGTATCTGAGTTTTCGCTCAATCCAGAATATTTATCGTTTGGTCGTATCGCTATCGAGCGAGCAGTTGGCATCATGCCTGATGGAACGGTTTTTCGTATTCCGCAAGAAGACACCTTGCCTGATGCATTGGATATTGATGATGCGTCTCTCGCAAACCAGTTGGTTTATTTAGCGATTCCTCTTCGCAGTGAGTCACTGATGGAAATTAACTGGCCAGATGCTCAAGGTACTGGACGTTACGAAAGCCGTCGGCTTGAGGTTCGCGATGTCCATACTTTGCAGGGTGACATGACAACGATTGACGTTTCCCCGATGCGTGTCCAACTGATGTTGGAGAAAGAGGATAGAAGTGCTTATGCATCGATGGCGGTGGGGCGCATATTGGAGAAGCGACCTGATGGCAGTGTCGTGATGGATCCTGATTTCTTCCCTTGTCATGTTAATGTGGCTGGAAACTTGGTATTGCACCGTTTTGTGAACGAGATATCAGGTTTAATGCGTGAGCGAGCGAAGAACATCGCACAACGTATTAGCTCTCCATCTCAAGGTGGTGTGGCGGACGTTTCTGACTTTATGCTGTTACAAGCGTTAAACCGATTACAACCTCAGATCCAACACCTCGCTGAGCTGGGAAGCCTCCATCCTGAACGCCTGTTTGAGTGCTTGTCTACGATTGCCGGAGAGTTGGCGACCTTTACCGACGAAAGTCGTTTGCCACCTAAAACGGAGAGTTACAACCACGATATGCCAACGGAATCGTTCTGGCCGCTTATTCGCAATTTGCGTCAGTCACTCAGCGTTGTTCTAGAGCCTAGAGCAGTCTCAATTCAACTAGACAAACGTAAGTACGGCTTAATGGTTGCGGCGATTCAGGATCCTCAATTGATGGATACGGCTGACTTTATCATTGCTGTTAAAGCTCGTATGCCTATGGATGAATTGCGTCGTCAATTTACGCAACAAACGAAAGTGTCGTCGGTTGAGAAAATACGTGAGCTTATTTCACTTCAACTGCCGGGCATCCCACTGGTGGTCTTGCCCGTCGCTCCTCGACAACTGCCGTACCACGCAGGCTATACCTATTACCAACTTGATAAAACCAGCACTGAATGGGGAATGCTAGCGCATTCTAGTGGTTTCGCTTTCCATGTGGCCGCTGCTTTTGAAGAACTTGATCTCCAGTTCTGGGCGATTAGGAGTTAATCCATGGATAACAATAAGAAACAGGGTGAGTTCAGCGGCTTACTCCACGACGATGTAGAAAAAATCAACCATGACCAAGATTATTGGTTTCAGCTTAGGGGGAGTGTCTCTAATCCTCTGATTGATGCGGCGACGCCACTTCTCGGTTTATCACTGCGAGTTCGACAGCTGTCTGAATGCAACAATATTGAAGCGATTTACGCTCAAACCATCGAGGAAATTAAGACCATCGAAATTGAGCTAACGGAGCAAGGTTATGAGCATGCAGTGTTAATGGCTTATCGCTATATCTTGTGTACTTTCCTCGATGAAGCTGTGATGGGGACGGCGTGGGGTGCTTCGACTATCTGGGCTGAACATTCCATGTTGTCACGCTTTCACAATGAAACCTGGGGTGGAGAGAAAGTGTTTACCATTCTTAAGCGACTTGAAACTGAGCCTCAACAATACAAGCCCTTGCTTGAATTTATCTACCAGTGTTTGGTTTTAGGTTTTGAAGGTAAGTACCGTGTTATTGAGTCCGGTAAGTTGGAACGGGAAAAAGTCATCTCACAGTTACATAAGTTGATCAATCAAGATCATGAGGTGGACATCTCTCATCTAACCAGTGCGACAGAGCACGTCGTGCGTTCCAAATACAAGCTCAGTAAGCAAATCCCATTGTGGTCGGTATTTACCGGTTTCATATTGCTTTGGGGAGGAACCTTCCTTGTCTATAGCTACCTGTTACACGTCAAAACCAGTGACGTAATCGAACAATTAAAACAAATCTTATAACTAGAATAATTAAAGGCTAGGTGATTGCCGTGATACGCATTGAACTACCAACACTCATCTCGAAACTAAATCAACAGAGCAAGCTCGCCCTTGAACAGGCTGCAACTGCTTGTATGGAGCGCCAGCACAGTGAGATTACGTTTGAACACTATCTTGAGGTTCTTTTAGACAATCCACTTTCGGATATTCGAGTCATTTTAAAACAGTCTGACTTAGCCCTAGATGATGTTAAACAGGCGATATCCAGTAGTTTTGTACGGGGTCAGTATTTAGATGGCTACCCTGCGTTTTCTCCGTTACTTGTCGAGCTTGTTCAAGAAGCTTGGTTGCTTTCCACCACGGATCTGAATCAAACAGAACTGCGCTCTGGCGCGATTTTACTCGCAGCGCTCACTCGTGCAGACCGTTATATGGATCAGAAACTCGTTCGTTTGTTGGACGTGATCAATCGTGAAAACTTGAAAAAGCACTTTGATGTTATCTTGTCTGATTCTTCAGAGACACAAGTCGCAGAACAGCCGAAAGCGCTTACTACGCAAAACTCCGATACATCTCTGCTGACCAAGTACTGCACTAACGTAACAGAACAAGCGCGTCAGAACGAACTCGACCCAGTGTTATGTCGAGAAAGTGAAATCAATTTGATGATTGATATTCTTTGCCGTCGCCGTAAAAACAACCCGATTGTGGTCGGTGATGCAGGTGTTGGTAAGAGTGCCATGATTGAAGGTTTAGCGCTTCGTGTTGTCGCGGGCTCCGTTCCGTTACCGCTTCAAGGTGTCGAACTCTACTCTTTAGACCTAGGATTGCTCCAAGCGGGGGCATCTGTGAAAGGAGAATTTGAGAAGCGTCTAAAAGGCGTCATTGAAGCGATTAAGCACTCGCCAAAACCGATCATCTTGTTTATTGATGAAGCTCATAATCTCATTGGTGCGGGTAACCAAGAAGGGAGTGGGGATGCGGCGAATTTGCTCAAGCCAGCTCTCGCTCGTGGTGAACTGTCAACGATTGCTGCAACCACATGGAAAGAATACAAAAAGTACTTTGAGAAAGATCCAGCGCTTACACGTCGCTTCCAACTCGTTAAGTTAGATGAACCTAGCGTCGAACAAGCGGTCGATATCCTGCGAGGATTAAACTCCGTCTATGAGCAAACTCATAATGTGCTGATCACCGATGATGCACTGAAGGCGGCGGCTGAGCTTTCGGCACGCTACATCTCTGGTAGACAGCTGCCGGATAAAGCGATTGATGTTCTTGATACTGCTTGTGCACGTATTGCCATCAACCTTACCGCCCCGCCAAAGCGTTTAGCATTTATCGAAACCGCTTGCCATCAGCGCCAACTTGAAATTGATATGCTTGAACGCGCTCAGTTATTAGGCAAAGAGGTTAATCAGCAAAGGCTTGATGAACTTAAGACAGAAGAGGTTGCAAACGAGCAAGAGCACAATCGCTTAACTGAGCAATGGCAACAGCAAAAGCTATTAGTTGAAACGATCATTGAACTTAGAGCTTCTCTAACGCAAGTCAATGACGAAGCCCCTATTAGTGATGAGCAACGCAGCGAAACTCTAGCGCAAATTCGCGTTAAGCATGAAGAGTTAGAGTCCATTCCTCATGATCACCGTTTGATTTATGCCCAAGTTGACGCCCAACAAGTGGCAGAAGTCGTGGCGGACTGGACCGGTGTTCCTGTTGACCAGATGAACAGCGACGAACTGCATAAGATCACTCATCTAACCACGATACTTGGTCAAGCGATTAAAGGTCAGGATGTTGCGATCAAACGCATCCACAAACATCTTCTCACTGCGCGCGCTGATTTACGCCGGCCGGGGCGTCCGAAAGGGGCTTTCTTACTTGTTGGGCCAAGTGGTGTAGGTAAAACCGAGACAGTGGTTCAGCTTGCTGAAAGCTTGTATGGCGGCAAACAGTTCTTGACGACGATTAACATGTCTGAATATCAAGAAAAGCATACAGTCTCGCGTTTAATCGGCTCACCTCCAGGCTATGTGGGTTACGGAGAGGGTGGTGTGCTGACGGAATCCATTCGTAAGATGCCATACTCTGTTGTGTTACTTGATGAAGTTGAAAAAGCGCACCCTGAAGTACTTAACCTTTTTTATCAGGCGTTTGATAAAGGGGAGCTCGCAGACGGTGAAGGGCGCTTAATTGATTGCCAAAACATCGTATTTTTCCTGACATCGAATTTGGGCTTCCAAACGATAGTTGACCATGCTGAGAGACTAGATCAACTTGATGATGCCCTCTATCCTGAGTTAGCCGCATTCTTTAAACCTGCCTTACTTGCACGTATGGAAGTGATTCCTTACATGCCACTTACCCCAGAAGTGCTGGAGCAAATTGTTCGCGGTAAGTTAGTTCGTTTAGAAAACCTGTTTAGTGAACGTTATGACGCTGAAGTGGTGATCGAGGACTCATTGATTGATGAGATTTTGTCGAGAGCAACACGCTCTGAAAATGGTGCGCGTATGTTAGAAGCCATCATTGAAGGTCAATTGCTTCCGCCTATCTCTCTCGCACTACTGAATAAGCTCTCCGAACAGAAACCCGTGAAACGAATCTATCTAGCGGCTCAAGATGGTGAGTTTATTGGTGAGGTAGAGTAGCTATGTCGAATTGGCTAGAACTGGTGACGGAGTTGATCGCTACGCGCAGTAAATTTGAGCTGACGGAAAAGTTTACTCAGATTCTTAGTACTGAACTCGGTCTATCAAAATGCTTGCTTCTAATGCCAACATCAGATGGTCGTGAACTTGTGCCGCATGATCCGCTAGTGGAGGCGTCTTGGGGGGTGAATGATTTAAATAATCCCTTTGCACACGTACTCCAAAACGCTAGTCAGATGTCGCTGACGGCAGATGAATTGCTGTTTTGGCGCGGAGATACAGCTTTCACTGAGTTGGTATCGAATATTGGCACGTTTGAATGTGTGTTCATTTGCCCTTTGCCTCTCCATTCCAATCAAGTGCAATTGATCCTCTTTATGCAAGGTGCAAAGACAGCAGTAACTGATGTCTTTAACAGTGATGATGGCGCTAAGTTTATCGACATTTTCACTAAGCAGTGGGGGCTACTGGGAGAGAAGGAGCGTGAGCAGCGAGATATTCAAACGCTCGCTGAATCTTTGAGTGATATACAAAGAGACACTAAGCGAAGGGATCTCGCCGAGCAACTTTCTTACTCTTTGATTGGCAAAAGTTCGGTGATGCAGAGGCTACGTCAACAGATAGTCAGCGCGGCGGACTCTCAGTTGTCCGTTATGGTTCAAGGCGATACAGGTACAGGTAAAGAGTTGGTGGCTCAGGCGATTCACCAAATCTCAAGTCGCAGTGCGCAACCTTTAGTTGCCATTAATTGTGCCGCTATCCCAGAGAACTTACTCGAAAGTGAACTGTTTGGTTACTGCAAAGGTGCCTTCTCTGGTGCTGAATCTGACAGAGATGGTCTGATTGCACAGGCGAATGGTGGAACGCTCTTTTTAGATGAAATTGGTGATATGCCGCTCGCTTTGCAGGCTAAATTGCTACGAGTGCTGGAAACGAAAAAGTTCAGACCTATCGGCGGTAAGAATGAGCTGAGCTCTGATTTTCGTTTGGTATCTGCAACACATGTCAATTTGCTTGCTCAAGTGAGAAACAAACTATTTAGACAAGACCTTTATTACCGATTGTTTCAGTTCCCTTTGACTTTGCCAAAATTGTCGGAGCGATTGGAAGACATTGAGCTATTAAGCCAACACTTTGTTACCGAGTTCAATTCACAACACGGTACTCAGATTCGGGGACTGCACTACAAAGCGTTGGATTGCCTTAAACAGTACTCATTTCCGGGCAATGTCCGTGAGTTGAAGCTTTTGGTCGAGTTTGGCTGTGCACAGTGTCGCGATGAGTTGGAAGTGAGTGAAGGCAGCTTGGCGAATCGGATTGCGTGTCTTGATTTCGAACTGAACAGGGTCGAGCAACGCGCGACCTTACCGCAGAGCACTCAGTCGAGCGGTATGACGGATAACCCTTATCTTGCCGCACAGAGTGATTTATCGACGATCAAAGACCTTAAACAAGCCGTCAACGAATTTGAAGAATTTATCATTCGTGAGCGCTTGATCCTTTTTTCTGGTGATCGAGGTAAAACGGCGGAAAGCTTGGGAATTCCTAAACGAACACTGGCTTATAAATGCCAGAAATTGGAGATCAAAGCAGAATGAACAATTTGAGCTCTCTCATTTTATTGTCGACTTTGGCCGCTTTTTCTCTCTCAACGAATGCGGCTCAAGAGTCCGTTAGTTCTGAACTGATTATGGGCAAACAATGCACCTTAATCTCTGAGCGATTAGAGCGCCTGAGCTGTTTTGATGACGTTTTTCAGACGCCGACCACTTCGAATCGTCAATCTGTATCTGATGATAAGCCGCAAGCTTGGCACATCGCTTTTGAGACTTCAGATAGTCATGCGCCATTGAACGTGATTGAAAGTGGTACCGAGCAAGAGGACGACGTCTGGTTAACCTTAGCATCCCGACATGCCGAGGGCGAACTGGCGGCGGTGTTAATGATGAGCTGCATTAATAAGATCAGCCGTATTGAGTTGGCGCTACCTGAAGCGATAGAAGATGGACGAATTCGAGTGTCTATCGCTGGTGGTCCGAGTCAGAGCTGGAGAAGCGATGATACTGGAGTGTTGTTCTCTTCGGCTAGAGGTTTGCCTGCAATATCTATGATGAAGGTGATGGCGTTGGATACAAGGCTTGTTCTTCGTTCTAACTCGCAGACGGTGGATGGGTTGCAGTTTGATACGACAGGATTGAACCAAGCTTTAACACCACTTAGATCAAGGTGTGGGTGGTAGCAATGGAATTGACTCAATATCGAACCAGTATCGTTAGACCAATTAGTGGCGATTCACCGGTAGGAGAAAGACTATTAGATGAGCCACTGTTTGATTTTGTTGAAGACCAAATGATGAAAGTCGGTTCTCTTTCTCACGCCACAGTTCAGTGGCAAGAGGTTGAGCACAGTGCGATTACTTTGCTTAATGAGAAGAGCAAAGATATTAAGTTACTGGTTTATTTACTTCAGTGTTTGCATAACCAATTGACACCAAGCCGTTTGATAACCTCGTTTGGTGTGATGAGCGACTTCATTGAGCACTATTGGAATGATTGTTTCCCAGCACCCGGAAAGAGAGGCAACTTACCGCGCAGAAAGTTTTTCAGTCAGATGTGTCAACGTTTCTCAATGGCTGTGGATAAGTTTGATTTCACGACTCTCGATAGCCAAGACAGAGACGAGTTGCAAACGGTGGTTCAAGGGTGGCAGAAAACAATACAAGCCAATCAACTCTCTTCGGATATTGCGGATTCTATCGCGCTAACGATTAGCACCCAGCTTAAACGAGCTCAAGAGCGAGAGAAGTCACAGCACAGCACGGTACAAGCAAAAGACTCAGAGACAGAGACGTCACAAAGCACAGCGGCATCCTCCTCTTATTCTTTATCCGTTGACAATTCCAGTGATAAAGCAGCAAAGCAAACCCTGCTTAAAGTCGCGGAATATCTCTCTGATCAGGAGTCGGGGGCGGCATTAGCAATACGAGTACGTCGCCACGCGCTTTGGGGTTCTATCACGACGTTACCCGATCATGATCATCTCGGAAAAACGTTACTGCGTGGCATGCAAGTGGAGCGAATTAAAGAGTATCAAGACCAGTTACATCAACCTGATCTCGCTCTGTGGAGAAAGATTGAACAAAGTTTGACGATTGCTCCTTATTGGTTTGATGGTCAGCTCATGAGCCACGATATCGCAAAGTCGCTTGGTCAACAGAGCTGGTGTCAGGCCATTCGTGAAGAAACTCAGTGTTTTGTCGAACGTTTTCCAAACGTGTTTGAACTCAAGTTTAAAGATGGTTCGCCATTTGTAACTGACATGGTGCGTGATTGGTTAGCGAGTGGTGACATGGCCGCTTCAGGTGGCAATGTTTCAGGTAGTTGGAGTGAACAACGTGAAGAAGCTTTCAAGCTCGCTCAAGAGGGGGGGATCGCCGTTGCGATGTCGATGCTCAATGATGGCCTTGTTGCCGCGACAGAGCCACGCGAGCGCTTTTATTGGCGTTTGCTTTGTGCCGATCTTTTGCGGCATAGCCAGTTAGAAGCGATGGCGAAAGAACAGTATCAAACCTTAAAGCAAGAAATTATCCAGGCGAGCGTCACTGAGTGGGAGCCGTCTTTAATAGAACAACTAGAACGATATACAGCGTTAGATTAAGCAAAGGGACTATCCATGTGGAAAAGTATCATTGGGCTTGTTAAGAAACTTAAGCCGGGCATAGCAGCGGCCCTTCCTATTTTGCTGTTTACTCTATTTATACTACTCAACGTTGCCATTTGGTGGGCAGGTCCTTGGCTGGAAATTCTCGGGACGAAACCTTTAGAGTCCGTGATGGCTCGAAGCATCGCGAGTGCACTGTTTGTGTTGCTCTCGTTGTCAGCGTGGGGTATTTGGCAGTGGCGTAAATTGCAAGGTTTTAAGAGTCAGCAAAAACGAGAAGAACAGCGAAAACTCGATCCAATTGCGAAATATGAAGAGCGTCAGGAAGTCGAACTGAATAACGTAATGAAAGAGATGAAGCAAAGTCTCAATACGCGTAACTATCTCTATTCATTGCCTTGGTATCTAGTGTTGGGTGTTGAAAACGCGGGCAAAACAAGCTTAATCAACCGTTCAGGACAGAACTTTGCGCTTTCTTCTGTGATGCGAGCCTCGGGGCAGAAAAGTGATAACCCTTACTATTTCGACTGGTGGATTGGTGACGAGTCCGTACTGATTGACCCTGATGGTGAGTTACTTACTCAAGGTAATCGTAAAGACAAGGAAGCTGCTGAAATACAGCGCCGCTTATGGCTTCATTTCATCAATTGGTTGGAAAAAACGCGCAGTAGAAGGCCGTTGAACGGTATTGTTCTCGCGCTTGATATCTCTAATCTTGCCGTCTCTACTGCGTCAGAGCGTAAGGCTTATGCAAACTTGCTGCGTGCGCGTATTCGCGAATTAATGGAAACACTGGCGACTCGCTTGCCAGTCTACATTACGCTGACAAAACTTGACTTGTTGTATGGTTTCGAACCTTTCTTTAAACATTATTCCAAGTCACAGCGAGATGAAGTATTAGGTTTCACCTTCTCTCTAGAATCGGTCGATAATTTAGATCACTGGTTAGAAGAGTTTTCTAAAGACTATGGGCAGTTTGTATCAAGAATCAACGAACTCTTTCCCCATGCGGTGGCAGAGCCGTTGGAACAAGCCGAGCGTGACGCTATCTATAGCTTTACGCGTCAAATGTCAGGGCTGCAAGATATTCTCAAAAACTTTTTCCGAGATGCACTCTCAAGTGATCAGTTCTCTACCTCTGCGTTAGTTCGTGGGGTTTACTTTACGTCGGTTTATCAGCAGGGAGTGCCTAGCAACGCCTTTGGAGATTCCGCCTCTCGTCGCTATGGTCTATCGCATGCGGTGAACGAAGCTCAAAATGCTAAGAACTCAACGGTATATTTTACTCAGAAGTTATTTAGCAACATTATCTACCCAGAGGCAGGATTGGCTTCGGATAACTTCCGAGTGGCAAAACACAAACGTCGTTTAATGGGCCTTTCTATTACCGCTTGTATGGTGGCAACGGTGCTTTTAGCGGGGACGTGGCATCGCTATTACCTAACCAATGTTAACCAGTCTGATGCGGTACTCACTAAGGTCAATGAATACAAAACTCAATACCCATCTAATCTTTATCTGGCTTCTCAGAAAGACATTCTTGAACCGTTAAACAAGATTCGACAAGCGACATTGGAGTTCGGTTTTTTCCGTGACAAGCCACGCTACTTATCTGATCTTGGTCTATATCAAGGGCATACTATTGGGCCAATGGTCGAAAATACCTACCTTAACTTGCTCGAAAACCGTTTCTTGCCACTTCTAATGGCGGATGTCGTTGTTGCGCTTAAACAGGCTGAGAATGAGGAAGAGAAACTGGCAGTTCTGCGAGTTTATCGCATGCTGGTAGATAAGAGTGGTCGCTACGAAGATTATGTGCTTGATTACTTTGGTAAATATTGGCAGAGCACGTTTGTCGGGCAAAAACAGGTTCAGGGTGAACTGTTAGAGCACTTAGATTATGCGATGCGCCATACCGATCTCGCTGGAAAAAGGCAGCAAGGTGACGAGTTCGCAGAACGAGTGATGAAGCCATACGATCGCACCATCGCCAGCGCTCAAGCAGAACTTAGCACTATGCCTAACGATCAGCGTGTTTACCGAAATTTGAAGCTGAACGCGCAAACCGTGTTAGGCCCTTCGATCAGTATTCGTAATTTAGTTGGTCCAATCTTTGATGTTGTGTTCGAAGAGCGTGTGGCTAATAGCAGCTTGTATATACCACAAATGCTGACAAAAGCCGGCTTTGAAAACTATTTCATGCCGAGATCCGAGTCTGTCTCGGAGTTAGCCCTGATCGATAGTTGGGTATTAGGACAGTCTAAAACGGCGCAGTTTAGTGAAGCAGATAAACAAGTACTTCGTGAAAAGATTCGCAATCTGTATGTTGCAGATTATGTGAACACTTGGCGTGCAGCATTGAATGATATCGACATGAAATATTTTGGTGACATCAATGATGCGGTGATGGTGCTAGAGAGCTTGACTGGAAACGTCGAGCCAATGCAGCGATTACTCAGGACATTAAAGAACAACACTCAGGTCATTGAGGGATTAGACCCAGATAATGACGTAGCAGAAGAACTGCTAAAGAGTGCTAAATACAAAGTCGCGTCAAGCATTCAATCTCCATTTGCTGAGTTAAACTTAATGCTTAAACCCGTTGGAGAGCAACCTGCGTATATCAATGAAGTCCTTGAATCGGTTGATGAACTGAAGGCTTATTTGAAATCGATTCAAGAATCACCAGATGTCGGTATGGCAGCGCTTGACGCAACGAAGGCGCGAGTAAAGTTAGTCAGTGCGGATCCTATCTATACCTTGAAGCGCATCTCTTCTGGTTTACCAAGACCATTGGATAGCATGATCGCTAAGCTGGCAGATGAAAGCTGGTATGTGGTGAAGCAAGAAGCGATTAGATACTTAGAAGTGCGTTGGACTGAAGATGTTTACAAGCCGTACTATACCAAGCTTGCGAGTCGCTACCCGTTTAATCCTGCTTCCACAAAAGATGTGGCACTGGAAGATTTCGAATCCTTCTTTGCTCCTAATGGCACCTTGGATAACTTTTACACTAATCAGCTGAAAATTTTTATTGAAGAGAACATTGCCGTTGATGATTACGATAACGCTCAATCGCTGATCCGCCCTGAGGTACTAGCGCAGATTGAACAAGCACAAAGAATTCGTCAGGCGTTCTTTAACCGTAAAGGTATCTTAGACGTAAACTTCTCTGTCGAGCCTCTTCAGTTAAGTGGGAATAAACGCCGCAGTGTACTTAATGTTGATGGTCAGTATCTCACATACAGCCATGGACCGCGTGAAGGTGTTGAGCTGATTTGGCCAAATACCCTGCGTGATTCTGCCGTGTCTAAAGTGACTTTAGTGCCAACCAAGTCTAACTTGTCGCCTAGAAGTATTAACGAGAAAGGACCTTGGGCATTTTTCCGACTATTGGAAAAGGGTAACGTTATGTCAGCGGGCAAGACGTCGGTTGATTACCGATTTGATGTCGATGGCGGAGACATGATTTATCGCATCAATGCTGAATCGGATGCCAATCCATTTACTGAACGCCTGTTTAAGTCGTTCAAGTTATCTAAGACTCTTTACTAAAACACTAAAAGGAGCGAGGTGACTCGCTCCTTTTCTACAGGACGAAGTATCTATGTCCAATACAGTATTACTTGACCAAGTTGTTTATCGTGTAACAGCCGATTCTGACTCAATCAGACATCTCGAAAGTTATCAAAAAATCAGAGATGAGATTAATAGTCGCTTTAATCCCCTGTCTGGTGGCACTAATTGGCAAGAGGTATATGAAGCGTGTGAACACCTAGCTAAGGGACCAGGTGTTGACTTACTCATGTGTAGCTATCTAACCATAGCCAAGCTGAAAATTGAGGGGTTGGCGGGTTATGCCAATGGCTTAGAGCTCCTAATACAATGCTTGAGTTTGCTACCCAAGCCGGACTCAAAATCGGCCAAAATGCGCAAAGAAGTTTTAGATTGGGTCAATGGCAAGGCCATTCCTGAGTTAAAGAAAATGAAACCCTCTCAAGAGCAGTTGCGAGATCTTTATCGCAGCGAGAGAGTATGCGAAAGAATCCATCACTGGATGACACTTCAACAGCCTCAAGTGGACGTTGATTTTGAAGGGGTTGGATTTGTTCTGTTTGAACATATTGATCAAATAGAAACGCGTTATCATACGGCGATAAAGCGCCAAGAAAAGCAGCGAGAAAACGACAATAGAGTCACGCGTCGCCGTTACTACTGGAGTTTGACGGGCACACTTGTATCGACGCTTGTCGTGAGTGGTGTGTGTGGGTGGCTCTATTACAATCCGAGCTTCATCAATCAATACCAGTTCAAGCAGTCGGTCGAAGTTCCCGCAATCAATACAAGCAACCTTGATCGTTATGTGGAGCATACTAAACCGAAAAAATTAGCCGCTGTTCAAGCTGAGCTGATCCCTATGTATCAGACGTCGATTGAAGAGAAAACCAAAGTCTCTATTGAGCAGCCTTACTTAAAGGCGCTAGAACAACTCAATGTTTTGCAGAAACTGTATGCAGGAGACGAGCAAGTTGAACAGATAAGCCAGACCCTATATCAAGACCAACAGTTCGCGCTCGATCAGGCGAATGAATTTATCGCTCGGTTTAGTGAAATACGCACAAAGATGGCAAATATTGCGCTGCTCGCTAAGAAACAGCGCTGGCAACAGGTCGCGAATGAAACCAAATCATTGGAGGACTTTGCTGTCAGCCTATCGCCAATCTATGGTCGAGTCGGCTATGTAGAAAACTTGATTGAGCAACACCAGTACGAGCAAGCTCGGCAAGAGTTTGATGAATTGAAAAGACGTCTGAATAATTTAAGTTGGAAAGTGGCCGAACTAAATCAAAGGCTTGAAGAGTAGAGCCTTGAATAACATAGATGCATATCGGTTAACCCCTAGAGGAATCACTTGCACTTTGGACAAAGGATCTATATAAATTCCGCTTTCCTTTTCCACGATGATATTTGAACACTTGGGGTTACCATATGACGCAGTTTTGGCAGCAAAAAGCTCTCGAAGAGATGACCGAAAATGAATGGGAGTCCCTTTGTGACGGTTGTGGAAAATGTTGCTTGCACAAACTGATGGATGAAGACACCGATGAGATCTACTACACCAACGTGGCGTGTAGTTGGTTAAACAGTAAAACCTGTTCGTGTAAAGACTACCCAAACCGTTTTAGCTCAGGTGAAGAGTGTACCAAGCTAACTCGTGAAGATATTGATGATTTTACATGGCTTCCGAACACTTGTGCTTATCGTTTACTCGCTGAGAAGCAACCTCTTCCTGAATGGCACCCGTTAATCACGGGCTCTAAGTCTGCTATGCATGCTGCAGGGGAGAGCGTACGCAATAAAGTGGTCTACGAAATCGATGTTGTTAACTGGGAAGACCACATCCTCAATCACCCAAACAGAGATTAAAATTAATAGGCTGTAACATAGGTCTACAGCCTATTAGACGATGGTGAGGTTGGAATATTATCCTATCTCGACATCGGATGATGCCGACGATATTGTTCCTCCGCAGTCTATCGAATCCCCAAAACGTGCTGCGGGTTTACCGTCAATAAATACGCTCGACGAACCTTCCGCGACACTTCTAGGGTGGTTGCCATGAGGGGTCTTATCACACGGGCAGCCATGATCTTGCAGTGGATCACCTTGGCGAACTGATGGCTGAAAATTAATCATCACACTTGGACTCCCTGCAATGATTGGTGTTGGTGGGAAGCAATCGTGCTCCGATCCGGTATCACCTAGCCTTGCTGCTTTTGGCATATAGCCTCCTACTATTAAATTGACATTATGCCCATCGATATTTAAAAAATGACGAGCACATGAAGCGAAGTTATGTCATCTCTCAGAGCTTACTCAGATCGCCGAGAAAACCCTTGGCGCTAAGGTCAAACCAATATTGATCAGTCTAAACAAAGGCGAGTTGTTCATTGTTAATCAAGTACTGTGCCAATTTTAAAAATTCAATATTTTCAATTGCTTAATATTTTTATCTACTTTGAGCGGGCAGTTTTTTGCTCGATTCAAAGACTTTGGTTCCTAATTCGTTTTCAGTTAAAAACACGCCTAACATGACTGATTGTTATGCGCTCACCATCGTTTCGGGCATCCGACCGCTAGATTGCGAGGGTGACCTCGTTCCAACAAGGCTGCGCCCTCGGCGTAGAGCTTTAGTCCTGTCGCATCAATCCAAAATGTCAGTGAGCCGCGATTAAATAAAGCTTGGTTATGTTGTTTCCAATTTGGAATTGATGACTTTCCATACTTTCATAAAAATATTTCTTATTATATAAAAACTAGGAATACATCCAGGGGGGATCATCATGCAAACCTATTTATAGAGGCTTACAATGAACTCAATTAAAACGCTTATATTAGATAACCAACCAATTATTAGACGTGCTCTTGCATCAATGCTTAATAGCATTACTGTTAATACTGAGATTTTTCAATCAGATTCGATAAAGGATGCACACCGTATTCTTCGTGGACAGAGTATTGATATGATCATACTTGATATCGTTTTGAATGATGGAAATGGCTTAGATTTCATTCAGCGTATTCGAAAAAGTGGTTATAAAGGCAGGGTTTTATTTGTTTCTTCAAATAATTCCCCTCTCTTTAACCATACCGCTAAGAAAGTAGGTGCTAATGGTTACATACTTAAGACAGAAGACACTTCACTAATTAATGAAGCCATTTTAGTAACCTATCGAGGGTTTTATGCATTCAAAGAGAGTTTGGCTACAGCACATGAACTCCCTGATCTAACAGAGCGTGAATCAGTAGTATTTGGCTATTTATCTCTAGGCTACTCAAACAAGAAAATCTCAGAACTATTATCTTTGAGCTCAAAGACAGTTAGCACTTACAAATCTAGAATTCTAGAAAAATTCAACGCTAATTCCATTGTCGAGATAATGGAGTTTCAACGCGCATAACACTGTTACTGACGCCGCCAAACATGAAAATAACTCTCCAAATTGGAGAGAGTACTTTTGAAAAACTCATTCACTTTACTACAAGCATGGAATAACTGAGCACGGATTCTCATTATCTACATTGAGAGAAATTGACGATGCTATTACCTAAGAACACCTTCGAAGCACTGCAAATTCCAAATATGATGTTACATCATATGAGTATTAAACTACTTGAGGACCAGGGGTTTAGCGAATCTGAAGCAAGAAAAATCATTGAGGTAGAAGTCTATTTATTAAGCCTAAGAGACACACGCAAGATTCGTAATCAAGTGAACCGGCACGAATACACTTTCGAGCGAGCGATGCTCAAGATTCTGAAGCAAAAACAACGTCAATATTTCTTCATATTGTTACAACAATTTTGGGAAGCTCAAGTCCGAAATTACGAAGAAAAGGCTAAGCCATCTTAATTCTTTAACGGTATCAAAAGCTAAAGTAAAAAAGGGAGTTTTCACTAAAAGAAGTTCATATAAACAGGTGAGGGCATTATGTGTACAGATACAATAAAAATGTTGGCAATGAACCGGTTTCACCCAGTAAGAGTGCCTTATCAAAATGTATCCCGACAGGCTATCTGCTGTATGCGACGCTCAATAATGTTGACACGCTATTATTCTAAAGGGCAAAACTTCTATTGGTTTTGCTTAAGTTGTCACTCTATTACCCTTGATCGGACAGAGCATTATTAGTCTGACTTTACACTTCTGAATTATTCACTCAATTTGGTAGCGATTGAGTGAATGATTTTAGTAACTATACCCGGCTTTGATTCGTGTTTTCTTAGTTGTCATTGTCCACCTCGTTAGTAAATATACTCACTTAACACAGTGTCCAAGACTTCTGGAGCGGTTCGGCCGAGATTCACACATAAAAGCCTTACAAAATAAAAGTGTAGGAAAACTCTTATTTCTTTTGGTTGATCTTGAGTACACAAGTAAGCCGCAATACTATTCACCCTCTTTTCAGCACAGTATAAAGGTTTCATTAATGAACGTAAATTTTAACAAAATGCTATTTATTCTAGTTATTATGTTATCTGCATGCAGTGAGGAAAGTGATGTTAAGCGACTATCTGTTGATGGTGATAATAACCCTTCAACAGATGGCGGAACCCCTCCAGTTGTGATATCAGATTATCCATGGACTTCAAACGATGGTGGGGAGTTTTTAAGTGTAAATAGTATTGATTATAAGACTAATGATAGTTTAAAACTAATTGATGTTACAGTCTTACAAACCGAAAATTTCGTTAAGTTGAATTCAAATGGAAAACAAGTTTATAGATTTGATGATATTGATATTATTGATTTAGGTTCAAATCAGTTTGAAGTAATAAATAATACTCCTGATAGAATTAACAAAATGTTGGTCAAGACAAATGAGCATGACAATCCTGTTTTGGTTTCAATGGATATCACGCTTCAACCATTCAGTAAGTCTGAGATATTATTTAGTGAAAATGTTACTAGTGTTTCTTTCTATAATACGTTAGGGATGTTTTTACCCCAAATAACTTTGGCTGGAGAAATGTCCTCTGAGGAAGGTAAATTATGTTCAACTCCTTGCTATTCAGATCCAGATGCTCAGCAAAGCAGTGTGTATTGGGTTCTTTCTAGTAACTTACATAAAGCGCTTAACCACAAAGCTCTCTTACCTGAACTATTACGTTACTATCGTGAGCATGGATGTACAGATTATCCGAGCGCTTGTGCTAGTAATGGTGAAAGTGTTGCGAATATAAACTATATGAAAATGGGAGTTAAGGGGCATAAACTTACCTTGAAAACGCTTTCAGGTCCTTATTCTAATGAGGGAGTTGGGGGCGGAGGTACGCCTAATCTAGATGACATTCAAACCAATAGTTCGGGGTGGGCGTCAATTTGGACCGACTATATTACAGCTGGTGTAGCATCTTTTAGACCTTTTGACCTGAGAACTCAGAAAACCTTATTCCACGAAAGTGCACATGGATATGGTTACAATCATTATTCAGGTATGACATATGGTTTTGCAGATTATTATGGTAAAGAGTTTTTAAGTGCCTATTTTGATGATAAAGATATAACGGGTGTAAGTTATTTAAATCCAGCATCTATTGTCCCAGTATTAGTCGAGTCCAAAAATAATCATTTGAAGTACAAAATTTTTACTCTTGAGGAAAATTATGATTACACTAGGGTTTTTTCACGCGTTATTACAGAAGAAAAAATTTCTAGAAAGGATAGATTTTTCGTAGAAAATGGCTCTCTTTACTATGAACTTAATTTAAATGAATCTCCGACTAGCTCTGTTGTCATCCAATTTTATGATGATTCGAGTAACTTTGTGTTTAGCACACGAGAAATATCTGAATTTCACCAACCTAAACCAATTATTGTTGATGGAGTTGATTTGAATTACTATGAACTATCTAATAAGGTAACTCAAGGTCGAAATTTTATTCACGTCAATAGTATTTGTAGCAAATACATTCCAGGAAGTATAGGGGCTACAAAAAACAACTATAGCGATCTTTGGAATTCAAATGATTTTGACGCATCCTTATTAAATTCTACTTATTATATTTCTAGTAATATGTCTCAAACCAATAAGAGATGGAAAATTAATATGAAGGATACCTTGACATTGAACATGACTAGCGAAGATAGATATACTCCTTTTGGGATGGAGGATAGCTTACTCTGTGTAAATTGATTGGTAGGCGATCACCCGATGACCTTTAGCTATTGCAATTTGGGCAAATTCAATTGGAAGCGCATTGCGCCACAAGAGAGTCGAGCTTTGGCATTAAACAATTAAGATATTCTGACATTGTTTAATTCTTCTACACTGTGTGCCGATTAATTAACTTTACCAGTTCTATCTTTCGTTGTTAATATTATTGCTCACTGTCGACTCGATATGATAGAACTTGTTGAAGAGTTCGCAAGTATTATCCAAAGCGGTCGTATCCTCGGTTGTTCCTGATTTAATTAAGACGGAGATTTGCGTGACAGATTGTGTTGTGTAAAGAAATGATTTAGGTATAAATTCTGACGTTAATATAAGAAATATCATGCTTAACATTGTTGTAGGAACGTGTATTTTATATGTTCAGGAGGTAACAATGGTCAAACAACAGTTTCGATACAAAGGATTTGTAATTTCCTACTTCGATGGACAATACCATCTTACGATCCGGGATGTTAAAAGCGGAAAGAGCAAAACGTACAAGCGTCCTGAAATTCACTCATTAATCACAATTATTGATAACATCAGACGTTTTGAGACCCCTCCTCCCTCAGAACCTGAAACAAAGCGAGGCCGTTTTTGGACCACCCAATTAAAGTAAGCTTAATGATTGTTTTTATGTCGAAAGTTCATACTCTTTTATAGGTGAAAAATGCAGCTAGATACATTGACACAACTGTCTTACAACGAACTTTCACAACAGGCAGCTCTATTTGAAAGGCAAAAGCAATGGAGTGCGGCGGCAGAGTATTGGCAATACGCCGAAGAGAAAGCCAAAAATGGAGACAATAAAAAATGGGCAGTTTGTCGTAAGGCGTTTTGTATCAATCGTTATTATTACTCCCAAAAATCAACCAAGCGACCAAATGTCATTGTCATTTAGCCGCTTGGTTGATTGAACGGTTTTGTATTAAGCGTTAACGGCTTCTTTCAGTGTTTTACCCGCGAAACCTCGTTACAAAACAAATAACTGGAAGCAGCCTTCTGAGAACAAAGGCATCCTCGTAACTTAGCGGTAGGTTGCCAGAAGCTCTAGGGCTCCGAAAAAACGCTATGGCTACCATAAGCGCTCGCTATCATCACAGCGCAGAACAAGCTGACAGGACAAGGCATGCCTGAAAATCAGTATCGAGTACAACCCAGATAGTGCGCTCACTGAAACCAGAACCAATGCGAAACTCCTCTCTATGAATTGTCGCTTAGTTAACCGAGTCACTTGCCAGTCTCTGGATCTAACGGGGTACTACGATACTCTTCACCAGCTAAAATATCGTAGTGAATCACGGTGTCGCTATTGAACTGAGAAAAATCAAAGTAGATACTGTAAGCATTGAAAACGACTAAATCCGCTTGTTTATCCCTTATTTCTCCATTCGTATAAAAACTGCATGCTAAGCCAGATGACCACTCATTTAAATCTTCGTAATATCGAGTACGACAATCTTTGGCTTCAATTGTAGAATCTAAGTCTATCGGTTTGTTGTAATATTTTGTGCCTGATTGGGGAATACGTAGTTGGGCAAAACCTACTGTATCAAATGCGTTATAGGCTTGAACTGTTATATTCCCCAAGTTTACTTCACAATCAAACGAGTCTTGATATTGCTGGAAAGGAATGCGCAATTCATACCTGTTTGGGTCGTTGGAGAGTAAGCGTTCACCAGCACCGTGTTGACTAAGTGTTTAGGTAAAAACTCGTGTGTTTAAGATCGAGCACATTTGGGTACGGCTGCTGACGAACAACAGCATTGACTATGCGTGAAAGCGTATCAAGTGACGATATCTTTCGCTTTTTACAAGTTTCGATTAGCGAGTGTAGGCGGTCTCGGAACTTGTCGCCTGCATCCGAGGTAGTGCCGTAGCTGATTTTTCTTTGAATAACAAAGCCACGAAGCCGGCGTTCAGCTTCATTGTTGGTCAATGGTATTTTGGGGTTAGTTAAGAACAACCACAAGCTTGGGCTATGCTCAT
>NZ_QEWN01000120.1 GCF_006124995.1 Vibrio sp. Hep-1b-8
GCGAAATCGCCTCAGCGTAAGCCTAGTAAGCCGCCCCAACGTAGGTGGCTGAAAACATTATGGGGCATTAGCTGGAAGGTCGGCTTAGCTGGCTTCGCTTTGTTGCTGTTTGTTGGTATCTATCTAGATAGTGTGGTTAAACAACGCTTTGAGGGGCAATTATTTGATTTGCCTACTGTGGTTTATGCGCGAATCCTTAACTTGGCTCCGGGCGAAGATATTACGATTCAAGAAGTGCGCAATGAGTTAGACGTGCTCAATTACCGCAAAGTCCGCCAACCTCGCTACCCTGGCGAGTACTCTTCTTCTTCGACAAAAATTGAAGTGATTCGTCGACCATTTGAATTTAGTGATGGTCCAGAGCCTGATCGTCATGTGATGCTCCATTTCTCTTCAAGCCAGCTAGAGCGCATTCAATCACTAGAAAAGAAAGGCGATTTAGGCTACTTACGTATTGAGCCGAAAATGCTTGGTATGTTGGAGAAAAACCACGATGAACAGCGGCTGTTTTTGCGTCGAGACCAGTTCCCAGAAGTCATGGTAGATGCCCTACTCGTCACAGAAGATCGCAACTTTTACCAACATGATGGTGTTTCGCCTGTTGCGATTGCACGAGCGATGGTTGCTAACGTAAAGGCGGGCAGAACTGTGCAGGGTGGCAGTACTCTGACTCAGCAGTTGGCCAAGAATATTTTTCTATCCAGTGATCGAACCTTATGGCGCAAAGTTCGAGAAGCCTACATTGCTTTGATTCTGGATTATCGCTACAGCAAAGATCGCATACTAGAGGCGTATTTGAACGAGGTTTATCTCGGTCAAAGTGGCGGCGAGGCGATTCATGGCTTTGGTCTTGCATCGCGACTTTACTTTGGTCAGCCGATCCAAGAACTGCGCATTGACCAGCTTGCTCTGCTGGTGGGCATGGTAAAAGGTCCTTCCTACTACAATCCGGTGCGCTTTCCTGAGCGTGCGAAAGAGCGTCGAGATTTAGTGTTACGCTTAATGATGCAGCAAAACATTCTCACGGCAGAACAGTATGATATGGCGGCAAGTCGCCCCCTTGATATTCAGGACAATCCGAAAATTGCCAGCCGCCAACCCGCTTATTTTCAGCAGTTGAAGATTGAACTAGAGCAGAAGGCAGGGGATGCATTTCAGTCAGATATCGGCTTACGTGTATTTACATCATTGGATCCAGTTTCTCAGCAAGAACTTGAACGAGCAATCGCAAAGAAAATTCCGCAACTTGCTGATGTGGCGGGTAAATCTCTTGAAGGCGCAGCTGTTGCTGTCGACAGGCACACAGGGGAAATACGAGCCATGGTCGGAGGGAAACGAACTGGTTACGATGGCTTCAACCGAGCTCTGAATGCCAGCCGACAAATTGGTTCATTAGCCAAGCCTGCGGTTTACCTCACGGCATTGGAACAACCAGAGAAATACAATCTGGCCACGACGCTGCACGATAAACCGATTAGCTTGAAAGGCAGTAAAGGTGATGTCTGGTCGCCTAGAAATTATGACCGTCAGTTCCGTGGTGATGTGCCTTTGTATATCGCTTTGGCTAAGTCGCTCAATGTACCTACGGTCGAGCTAGGGATGCAGGTTGGTATCGCCAATGTGGTTAACACGTTGGAAAAACTTGGCGTAGACAAGAATGAAATTCGTCCGGTTCCGTCGATGTTTCTTGGTTCATTTACGTTAACGCCATTTCAAGTCGCGCAGATGTACCAAACGCTGACTAACTCGGGAAAAAAAGCCCAACTGTCAGCCTTGCGGTCCGTGATTGATTTGGAAGGGAATGTGCTGTACCAGTCATTACCGAAAGTGTCACAAACCGTTGATCAGCAGGCCGCGTGGTTAACGACATACGCAATGAAGCGAGGCGTCTTGGAAGGAACTGGGCGTCATCTCAACAGCCAGTTTGGCTGGGCGGCGTTAGCAGGAAAAACCGGAACCAGTAACGATACTCGAGACAGTTGGTTTGTCGGCGTCGATGGGCGAGAAGTGACCACGATTTGGTTAGGCCGAGATGACAACAAACCGACGAAGTTAACCGGTTCAAGTGGTGCATTGCGAGTTTACGCTGAGTACCTAGAGCACCGTATTCCTGAAAAGTTAACCCTACCTTGGCCTCAGGGAATCAGTACGCTTGGTTTTGCTAAAACGGCTCAGGGTAGTCTGGATTTGGATTGTGGAAACGAGTTCACATTGCCAGTGTGGGACATCAATGGCGCAATGAAGCAGCAGTGTGATAGCCAGCCTAAACAATGGTTACAGAAATTATTTAGTTGGTAACACGCATGGTGTTGAATATTAGTACTTTACGCTGATTAAGTCTGTCAGTATAAACGTTAGAACGACTGTAGAAAGGGATTTGTATCGTGAAAAAATTAGCAGGCCTCCTATTATGCTTGTTTGGAAGCGTTGCCTTTAATGCGATAGCACAGACAGAGCCGCAACCTGATACGCGGCCCAAAGTAGCAGTTGTTTTAGCCGGTGGAGGCGCGAAAGGCGCAGCGCATATTGGTGTGCTAAAAGCGCTTGAAGAACTAAGGGTGCCTGTTGATGTAATCACTGGTACCAGTATGGGCTCTTATGTAGGGGGCTTGTATGCGACCGGTATGAGCGCCGATGAAATCGAGTCTTTCATTGATACCGTTGACTGGAACAGTGGTTATCGAGATCGAGTTGACCGCAGTCAGCGAAAAGTACAGGACAAGGAATACGAAGATAGATATCAGTTAACCACTGACCTTGGTTTACGCTGGGGGGAGGTTCGAGCTAGTCGTGGGATCGTGCAGGGGCAGGGAATGCTTAAATTGCTCCGTGAAACGTCGGGCAATTTACCTCCATTTGATTCTTTTGATGATCTCGCCATTCCCTACCGTTCTGTCGCGACCGATATTATTGAACTGAAACCAGTTGTGATCAGTCAGGGCTATCTGGTTGATGCCATGATGGCCAGTATGTCGGTTCCCGGCGCACTGCCTCCTTACCAACTCCATGGGCAGATGTTGGTGGATGGTGGCGTGACGAACAATATGCCAGTAGACGTTGCGCGTGATTTGGGGGCTGATATTGTTATCGCGGTTGATATCGGTACGGAATACAAAAATGAAGAAGACTTCACCACGTTCCTAACGGTGGCAGACCAACTTTCCAACTATTTGGTCCGCAGTACGACAGCGCGTCAGGCTGAATTACTAACAGACAAAGACTTTTTCTTGCAGCCTGATGTTGGCGATATGGAGACCACTGAGTTTGATAAAATGCCGCAGGCATTTGAAAAAGGTTATCAGGCAACGATGGCGAGGAAAGCAGAGTTGCAGAAACTGAGCTTATCCACGGCAGACTATCAACACTATATTGAACAGAAACAGAATGTCCGACGTGAACTGCGATATGGTGATGAAATTACCGTTGATAAAGTGGTCATCAATAATAACACCCACTATACAGACACCCTTCTTGAAAACCGTCTTGAGCTTGAAGCAGGTAAGCGGTACACCTTGGATCAGGTTGAGAAAAGTATCCAAGATCTTTACGCTTTAGACCGTTTTGAACTAGTGACTTATCGCTATGATGAAATCGACGGGCAAGATGCCCTGATCGTTGATGTTGATGAGAAGTCTTGGGGACCGAATTACGTAAACTTCCGTTTTTTCCTTGAAGATGATTTTTCAACCGATAGCCAGTATTCCATTGGTGTGTCGACCAATTTTACCGACCTCAACTCCCATGGCGCAGAGTTACGTACCAATTTTGAAATCGGTACAGATAAGCTCATCGAAGCGGAGTTTTTCTCGCCATTCTTTTCGAGCCAAAAGACCTTTACAACGTTAGCTCTCACGTACAGCAATGAAAAACGTAATGCGCCAGTGACTGGCTTTGATGATACAAGCCTAGAGGCAACCAAGAATTACGTACCAGTTGCGTATACTGAGTGGGTTAGCCAGTGGGCGATTGGTTATCAAGATACCTTGTGGCGACGTTTCATGGCAGGGGTAAGGTACACCGATGGCAAGAGCATACTCTCGACTTTACCTAGTTTTGGTGATGTTGCGTTTCATCGCTTAGGGGCGTTTGCGAACTATCGGATTGATACTCTCGACAACTACAGTTTTCCGCGCTCTGGTTTTTACTTGGATCTCAATTATCTCGTCTCACACGACAAAAGCGTCGGTGATAGTGTGTTGGTTGAGAACCAGAGAGTTGAAGACACATCGTATGAAATCGGAGCGAAAATGATCGCTGCACATACGTTTTCACGCCATACTTTGGTCGCAAATGTCGATCTGGGTTTTGTAGAGAGTAAGAATTCTTCGGTGCCAATTGATCCTGAAGAGATTGGTGGCTTTCTTAACTTATCTGGTGTCCCAAGAAACAGCTTAATTGGTCAGAACAAAGTGTTTGGTAGCGTGGTTTACCGCTATCGCTGGTTTGACAACGACTTTGGCCTGTTTAGCTCCCCGTTTTATGTCGGTGCATCGCTTGAGTATGGTGGGGTTTGGTCTGATCCGGATCTCGAAATCAACGAAGCACCTTTGTATACCGCAGGTTCTGTATTTGCAGGGGTTGACTCACCGATTGGGCCGATTATGTTTGGTTACGGGCGTACCGAAAATAACTATGATTCATACTACCTAATTATCGGTACTACTTTTAAGTAGCTCTGGTGTTTATATGTCCATTTCCGCCATTCTCAAAGTATGGGAATAGGCGGGATTGACCAGTGAAAATCATAGAACTTTAGTCTTAAGTTGCTATGTTGGTCAAAATGATGAGATTTTAATTTAAGGTTAAATTTGCTATTCTACCGCCCACAGTTTGGCCTCTCTGGCACTGTTTCTCAGTCAAGATTGAATGAAAAATATGGCATGGAGAGCCAAGTTTCCAAGGATGTTCACTCCCTTATTCTTTGAACAAATAGCAATAAGAGGGAGGAACCGCAATGAGAGGAAAAAGTCGTGCTTGAAGCCTACCGTAAACACGTCGAAGAGCGTGCTGCCGAAGGAGTTGTTCCTAAACCACTAGATGCCGAGCAAGTTGCAGGCCTTGTGGAACTTCTGAAGAACCCGCCTCAAGGTGAAGAAGAGTTTATTCTTGACCTCCTAGAAAACCGTATCCCACCAGGTGTAGACGAAGCTGCGTATGTTAAAGCAGGTTTCTTAACCGCTATCACTAAAGGTGAGGTTTCATCACCACTTGTCAGCAAAGCAAAAGCGGCGGAGCTGCTTGGCACTATGCAAGGTGGTTACAACATTGAGCCATTAGTCTCTCTGCTAGATGACGCTGAGTTGGCTCCTATCGCTGTTAAAGCGCTTTCTCATACTCTACTGATGTTTGATGCTTTCTATGATGTAGAAGAGAAAGCAAAAGCAGGTAATGATTCAGCTAAGCAAGTCCTACAATCTTGGGCGGATGCTGAGTGGTTTACGGCTAAAGAGAAAGTAGCGGAAAAAATTACTGTTAAAGTATTCAAAGTTACCGGTGAAACGAACACTGATGACTTATCTCCAGCACCAGATGCTTGGTCTCGTCCTGATATTCCAGTGCACGCAAAAGCGATGCTAAAAATGGAACGTGAAGGTATCAACCCAGATCAACCAGGCAGCGTTGGTCCTATTAGCCAGATCGAAGAACTACAAAAAGACGGCATCCCACTTGCTTATGTTGGTGACGTTGTTGGTACAGGTTCTTCTCGTAAATCAGCGACAAACTCTGTGCTTTGGTTTATGGGTGAAGATATTCCTTACGTACCAAACAAACGCACAGGTGGCGTGTGTCTGGGTGGTAAGATTGCCCCAATCTTCTACAACACAATGGAAGATTCTGGTGCACTACCTATCGAACTGAACGTGCAAGACATGAACATGGGTGATGTGATTGATATCTACCCTTATGAAGGTGTTGTTCGTAAAGATGGCGTTGAAATTTCTAGCTTTGAGCTAGGTAAAGTTCTGCTTGATGAAGTTCGTGCTGGTGGTCGTATCCCTCTGATTATCGGTCGTGGTCTAACAAACCGTGCACGTGCATCTCTTGGTTTAGGCGAAACGGATTTGTTTGCTAAGCCAGTCGATCCTTCAGCTTCAACTAAAGGTTACACGCTAGCTCAGAAGATGGTTGGTAAAGCGTGTGGCGTTGAAGGTGTTCGCGCAGGTCAGTACTGCGAACCTAAGATGACAACAGTAGGTTCACAGGATACAACTGGCCCAATGACGCGTGATGAGCTAAAAGACCTCGCGTGTCTTGGCTTCTCTGCGGATCTTGTGATGCAGTCATTCTGTCACACATCTGCGTACCCGAAACCTGTTGACGTTAACACTCACCACACGCTACCAGATTTCATCATGAACCGTGGTGGTGTCTCTCTACGTCCTGGTGACGGTGTTATCCACTCATGGCTAAACCGTATGCTATTGCCTGATACTGTCGGTACAGGTGGCGACTCGCATACTCGTTTCCCTCTAGGTATCTCGTTCCCAGCAGGTTCTGGTCTTGTTGCATTTGCAGCCGCGACTGGTGTAATGCCACTGGATATGCCAGAGTCAATTTTGGTTCGCTTTAAAGGTGAAATGCAGCCAGGTATCACTCTACGTGACCTAGTACATGCCATTCCTTACTACGCAATTCAGCAAGGTCTATTGACGGTTGAAAAAGCAGGTAAGATCAATGAATTCTCAGGTCGTATTCTAGAGATTGAAGGTGTTGAGCATCTATCTGTAGAGCAGGCATTTGAGCTTTCTGATGCCTCGGCAGAGCGCAGTGCAGCTGGCTGTACAGTGAAGCTTTCAAAAGAGTCTATCGAAGAGTACCTAAACTCGAACATCACTATGCTTAAGTGGATGATCGCGGAAGGTTACGGTGATGTACGTACTATTGAGCGTCGTATTAAAGGGATGGAAGAGTGGTTAGCAAATCCTGAACTGCTGACAGCTGACTCTGATGCAGAGTACGCTCACGTTATCGAAATCGATCTTGCTGACATCGACCAGCCAATCCTATGTGCTCCTAATGACCCAGATGACGCTCGTCTACTGTCTGACGTCCAAGGTACTGAGATTCAAGAAGTGTTTATCGGTTCTTGTATGACTAACATTGGTCACTTCCGCGCTGCGGGTAAGATGTTAGAAGAGTTCAATGGTTCTCTTAGCACTCGTCTGTGGGTTGCTCCACCAACTAAGATGGATAAGGATCAGCTAACTGAAGAAGGTTACTACGGTATCTTTGGCCGTGCTGGGGTTCGTATTGAAACTCCGGGATGTTCACTATGTATGGGTAACCAGGCACGTGTTGCTGATAAGTCGACAGTGATGTCTACGTCGACTCGTAACTTCCCGAACCGTCTAGGTACAGGTGCGAATGTTTACCTAGCTTCTGCTGAACTTTCTGCGGTGGGTGCGATTCTTGGCCGTATCCCAACGAAAGAAGAGTACTTAGAGTACGCATCTAAGATTGATGCAACGGCAGCGGATACATACCGTTACTTGAACTTCCATAAGATGTCTCAGTACACGGCAAAAGCAGATACAGTGATTTTCCAAGAGCCAGCTTAACAAGCTCTGGAATACTGAATTGCTGAGAAAGCGCCCACCGCAAGGTGGGCGCTTTTTTTCGGGCTTCCCCTCAGAGAACGCTTCACTGTGAGAGCGGGCTTCGCCCTGCGAGAATTTAGGCCGTGCTTCGCCCTTCGAGAGATGGGCGAGTAGTGAAGTGATTGAACCTTACCTCCACAAGGTGTTGACAGAACCAGCCCTTAACAAGCCATAATTTTCTCGATTCTCGATTCTCGATTCTCGATTCTCGATTCTCGATTCTCGATTCTCGATTCTCGATTCTCGATTCTCGATTCTCGATTCTCGACCCTGTATACTGCCGCCGATTAAGTTTGGTGGCATATACAGAGGCGTCCTATGGAATTTGAATTTATTAGAAATACCCTCATGGGCGAATACTATGTTAAGTCCAGTATGGGGCATGAAATCGTAGGTCGCTGGTTGCAAGAAGAAGTCAGTAAAGACTGGCAGAAAATCGAACAAGTCGAACGCTTGATCGAAAACGCTCGCTTAAATCCTCAACTGGAACACCAACTCGAAGGAACCGAGATCTCACTGAGTATTCAAGGCGATGAGGTCATTGTTCAAGAAAACGTGCTGGCTCATGGGCAGGAAATGGACAGTGATAGTGAGTTTGACTTTTATGATAGTGAAAGCACGGCAAGTTGCGGTATTGAGGACTTTGAAGATCTGATCGCACAGTGGAAAACATTCCTGACGACCAAGTAATGCACTTCTATGGTGAGCGATTGAACGCTTGCCTTAAAATTGTGAGCAAGGCGCACCTAAATGGTGCGCCTTTTTTGTTATTAGGTCATGAATTTTATGTGTTTTCATTAATTATCAACAACTTAAAAACTTGGCACGCAGCTTGGATTACTTAATAACAAAAAGGATGACAGCTTCAGAGAGGATGCAATGAAACTTATAAACGCGATTATCAAACCATTTAAATTAGACGATGTTCGAGAAGCGCTTGCTGATGTCGGTATCGAAGGGATGACGGTTTCAGAAGTGAAAGGCTTTGGCCGTCAGAAAGGACACACCGAGCTTTATCGTGGTGCGGAATATCAAGTCGACTTCCTACCAAAGGTAAAGTTAGAGATAGCGACACAGGCAGAAAATGTAGACCGCGTCATTGAGGCGATATCTAAAGCTGCGCACACGGGAAAAATCGGTGACGGCAAGGTTTTTGTCTATGACCTGAGTCAGGCGGTTCGCATCCGCACGGGTGAAATGGACGTTGAAGCACTTTAAGAATTCAAAGGACTGGAGATAATACGATGGAATTAACGACAACAGTAACAGAGTTACGTTACGCACTAGACACCTTTTTCTTCCTCATTTCAGGTGCGTTGGTTATGTGGATGGCCGCAGGTTTTGCAATGTTGGAGGCGGGTCTTGTTCGTTCAAAAAACACGACAGAAATTCTAACAAAGAACGTCTGCTTGTACGCGATCGCATGTACCACCTATTTAGTCGTTGGCTACAACATCATGTATGTCGATAACGGCGAAGGTGGTTGGCTACCATCATTTGGTGCCTTGATTGGTACACAAGGAGAGGGCGCGGATCATTCACTTGAATCTGACTTTTTCTTCCAAGTAGTTTTCGTTGCTACAGCGATGTCTGTAGTCTCAGGAGCGGTTGCTGAGCGTATGAAGCTTTGGTCATTCCTTATCTTCTCTGCGGTACTGACAGCGTTTATCTACCCAATGGAAGGCTACTGGACTTGGGGCGGAGGTTTCCTATCTGAAGCGGGATTCAGTGACTTTGCAGGTTCAGGTATCGTACACATGGCGGGCGCATCAGCAGCACTAGCGGGTGTACTACTACTGGGTGCACGTAAAGGTAAGTACGGTAAAAATGGTGAAATCTACCCAATTCCTGGTTCTAACATGCCGCTAGCGACACTGGGTACATTCATCCTGTGGTTTGGTTGGTTTGGCTTCAACGGTGGCTCACAGTTGATGGTGTCAGACTTTGAAAATGCGACAGCAGTCGGTCAGATCTTCCTGAACACTAACGCAGCAGCAGCGGCGGGTGCCATTGCAGCACTGCTTGTATGTAAGACCACTTGGGGTAAAGCCGACCTTACGATGATTCTAAATGGTGCGTTAGCAGGTCTAGTCGCTATTACTGCGGATCCTCTCTCTCCATCGCCACTGTATGCGGTTGCGATTGGCTCGGTATCGGGAGCGCTCGTGGTGTTCAGCATCATCGGCTTGGACAAACTGAAGATTGATGATCCAGTTGGTGCGATTTCGGTTCACGGTGTATGTGGTTTCTTCGGCCTGATGGTTGTTCCACTAAGCAATGGTGATGCATCATTTGGTGCACAGCTTCTGGGTGCTGGAGTTATCTTCGCTTGGGTATTTGGTGCAAGCCTTGCGGTGTGGGCAGTACTGAAAGCCACTATGGGTATTCGCGTCTCTGAAGATGAAGAGATGGAAGGCATGGATATGCATGACTGTGGCGTAGGTGCTTACCCTGAATTCGTGACAGTGAAGTAATTATACTAGATGTGACGTAACAAACAGTTACAAATAAACTTATCAAAAACCTGCTCAAATGAGCAGGTTTTTTTGTTTTGCATCATTGTTTTCTCGACTATGATGAATATAATAACGCAACTGATAAACGTTATCATTTCGAATACTAAAGGATTGAACCAATGAAAAAGCTGCTAACTCTTTCTGCATTAGCATGTGCAACAATTGCTCCTTCAGCTGCGATGGCTGCAGAAGAAGTTAACGTATACTCTTACCGCCAGCCATTCCTAGTTGAGCCAATGTTCAACGAGTTTACAAAAGAAACGGGTATCAAAGTAAACGTTAAGTTTGCTAAGACAGGTCTGGCAGAGAAGCTAGCGCAAGAGGGTGAATACAGCCCAGCAGACGTTATCCTAACCGTTGATATTAGCCGTCTTTCTGAGCTGACTAAGAAAAACTTAGTTCAAGCTGTAGAGAGTGAAGTGCTAGAAAAGAACATCCCTGCTCAATACCAAGATACCAATAACGAGTGGTTTGCTCTAACAACTCGTACTCGTAGCGTTTACTCTTCTCGTGACCGTGTTGGTCGTCTAGGTGAAGACTTTACATACGCAGACTTAGCTAAGCCTGAATTTAAAGGCAAAATTTGTACACGTAGCGGTAAGCACCCATACAACGTATCTCTAGTTTCTGCGATGATTGCTCACGAAGGTGAAGCTGCGACGAAAGAGTGGTTGGAAGGCGTAAAAGCGAACCTAGCACGTAAACCTCAAGGTAACGACCGTGCACAAGTTAAAGCGATCAAAGAAGGTCTATGTGATGTTTCTCTAGGTAACAGCTACTACCTAGGTAACATGATTAACGATGCTGAGCAAAAAGCTTGGGCTGACGCGGTTTACATTAACTTCCCTAACCAGAAAACAACAGGTACTCACGTAAATATCTCTGGTATGGCAATGGCTAAGTACGCACCAAATAAAGAAAACGCTCAGAAACTTATGGAGTTCCTAGCGGGTGATACAGCACAAAGCCTGTACGCAGAAGTTAACTACGAATACCCAGTAAAAGAGGGTGTTAAGCGTTCTGAGCTAGTGGCATCTTGGGGTGACTTCAAGCCTGACACGATTTCTCTAGATGACGTTGCTAACTACCACGAAGCAGCAATCAAACTGCTAGACGAAGTGAAGTTCGACCTATAATAGTTTTAGGTAGTGAGTCGAATATGACTGACTAAAATACAGCCTCAAGTCGCTTTTCGTTAAGTTACTTGGGGTTGTTTGTTTTTATACTCACGGCTAAGAGCAGTTCACCTTGAACTCCTTGGAGTATATGGGTATAAATACCCTTAAACTATTAAAGGGATATGAGATGTATTTGCAACTGCATTTATGTTTCATACAGCCTCGTTGTAATTAGGCGATGAAAGAAAAAAATTACCTATGGAAAACCAGTAGTGGAGCGCTTGCTTTACTACTGGTTTTGCCGATCTTAGCGATATTCACTACTGCTGTGGGCGAAACAAATGAGCTTTTTAGTCATTTGATGTCAACGGTAATGCCGACCTATGCGTATAACACCGTCGTTCTTGTTTTAGGTACGATCTTGCTATCCTTGGTGCTTGGTATTCCATCGGCTTGGATTATGGCTATGTGCCGCCTTCCGAGTGAACGCATTTTACAATGGGCATTGGTGTTACCACTGGCGATGCCTGGCTATATCGTCGGTTATGTCTTTACGGACTGGTTTGACTTTGCAGGTCCGGTACAGATTTTTCTCCGTGATCTGACAGGGTGGGGACCTGGTGAGTATTGGTTTCCTGATATTCGAACACTGACAGGAGCGACTATTATACTGTCACTGGTGCTCTACCCATACGTCTACTTATTATGCCGTGCCGCGTTTATGGAGCAGAATGTCTCTTTGCTACAATCGGCTCGATTGCTCAAGTGTTCACCGTGGGAAAGTTTCCGTCGTATCTCGCTTCCTCTTGCACGACCCTCTATAGCCGTCGGCCTCTCTTTGGTGGCAATGGAAACCGTGGGTGATTTTGGAACGGTTAGCTACTTTGCAGTCAATACATTAACCACCGCGGTTTATGACACTTGGTTAGGCTATTCGAGCCTCACTGCGGCGGCAAAAATTTCAGCCATTATGCTTGTGGTGGTGATTTTACTCTTAAGTGCAGAACGCTATAGCCGTAGAAAACAGAAGCTATTTCAGAGTCAGTTTAGTAGCCGCGAAGATTTTCGTTACGATCTCGTCGGGTGGAAAAAGTGGTTGGCGCTAACATGGTGTTGGGGGCTGGTTTGCGTGGCATTCATTCTCCCTCTTGGTCAGTTGCTTATCTATGCATACAAGTATTTCGCACAGAGTTGGACGGCTGAGTTCCGCGAATATGCGTTAAATAGTCTTTACGTATCTCTTGCGGCGGCATTCATTGGTGTAATGGTTGCGTTGATCGTTAATTTTTCTCAGCGTGTCAACCCTAGCCGTCAAAGCTTAGCCTTTATGCGCCTATCGTCGATGGGCTATGCTGTTCCAGGAACGGTTTTAGCCATTGGTGTTATGGTTCCGGTATTGTCTATGGACCACTTAGTCAATGATGTTGCAAAGTACATGGAGTGGGAGCGTCCAGGATTGATTTTCTCTGGCTCAATGTTTGCGATTGTTTTTGCTATGGTGGTGCGTTTTTCTGCTGTGGCGATTGGCAGTATTGAAAGCAGTTTAAGCAAAGTTTCACCGTCTCTTGATATGGCATCACGCACTATGGGATGTAACGCCAATGAGATGCTAAGACGAGTTCATTTGCCTCTTGTTCGTCGTGGGGCGCTGATAGCGGCTTTGCTGGTCTTTATCGAGTCAATGAAAGAGCTAAACGCCGCTTTATTGCTACGACCATTTAACTTTGAAACATTGGCGACTTATGTTTATAACTTCGCGTCTGATGAGAAGTTAGAGTTAGCGGCGCTACCAGCCGTGCTACTGGTTTTAGTTGGTCTTGTCCCTTTAGTTATTGTTAACCGTTCACTGGAGCATTCACACTGATGAGCTGTGCCCTATCAATACAAAACTTAACGTGTAAGTACGATCAAGAGACGACAGTTCTTGAGTCACTTTCTCTCGAAGTGGAGCAGGGGGAAATTGTTTGTCTACTTGGGGCAAGTGGCTGCGGTAAAACAACACTATTGAAAGCGATTGCAGGCTTGTTGCCATTAAGTTCTGGCGTGATGAGCCTAAATTGCATGCTGATCGATGATGGCAAAAACTGGCTTCCTCCTGAGCAGCGTAATATTGGTATGATCTTTCAGGATTATGCGCTGTTTCCACATCTTACTGTGGCTCAGAACGTTGCGTTTGGGTTACGTGAACTATCGGTTGCTGAACAGCAAGCCAAAGTGGAAGAGATGCTTGAGTTAGTGCATCTCAATGGTTACGGTGAGCGATACCCACACCAACTCTCAGGTGGCCAGCAACAGCGGGTGGCAATAGCGCGTTCACTAGCGTACAAACCGGATCTTTTGCTGCTCGATGAACCATTTTCTAATATTGATACGCAGGTGCGCCATGAGTTAATTGGCGAGATTCGTAAGATCTTTAAGAAACAGGGTGTCACTGCCATTTTCGTTACTCATAGCCGTGAAGAAGCCTTCGCCTTCGCTGATAAAATGGCGGTGATGAACCATGGCGTGATTGAGCAATATGGTACGGCTAGCGAGCTCTACTATCAGCCTTCAAGTAAGTTTGTTGCTGACTTTTTGGGTGGTGGTAGCTATCTCAAAGCGACTCGGGCTTCTGATTCAGAATATGAGACGCAGCTAGGCATGGTAGAAGCGAAAGCACAGCAGAACATTGAAGTCGGTCAGCATTGCGAGTTATTACTTCGCCCTCAGCATGTCCAGATCAGTGCGGCAGAAGAGAGCAGTGTGACTGTACTTGAGCAACAGTTTATGGGAGATCATTGCCGTTACGTGATTGACGCGGGAGGTCACCGTTTACTTGCCAGCTCATCAGAACCTTTGAGTATTGGTCAGCAAGTCTCTGTTAAAGTGGAAACGCAAGGCGTACTGGCGTTTTAGCCATTTAGGTTAAATCTGAATCCGTTTGCCACCATTTAGATAGGTGGTACACGCGACACGCAGCAAAGAGGTGAAGTTACCCAACTCACCTCTTTGTTGTATCACGTCATTGTAAATCCGAGTCAAAAATTCTGCGACAGAGATATCCGCATCGCTCGCAATGTCCTCTATTATCTTCCAGAATACCGCTTCCAGTCTGATACTAGTGACAACGCCATCGATACGGACTGAAATGCCCAACCATTTGTAATGCTTGAAACGGCACCATCAGTTCATAGTCTTCAACAAAGTCACCGGCGATGATGAGTACACTTGCCATGTTAAATCTCCACTTTTGATTGTTGGAATGGCAACTTAACAAGTTATTTACAACTGTGGGTAGTAGTCGGTTACTACAGAAAGTCCCTCATGCTTGAGTCACCGACGAGATATGACCAAATCGAGATTTAAAACTGGAATAAGGATCAAGTATTTATGATCCAATAGACCCAATGGGCAAGATGTTCTTTAATATTTTAGCTACTGCTGCTCAGTTTGAAACAGGTTTGATTTGTTTGAGAACTCGTGAAGGAATGGCGATTGATCAAGCTAAAGGAAATCAGCCCAAACTTTCAGATAAACAGCAAAAGGAGCGGTGTCGAATGCATGGTACAGGGCAATACTCCATTAGCGATTTAGCTGAACTGTTTTCCGTCTCACGGCCAACAGTATATAGAACGCTTTCTCGCAATAAAGCCGAATCATAATGAATAAAAACAGGCCAGTATTGCCAATTAACGTAGGATTTTTTCCGTTTTCCAAATGCCCTTGATGGGCGCAAATAGTCAATAAGGAACTCACAATGTCAGCACAAGCAGAAGGTCGAGGTTTAATACACAAAGGTGATAGAACGACGACAGGAGGTGTCGTGACATCGGGTGTCGGTAATGTCATGTATGTGGGAGAAGGTGTCACGCAGATAAAAATGATAGCGACGTGTCCCGCTTGCAAAAAAGGGCAAGGGGAAATCATTCCTTTAGAAACGATTGCGGTCTTTGTCGATAATATTCAGGCTGCATTGCATGGTGATATCGTCGCTTGTGATTGTTCTTGGGGCTCAAATACGCTCATTGCTTCTGCTGGAGCGATGAAATTCTCTCAAAGTAATGGGCAGGTTTATGGATTTAAACCTCATGCCAGTCCACAAGAAATGGAGGCAACTTATCAGAGTGTCGCGAGTTCAATGGGAGGGCGTTATTCAGGTACGAGCTCTTCACTTTCTGCAGGGCAGCAAGCGTATGATCTTGCTGAAAACGAATGGAATAAAGACTTACAAAAGCAAGCTAAAACATATCAGTGGGACACCTCTCAGCAAGAGAACGTCAGTATTGCAATTCTTACTATTGAAGAAGCCAATGAGTATTTAGATTTACTCATCAAAGATACCCACGGACAGCTTTCTACAGGCAAAGATTACACTGGCGTTGGAATGGGACTTAAAGGTGCTTATGAAGTCGCTAAGGAGCTTGGAGGATGGGGAGCGACAGCTAAAGCAGTCAATATCAATGGCGTGATGAATATAGTCGTTGAGAACTACAAACCTCGCTATTTAGATTTAGGTATCCGTTGGCAAGAGGCAACGCCTCAAATGCTAAAAATTGGTCACGCACTGAATACTGTTCAAGGTAATATCAGCTTTTTGAGAGGCAACATATATGTCGAAGCCGTGTTTAGTGGCGCGGTCAATGCCGTTGACTATATGCTTCATGATGAAAAGACACTCGGTGAAGTCGTAGGGCAATTTACTGCGGATATATCCAAGGGTGTGGTTGCTGGCGTACTCGCTCAAGGGGTATTATTAGTTGCTCGTGCCGGCGCTGGCTTTGTGTTTGGGTTCTCTTTGCCAGCCGCAATTGGATTAGGTTTATTTGCTTATTCAGCATTTAAGATCGGGGGCTATATATCTGACTTGGATAATCAGCACCAATTCACCAAACCTATGAAAGAAACAGTAGAGTCTTTAATTGATTAGCATGATAGATTTATTAAAAAAGCTTACATTTTTAATATTTTTTATAGGGTTTTCGGCATGGTGTGGGTTGGGAATTTATGATTTGATTCATAGCGTGAAAGGTGTAGGAATTGAACCCGTAATAAAGGTGTCGGGATACCTTAACAATACATCGTCATTTGTATTATTTGGTTTTTTCCTTCCTTCTATCCCAATGGCATTACTCAATGTTGTTACAGGTATTCAACTCCCTAGATTAACTCTAAGGTTAATGCTATTTGGTGCATTAATTGGTGCTCTGATAGGACATTATGTAGATACCTCGTTAAGGGATAAAGTAAAAATATCAAACTACATAGAATGCACATCTGAGAGAGAGTTTGCATTGAAATACTCAAGCAAAACGTACGTTCTTCCACCGGAAACATGTGATTAAAGCTGTGAACTCGGTTGACTATATGCTTCAAGATGAAAAGCTTTTTTGATGGGGGGGCACGCTTAAAAAGCTCGAAGAAAATCGCTTATCACGCCGCACAGAAACGGTAGGTGATTTCTCTCAAGGCGGCAGCTATCGACGTAATCTAGTGGTGAATAATGAATCGTTTAACGTTCGCTTTAAAGCGAGTTGCGCCACGCCTGAATGTCTAATGAGAAATGCCCACATCGACATGGAAGATGATGCCTTTCAGGATTACATCGAGGCAGCGACACAAGATAAACGTTCGGATGTGATGCAGGCGATAGGCATTGCTTTAATTGCTAATCCTTACTTAGCTCTTTTGCAAAGAACGGTTTTAGCTGATGTTGCCTATTCTGGTGTGTTTGAAGGTAATTTTGACCCCGCGTGGGCTTATGCAATGGGGATGGGTACTGCATATCGTTTGAGATTGCTTAATCTACCGAAGCGAGTCCAAGATACATCAGAAAGTGTTGTTAGCTATTTTTCTATACCCCTGATCATTGAAGATGCTTGATTTTCTTTAGAATCAGGATCATGCTACGAACCATGAAAATTACACTGACTCCTCAGCAGAAACTGCAACTCGAACAAATGCACGATTCTACTCGTGA
>NZ_QEWN01000121.1 GCF_006124995.1 Vibrio sp. Hep-1b-8
TAAAAGCTTCTAGGCTTTCGAATTGAGCTTCAAAAGCAATATCAGTAACACTGAACTCTGACTCAAATGCTAACCTAAAGGAAGCTCGTTTCATTCGTGCAAGTAACACATACTGCATAGCACTGATCCCCATAAACGCCTTAAAGATACGGTGAAAGTGGTACTTTGAACTGGCAGCCACAGTACTGAGATGCTCAAGTGAGAACTCGTCGTCTAGGTTACTATCTATAAAGTCGCACACTTTCTTTATCTGTCGTTCATGACGTTTTATCACGCTCATTGTTTTTGATACTCCAACTCAGAAATCGTAGAGATGATACCCACGAAGATTTAATTATGCCTGATTGAAATTGCTGGATGACGGCTAGAATAAAGCTTATGGAGGACGAATAGGTTTGCTCAGTTACCACACCAACAAACAATAACGCACTTTTTAACTGCATGGTACTCAGTGCTTACTTCAGTCCAGAGTTTTATCAGCAGTGATCATCGTTAGCAAAGTTCTGCCCCTTTCGGTGTTAACGCAATTACTCAGTGGCAAATCGTGCCACTGAAATCACCGTTCTTTCTCTCATGGTTAGCAGCAGAGAGGACGTGACAGAAAACTCCCAAAACTGAGCAATAAGCTCAATCGTCCGCCTTAATAGGAAGTGCGTATTTATGCTTACTTGCTCATAACGTATTGTAATTGAGTTAGTTAGTAGGTATTTTCAAAAAAGCTTAAATTAATGAGAAAAAACAATGAAATACCCAAAACCTTTAAGAGAAGGAAGCACGATAGCAATCACAGCATTTTCATCAGGGATAGCGGAAGAACACAAAGCTAGATTTAGTATCATTAAAAAACATCTTGAATCTCAAGGTTTCAAGATTGTTGTGGGTGATTGCTTGTATGGGCAGTTTAAACACGTAAGTGCACCAATAGAACAACGTGTAGAAGAACTGATAAGATTTTTAATGGATGATAACATTGATGCTATTTATCCCCCTTGGGGGGGGGAACTGTCTATGGAGCTTTTTCCTCTCATAGACTTTTCCAAGCTTCAAAATGTTAGACCAAAGTGGATCTTAGGTTTTTCTGATGTCAGTACCTTAGCCGCAACATTTACAAGTAAGCTTCGGTGGGCTACTGCACATTGCTCCAATTTGATGGATCTAACTCCTCAAGCAAAAGATCCACTAACGTCAAATACCATCACGTATATTGGAACCTCTATTGGTTCGACGTTTTCTCAAGAAGCATCGACTATGTACGCTAGTCAGTGGCCAGACATCGTGAGTAAACCTGCAAGCGGCATTACACCTGACACTGCATCAAGTTGGAAATGGCTAGTAAGACCAAAATCAAGCACAACTATCGAAGGTAGACTCATTGGAGGCTGTTGGGATACATTGCTTCACCTTTTTGATACGGAATATCTTGATTTGAAAGCTCTCTCTGAAGACTATCCAGAAGGTATCGTGCTCTATCTGGAAAATGCAGAAATGTCACCAACAGATATTGCCCGAACAATATTAAGCATGAAATTTAGGGGGGTGTTCAAGCATATTAATGGTTTAGTTTTGGGCAGGAATGCTGCCCCTGATCCAAGCAATGAGCAAGCTCTCAAATATCATGAAGCTATAGAAAGTAGCCTAGCGAACATTGGAATCCCTGTAATGTATGATTTAGATATTGGCCACGTTCCACCGAATCTTACGCTTATCAATGGTGCTGTAGCAAAGGTGGAATTAAATGATGAAGTTGGGGAACTGAGTCAGACCCTTATATAATAGATCACTGACTTAATTGCATAATTTGTGAGTTTTGGCAAATGGGTTTAACTTAAACCATGCAAGGTTTTGTCCATTTTCTTCCATCTCAGGCACTGAGTTCGGCGGTGCGTGATTGCGTTTTGGGATACCAAAAGTTATCCGTATCTGGCTAATTTAGTAAAAGCCCTGAAACACTTTTGTCCAGAGACGCGCTAGAGCTGTAAGGTAATAGCTGTGATCACCAAGCGACTTTGTCACTACGTTAACTACCGAGGGAAAATGACGGGACTGAATTGCCGTACTCTTTAGAGTATTAAAATAATCTTAAACTAGGTCATTTCTGATAACTACTTGATAGATTGATTAATTATTAACTGGGTGTGCATCATTAAGAAAAGGAAGGAAAATCACATTATTTCCGAGTCATTAACTTCATGTCACCTGCTTAGCCGCTTAAAATAAACGGCTAAATAATGAGGATTGATAATGAATTATAAATGGCTAGGTCTTCTCGGGGCGATTCCTTTATTGGCGGCATGCAATAGCGATATCGACATTTCCAGCAACGTGCTTTCTCAACAGCAGCTCAACACTATTATTAGCAATGTCAACAAACACTACCCAGATGCAGACAGCGAACTAAAACAAAATATTGCTGAGCTCGCGGTAAAGTCGATTGAGAATATGGTGTTTGTCGAAGGTGGCGGTTTTATTATGGGCGACTTTCGTATGCCCTGCATGAACGACGATCTTAATCGCCCAGTCTGGACGCCGGAAGCAAGCTGTTACAGTGCGGTAGAAATGGTCAGCAGTGGTGCAGATATTCAACATGAAGTCACGTTAAGCAGTTATTCGTTGTCAAAGTATGAAGCGGAGTTGCTGGATTATGATGTTTATTTACAAGCGTTTAATCGACCTTTTGAACAGAGGACAATCGATGGTCAATATCTCAAACGGGATGCTAAAGATTTTGAATCAAGAAAAGAGTATTACGAAGGCAAACCCGCTAGAAAAGTAAATTGGCAGGATGCAAAAAACTATTGTCAGTGGCTGGGGCAGTTAACGGCTCTGCCCGTCGATCTGCCTACCGAAGCGCAGTGGGAATATGCGGCACGCAGCCGTGGTCAAAAACTCTACTACGCAACCAACAATGGTTTTATTCAGCTTAGGGGAAGAGGTTTCCATAATCCAGAATTAGGTGGCTATGAGGAGTTTACCGAAAAAACCGCTAATGTTGATACGGATCTAAACCCTGTTGGTACTTATGCTCCCAATCCACTTGGTCTTTATGATATGACTGAAAATGCTGCTGAGTGGGTCAATGATTGGTACGCTAAAGATTATTATAAAGTGTCACCAAAACTTGATCCTCAAGGGCCCGAAACGGGTGAGAACAAAGTCAAACGAGGTGGTATAGGTATGGTTAATACCTCTCGCGTACACTATCCATTGAGCGACTATATGCCAGCACTCAACTCAGGGTTTCGCTGCGCAGTCCAAAGCACCGAACAAACTTATTAGCCTCGAAAACGACCGCCTTACGGCGGTCGCTATGGTTAAATATAGTAACCGATTCTTAACGGGACACACGTTTTAACTATACCCCTGATCATTGAAAATGCTTGATTTTATTTAGAATCAGGATCATGCTACGAACCATGAAAATTACACTGACTCCTCAGCAGAAACTGCAACTCGAACAAATGCACGATTCTACTCGTGATGGTCGAGTGCGTGACCGTATTAAAGCAGTATTGCTTACCACAGAGGGGTGGAGTCAGACCATGATTGCTCAAGCTCTTCGCATTCATGAATCAACCGTTGCACGCCACCTTAGTGACTACGCTCTTTCTGAAAAACTTAAGCCTGAAAATGGCGGAAGCCAAAGCAAGCTTTCTGCTACTCAAACCATGCACCTAATCGAGCATTTGACTGAGAAAACCTATTCTCACACTCATCAAATTGTCGCCTACGTTAAAGAGGCATTTGGACTTGATTATACGGTCTCTGGTATGAACAAATGGCTTCACCACAATGGCTTTAGCTACAAGCAACCGAAAGGCGTTCCACACAAGTTTGATAAAGCAAAACAGCAAGCATTCATAGAGGCTTATGAAGCTCTAAAGGCAAGCTGTGGCAAGGATGAATCGATAGTCTTTATCGATGCAGTTCACCCAACCTTATTAACAAAAATATCTCATGGCTGGATACGTACTGGTCAGGCTAAAGTGATTGAAACAACGG
>NZ_QEWN01000122.1 GCF_006124995.1 Vibrio sp. Hep-1b-8
GTTTAGAACGTCGTGAGACAGTTCGGTCCCTATCTGCCGTGGGCGTTGGAAGATTGAAGGGGGCTGCTCCTAGTACGAGAGGACCGGAGTGGACGAACCTCTGGTGTTCGGGTTGTGTCGCCAGACGCATTGCCCGGTAGCTAAGTTCGGAATCGATAACCGCTGAAAGCATCTAAGCGGGAAGCGAGCCCTGAGATGAGTCTTCCCTGACCCCTTGAGGGTCCTAAAGGGTTGTTCGAGACTAGAACGTTGATAGGCAGGGTGTGTAAGCGCTGTGAGGCGTTGAGCTAACCTGTACTAATTGCCCGTGAGGCTTAACCATACAACACCCAAAGGGTTTTGTGGACTCAATGTAAGAACATTGAATGTGTAAGAACTGACAGCTTTCCAGATTAAAGAATTTGCTTGGCGACCATAGCGATTTGGACCCACCTGATTTCCATTCCGAACTCAGAAGTGAAACGAATTAGCGCCGATGGTAGTGTGGGGCTTCCCCATGTGAGAGTAGGACATCGCCAGGCTTTAAATTTAGACTCAAGAGTCTAACCAGTGCGGAGCGGTAGTTCAGTTGGTTAGAATACCGGCCTGTCACGCCGGGGGTCGCGGGTTCGAGTCCCGTCCGCTCCGCCACTTATTCCGAGAGTCGTCTCATTAAACACGAACAACAGGGGTGTAGCTCCAATTGGCAGAGCAGCGGATTCCAAATCCGCGTGTTGGGAGTTCGAATCTCTCCACCCCTGCCATCTTCAATTGCATGTTTATGCAAATAAAAAGCCCAGTCGTTTGACTGGGCTTTTTCTATTTCTGGGTTCTTTCATTGTGAGTAATAACTTGCCCCGGAGTGATCTGCATTCATTATTCAAAGACACACATAATTAGATTGTTCGTTATCATGCTATAACGACCTCGTTAGAACTCCCTATAATTGAGGTTTTTATGCCAGCACAAATGAAAGGAAACTTTTGTAACATTAAGGACTTTAAACCATCCCAGCGTACTATGAACGCAATTAAAGAGATGAACAATGTAAACCAAATGAGTAGTTATCTAGACAAGATTCTTGCTCTAGTACCTTTCTATCATATCTTTTCCGGACGAAAGTCTTATCCAGGTGTTGCACTTACAAATGCGGGATGGAACGCCTCTACGTATCAATGGAAAACATTTAATGAAGCAATGATGGCTATTCCTGATATAAAAAGAAAACGATTAGAAACTATTGCTGAAAATGAAATGTTATTTTCTACAGGGAAAGATTATGAATTTTGGACATGTGTATATAACTCGCTTTAAGTTATTGATGGTGCTTATTTTATTGTCTGGTTGCGCTTTCGCTTCGGGGCTTGAGACAAAAGAGTCTTTGCAAATTAAATACATTGAGGTGTATGACGCACTTAATCAAAAGGTTGGAGAGTGCTCAAAGCTCAAGAAACAGAGACAAATTACGATAGATAATGAATGGCTTAAATCTCAACCTACGTTAACTCAGAAGGTTGTTTTGTTTGAATTATCCAAAATGGCAGAAAAACGTTGCGCTCAGCCTGAAGAGTCAGATTATATTAGTGTTATTTTTGACTTGGCTGTTTTTGGGGAAGTTGATGCCTTAAATGAATATATAGAGTTAAGGCGATATGACCTCCCTAAAGAAGACAATAAAAAAATCTTAGACGGTTTGGATCAAGAGCAATTAATGCACCTTTCTACACTAGAAAAGTACCAAACGCCGTTTAATTTATTTTCGGCTTTTGAGTCTGGCAACTGATTCAATAAGCAATAAAGATTACTTTATTTGATGAATAGTGTTTTTCCAAAGATAGCATCGTGGTTTCATGAAACCACGATGCTATTACAGTAAAAATACACAACCAAACTTATACCAATCTGGAAAATTAACTGGTCAGGTTAATCCACTCCCTTTTGCACATCGTTTGCACCCTATCTGCGCTTTCCAAGAAGCCATTCCATGCTCTACATACCTTCTCGACAACATCGTTATAGTTCGTAAAACTTTGGTTGGCTAAATAGTGTTGTCGCAGCCAACTCCATACTTGTTCAATTGGATTTAGCTCTGGTGAATAGGGAGGCAATTTGATGATACTGACATTGTCAAACTGCTCGGCAATATCACTGGTATGCCATCCAGCACCATCCATTATGACAACTGCATGACGACCTCGCTCGGTGGCTTGTGATATTTGACCAAGGTGCTGAATCATAATCTCTTTGTTTACCCAAGGGACGACTATCGCCTCTCCAATTCCTCTTGTAGGACAGACTGAACCGAATAAGTAGGCATATTCAAATTACTGCTGTTTCACCGCTCGCGGTCTTGTGCCGCGCTTAGCCCAAAAACGAGTTGTTGTATTTTGTTGTCCAAATCGAGCTTCGTCTTGAAACCAAACATCGACGGCCTCAAACCCCTTATGGCCGGGGATCTTGAGGATCGTTTCAATTTTGAATTTTTTTAAAATCGTCTTGGGTTTGTTGGGATTGAGAAGGGTGTTTGGATCGCGATGTTATCCAAGAAAAGCCCATATGATTGAGCAAATAATAGATGGA
>NZ_QEWN01000123.1 GCF_006124995.1 Vibrio sp. Hep-1b-8
TGGAATTTATCCAGCCAGGCAAACCGACTCAGAACTCCTATGTCGAACGATTTAATACCAATCTAAGTAAAAACATGATCTAATTAAGGCTGTCATTTCTACACGAGAATGCCATGGATAGCCTCGACAACATCGACTTTAAAAAACTCGCTAGTCTGCAGAAGTCTATACAAATGAAGATGCGTTTACTTGCTCTAGCACACTTTAAAGAAGGGCGGTCTCGAACACAGATTGCCAAATACCTGAAGGTAAGCCGCACTAGCGTGAACAAGTGGGTTCAAACCTTTCTTGAGGAGGGGCTTGAAGGACTACAGGAAAAACCAAGAACAGGACGCCCTGCATTTCTTACCCCAAAACAGCGTGAGCAGTTAAGCCTATTTATTGAAAGTCGAGCTTCGGATTCTTCTGGCGGTAGATTAACGGGTAGCGATATTCATGCCTACATCATTAAAGAATTTGGCAAACATTATCACCCTGACTCCATCTATTATTTGCTCAATCATATGGGCTTTTCTTGGATAACATCGCGCTCCAACCACCCTTCTCAATCCCAACAAACCCAAGACGATTTTAAAAAAATTCAAAATTGAAACGATCCTCAAGCTCCCCGGCCATATGGGGCTTGAGGCCGTCGATGTTTGGTTTCAAGACGAAGCTCGATTTGGACAACAAAATACAACAACTCGTCTTTGGGCTAAGCGCGGCACAAGACCGCGAGCGGTGAAACAGCAGCAATTTGAATATGCTTACTTATTCGGTTCAGTCTGTCCTACAAGAGGAATTGGAGAGGCGATAGTCGTCCCTTGGGTAAACAAAGAGATTATGATTCAGCACCTTGGTCAAATATCGCAAGCCACCGAGCGAGGTCGTCATGCAGTTGTCATAATGGATGGTGCTGGATGGCATACCAGTGATATTGCCGAGCAGTTTGACAATGTCAGCATCATCAAATTGCCTCCCTATTCACCAGAGCCAAATCCAATTGAACAAGTATGGAGTTGGCTGCGACAACACTATTTAGCCAACCAAAGTTTTTCGAACTATAACGATGTTGTCGAGAAGGTATGTAGAGCATGGAATGGCTTCTTGGAAAGCGCAGATAGGGTGCAAACGATGTGCAAAAGGGAGTGGATAAACCTGACCAGTTAATTTTCCAGATTGGTATTACAGGCTTCTAAAACGACGAAAGCCTAGTCGTAAGACTAGGCTTTCTGAATAAATGGCGGACGGCGGGGACGCCTAGTCTGGGGTTGCAGGCAACCGGGACTCGTTGGTCGAAGACCAAAATAACCTGATAGAAACGAAAAGACCCCAGCATTTCTGCTGGGGTCTGGAATAAGTGGCGGAGCGGACGGGACTCGAACCCGCGACCCCCGGCGTGACAGGCCGGTATTCTAACCAACTGAACTACCGCTCCGCACTGGTTAGACTCTTGAGTCTAAATTTAAAGCCTGGCGATGTCCTACTCTCACATGGGGAAGCCCCACACTACCATCGGCGCTAATTCGTTTCACTTCTGAGTTCGGAATGGAATCAGGTGGGTCCAAATCGCTATGGTCGCCAAGCAAATTCTTTAATCTGGAAAGCTGTCAGTTCTTACACATTCAATGTTCTTACATCGAGTCCACAAAACCCTTTGGGTGTTGTATGGTTAAGCCTCACGGGCAATTAGTACAGGTTAGCTCCACGCCTCACAGCGCTTACACACCCTGCCTATCAACGTTCTAGTCTCGAACAACCCTTTAGGACCCTCAAGGGGTCAGGGAAGACTCATCTCAGGGCTCGCTTCCCGCTTAGATGCTTTCAGCGGTTATCGATTCCGAACTTAGCTACCGGGCAATGCGTCTGGCGACACAACCCGAACACCAGAGGTTCGTCCACTCCGGTCCTCTCGTACTAGGAGCAGCCCCCTTCAATCTTCCAACGCCCACGGCAGATAGGGACCGAACTGTCTCACGACGTTCTAAACCCAGCTCGCGTACCACTTTAAATGGCGAACAGCCATACCCTTGGGACCGACTTCAGCCCCAGGATGTGATGAGCCGACATCGAGGTGCCAAACACCGCCGTCGATATGAACTCTTGGGCGGTATCAGCCTGTTATCCCCGGAGTACCTTTTATCCGTTGAGCGATGGCCCTTCCATACAGAACCACCGGATCACTATGACCTGCTTTCGCACCTGCTCGAATTGTCATTCTCGCAGTCAAGCGGGCTTATGCCATTGCACTAACCTCACGATGTCCAACCGTGATTAGCCCACCTTCGTGCTCCTCCGTTACTCTTTGGG
>NZ_QEWN01000124.1 GCF_006124995.1 Vibrio sp. Hep-1b-8
GATGAAGCTCAACCTAATAGCGCTCTGACTCAGCTTATCCGTCATATTCCAGAAAAAGACAACACCGATTTTTTCAGTGATGGTTTTAAAATTCGTGAACTGCTACCAGAAAGCGCACACTATTACCGTTTCAACGGTTCACTCACTACACCGCCTTGCTCTGAAGGTGTACGTTGGTTCGTGTTAAAAGACACGCAATCGCTTTCAAAAGAACAAGCATCCAAATTCATGAGTGTTATGGGACAAAATAACCGCCCATTACAACCATTAAATGCCCGAGTTGTGTTATCAAACTAGGGAAGGTGCTAATAAGTCCTGCAATTTAGGTCTTTATCAAGCCTTTACTTTGCCAGCCTAAATTTCACACGCTAAATGTCGAATTTAGGCCAATTAATGGGCGTTTTAAGCCGGATTTTGGCCCCATTCCGGGCCATTCCCGGATTTCAGACAGATCTTGGCTGTCGTCGCAACATCTGGTCTACTTTAAACAGGTTTGCCAAAGTGAATAACATGGTTAACTGTGAGTCATTTTTCATCAGTCCCTTGTAGCGTGCTTTGATGAAGCCGAACTGACATTTGATAATGCGAAACGGGTGCTCTACCTTTGCTCTGATGCTGGCTTTTAAGTATTCGATGTTGATAATTGTCTTGTTCTTGCGAGGACGCTTTTTCAGTGCCCGGATTTTACCGGGTCGCTCGGCAATCAGCCATTCCACGTTCGTGTCTTTCAGTTCTTCCCGTTTCTGTGCGCCTTGATAACCGGCATCGCCGGAAACGAATTCCTCTTCACCGTGCAGCAAATTATTCAATTGGTTCAGGTCATGTTCGTTGGTGGCAGTGGTGACTAGCGTATGGGTGAGACCGCTCTTGGCATCCACGTCAATATGCGCTTTCATGCCGAAGTACCATTCGTTGCCTTTCTTGGTCTGATGTATAGTAAGCGCGTCATAAAACCCGCATTCTAATCGTCTAGCCCGAATAATAAGATCAAACCTCCAACCCAAAGGAGATTTGAAATGGCTAAACGATGCACTAACCAAGAATGGCGAACCCTGTTTGAACACTATGAATCTAGCCAGCTGTTTGCCAAGCCTGGACATGATGCTGCCAAGTTTGCTGTAGAGATGACATAAAAGCCTCCATAAGTAATGACTATTGTCATTATCGGGGCTTGGATTTAAATGGGAATGACGTCGAGAATTAAGTGCTTACCGTTGTTTTGCAAAAGCCTGCTCTACTGCTTTGCGTAACTTTCCTTGATTATTTTTAACCGCAAGTAAGTAGTCAGCATCTTGTTCGATGATAGTTTTGGCTACTTTCGTTTGGCATGCCATCGCATCAATTGTGACTAGAGCGCCTTTGATATCAAGAAGTTTGATGAGCTCAGGTATTGCTGTGATCTCGTTGCTCTTTTCTTCTGTTTTGAGCTGTCCAAGTACGAGCTTATTGGACGAAGCGTAGGCGCTAATCATATGGATAGTACTAGCTCGGTCATCTCGGTTGTAGGAGCCCCGAAGTGTTTTACCATCAATCGCAACGACTTGCCCCTCAGTAAGGGAATGTACTGCTGACATCCAGTTTATAAAGCAAGTATGAAAGGGCTCTGGTTCTATCTTAGAGATAATGCGAGCAATCGTATCATCGGCAGGAATATCATTAACAAACATACCATTACGTTTAAACCACTCATGATGACCAAGGATGTACTCACGAATATCAAACCAACCTTTGGCACCAGCAATAACAGCGCACAATGAGCCGAACAGAACCTCAAACACGCAATACGTAACCTTTGCTGACTGGCGCTTATCTGCGACTAAATGGAAGGGCGATTCTTTAGCTAAGGAGTTGATAGTTCGTATATCTAAATGTCAATCAAATCAAACATCTGGTATTAAGTGTTCACATCAAAACTACAAGTCTTCATTTGATGGCTTTGAGTTTGAGAAATACATGAGTCTTCTACAAGAGAACATTAGGTTTGGTACTATCACTAAAAATGTTTTTTGCTAAATCGATACCAATCACTTTTATGTTCATGATGAATATTCCATTTTCCAAAACAAGCTTATCTACTTAATTTTGGCTCTATGCTGCTCGGATTGGACGTCCATCACATCAAAGCCCTTATGCTGTCTAGATAAATTTTGGCCTTTTCTTTAATGTAGGTTTTTTCCCATTCTTTCAAGCGAGCCCGATATAATACAAATTGCAAAGTAAGCAATACATTTCATTGAAAATGGTTCCACTAGGAAGCACATTAGTCACCAGATATCTTCAACTCAGAGCAAGGCAGAGCGTTTACCAACACTGAGTTCACACAGAAATTAGCTTACTATGGTGTACGGATCTGTATGAATGGAAAAGGTCGCTGTGTTGAGTGTTTGTATCGTGGAATATGATGAGGTTTTCTTAAAAGCTTATACGACACCTCGTGAAGCCGAGCTTGAAATCGGTAACAACATGGTGTTTGATAATAGACAGTGTAACCATCAGGGGCTTAACGACCTCACTCCTGATGAAGACTACTTCGGTAGGCAAAGATACGCTGCATAAGCTGGTTCAATCACTTAAGAAATTCGCTTATGTGTCCAGTCATTGGGGTCGACTTCTAGCTATGGAGAGCGAGTTGTGATTCGAAAGTTAGCTGTTTTACTTTCTAGTTTATATGTAACCAACGCCTATACAAGTGTTGAAATTACGCCATATGTAGTAAATGGTAGTGATATTAGTGCAGTCAAGTATCCCTCTTTTACGAGTCTCATGTACGATCGTATCGATTATGATCGTATATATGGTGCGTCGCCGTACTGTGGTGCCACGCTGTTAACGCAGTACTATGTGCTTACGGCAGCGCACTGTATTTATGACAATACGGATACCCAGCTGTTTACCTCAGTCGTCCCTCAACTTCAGAATGAATCTGACTTCCCTTACGCTATCACACAGCGAGTGATGGTGAGTGAATATTATTACCCAGACAGCTACAACAGCGATACTTTAGCCAATGATATTGCTATTTTGAAACTGTCCCAGCCCATTACCGTCGTATCCAATTACGCCGATCTCGCAAACAGTGCCGATGCTACCGTCTATCGAGGCAGCCGTTCTGGTGAACCTTTCCTCGCGGTTGGTCATGGTAATACCCAGTCTGGTCGTGACGTTAGCGAGGCTCTTCAGGAAACTCAGCTGCGCTACGTTAGCAATTCGAACTGTAATTTATACAATGTCGATACGTCAGCGAATTTATGCATGGACGGAGCGTCAAGCCAAAATGGTCGTGATAATGCAACCTGTCAGGGGGATTCCGGTGGCCCGTTATTCTGGAACAACAAGCAGGTAGGCATTACCAGTTATGGTCCAACGACTTGTGGTGATATGAGTTTGATTGCCAATTCAATATTTACAGAAGTATCAGACCATCGGGCCTGGATAAGTTCAGTGCTTAATGGTTCGGAAAAGCCAAAAGTGACGGTCAACGATGCGCAGCGAATCAGTTACCTCAATTCGATAAACGCAAATAGCTCGGGTGGAGACTCAGGTGGTGGGACAAACAGTGGTGGGACAAACAGTTGGTTTGGACTACTTATATTGAGTGGTATTGCCCTTTGGCGTCGTAAGGGCTTTGTTTCCTAATTCGATTTCAGTTAAAAACACGCCTAACATGACTGATTGTTAGGCGCTCAACATCGTTTCGGGCATACCTAGTCTTGTGAGCTTGTTTAACGCTTTTATCATGGCATAAGTCTCACCAACCTCAGCATTGTAATTTCTTAAGCTTAATGTCCCACCAAGCAGTTTCTTCACTCGGAACATCGCTGTCTCTGAGAGCAAACGTTTATGGTAGCCGTACTTCTTTTTCCAATGCTTATTTGAACCATAGAGTTTCTGACACCCGACCGCTAGATTGCGAGGATGACCTCGCTTCCAGAGGGCTGCGCCTTCCCTCGGCGGAATGAGCGGAGCGGCTCGCTTGATGCGAATGACTTCGTAGCACAACCTTGTGTTATAAGCACCATCGCCAGATGTCTTTGCGATTTTTCGTCGAGGCTGTCTGAGCAAATTATGCCGCACTTCACCATCGCTCACATTCGATAAACTAAACTTAGCAGCAATGATTTCATGTGTGTCGGTATCAACCGATAAATGCAACTTTCTCCAGACACGGCGCTTACGACACAAAAGAATGTCATAGGGTACTGCAACGAAAAGGGGCGAAACCCACCATTGTGCCTCGTTCAAATGCGGGATACTGGGCAGATGGGCATCTACGGAATGATGCCGTCTAGGCATTGAAAAACGGTGAGTTGAAACAATGGAAAAAAGACAATGACTATCATCAACGTTCACTGTCAGAGACCGGGATGTATCGCTACAAGCAACTCAAAGCCCTAAATTGACTCTACGTGATTACAAGGCCCAAATTGGTGAAGCACTCGCTGGGGTAAAAGCGATGAACTCGGTATGCCTGTTAGAGCAGCGGTCAATTAAACGGGGCAAAGCCCTTGGGACTGGGCTTCCTCGAAGATTATTTGAACAACAACGCCGTACAACAATGCTATAAGGGAGGTGCGTCCATCACATCAAAGCCCCTTGAATTAGGAAAAAAGCCACATAGCCCAATTACTAAAACGGCTCGCTTTTCCAAAGATATTAAATAGGATAATTCCTACAAATATTGTAAGTGTATATATCTTTCGTCAAGAGAGATATTTGGAAAGCTATATTAGCGACCACTTCAAACTTGTTCTAATTCGTAATTATCAAATTGAAAACAAGTTAAAAAATAACTGAAAGGTCAGATTATATCCTTGTTTTCTATGGTTTTTTTATTTTTTTTGATCTTTTTATTTTCTCATTGAAATGAAGATGGCTAACATATTTATCCAACAGATGAATTTCTTTAAGTTGCATTGATTGTTTGTTTGTAGGCCTTGCCTTACAAATAGTAACTTAATATAAATTGAAAACTCTAATACAACAAAAAATACTAACAACTAGCTAGTCGATTTAGCACTAACGACTGTGCTTTGTAAAGCAGCCAATTGTTAGGTTTAAACTAACTTGACCTAATTAAGTGAGCAAAAATGAATACTCAATTTAGAAAACTCGCGCTGTCTATCGCTTTTGTATGTGTTCCTTGGAATGCGAAAGCCGAACAAACAGATACTAACTTTAAATTAGGCTTAAAAACCGGGTATCAGGTTGCACAAGATGAATCTATCTCTTCACAACCTGATGGCATAGTTTTAGGCGTAACAGGCAATCTTCCTATTGCCAATGGATTCTCCGTTGATGGCGGCTATCTTTGGCAATCAGATTTAGAGTCAAAAGAAACTAATGTAATAGTACAAACACAGTTTATAGATTTAGGCCTAAGATACGATTACTCATTGAACAATGACTGGGCTTTGTTTGGCAAAATAGGGGCAACATATTGGGATATGGAGTCCTCTCGCAACGGTCCATTATATGCTGATGGACTATCTCCTTCTTTTAGCACTGGTATCATTTTGCAATCAGAATATCCTCAACTAAGTTACGAAATGGGATATCAATATACTGACAAAATCGGAGATAACTCCACACTTTATTATGATAGTCACATGGTTACTTTGAATCTTGTTTATTCATTCGCAAACAGAGACAAATACACAGGCCCTGAACGACAAGCTGTCTCGTTCGAGCCAGAAAAAACGGTTGAGACACAAAAACCTTTAGAGGTAAAAAAAGTAACTATCAGTGAGAGTGGCTCATCGACATTATTTGCATTCAATTCAAAAGAGCTATCGACTAAAGCACAGCTTTCATTGAATAACTTAAGTTCCTCGTTAAAACAACGTAAAGCAAGTGACATCGTCATTACAGGTCATACCGACTCAATTGGTTCTGAACAAGTAAATACGGCGTTATCGGTTAAACGCGCTCAGTCTGTAGCTAATTACTTGATTCAAAAGGGGATCGATTCAAATCTAGTTGTTGTAGAAGGTAAAGGAGAAAGCCAACCAGTTGAATCCAATAATACAGATGCAGGACGTGCCAAAAATCGTCGTGTTGAAATTGATTACACCATTGAAAGAGAACAATAATGAAAAAAATAAAACTTAGCTTAATTGGCATCTCCCTAGCAACAGCTGTATTAGCAGGATGTAATGATGAAGGCGCATTTTCTGATTCAAAATATGACGTAATTACCGAAAGTAGTGATCCCGGCAATGGATTAGTGCAAATCCCTTCTCGAAAACCAAGAGCTTACATTAAAGAGATATATTCACATGACCTTGCTTTCGCCGCATTGACCAACGAAGGAAAAGTAATCACTTGGACGGATGTATTCGGTAGTGATAGCTCTGCTGACTCTGCTTCATTAAAAGACATTATCTCTATTACTCCTAACCAATCAGCTTTTGCTGGCTTAACCAAAGATGGAAATGTCCTTACTTGGGGTAGCGACACTTTCGGCAACGATAGTTCCGCTGTATCTGCATCCTTAAAAAATATTGTATCTATTAGCTCAAATACTAAAACTTTTGCTGCCTTAACCAAAGATGGAAAAGTCGTTACTTGGGGAAAAGATATACATGGTGGAGATAGTTCATCAGTATCTGCACTTCTCGAAAATGTTGTTTCAATTCACTCCACATCATCATCTTTCACTGCTCTTACCAAAGACGGGAAAGTTATCTCTTGGGGTGAACCACTCACTGGTGGTGATAGTTCTTCAGTAACAGTGGATAACATAATCTCGGTAAGTGCGACTATAGGTGCATTTGCTGGTCTAACCTCTGATGGAAAAGTCGTTACTTGGGGAAGCAAATATTCCGGTGCTGATAGTACGGCTGTATCATCTGATCTGAATAATATTGTATCCATCACTGCTGGTCAGACAGCATTTGCAGCGATAAACAAAGATGGTAAGGTCATCACATGGGGAGACGAAGGTTCTGGTGGTGATAGTTCACCTGTATCAACGTTGCTTGAAAATGTAGTTTCTATTAGCACTAGTGATCATGCATTCGCGGCCTTAACCAAAGACGGCAATGTCGTCACTTGGGGGTCAAAAACTTTTGGGGGCGATAGCTCATCTGTATCAGCGTTGTTAAATAACATAGTTTCTATAACCTCAAATGGGGCCGCTTTCGCAGCACTAAAACAGGACGGTACCGTCATTACTTGGGGTATGGCTTCCCACGGAGGTGATAGCGCATCTGTTTCGTCTTCATTGAATAACGTTGTGTCTATAAACTCTACTCAGCGTTCTTTCGCTGCACTGAAACAGGATGGTACTGTAGTTACTTGGGGAGACCAAACTACTGGTGGTGATAGCTCATCAGTATCAGCGTCATTAGAAAACGTTATTTCTTTGACTTCTAGCACTGGGGCGTTCGTAGCACTTACCAAAAATGGCAAAGTAGTCGCGTGGGGGGATGAAGCCTTTGGAGGTAATGCCTCAGAAGTACAAGACGAACTAGACCGATATACATTTGATTCTAGTTTTTATCCAAATCTCGATAGAGATGGTGACGGGTTATCTGATGCAGAAGAAATTGCATCATGTGATTACACAGCCCCTTTAGGACGCAACTTAAAACAATGCTTAGATCCAGCAAAATGGGATACCGATGGAGATGGCGTTAGCGATGGCTTTGAGTATCTCAATGGTTCGAATCCTCTACATCCCATTAGTGATTTGATTAATCGTAACGGCGTCTTAGCGAGCAAGCCCCAAGCAAATGATGGAGTGTTATTTGATGCCTCCACGGGTTGGATCGAGCCTATTCAACACTGGTACGGTGACACAAACGCAGATGGTTTCTCTGATCACTGGCGTTTAAATTAGGTGTTAGATAAATCAATGTAGCGTGGTTATAGTTACATGAGGATGATCAAATGTATTAGTGCTGACTAAATCTGACACTTCAATTTGGAAAGAAGGGAGTTATCTACTTTGATTAAAGGTGTTGAATCTGTGATCAAAGACAAACAAGAGGTAACTCTCATGGTTCCTAATTCGAGAGAAGGTTAATCGCCGCCGATTAACCTTCTCTCCGCTTTGATTCTTAATTCGATGAAAAGATATGGTAGCCATAGCGCTTTTTCCACTTATTGGTGGAACCGTACAGCTTCTGACAACCTACGGCTAAATTGCGAGGGTGTCCTTGCTCCCAGAAGGCTGCCCCTTCTCGTGGTGGGATAAGCGGAACCGATCGCTTGAGCCGTATGGCATTATGGCAATTCCTTGTATCATAAGCGCCATCGCCTGATATCTAGAGTGGGGAGTTTTACTAAGTGAGCTTTACCATCCCGGGAGGTCGCCGACTCTTTCAGTATGCTCCAGTCCGTCGAATCAAACATAGTCTGCTTTTATTAATAATGGTTATTGACATCATTATGGTTAGAAGTTACGGGCTAAGTTAGTGTGGCTAGCTCATTTCTGTCCAAATACGATTTATTGCCAATTAAGAAAAGCAATTTCTCGACCTCCTGAAAAAGTGGCATTGGAAATGGTTCAAGAACGGCTCAAATCTTCTCTCGCTCGCATAGATAGAGAAAAAGTGATCTTACTTCGACATTTTTTGCCTAGTTTTTCTTTTTAAGTCAGAAAATGAGTAATTTTTCAATGTGCCATTGCTTGCTTATTGAGCGGTCGTTATTCTCGGTTTAATAGAGAAGATATTATCTACGTCAGCCAGAGTAATACGCAATGAAGCCATTATTTGAATTGTCAAAATCAGAGCAACTATTTCTTTTGGTGGAAGGTGCTTGCATTCCTGACCTAGAAAGGCAGCTTTATCAGCTACCTGGGGTAATGGAACAAGAACCGATTTTTTTGTATCCCCCTTATAATCAGCTATTGAGTGTTTCTCCGAGGCTGGTGAAAGCGACCCCAGAGGTTCAACACTGGTTTTTTGACCTCAACCAGTTTCAATGGGGATACTTTTTCTCTTCAGATTTATCATTAAGTGATGCAGCGAAAGCTTTACGGCGACTAATTATGGTTGAAATGCCAAGTGGTAATCCCGGATTTTTTCGTTTTGCTGACAGCAATGCAGCCTATGTTTTATTGGATACTCAATGTTCCATGTTATGGCAGCCGATGAACAAAGCTTGGATTCACCAAGCAGGGCAGTGGCAAAGGCTGGAAAATCCTTTTGTGATACCGCCAGAAATACCCCATCAATCGCTGAAACTTACAGACGAACAGTGGCGAAGACTCTCGCTCATCCCATGGCAAAATTCACTGCCCAATACATTGATTGCTCACATGCAGCGTTGGTTTCCTGAGCGTTGTCAGCAGATTAACGACTTAAGAAACTGGGTTTGTAGCCAAATGGATAGCGCTTATGCCAAAGGTTTTGAGACAGAGCAAGACTTACTCTATTACTTCAATATTCTCGGTTATGTAGGCGAACAGGCGTTGCTAAAGAATACCTACCCAAATCTCACTCAACTTATCGAACAACCGTCATCACACACCTCATCACAACGTATTGCTCAAGCGGCGAGCTTAGCCGAGCAGATTGCTAACCAATTCAGGGAGAGCTAAATATGAGTACCCCCAATAAAGCGGCTAAATGTGGATCAACCCGCAAGGCAAAGAGTGCGGTGGGTCAGTGTCATATGCGACGCAATGACATAGGTATCATCCCTGTCCGTTACGCCTTGGACGATATTAATGAACAAGGCCAACCACTTCACCCACTGCCTACCACCGATACCCAGTGGCAAGGTCGATTTGCCCCAAAGCAGCGTCAGTATACGTTAAGGCAATTACGTGATGGTTGTGTAAACCTCCCCTAATTAGTTGCGCCCATAATTAGAGGTTTCGGTTTGTTCATTCTTCATTAAATATTCCCATGGTGTCAGATCGTTGAGGGCATCATGGGGACGTTCTTCGTTGTATTCTCGTATCCAGTTTTCTGTTAGCTCACGCACTTCATTCAAGGTTCTGAACACATACATATCGAGGATCTCTGTGCGATACGTACGGTTAAATCGTTCGACATAGGAGTTCTGAGTCGGTTTGCCTGGCTGGATAAATTCCAGCTTGATATCATGCTCCTCAGCCCAAGTCGCAAGCGTCACAGAGATGAACTCTGGGCCATTATCCATTCGCAACTTTTCTGGATAACCTCGCCATGCAATGATTCGTTCAAGCACTCGAACCACTCGTTGCGCTGGGAGGCTTAAATCCACTTCGATAGCGAGTGCTTCACGATTGAAGTCATCCACTACGTTGAAGGTTCTAAATCGACGTCCGCACTGTAAGCTGTCACTCATAAAGTCAATCGACCAACACTGGTTAGCTACCATAGGCACATTAAGCGGCTCAGGCGAACGAG
>NZ_QEWN01000125.1 GCF_006124995.1 Vibrio sp. Hep-1b-8
GCTCTAAGCTCAACTCAGCAAACATGGCTTTCAAGCGACGATTCTCCTCTTCTAAGTCTTTAAGGCGTTTGACTTCAGAGGCTTCCATCCCACCGTATTTTGCTTTCCAGTTGTAGTAGGTGGCATCTGAAATGCCGTATTCACGGCACACTTCATTGACCTTACGACCCACTTCCACTTCTTTTAAGATTTTGACGATTTGTGTTTCTGAGTAACGTGATTTTTTCATCGCGGGTTCTCCTTCTATGCTCAGTCTAAGCCGAAGAACTCTAAAATGGTATGCCACTAGTTTAGGGGAGGTTTACATTCGCTCCGAGAGCGGGCTTCGCCCTACGAGAATTTAGAACGGATTTCGTCCTTCGAGATAACTGGAACGCTTCGCTGCTGGATTTTGGAACGGGCTGCGCCCTATGGATCGCTTCGCTTATGGATAGCTGGAACGGACTTCGTCCTTCTGGAGGTGGGTGTGGTCAGAATGCTGAAAGAACGTGTTGACAGAACTTGTTCCCTGGAAGAGATAATATTCTCGCCTCTCGCCTCTCGCCTCTCGCCTCTCGCCTCTCGCCTCTCGCCTCTCGCCTCTCGCCTCTCGCCTCTCGCCTCTCGCCTCTCGCCTCTCGCCTCTCGCCTCTCGCCTCTCGCCTCTCGCC
>NZ_QEWN01000126.1 GCF_006124995.1 Vibrio sp. Hep-1b-8
AGGATGAATCGATAGTCTTTATCGATGCAGTTCACCCAACCTTATTAACAAAAATATCTCATGGCTGGATACGTACTGGTCAGGCTAAAGTGATTGAAACAACGGGCAATCGTAGCCGATTGAACATTATTGGCGCACTAAACCTGTCAGATATTGGTGCCACCATCGTTCACGATTACGAGAGTATTAACAGTGAAAATATTGTTCGCTTTTTCTGTAAGTTAAGAGAGAGTTATCCATTAGCCCATAAGCTTCATATCATCTTAGATGGTGCGGGATATCACCGCAGTGACTTAGTCAAAGATGCAGCGTTTGTCCTAAATATCGAACTACATTATCTTCCACCTTACAGTCCAAACCTCAACCCAATTGAGCGGCTTTGGAAGGTAATGAACGAGCAGTCGAGGAATAACGTTTACTTCAAAAATAAACGAGACTTCAAGGAAGCCATCGATCAATTTTTTACTGTGACTCTTCCAGAGATCGCAGGTTCACTGACGTCTCGAATCAATGATAATTTTCAGGTACTCAAGCCTGCATTTTCAAGTTGATTGGGTATAGTCTAATGTTTCTCGATTAGGGCTTCCAAATGACAGCACTGAGTCATGAGTTAGATTAAACACGACACTGCGATCATCTATAAGCACATAAGACTTATCAACGGTTGGCTGAAAATTGGTCATCCCAAATGACATCAGTGCAAATGCCCCAGCACCGACAAGCGCCAAGGGGCCAAGTAACAAAACCGCAATAACACACACCGCAATCCCCACCCAAGCAAAACCACGCACGATTTTATAAGCCACCTCTGGGATCATATCTTGTTCTGTGTAACGAATACCCTGTGCAGTTAGGTGATAACAGCGATGTTTATCAGGTAAATATAGATACCTTGTCATCAACATCATCATCGTCATCGTCATCAAAACAAAAGCCACCCAAAACATGGGGGTGTCTACAGTAAAATCTTCAAGAATAAACCAAAAAAAAACAAATATTGAATAGTTGACAAAGAACGCCACTCCCCACCTCCACAGGTGTTCGTATTTGCCACCCAATCCTTTGTGCTCCCAAGAGTAGGCTACATCAGCGTTATAAAGTTGTTCCTTTAGAGACTCTATGCTTTGGTTATTCTTCATTGGTCTATTCTCACTTCAATAATACGAGTGCCAAATTCTTTTGGCGCAGGCTCTACGGTTAAATCACCTTGTTTTTTACCTGACGCTATATAGCCCAGTTGTTGATACTTTGAGGCTTGCCAGTTAAACGGCATGCTAACCAGTACCGTGATGGTATCATCCGTGGTGCCGCCGGTAGTCTGGCAATCGATATGAGAAAAGCAAAACTGATTTAACCTACAAACCTGTTAATAGAGTTCAACTTGCATTCTTCTAGTCTTGAATAAAAATAGGGTGTTTAAACATATCGTTCAATTTTGCTAGTTCCACATACTCGATATCTTTTTGACTCTCTAGGATTAGGGTGATGATTTTTTGTTTTTCTTCTATAGACGAACAGTAAAAATCTCTACGGCAGCAATACTCGGTGGCGGTATGACTGTCAATTCTAAACATAGTATCTTTCACTACGTTAAATAGAATTGGACTGTCAGAGAAGAAGATTTCGTGTTTTAGTACCGTTGGCTGAAAATTGGTCATCCCAAATGACATCAGTGCAAATGCCCCAGCACCGACAAGCGCCAAGGGGCCAAGTAACAAAACCGCAATAACACACACCGCAATCCCCACCCACGCAAAACCACGCACGATTTTATAAGCCACCTCTGGGATCATATCTTGTTCTGTGTAACGAATACCCTGTGCAGTTAGGTGATAACAGCGATGTTTATCAGGTAAATATAGATACCTTGTCATCAACATCATCATCGTCATCAAAACAAAAGCCACCCAAAACATGGGGGTGTCTACAGTAAAATCTTCAAGAATAAACCAAAAAAAAACAAATATTGAATAGTTGACAAAGAACGCCACTCCCCACCTCCACAGGTGTTCGTATTTGCCACCCAATCCTTTGTGCTCCCAAGAGTAGGCTACATCAGCGTTATAAAGTTGTTCCTTTAGAGACTCTATGCTTTGGTTATTCTTCATTGGTCTATTCTCACTTCAATAATACGAGTGCCAAATTCTTTTGGCGCAGGCTCTACGGTTAAATCACCTTGTTTTTTACCTGACGCTATATAGCCCAGTTGTTGATACTTTGAGGCTTGCCAGTTAAACGGCATGCTAACCAGTACCGTGATGGTATCATCCGTGGTGCCGCCGGTAGTCTGGCAATCGATATGAGAAAAGCAAAACTGATTTAACCTACAAACCTGTTAATAGAGTTCAACTTGCATTCTTCTAGTCTTGAATAAAAATAGGGTGTTTAAACATATCGTTCAATTTTGCTAGTTCCACATACTCGATATCTTTTTGACTCTCTAGGATTAGGGTGATGATTTTTTGTTTTTCTTCTATAGACGAACAGTAAAAATCTCTACGGCAGCAATACTCGGTGGCGGTATGACTGTCAATTCTAAACATAGTATCTTTCACTACGTTAAATAGAATTGGACTGTCAGAGAAGAAGATTTCGTGTTTTAGTACCGTTGGCTGAAAATTGGTCATCCCAAATGACATCAGTGCAAATGCCCCAGCACCGACAAGCGCCAAGGGGCCAAGTAACAAAACCGCAATAACACACACCGCAATCCCCACCCACGCAAAACCACGCACGATTTTATAAGCCACCTCTGGGATCATATCTTGTTCTGTGTAACGAATACCCTGTGCAGTTAGGTGATAACAGCGATGTTTATCAGGTAAATATAGATACCTTGTCATCAACATCATCATCGTCATCAAAACAAAAGCCACCCAAAACATGGGGGTGTCTACAGTAAAATCTTCAAGAATAAACCAAAAAAAAACAAATATTGAATAGTTGACAAAGAACGCCACTCCCCACCTCCACAGGTGTTCGTATTTGCCACCCAATCCTTTGTGCTCCCAAGAGTAGGCTACATCAGCGTTATAAAGTTGTTCCTCTACAAACTCTATACTTTGGTTATTCTTCATTGGTCTATTCTCACTTCAATAATACGAGTGCCAAATTCTTTTGGCGCAGGCTCTACGGTTAAATCACCTTGTTTTTTACCTGACGCTATATAGCACCAGTTGTTGATACTTTGAGGCTTGCCAGTTAAACGGCATGCTAACCAGTACCGTGATGGTATCATCCGTGGTGCCGCCGGTAGTCTGGCAATCGATATGAGAAAAGCAAAACTGATTTAACCTACAAACCTGTTAA
>NZ_QEWN01000127.1 GCF_006124995.1 Vibrio sp. Hep-1b-8
CATCTTAGATGGTGCGGGATATCACCGCAGTGACTTAGTCAAAGATGCAGCGTTTGTCCTAAATATCGAACTACATTATCTTCCACCTTACAGTCCAAACCTCAACCCAATTGAGCGGCTTTGGAAGGTAATGAACGAGCAGTCGAGGAATAACGTTTACTTCAAAAATAAACGAGACTTCAAGGAAGCCATCGATCAATTTTTTACTGTGACTCTTCCAGAGATCGCAGGTTCACTGACGTCTCGAATCAATGATAATTTTCAGGTACTCAAGCCTGCATTTTCAAGTTGATTGGGTATAGTCGTTATTTAGCTTACACACAGTTTTACGGCTTAAAAGTTATAGCTCAAGCATTTAGGTTAATTGCTTGAGCTTGAGTATCGTTCAAGTTAAAGATATGTTACTGAACTATATGGTTTAGAATTTATATCGTCCACCAAAGCTAACCGTTGAAAGGTTCACTGCAATATCATCAGGTGCCGTATACATCATGCGATACCCTAAGTTTAAGACGAACCTCTCAAATTCATACCCTAACTCAACTCCTAAGCTGTGCCCTAAATCTGTAGAGTCACCACTTCCTGAAGGAAGGATGTTACTATCAACACTAGCATCTATTTTATATTGGCCAATACCAGCGACTGCGGCGATGTAAAAACCGTTATTCATTGGTTTGTAAATTGGTCTAATATTTACTGACAAAGAAGAAACACTAACCTCAGATCTTGCATAATTTCCTCTGTAAGATGAATAACGTTCTATATCTCCCATGTCAAAATACTCTCCTTCGAAGCTTACATTAAACTTCTCACTGACTGTCCATACATGCCCAAAACTCAGAGAAAACCCCGGCCCTAACTCTAACGTATTTGAAAGAACATCCAGATCAGTTGTACCGTTGTATGTTGCCCCTAAGTAAGTATATTCTTTATTGGTTTTATCATCACTTGCCACCTCTTGTGCTAATAGCGTTGAGGAAAAAATAATTAAAGGTAATAATAATATTTTCATAAAAGTTACATCCTATTTAATATATGGAAAGTCTATTTTTTCAAACCGGAAGTAGTTATTGATTTATTTATTCAGCGTCTCCATTACTCACGATTATATTAATATCAAGAACTTCATGCTGTTATTTCCATTAATTGCAACTTAGTTGAACGAGGTATCTTGCACATACCCATAAACCTCAGCATTGGAGGTGCTTGTTGCTGATAGTGTGAAGAACACGTGTAAATCAGATGCAGCATAATCACTACTGTAACGAGATACATTTGAGTCTGGATTTGAGGTGGCAGAGCTACCACCACCACAACCTGTAACTAGCATTAAAACTGACACATAGTATAATTTCATAACATAATCTATTATTACTCAGAAAGAGGGTAGAGATTGCGCCCATCACATTGAATCGACTTCACACTCTGATATTCATTAAAAACAAAGCTTTCGTTCTTAAAATAAACAACGCTGCACAAACGTTTATCTGTGATATCTGAGCTCATTAATGCCAAATAGCTTTCTCTATTCACTCTAACTCTTAACTTGATTCCCTTTACCGTTTGATAATATAAAGACACCCCACCGAATCGTTCGCTGTCTTCTCCTAAAAAAACCAGCTTAGTATCTACAGTTAATTCAGTTCCGTTTGTTTTATATGTTGTAAAAAAAAACCAAGTTGCTGCGAACATAACATATATTGCCAAACCTCTAAGGCTTATGGCTGCTCTCATAAAGAATTACCCCAGTTCCCACCGCATCAATGGTGTTATCTAATGTTGTATAACCTTGCATAAAGTTTATTGTACCCTGCACGGACAACCCCAAACCGATTAAGTTTGTTAACTCAGAAGCATAAGGAACATTCATTTGAGTTAACCCCTGCTCAACAATATGTGGTTGTTGGTTCCATCTAGCGTCAATACTAGCAGCCGCCCATAGTGCTGGTGCACACCCAATTTTAGTGCCAGCAATACAATCAATGCTTCCCACTGTAACAGTTAAAGAGTCAACTGCTAGAGCCGGGCCTTCTTTTTTAAAGAACTCTACACTGTCTTTTGTAGCAGCATCATTAACTTCTTTTATGATTGTATTTGCTTCACTCATTTTCGCGATACCATTCATACCACGTAAGTCATTGTACAAGTAAACAGTAATCACACTAACAGCAGAACGCATCACCGCATCTCGGCTATTGGCACCACTTGCTGCGGCCGCTATACCTGACACAATAATCATACCTCCAGCTTGAAGAGTTTGCGTTTGAACATTGTTATGAACAATTCCCCCACCAAGCTTACCAATGACACCGCTGATAAAGCCTTGCTTGAAGCTACCACCTTGCAATTCATGGAAACCACCTTGAACCACACCATGAGCGAGGGGTAAAGCCGCTCCAAACGGACTCGTTCCACCCGTCGCTCCATGCGCTACCCCATAAGTGATTCCCGCAGACAAACCGCCTATTATTCCCGCCTGAAGAGAATCGTCAAAATCCCCAGTAGTGATATAGGTTGTTGAGAATGAAGCGGTCGCACCACTCGCAGCTGCTTGTGCTATGGGTTGCAATCCAGCATATAACCCTGAAGCGGCATAACCAATCGCAATTGCACCGACCACCATGCCAGCCATTTGGATTGCTGGGTTTTCAAAGGTTTGACTCACCACAAAGAACGCCATCGCAGCAGCCCACCACACCCAGTGCCCTGTTGGGTCAGTATATTTCAACGGGTTGTTATAGACGTAAGCATAGCGGTTGTAACTTTGGCTAAAGCTCGGCTCTGGCACGAACGTATCGGCACTTAAGAAACGACCAATCACAGGGTCATACAAACGCGCGTTCATATTAATAAGACCACTGCTATTGCCAACATTTTCATGCCCAGTAAAGCCGCGCATTTCTGCGTTGGTAAACATTGGGGTTGCTTGCAACTCAGCAGAGGCGAGTAGCTCACCAAATGGCGTATAGCCACGCTCAATCTGCACTTGCCCGTTCGGGTCTGTAATGAGGTCAGCCGTACCGAGAGCATCACGATGGAAATAAGCTGTGCGGTCAATTTGTTTTTCGCTGCCAATTAACGTTTTGACATGCTCTGCAACCGCTTGGTTATCGGCAAGGAAGCGGTGACGCATTATTGTCACGGTCTTACCACTGTTATCCGTTGATAATTCAAGCTGATATTCAGGACTAATGTAGTATGTCGTCACGCCATTCGCGGTTTGTTTCACACGTTCACGTTCACTGCCATACTGATATTGCACGATATTGCCATTGTCGTTGATATGTCTAGCTTTGTTAAACGAGTTCCAAGCAAGTGTACGGCCACGACCTGCCAGCATGTTGCCGTTGGCATCATAGGTATATCCGTTCGTTAACTGACCATTTGGATTGACTTCAAAGTCACCTTGATCGGTTTTATACGTCAAGTTGCCATAGACATCGTAACGATAGTCGCGCTCAATAGAGGAGACACTCTTGTTATCGCTGAAGTTCCACTGCGTTAGACGGTCAAAGTCATCATACTGGTAGTATTCAGATTGATTGCGTATCGCACTCACTTTACTTAACACATTACTGCGCTCGTCATAGGTATAATTGATATCACGCAGATAGGTATCGCCCATGCCTGTAGTGATGCGTTGGACCGTACCACGAGAGCGGTCAATATCACGTCGAGTTAGTAGACCATTACCAAACAGTTCACCACCGATTCGACCGAAGTTATCACGGCTGGTCGCCACCCAAACAATTTCAGCCGTTTCATCCTCAAGACGCTGATCCATGATTTCTTGAAGCTCTGCCTCAGCCACCACTAAATCATCCAGCTCATCCGTTAAGTCAGATAAAAGGTCGGTTTGCGTTCTTGCAAGAGACGCATAGCTCTGAGCTTGCGTAATCAGCTCATCCGCCCTAGCTTCTGCGTTATCAGATAACGCTTGGTAATGATTCGCTTGGCTTTGTTTCTGATTTGCTTGCGCACGCTGGCGATTCGCAATGGCATAATAATGGTCAGCCCAACGTTTATAGACTTGCGTTAAGTTAACCGATGAAGAAGGCCCTACAAAACAACCTGCTTTTAACTTGCCACTAGAAGGCCAACAAAAATTATTCTGAACCATCCACAGAGGTACCCTCTCTGTATACACTTTTCGGGTTTTACAGTTTCCTTTCCAGTCTTTCTTCAGACAGCGATCATATTTATAATACGCATAACCGTTTTGAGTCTTGTAATGATTGAATATTGTCCCACTATACGCTGACCAATAGTAATTAGCTTTGGCACGATACCTATTTGCTCTCTGAATATTAATACTTGCACTTCTAAACAAAGACTGTGCACTGGCGCTTAGCTGATTCGCCGTGTTTTGATAGCTAGCACTTTGTGCAAATAACTGCTCTGCGGCTTGGCGAAGACGTTCAGATTCTTCAATGTAAAATTGGGCGCTTTGCTCTAGCTCGTAGGCCTGTGCCTCAAGTTCCATGATGCGCTCTGAGGTTTCCATCAGCGCAGTTTCAATTTGCAAATATTGGCTATCCCAAATGTCTGAGTAGGGAATACTCATTCGTTTGAGTAGGCCATTGACATCATAATCTTTATCCAGATTCATACCCGATGGGAAAATCACTCGACTTAGTCGGCCTTGCTCATTGTACTCATACTGAGTGGTGTAACTGGAGCCATCAATTGTTAAGGTCATAGACTCTGTTCGACCGAGGGCATCGTATGTGTAGCTGCGATTGCTGTTATCACTACTTGCGACATCAAGGCCACCTTTCAAGACTTGGTCATATTGCCACTGATTCACTCCATCAGGACGAGTTTCACCCGTTTTTCGGCCAAGTGCATCATAAGTAAAGGTGGTGTGTTGCCCCTTAGCATCTTGTTGCCAAACAAGCTCGCCCCAAGCGTTATGTCCGTACGTCCACACGCCCATTGCAGGGTCGTTCATTTGAGTTTTATAACCTAGCTGGTTATAAGTCAGCTCCGTCACCAAACCATTGGTATCGGTTTTTGTTAGGTTCCCTACTGCGTCATAGGTATAGCGAACCGTCGATTGCCCATTTTCAGTAATTTGAACCGTCTGACCTAGGCCATTGGTTTGCTCGACTTTTTCAAACTGACCAGGACCAGTTATTGTCGCGGTTAAGCCTTGATAGTACGTTGTGGATACTAGGTCACCAACATCTTCTGTAGGCTGGGTTTGCCTAATTGGGCGACCTAAATCATCATAAGCGGTTTGCAACCAGAAAGTCGCATCGCCAGCGAAGTCGCCCTCAAAGTAAGGCATGGTTTCGCCCACTTTTTGCCCCTTGGCATCATAAGCGATATCGACAATAACCGTTTTACCATCACCATTGAGTTGTGTCGTGCGAACTTCTCGGCCTAATCCATCGAAATACGTCGTTGACAGCCCGCCTTGCGAGGTTTGTGTCGTGACCATAAAGACACTGCGGTCACCGAGGGTTAATCCATGCTGGTCTAACCCTGCATCAGCACCATCGCTCCACTCATACACCTGCGCAACCCAATTGCCGTCAGGAAGTGTTTTCTTCACTTCGCGACAATAATCATCATACTCAAAGCGTGTGACCAAACCATTCGCATCGGTAATGCTCTGCGGCAGACCACATTGGTTGTCATAGGTGGTGCTCACAGTATGACCGAGTGCGTTTGTGTGTCTGGTCACTCGTCCATAGACATCGTAAGCCGTTGCCGATTGTCTGGTTTCACCACTTCCCGTGGTTTGCTCTGAGGTTCTAAACCCTTTAGGGCTATAACCAAATCGAGTCGTTAATGCCAATGCATGTCCGGGCTCTAAAGTTTGTTCAACTAATGCGCCAGTATCAGCATCATAAGAGAAAGAGGTACGCCTTACTTGGGAGTCGTGACGGTTCGATTTAGTGACATTGATATTAGTTGGTTTACCAATCAGCCAGCGCTGAGTGTCGTGTTGGTAGCGTGTTGTCGTGGTTTCAATGAATTGCCCTCCGTCACCATCTTCAATGACTTTGGTAATCGTATCTGGGAAGTTAAGCACATCATAGCCACGGTATTGAGTCGTCGTATCGGTTAACAGGTTCGAGGATAAATCCCACGCCTTCTGGTTGGTTTCGACCAATTGAGGCCATGTTTGACCTGATACAGGTGCATTAACATCTTGATAAACAAAATGACTTTCTGCTACTTTGCGATTGTTAATATTAGTTTCGGTTTTAGCGATATAAGGCACCCAGTCTCCGTGGTACGCAGTCGTACTAATCGACTTCGTTTTGCGTTCAACATCATGAGTCTGGATTTCACCAAATCCAAGTAGTCCCTTGTCCTTATGTGCGTGATAACCTTTATAGAGGTATTCAGTTCGATTAGTGCCACCAATAGCATTGTCTTGCTTGAGGGCTTTCACTACTTTGAAGTTTGGCGTTAAGCCAATGAGTCCTTGCGGTGGGGCTGCATTTTGAAACACCGAAGCATCGCCTGTCATGCCATACTCGAACTCACTTTTTATCCCTAAGCCAGATGTCACAGATTTAAGTAGTGCTAATGGCTCAAACTCATAAGACAAACACGTTAATCCATCGATAGAGCGGTAACAATCGCCAAGTAGACCATCGCCATTCGCATCCACGCCTTTTTTAAACGGGCCGTAAATGTTATTGGAATACAAATAGTAAATGGTCGTCTTAATACCAAAGATTTTTTTTACATAGTTATCTGAATATGTAATGTCATCATCAAGAAGTTCAAGGTCTGCGTTTATCGTAGCGAGAAGTGTTGATTGATTAAAACGATCGCCATTACCGTAGGCACAATACACTCGCTCTCCAGCGATGTAACAGAAATCGGCTAGCCCATCGCTGTTTCTATCAGATAGCATGATAGAGCCTTCAACTTGGGCAACATTATTTTCTCTATCGTTAGAGACTTCAAAGTGGTCGCGTCCAAGAACCAAACGCGTTGTGGCAGTTTCAAAACCTTTGCCTGTATTTTGATGACAGACATAGTTATTCCCACTTCGATAACACAGTTCTGATAAACCATCACCACTGATATCCACCAAGTTCATGGTGCGTTGAAGTTGTTCGACCTTAGCCACATCTTGAAAGTATGGATCGAGATTAGGCTGTGGATCTGAGGGCAATTGACCACCTATCGGCAACTGATTAGCCCAGCGATCTGGTGCTTCAAATGACAGGTTCCCTTCCGACTTCTTGCCTAATGAGCAGTAAAAGTGACCATCAAGCCTTACCCCGCAAAGGTCTGCAAACCCATCTTTATTTATATCGATGAATTGGCTTTGTGGCATTTTTACAGGCTCTGGCGTGAAATCTAGAAAAAGAAATTTCATAGATTCATAGCTTTTTTCTAAAGGATAACCATGATTAATCAGCACATAGTCTGATGATAGGCCACTTCCGGTATTGTTCGCACACACCACACGGTTCGATTCAACGCGGCAAACATCCACCAATCCATCATTGTTGGCATCCAATAGGCGTACCGCTTTATCAATCGTATAATTTCGGCTCCAGTAATGCCCAGAATCAAACGAGCGTCCATTGCGGTTTAATGCGCAGAAAAAGCCCGTTTCATTGAATGCACAGACATCCTGAAAACTATCATCGTCGATATCCATTAGGCTGATGGATGCGTAGTTTTCTGCTTCTTCCCATGCACTACCTTGGAAATCACTGCTCCATTTCACCGCACTGCCATAACGGCCATTACCTTCATTCAAGCCACAGTAGAGGCCGTCTTTTAAATAACAAATATCACTCAAACCATCTCGATTGATGTCGCCAGCAACAAAGCCTTTAAACTCACCCAGGCGGTAGAGCGTTTTTTGCTCCGGCTCACTACCGGCATAAGGGTTACTTTCCCACTCAAAGGTATGAGCAGGCATACATTCCTCATCCGAGCCACACACTCGCAAGCTATTTAAACGTGTCAGTTCAATGCCTTGAGAGTTCACTTCACCATAGGTGAATTCAATGCGGCGAAGCGCATGACCACTGCGGTTAATTTGAATATTATCGAGCTTTTGTGCCAATGTTTGTTTCTGACCAAACCGATAGGAAGAGAGGACATCAGGGCGATTGACGTAATTAAAGTTAAGGCTTACATCTGCGTATTGGATTTTATCAAGATAATGTTGACCTTGGTGAGTTCGGTACCGATAGTCGATACCATTATTAAATCGGTCAGATTGCTGAGAAATAAACCATTCGAGCCCATGACCATCAACCGTAAGTTGTGCGTCTTCTCTTGAACCGTATCGGGTCACATAACCATCTGCGGAATAAATCGTCCAACTATCAGGCCCCGAAGTCAGGCTGCCGTTTGCAACTACCTTAGTTTGCCAACCTCCCTTAGTGCGGTATTCACTGCCATTTTTACCTAACTGCCCCGAGACTAGGAAAAGCCTTTTGCCATCCAAACAGTAGACATCGGTATCATCAAAACGGAGCCCACTGTTGACATCATCATCTTGTTCATTTCGGCTACAGCGAGTGATGCTAGATAAGCCATCCAAACTCACTCCTAAGCCTAGTGGCCCATTCCCTGAGCCCTGTTGATAACTGACAGACAAAGAAGGGACAAGCTCATTGACGCCACTCGGTAACTGCAAATCAACTTGATAACCTGATTTTCCTTGAGAAACAAATGCACTACCACTGAGTTCCCCCACAGAAGAGGAAAGAGAAGGGAGGGAGAAACAAGAGAGTGCAACGATACATAAGCTCGATTTAATTCTCATCATAACGACTCCTTGTTGTTACCCAAATTGTTAAATCGTTGTTCAATATCGATAAGATCGTCTTCGACCTCAATCACTTGCTTTTCAATTGCTTGAACTTGAGTTGACGGCGTATCAGGAGTCAGTAATACAGGGTCGTAGGTGAATACAATGCCCTCTTGCTCAAGCTCTGACAAAATCATACTCGCTTTAGCCAATACCAATTCAGGGGACTCTTCTTCAGATTGAGCTATCACCGTCTCTTCATCTAACTGACGTTTAGCATCAGCAATATCTTGGTTAAACGTGTCCAGCTCTGCCAGCATCTGAGCTTCAATGCGCTCGCTTTGAGACTCAAAGTCATGGCTCGACTCAGTGAGTGCTATGGTTGATGAATCTGACGCACTCCCCATATCTGGAGAAGAAGAGCTTGCGACAGGCGTGCCTATTCTCTGAGTATGTACCGATTTATCGTAGTTAAGGGCAACGATACCAATGCCGACAACAAGAGCAAAACCAGCCCCTGTCGTGAACCAACATTTAACCATGACGTATCCTTGTTTCGGTATTTTTCGCTGCGCTAAAGAGGCGCTTATTATGGGTAGAGCGAACATTTGTTAGCCCAAGCTGATTAAGTGCATGCAGTAACAGCAAGACACCGACTGATAGCCACAATAGCCATTGGTGTCCGTACTGCGTGTAAAGAGTTTGGCGTGTTTGGAGTGGCACAACGACATCCAATACCTGCGTTCTTTGATGAGTAACTTGAGAAAGCACATCGCCATTAGGTGCGACAAGCGAAGTAAAGCCCTGATTGGTCGGATAAATAATCGACTTTCCAATTTCAGCCGCTCTGACCTGCGTCAATTTGAGTAGAAACTGTTTGACCCAAGGGGTTTGTGTCCATTCCACATCACTCAGTAAAATCGCGACGTTACCGGACTGTAATTTAGAGGCGAACACATCGGAATAGAGCGCCTCATAGCATACGGCCAACACTGCTTTGAGCGGCCCAATACTATGGACGTTGCTCGTATTGGGGACGACTTGCATATCGCCACCTCTAGATAACGTCACGCGCTCCATCCAATCAATAAACCAAGTGGGGCGATACTCACCAAAAGGCACCAAACGCTGCTTATAGTAAATAGGGGCAAGCTCATCGTTTCGGTAAATCACGTTTTGTAAATGTTGGCCATTTCTCGCTTGTCCACCCCAAATAACCACCACGTGTTTGTCGTCAATTTTCTGTAGGCTTTCCTGAACAAAAGGAGCAATTTCTCGATACGGCATGGACATCGAAGATTCAGGCCACACGACAATGTCGGCTCTTGGCGCTTGCAAGGAAAGAGATGCGTAACGCTGAACACGTTCAATGACCTCATTTTTGGACAGCTTGTGTGTACCACTGAAATTCCCGTGAATCATTCGAACCTTCGCTTGGTCAGGCGAGAAGTAGTAGTTATTCACCGCTTGAATGCCTTTATCGAGCGCAACGATAACCAAAATACTCATCACAAATTGGCTCAAGGGGCGAGCCGGTGACGATCGATTGATAAACACATAAACCAACAAACTCGCCACGACATAAACTAAAAAGCTGCCACCAAAAGCCCCGATAACACTTAACCAGCCGGATAAACCGACATCTAGGAATAAGAAACCGGGATGTAACCATGAAAACGAAAAGCTGGTAAGTTCACGTAAGATATCAATAGACACTAAGACAAAGGGAAGCGTCACCAATGCACTGCGACGAGACAGCCCGAGAGTAACAATAGGAACAATCAGAAAGCTTAGTGATAATATGAAGATAAGTAAGGGCCAAAGTCCCCAACGTATCCAACTGGCGTCACCGTACTCATCAGCGAGGTAACCGTTCACCCAAAACAGTGAGGTAACGTAATACCCTAATCCAAATAACATCCATAAAGCACATCGAGCGCTTTTTGTTTTGAGCTGAATATGCACAAAGAAAAGAGCAGCAAAACTAATCAGTGCTATCCCTAAACTTATTAATTCAAAGCGATAAGACATTGCATGAGCAACGCCTACGACTACCCCTAACCACCACATACATCATTCTTTTTTATAATATAACCACAATAACTAGGTGGTATTAGTAACATATGCAACTGGCAATTTAGCGTATTTTTTTTGTACAAAACACAGAGGCGGAACGAGCATCTTACAATGTAATTTTTAAGTAAATGCTGACTTGAATAACCTGATTTTATTGCGCTTATAGTTAGTTCTAAATGCATCTATCGAATCAGGACTGCTTGGGACATTTTTCAGCGTATGCAAGAGAGAAATGTGAGGCTTAGGTAACCCTGATGCTCGTCCAGCATTGGAATGACATTATCGATTGTAGTAGGTCACATCAGGACTAGGTTGCGAGGAGACATACTTTATGTGATTTCGTCTAGAGCGAGGAAGCACTTGTATCTATCTTACTTGATTTGTAAATCAGACGATTACTGGTTTTTAAGCCTAGATCAACAATGTGCGCCCCATTTGATATTAAAATAATTGCCTATTGTTCATCTGGTGGGAAACTCATGAGAATTAGCTTTGTAGATATTCAAAACTTCCGAAAGTTGAAGCATTGTCGCGTTGATTTTGCTGAGAAGCAGACACTTTTAGTAGGCGCAAATAACAGCGGAAAAACATCAGCTACAGATGCGTTGATTTGCTTTTTAGACAAAGGAAAGAGAATAACATCAACCGATTTTACGTTATGTAATTGGGTGGTTTTAAATAGACTTGCACAGTCTTGGATGAGTGAGGAGCCGTCGGTCGTTACTGGATTAGAGTTGTCGGATTGGCAGCCTTACTGTCCATCGTTAGATGTTTGGATTGATGCAGACGTTACAGAGGTTCAAAGAGTGTCTCATCTTATACCTACTCTAAAGTGGAACGGAGAACCCTTAGGTGTTCGTCTAGTGTATCAACCTAAAGATTTAGATAGGCTACGAGAAAACTACGTACGTGAAAGAGACGCTGTTGTTAAAGTAAATAAGGATAAACAACTCTCCCTTTGGCCTAGAGATTTTAAAGACTATCTCAAGGAAAAGTTAAATACTGAATTTGAGATTAAGGCATACCTACTTGATCCATCCAAAATCGATGAAGCACAGTCATTAACGGAAGACTCGATCTGTTTTGATTCTGACCCTTTTAAAGGGCTGTTTAGAGTCGATACAATTGAAGCGCAGAGAGGGTTTTCTGATCCCAATTCGGATTCAGCAAAGCCTACCAGTACATTGTCTTCTCAACTCAATGAGTATTATAGGCGTCATCTAGATCCGTCTGATATGCCTGAGCCCGAAGATTTAAGTGCGTTAGAGGCAATCGAAAAAGCGCAGACTGAATTTGATAAGCGTTTAGACTCTGCTTTTGAAAAAACGTTAGGTGAGATAAAAGGTTTGGGTTATCCAGGTTTTACCGACCCCGATATCAAGTTATCGAGTAGATTAAATCCGATTGATACATTAGAGCATGATGCCTCAGTGATTTTCGACGTGAGAAAACAAAACTTTGGCGACAATACGTTTTCTCTTCCTGAGCAATACAACGGCTTAGGATACAAAAACCTAATTCATATCATTTTCCAACTGATTACTTTCCGTGACCGTTGGTTGCGAATAGGAAAAGTTGCGAAAAGACGTAACGAGGATGATATTGCAATTGAACCAATTCACTTAGTATTGGTAGAGGAGCCTGAAGCGCATCTTCACGCACAAGTTCAGCAAGTATTTATACGTAAAGCTTATGAAGTGTTGAGAGAGTATGGAAATGTACAAGATGATCTAACCACCCAAATGGTTATCAGTACACATTCAAGTTATATAGCTTACGAGGCTGGGTTTGAGACACTAAGATATTTCAAAAGAAAGTCAGCTTCTATGCAGTATGAAACTCCTCACGCAGAGGTAGTTAATCTTAGTGAAGTATTCCCCTCGTCTAAGAAGTCCGACACAGATCTTTCGACTACAAGTAAGTTTGTCTCTAGATACTTAAAGACTACTCATTGTGACTTGTTTTTTGCTAATGGAGTGATCTTGGTTGAGGGTGCTGCTGAACGCATGCTTTTGCCTCATTTTATTCGATATCATCATGAAAAACTACGTCGGAGCTATATATCTATTGTCGAGATAGGAGGAGCTCATGCTCAAAGGTTGAGGTCATTAATTGAGTTGTTAGGTTTGCCAACACTGGTTGTCACAGACACTGATTCATGTCATGCAAGTACGGGATCTAAAGCGCGTCCGAAAAGAAATGCTTCTCTAAAGTCTGGGAGTGATACTTTAAAGGACTGGTTTGAGTTTCAAAGCTTATCACTCGATGAGCTTCTTGACCTTCCGTCAGAGAAAAAGGTCAAGAAGAATGTTCGGGTTGCATACCAATATGGGATAAACATTGAGTTCGGGCCAAAGTCACAATGTGCGGCTGAAGCAATACCTTATACATTTGAAGATGCTTTGGCTCTTACTAATTTGGAGTTGTTTCGAACACTCGATAAGTCTACAGGCATGATCAAGAAGATGTATAAAGCGACTCAGCATTCGGATTTGGATACTTGTTGTTATGCAATGTACCAAGCTCTAGATGGCGAGAAAGCTAAAATGGCATTAGATCTCTTGTACGATGTTGATCCAGAAAGATTGCAGGTTCCTGAATATATACGTGAGGGTTTAGCTTGGCTAGAAAGTGAGCTAGATACTCAAAGTATTGAATTTAATTGGGCTCCAAGGGCTCAAACTTCGAAAGAAGAGGAGCTAGAAAGTGATGCGGTATAGTTCATTGGTAGGAGTTGATAACGAGATTATTGAATACCTTGACCTTGATAATCCTAAAAGCTTTTTGTTGTTTGCTGGCGCAGGGTCGGGTAAAACACGATCATTAGTAAATGTTCTCCAAGCTGTTAGAGAGAGAAACTTGGAACGTATGGTCAAGTGTGGGCAGAGAGTGGGAGTAATAACCTATACTAATGCCGCTTGCGACGAAATTCAGCATCGGCTCTCGTACGATCCTTTGTTTCATGTGTCGACTATACATAGTTTTGTATGGGAGTTGATACAGCCTTTTACTGAAGATATCAAAGTCTGGCTGGAGAAAAAGCTTAGAAATGACATTACTGAGCTGACTTCTAAGATATCTAAGGCGAGAGACATTAATGGCAAAACGGCTCAGCAAAACATCCGAAAACGAGAAGCCAAATCTAAAAGACTAAGTGAGCTGAGTTTAGTTAAGAAGTTCTCATATTTACCAACAAGCAACAGAGTCGAAAGGGGTACTGTTACCCATGAAGAAGTTGTGCAAATAACAGCGGCGTTGCTCAATGAGAGTGTGTTGCTACAGAGTATACTGGTCACTAGATATCCCATATTGCTAATTGATGAGAGTCAGGACACTAGGAAAGAACTGATGGAAGCTTTCATGACAACTCAAGCTAGCCATAGCTGTAAGTTCTCTTTAGGTCTATTTGGTGACCTAATGCAAAGAATCTATGGAGGGGGAAAAGATGATTTGGAGTCTACCCTTCCTATCGATTGGGAGAAACCATCTAAGACAATTAATCATCGCTCTGCGAAAAGGGTTGTTTCGCTTATAAATAGTATTCGTAAGGAATCTGATGGTAAACAACAAGACCCTAAGGAAGATGCGGTTCAAGGAAATGTAAGGCTATTCATAGTGAACTCCTCTGGGGCTGATAAGCCTGAAGTAGAGGATAAAATTAGAGATAGAATGGCGTCTATTACAGGGGATTCTTTGTGGTCAGAGTCTAGTGAATCGAAAGTGCTGACGTTGGAACATGCGATGGCAGCTAGTCGAGGTGGTTTCGATAAATTTTATGTCCCACTAGCTAAAATTGACCATTTAAGGGACTCTCTTTTAAATGGGACTAACATTTCGTTAAGGTTTTTCTGTAGCCAGTTTTTACCATTCATCCATGCAATCAGGGCTCGCGATGATTTCTTGATAGCGAATCTAATTAAAAAGAACTCTGACATCATTAGTTTTAACAATTGTAGGTTTCGTGAAGAGCCAATAGCAACATTGAAAGAGACAGATCATGCAGTCGCTCTTGTTAGCGAATTAATAGTTGATAATGATCCAACTATTTGGTCAGTCTTGCGTCTAGTTAATGAGAACAATTTACTTCATATTCCAGATACTCTCCAAGCTCTTTTTGTTAATGATGGCAAAGACTCAAAGGGATCAGACATTAAAATAAGTGATACTTTATCTGCGTGGGATCTTGCGCTAAAGGCACCACTCAGTCACTTAAATAGCTATGACCTATACGTTAACGAGCAGTTAGGTTTTGCTACCCACCAAGGTGTTAAAGGTCTAGAGTTTGAACGTGTCCTAGCAATAATGGATGATGATGAAGCAAACGGTTTTTTGTTTAAGTATGAAAAACTGTTTGGCGCAGAAGCTTTATCCGATACGGATCTAAAGAACGTGGCTGAAGGGCGCGACAATGTAATATCAAGAACTAGAAGATTGTTCTACGTGATATGTAGTAGGGCTGAAAAGAGTTTGGCTGTCGTTGCGTATACAAAAGATCCCGAAGCTGTAAAGAGGAAGAGCTTAGAGTCTGGCTGGTTTCGCGAATCTGAAATCGAAGTGTTATAGGTATCTATTCACCTGCACTGTTAGCTAGAAGTGTTGTGTGAATTTCTTCTGCATGTAGGTAGTAATCTTTTTCAGGGTATATGGGTCTAGCTGAACGGTTGACTGCTTGGACAAAAACAGCCACATCATCTTGGCTATAGTTTTTCTGGCTTTTCGGCATTTGATTCTGGGCATAAGTTTGACTCCCTTACGTTAATCGACACTGTTTAGATTCTAAGCCATTCTAGATAAAAGTACCCATGGATGGTGACTTTGCTAAGGTTTAAAGAAAAGGCGAACCAAACGGTTCGCCTTTTTATTCAAGTTAGTTTCCAACTCGGTTATCTGTGATCAACGAGATAATTAATCTTCGTAATTCTCGATACTTGGACAAGAGCAGATTAGGTTACGGTCACCGTAGACATTGTCTACACGGTTAACGGTTGGCCAGTACTTCCAGCTCTTAGTCGCAGGTGATGGGAAGCAGCCTAGCTCACGCGAGTAAGGGCGGTCCCATTCATCTTTCGACAGGTCAACTTGAGTGTGAGGCGCTTTCACTAGAGGGTTATTATCTAGTGGCCACTCACCATTTTTGACTTTGTCCATCTCTTCACGGATAGCAATCATGGCATCACAGAAGCGGTCAAGTTCTTCTAGGTCTTCAGATTCTGTTGGCTCAACCATCAGTGTACCCGCAACAGGGAACGACATCGTTGGCGCGTGGAATCTGTAGTCCATAAGACGTTTAGCGATATCTTCTTCGCTGATGCCTGTTTCTTCTTTAAGCGGACGAATGTCGATAATACATTCGTGAGCAACGCGGCCGTTAGTACCACGGTAAAGTACAGGGTAGTGAGGGCGTAGACGCTCCATCACGTAGTTTGCGTTTAGAATCGCGACTTTTGTTGCTTCTGTTAGACCCGCTTCACCCATCATCGCGATGTAAGCCCAAGAGATTGGCAGGATTGAAGCACTACCTAGATCCGCAGCAGATACCGCGTAGTCGTTGCCTTCAACACCATTTTCGATGTGACCAGGTAGGAAAGGTGCTAGGTGTGATTTAACACCGATAGGACCCATACCAGGACCACCGCCACCGTGTGGGATACAGAACGTTTTGTGTAGGTTTAGGTGTGAAACATCTGAGCCGATAAAGCCTGGAGACGTTAAGCCCACCTGTGCGTTCATGTTGGCACCGTCTAGGTAAACCTGACCGCCAGCCGCGTGAACCATTTCACATACTTCTTTCACTTGCTCTTCATACACACCGTGCGTCGAAGGGTAGGTGATCATGATGCTTGATAGGTTTTCTGCGTGCTTTTCGATTTTAGCGGCTAGGTCAGCCATATCGATGTTGCCTTCGTCATCACACTTAACAACGACGACCTTCATTGACACCATAGACGCTGTTGCAGGGTTAGTACCATGTGCTGAGCTAGGGATCAGGCACACATTACGGTGCCCTTCGCCACGGCTTTCGTGGTAGCGCTGAATCGCGATAAGACCTGCGTATTCACCTGATGCACCAGAGTTTGGCTGAAGTGAGAACGCGTCGTAGCCAGTGATTTCACATAGCTTCTCTTTTAGGTCTTTAGCTAGAGCTGAGTAGCCTGCGGCTTGATCCATTGGTGCGAATGGGTGAATTGAGCCAAATTCAGGCCATGTCACTGGGATCATTTCAGCAGCAGCATTAAGCTTCATTGTACAGCTGCCAAGTGGGATCATACCGTGTGTTAGCGAGAAGTCTTTGTTCTCAAGTTGCTTCAGGTAACGCATCATTTGCGTTTCGCTGTGGTGCGTGTTGAACACAGGGTGAGTCAGGTACTTAGATGTACGACGCAATGCTTCTGGAATCGCGGCAAATTCGTTGCTAGCAATTTCTGAAGAAAGGGTATTCACATCTTGGCTAACTGCAAATACTGCAAATAGTGCTTCGATATCCGACGTGGTTGTTGTTTCGTCGAAGCTGATGCCTAACTTACCATCAAGCTTGCGCAGGTTGATGTCAGCGGCTTGCGCTTTCGCGTATAGCTCGTCTGTTTTGTCTGCCGAGTTGATAGTGATGGTGTCAAAGAAACTGTTGTGAGCCAGTTCAAAGCCGGATTTGTTAAGGCCGGCCGCAAGTATCGCTGTCATGTGGTGAGTACGGCGCGCGATAGTACGCAGACCTTCTGCTCCGTGGTAAACGGCGTAGAAAGAGGCCATATTCGCTAGCAGAGCCTGTGCAGTACAGATGTTCGAGGTCGCTTTTTCACGACGGATGTGTTGTTCACGAGTCTGCATTGCCATACGTAGCGCTTGGTTGCCGTTGGCATCGATAGAAACACCGATAACACGGCCAGGCATCGTACGTTTATGTTGGTCACGTGTTGCCATGAATGCAGCGTGTGGGCCACCGTAGCCCATTGGTACGCCGAAGCGTTGAGCACTACCGATCACTACATCAGCGCCCATTTCACCCGCAGGTTTAATAAGAGCCGAGGCGAGTAGGTCGGTTGCAACCGTTACTAGAATTTTGTTTTCATGTGCTTTAGTGATGATGTCAGTCAGATCACGAACTTCACCCGTTGTGCCTGGGTACTGAAGTAATGCACCGAACACGTCTTGGTCAGCCAGTGTTTCAACTGCGCCAACTTGAACATCGAAACCGATGTATTTAGCACGAGTTTTGACGACTTCAAGCGTTTGTGGATGAACGTCATCAGCAACGAAGAAAACGTTGCTCTTGCTCTTACCTGCACGCTTACACAGAGTCATTGCTTCGCCGGCTGCTGTTGCTTCGTCAAGCAGTGATGCGTTCGCAATGTCCATTGCAGTAAGATCCATGACCATCTGCTGGTAGTTAAGCAGTGCTTCAAGACGACCTTGAGAAATCTCAGGTTGGTATGGCGTGTACGCAGTGTACCAACCTGGGTTTTCTAGCACGTTACGTAAAATTACGTTTGGTGTGAAAGTGTTGTAGTAACCTTGACCAATAAAGGTACGCTTAATTTGGTTAAGGTTAGCAAATTCGCGCATGGCAACGAGCATGTCTGCTTCGCTTTTTGCTTCTGCAAGCGTCATTGGCTTTTCTAGGCGAATTTGCGCTGGAACGGTCTCTTCGATCAATGTATCTAGATTCGCTACGTTGATCGCTTCCAACATTTTTTGTTGGTCAGATTTGTTTGGTCCATTGTGGCGTGCAACGAACTCATTTTGTGTGCTGAGGCTTTGAAGTAATTCAGTCATTGTCCTTTACCTACTCCATCATTCGGGTAACGGATTACAGCATTGCTGATAATATTGATTATACGTCCGAACGTTGAAAAAAAGCTGCCACCTAAACGGGGCAGCTTTGCTGTATTCCTAATTACTCGTCTTCGATTGAGTTTAGGTACTCTTCTGCGTCTTTTAGATTGTCTAGCTCTGATGGATCAGACATCTTCACTTTAACAATCCAGCCGCCTTCATAAGGTTCTTCGTTAATAAGCTCTGGGCTGTCTTCTAGATCTTCATTGATTTCAACGATTTCGCCCGTGATTGGGGCGTAAATGTCCGACGCTGCTTTTACAGACTCAACAAGTGAGAAGCTGTCGCCTGCTTCGATTTCGTCTTCAACAGCAGGCAAGTCTACGAATACAACGTCGCCTAGCATCTCTTGTGCGTGCTCCGAAATACCGATAGTTACTGTGCCATCACCGTTGTCACGAACCCATTCATGGCTGTCTGCAAACTTCAGTGTGTTGTCCATTGCTTATTCTCCAAAAAAATAACTGTATTAAATTGTCTATTGGTAAAGTGGGAAGCGAGCGCAGAGTGTTTTTACTTCTTTGCGAACACGTTGCTCTACTTCAGCGTTACCTTCTGGGTTTTCAACTAACCCGTCTAGTACATCGCCAATCCAGTTACCGATGAGTTTGAATTCTTCAGCGCCAAAGCCGCGGCTTGTTCCCGCAGGCGTTCCCAAACGGATGCCCGATGTAATCATAGGCTTCTCTGAATCGAATGGGATGCCATTTTTGTTACATGTGATCCCAGCACGTTCCAGAGCTTCTTCCGCTTTGTTGCCTTTTAGCCCTTTCGGACGAAGGTCAACCAGCATTAGGTGCGTATCTGTACCGCCAGTCACAATGTCACAACCGCGAGTTTGCAATACTTCCGCAAGAACTTTTGCGTTGTCGATCACTGAATCTATATAAGTTGCAAATTCAGGACCTAATGCCTCACCAAATGCGACAGCTTTAGCTGCGATAACGTGCATTAATGGGCCGCCTTGAAGGCCAGGGAAAACGGCTGAGTTGATCTTTTTGATGATCTCTTCGTGGTTGGTCAGAATCATGCCGCCGCGAGGGCCACGTAGTGTTTTATGAGTTGTGGTCGTCACCACGTGTGCATGCGGTAGTGGGCTAGGGTGAGCGCCCGTCGCGATTAGGCCAGCAATGTGTGCCATATCGACCATTAGGATTGCATCCACTTCGTCTGCGATTTCGCGGAACTTAGCGAAATCAATCGTGCGTGGAATCGCACTACCGCCTGCAATAATCATTTTAGGCTTGTGTTCAACCGCTAATGCGCGAACATCTTCATAGTTGATTTCAAGTGTTTCACGGTCAACGCCATACTGTACTGCGTTGAACCATTTGCCTGAAAGTGCAGGGCGAGCACCGTGAGTCAGGTGACCACCTGCGTCTAGAGACATACCTAGGATGGTATCACCAGGTTGAAGTAGAGCCAGTTTTACCGCACCGTTTGCTTGAGCGCCAGAGTGAGGCTGAACGTTGACATATTCACACTTGAACAACTGTTTTGCGCGTTCAATAGCGATAGACTCAACCGTATCTACGTGTTCACAACCACCGTAATAGCGGCGGCCAGGATAACCTTCTGCGTATTTGTTTGTTAAACACGTTCCTTGTGCTTGCATTACCGCTTTAGAAACAATGTTCTCAGAAGCGATAAGCTCAATTTGTTCGTTTTGACGAGTGAACTCGGCTTGGATGCCAGCGAATACAGCATCATCAGTAGCAGCAAGGTTAGTAGAGAAAAAGTTCTCTAGGCTATGATTTTGAAACGGTTTGTTCATGGTAGATGACCTTCCATTCGTGCCAACGAGATTTTTATATACGCTAATTGGTTCTCGTCAGTTCTACTTCTTTGTCTGCTCATTTCTATGCACGAGCAGGGTGAATTTCCATACCCCAAAATAGCGGGGAAAACTGAAACCAAGGGTTAAATTCCTCAACATTTGGCTTCCGAAACAACATCTCTACAACTAACAAGTTGGTAACATAACGGTTGTGAAAGGAACAATCAACCAAAAATTTCCTATTGGAAACAAGGTTTCTATTTTTGTTAACAAGAGCACGGTTTATTTCTCATTCGAACCTTTCTTCCACTTTACGCTTCGTGCACAATGAAAAATGAGACAGGAAGTAGTAGAAATTAAGAGGGAAATATGCCCGAAGATATCTTTGATGATTATCCATCTTTGACTCTGGCCAAAGAGGCTGAAGAAAACATTGAACCGCTAAAACTGGGGCAGCGAATTAAAGATATTCGTGGCAAGTTGGGCATTACATTAGAAGAGGCGAGTCAGCGTACAGGGTTGGCGCGTTCGACGTTAAGTAAAATCGAGAATGAGCAGATCTCTCCAACCTTCCAAGCGATGCAGAAATTGGCATCTGGATTGCAGATAGATATGCCGCAACTGTTTGAACCACCTAGAAAAAAGGTGGCAACAGGGCGTAGAGATATTACCAAGGCAAATCAGGGTAAACCGCATCCTACACCTACCTATGAGCATGAGCTTCTGGCTACGCAACTATCTAACAAGAAAATGATGCCATTTAAGAGTCAGGTCCACGCTCGAAGCTTTGATGAGTACACCGATTGGGTGCGACATGACGGAGAGGAGTTTCTACTGATTTTATCTGGTTCAGTAATGTTCTATTCCGAATTCTATGAACCAGTAGAAATGCATGCAGGTGATAGCGTCTATTATGATGCCAATATGGGGCATATGTTGGTCTCAACCAGTGAGCAAGACGCGCACATTTTGTGGGTTACTGCAAAGTAACGTGAACGGTTTGTTAATTTCTTATAGTGAATGCAAACGGTTGCTTTTGGGTTGAGCATGAATACAATACCGCCATCTTGACGATTTGTTCGTCAAGGTGGCGTTTTTATTTTCAGTCTTTATTGTGAATATGATGTTAAATGTCACATTTTGAACGGTTCTGATCTTGTTAATCGTGCAAATTCTATCTACTCGTGTTTATTATTGGAAACAAGGTTTCCTTGAATGGAAAACGAACCTGACTAAATGGAGACAACAATGACTCAAGAACTACTCAAAACACCTTTGCACGCACTGCACGTTGAAGCTGGCGCAAAGATGGTACCTTTCGCTGGTTATGATATGCCAGTTCAGTACAAACTTGGTGTTAAAAAAGAGCATCTACATACGCGTGATGAGGCAGGCCTGTTTGATGTGTCGCACATGGGACAGCTTCGTCTTCATGGTGAGGGCGCAGCGGAGTTTCTTGAGTCACTGATTCCTGTTGATATTATCGATCTGCCTTCTGGCAACCAGCGCTACGCGTTCTTTACCAATGAACAGGGCGGCATTATGGATGATTTGATGGTGGCTAACTTAGGCGATCATCTATTTGTTGTTGTCAATGCGGCATGTAAGCAACAGGATATTGACCATCTGGAAGCGCACCTACCGTCTGGCGTAGAGCTGGAAGTGATTGATGATCGTGCTCTTCTTGCGCTTCAGGGCCCTAAGGCTGTAGACGTTCTCAAGCGATTCAACCCACAAGTTGCCGATATGCTTTTTATGGATGTGAAGAAGCTAGAGATTCTTGGCGTAGAGTGTATCGTTAGCCGCAGTGGTTACACGGGTGAAGATGGTTATGAAATCTCGGTACCGAACACCCATGCTCAAGAGCTGGCGCAAAAACTGACAAACGAAGAAGAAGTTGAGTGGATTGGTCTCGGTGCACGTGACTCACTTCGTTTAGAGTGTGGTTTATGCTTATACGGTCATGATCTTGATGTAACCACATCACCAGTGGAAGCAAGCCTACTTTGGGGTATTCAGAAGGTTCGTCGCATCGGTGGTGAGCGCGAAGGTGGCTTCCCTGGTGCAGATATCATTCTAAACCAGATTGAAAGTAAAGATGTTTCTCGCAAGCGTGTTGGTCTAGTCGGTCAAACTAAAGCGCCAGTTCGTGAAGGTACAGAGCTGTTTGACGCTCAGGATAATAAAGTGGGTATCGTGACGAGTGGTACTGCTGGTCCTAATGCGGGTAAGCCAGTTTCTATGGCTTATGTGCGTGCAGACCTTACTGCTATTGGCACAGAACTGTTTGCAGATGTACGTGGTAAGAAGCTACCAATGACTGTTGAAAAAATGCCATTTGTTCCGCAAAGGTATTGCCGAGGTTAACATTTCGTGACCAAAATAAATTCTTGTGATAAAACCTCTCAATTCTGAGAGGTTTTTTTATACTTATATAGTACCCAAGTGCTATGGAGAGCGAGCCGTGATTCGAAAGTTAGCCGTTTTACTTTCTAGTTTATATGTAACCAGCGCTTATACCAGTGTTGAAATTACGCCATATGTAGTAAATGGTAATGGTATTAGTGCAACCAAGTATCCCTCTTTTACGAGTCTCATGTACGATCGTATTGATTATGATCGTATATATGGTACGTCGCCGTACTGTGGTGCCACGCTGTTAACACAGTACTATGTACTGACGGCGGCGCACTGTATTTATGGCGATACCAACACCCAGCTGTTTACCTCAGTCGTTCCCCAACTTCAGAATGAGTCGGACTTTCCCAACGCTATCACACAGCGAGTGATGGTGAGTGAATACTATTACCCAGACAACTACAACAACGATACTTTAGCCAATGATATTGCTATTTTGAAGCTGTCCCAGCCTATTACCGCCGTGTTCGATTACGCCGATCTCGCAAGCAGTACCGATGCTACCAACTATCGAGGTATCAGTTCAGATGATCCTTTCTTTGCGGTTGGTCATGGTAATACCCAGTCTGGTTATGACGATAGCGAGGCTCTTCAGGAAACTCTGCTGCGCTACGTTAGCAATTCGAACTGTGATTTATACAATGTCGATACGTCAGCGAATTTATGCATGGACGGAGCGTCAAGCCAAAATGGTCGTGATAATGCAACCTGTCAGGGGGATTCCGGTGGCCCATTATTCTGGAACAACAAGCAGGTAGGCATTACCAGTTTTGGTCCAACGACTTGTGGTGATATGAGTGTGATTGCCAATTCAATATTTACAGAGGTGTCAGACCATCGGGCCTGGATAAGTTCAGTACTCAATGGTTCAGAAACGCCAAAAGTGACGGTCAACGATGCGCAGCGAATCAGTTACCTCAATTCGATAAACGCAAATAGCTCGGGTGGGGCAAACAGTTGGTTGGGACTACTTATCTTGAGTGGTATTGCTCTATGGCGTCGTAAGTCTTCTTATCTGCAACAGCGTAGTTAACCGTCATTCTTCTGGTATGATTTTTTTGTTGTTGTGAATCGCCTAACAGATAACTCGGTGTGTTCTCAAAAATAAGAAATTAGTTCTAAGCCCATGATTACCATGAATTAAATGGCGGTAGTTTAATTCACTTGCTTAATCAACATGTTGACTATTTAGTTCTAAACGATAGTTTTAATTTATCAACAACGTGTGCAGGGACCCATTATGACTAACCGTGATAACGACAAGATTACTCTGATTTCTGATGTAAGCATGCAATCTAAACTGCTTAAGGACTCTTTGGAGAAGGGCTTAGGATTACAAGTTAGCATAGTGACAGCTGATACTTTGCAAGCAATGGATGAAGGGCAGGGGCAATTAGATAGCTTAGTGCTTATTGATTACCACTATTTGGATGATAGCAAGTTTGAGTACTATAGCAGCGCCAAATCTTATAGCGATGCTACGATCAAAGAAATTGTTTTCAATTGCCCAATTGATGCGTCTTCAAGCCAACTGTTTAAATGGCGCAATTTGGTTGGGGTCTTTTACCTTGATGACGAAGTTCCTCTGCTGCTTAAAGGCATGGAAAAAATAATGAGAGATGAGATGTGGCTATCGCGAAAAGTCGCGCAAGACTACATCGAGCATTTCCGCTGTGCCAATACAGTGACCACGTCTCAGGCTTATGCCAACCTCACTAAACGTGAGAAGGAGATCATGCGTTTACTTGGTCACGGTGCGTCAAATATCCAAATTGCAGACGAACTGTTCGTCAGTGAGAATACGGTTAAAACGCATCTTCATAATATCTTTAAGAAGATCAATGCGAAAAATCGCCTGCAAGCCTTGTTATGGGCTAATAACAACATTTCGCTAGAAGAGCGCGTTTAGTTTTACAATCTCATCTCAATCAATGAAATACAAAGGTCTGGATAACACCAGACCTTTGTTGTTTAGAATACGCAATGTTTCGCGTAACTGGTCGCTTCATTGGCGCTCCAGTCACCTTTTGGTTTATCTTCGAGATCACTACACCAAGCTTCGCTTCCAACCGCATCGAGTAACACACAGTGCTTAGCGTAATCGACGGTACCTTGAGCGTTCCATTCACTTTTTGGTTTGTCCGCCATCTCGTCACACCACGCTTGAGTACCCACCTCAGCTTTGCAGGCATTTAGTGCAAGAAGAGTGACTACAGAAAGTATGATTTTCTTCATTTTGTTTTCCAAAGGTTGTCAGTGGACGTCACTATACCTAAAACGGTCGGGTTTGGTGTTTGGGGAATGAAAAAATAAAGAAAATAGCCTATCGAAACGTTTCGATGGCGTGATCTGAATCACTCTGTACGAACAATAGTGGTTGCCAAAGAAGATCAAATTCACACTCTACTTATCTCGCTCTCGAATTTATTAGGTGAGCGACTATTATTCTATCGAAACGTTTCGATGAGTTTTTTCTCAATAACAAATCTGATAGTGAAATCAAGACTCACCATTTTGTAAACGTGTATTTGATAGGTCGATGAGATGAAGAAAAGTACCCTAATAAATTCTGAGCTTTCGTACTTGGTAGCGACGTTAGGTCATACCGATGAGATAACGATTTGTGACGCAGGATTACCAATACCAGACGAGGTTCAGCGTATTGATTTAGCCCTGACACATGGTGTTCCGTCGTTTATGGAAACCGTTAAAGTGATGTTGTCTGAATCTCAAATTGAAGGCGTAGTGGTTGCGCAAGAATTTGCAACGGTTAGTCCAGAACTCCATGAGGCGCTGAAAGTTGAGCTACTTGCAGAGAGTGTGCGTTGCGGTAAAGAGATCTCTATTTCCTATGTGTCACATGAGGAATTTAAAGCGCGTACCCGACAGAGTCGAGCAGTCGTTCGTACGGGCGAGTGTACTCCTTATGCAAACGTCATATTTCAAGCGGGCGTGGTTTTCTAACCCTCGCAATAGTAAGGAAGAGTTATGACTCAAGCTATCCTACAGTTGAGCTCGATTGAGAAAGCATTCCCTGGCGTTAAGGCGTTAGATAAGGCGAGCCTGAATGTCTACCCTGGGCGTGTCATGGCCCTGATGGGAGAGAATGGTGCCGGCAAATCGACCTTGATGAAAGTACTGACTGGTATCTACAGCAAAGATGCGGGCACCATTCAATACCAAGGCCAAACCGCAGCATTTAAAGGACCTCGCGACTCTCAAGAGGCGGGCATCAGTATTATTCACCAAGAGCTGAATCTGATCCCTGAACTGACGATTGCCGAAAACATTTTCCTTGGCCGTGAGTTTACCAACGCGTTTGGTGGCATTCAGTGGCACAAGATGTACCAAGAAGCCGATCGGTTGCTTGGCCGCCTTAACGTTAAACATCCATCAAGCACCTTGCTTGGCGAGCTTAGCTTGGGCGAACAACAGATGGTTGAAATCGCGAAGGCACTGTCGTTCGAATCAAAAGTCATCATTATGGATGAGCCGACAGACGCGTTGACTGATACTGAAACAGAGTCGCTGTTTAATGTCATCAACGAGTTACGCGCTCAAGGATGTGGCATTGTTTACATCTCTCATCGTCTCAAAGAGATTTTTGAAATTTGCGATGATATTACCGTTTTGCGTGACGGCAAGTTCATTGGTCAATGTCAGGTGTCGGATACCGATGAAGATGGCCTAATCGAAATGATGGTTGGGCGTAAGCTTGATGAACAATACCCACGCATTGATGTCCGCCATGGTGAAACCTGCCTTGAAGTGATTGGCTTAACGGGTTCAGGCATCCAGGATGTGAGCTTCACGCTCAAACGCGGTGAGATCTTGGGTGTATCCGGTCTTATGGGCGCGGGACGAACTGAACTGATGAAGGTGATCTACGGAGCACTGCCAAGTGAACGAGGTGTCATCAATCTCGACAATAAAACCATCAACCCAGTCAGCCCACAAGATGGCTTGGCGAATGGGATTGCGTACATCTCTGAAGATCGTAAAGGAGACGGATTGATTCTGGGGCTTTCGGTCAAAGAAAACATGTCTTTATGTGCGCTCGATAAGCTGGCAAAAGGTGGTCGAATCCAGCACCAAGACGAAATTATTGCCGTTGAAGACTTTATCAAACTTTTCAACATCAAAACACCGACACGTGATCAGATCATTGGCAACTTATCAGGCGGTAATCAGCAGAAAGTGGCGATTGCGAAAGGCCTAATGACCAAGCCGAAAGTCCTAATTTTGGATGAACCGACACGCGGTGTAGACGTTGGTGCCAAGAAAGAAATCTATCAACTGATCAATAAGTTTAAAGCCGACGGTATGAGCATCATTCTTGTCTCGTCAGAGATGCCGGAAGTTCTGGGTATGAGTGACAGAATCATAGTGATGCATGAAGGACGAATTAGCGGCGAGTTCAATGCTAAAGACGCCGATCAAGAAAAACTACTCGCCTGTGCCGTAGGCAAAAAGATTAACGAGGAAGCAGCATGAGTACCAATACCATGAGCAAACCAACACAAACAAACGGCAAGAAGCTGTTTAGCAAAGAGTGGTTGATTGAACAAAAGTCTTTGATCGCACTTCTATTCTTAATTGTCGTCGTATCGTTTTTAAACCCGAACTTTTTTACCGTTGACAATATTCTCAACATTCTACGCCAAACGTCCGTCAATGCAATTATTGCGGTCGGTATGACATTGGTCATTCTTACGGCGGGTATTGACCTTAGCGTTGGCTCGGTACTGGCACTTTGCGGTGCGTTTGCCGCGAGCCTTATCGCAATGGAAGTGCCTGTCCTGATTGCGGTGCCAACCGCTCTGCTAGCGGGTGCCGCACTGGGTGCTATCAGTGGTGTCATTATCGCTAAAGGCAAGGTGCAAGCGTTTATCGCTACCTTGGTAACCATGACTTTGCTTCGTGGCGTCACTATGGTTTACACCGACGGTCGTCCTATTTCTACAGGCTTTACTGATACGGCGGATGCGTTTGCTTGGTTTGGTACGGGCTACGCACTAGGCATTCCAGTACCGGTTTGGTTAATGGTGATTGTGTTTGCTGCTGCGTGGTATCTGCTGAATCATACCCGTTTTGGTCGCTACGTCTACGCCTTGGGCGGTAACGAATCGGCAACCCGTTTATCTGGTATCAACGTTGATCGTGTAAAAATTGGCGTATACGCCATCTGTGGCTTACTCGCTGCATTGGCAGGCATCATCGTGACTTCTCGACTCTCTTCTGCTCAACCGACTGCGGGTATGGGCTATGAGCTAGACGCTATCGCTGCTGTGGTATTGGGTGGCACTAGCTTGATGGGAGGTAAGGGCAGAATTATGGGAACCTTGATTGGAGCACTAATCATCGGCTTCCTCAACAATGCGCTCAACCTACTCGATGTTTCGTCTTACTACCAAATGATCGCGAAAGCAGTTGTTATTTTGCTTGCGGTACTGGTCGACAACAAAAACAAGTAAATCATAACTAAATAGAGCCAAGTGACGTGTCTTGGCTCGCCCTACACAAGGACTGAGAAAATGAAAAAACTCGCAACTTTAATCTCTGCAGCACTACTTTCTTCAACCGTTTCTGTATCGGCGCAAGCACAGGACACGATGGCAATCGTACTGTCGACGCTGAACAACCCATTTTTTGTAACGATGAAAGATGGCGCAGAAGCGAAAGCTAAAGAGCTAGGTTACGACCTGATTGTTCTGGACTCACAGAACGACCCAAGCAAAGAACTATCAAATATTGAAGACTTAACCATTCGTGGTGTAAAAGCGATTCTGATCAACCCAACGGATTCTGATGCAGTATCGAATGCAATTCGTATGGCAAACCGCTCTAATATCCCTGTTCTAACACTAGACCGTGGTGCTAGCCGTGGTGAAGTAGTGAGTCACATTGCCTCAGACAACATTGTTGGTGGCGAAATGGCAGGTAACTTCATCGTTGAAAAAGTGGGTATGAAAGCGAAAGTTATCCAGCTTGAAGGTATCGCGGGTACATCAGCAGCTCGTGAGCGTGGCGAAGGTTTCATGAACGCGGTTAAAGGCAGCGAAATGGAAGTTCTTGCGAGCCAACCGGCAGACTTTGACCGTACTAAAGGTCTTAACGTGATGGAAAACCTACTCGCGGCTAACCCAGACGTTCAGGCTGTGTTCGCTCAGAACGATGAAATGGCTCTTGGTGCGCTACGTGCGGTTCAAGCTTCAGGTAAAGATGTGATGATTGTCGGCTTCGATGGTACTGACGACGGTATTGCAGCGGTAAACCGTGGCAAATTGTCTGCAACTATCGCGCAGCAACCGGACCTAATCGGTGCGCTTGGCATTGAAACCGCGGATAAAGTACTGAAAGGTTCAGCGGTTGAAGCGTACATCCCAGTACCGCTAAAAGTGATCACTAAATAATATCGCTTAGCCCTCCCGCCTAAACAGGGTGCGGAGGGCGAATAGCCATGAGCTTTGTCGCAAAGTTTATCGCTATTACTCCTGTTCACATTTGCAAGGCTCAATTGAGCCGAGGATTACCTTATGAATAAGTTAGTGGTTTTAGGTAGTGTTAACGCTGACCATGTTCTTCAAGTGCCTTCTTTTCCTCGCCCTGGCGAGACGCTTCATGGTCGTAATTACCAAGTTATTCCCGGTGGGAAAGGCGCAAACCAAGCGGTGGCTGCTGCACGTCTTAATGCGGATACCGGTTTTATCGCCTGTGTTGGGGATGATGCTTTCGGTATCAATATCCGAGAAAATTTTAAGATGGATCGCATCAATATCGCTGGTGTCAAAATGGAGCCAAACTGCCCAACTGGCATTGCGATGATTCAAGTCTCTGATAGTGGTGAAAACAGTATCTGTATTTCTGCTGAAGCCAACGCCAAACTGACCGCTGAAGCGATTGAATCCGATTTGGAGCGCATCCGTGGTGCAAGATTCCTACTGATGCAGCTTGAAACACCAATGTGCGGTATCGAAAAAGCAGCCAGTGTTGCAAAAAGCGCCGCAACTAACGTGATTTTAAACCCAGCTCCAGCGCGTGAACTGTCTGATCAACTGCTCGCTTGTGTTGATGTGATTACGCCGAATGAAACCGAAGCAGAAGTGTTAACAGGCATCACGGTGACTGACGACGAGAGTGCGCAAGCAGCCGCAAATGCGTTACACCGTAAGGGCATCGAAATTGTTTTGATTACCTTAGGTGCTAAAGGTGTGTGGTTGAGTGAGAATGGCCGAGGCGAGCTGATCTCGGGCTTTAAAGTCGACGCAACGGATACCACTGCCGCAGGAGATACCTTTAATGGGGCATTGGTCACTGGTCTGTTGGAAGATTTACCTCTAAAATCAGCAATTAAGTTTGCTCATGCAGCGGCGGCTATCTCAGTAACTCGGTTTGGTGCACAGACATCAATCCCAACCAGAGAAGAAGTGGATACATTTTTAGCCGAACACAGTGAGTCGTAGAGATCGTTATTTGATGGAGAAAATGACATGGCAACCATGAAAGATATTGCAAAGCTTGCGGGAGTCTCGACTTCCACGGTTAGCCACGTCATAAACAAATCACGCTATGTGAGCGAAGAGATCTCTGTGCGGGTGAATAGTGCGGCTCAACAACTTAACTACCGTCCGTCAGCTTTAGCAAGAAGTCTCAAAGTTAACAGGACGAAGACCATTGGGATGTTGGTGACGACTTCGACCAACCCTTTCTTTGGTGAGGTCGTGAAAGGTGTTGAGCGCAGTTGCTATCATCAAGGCTACAATCTTATCTTGTGTAACACTGAAGGCGACCTTGAGCGAATGCGAGAGTCTATCAATACTTTGTTGCAAAAGCGAGTCGACGGTTTGATCCTGATGTGTTCTTCACTTGAAGGAGAGCGCATCGAAGTCTTCGAACAGTACCCTGATATTCCCGTGGTGGTGATGGACTGGGGGCCAATGCTGTTTACCAGCGATAAGATTCAGGATAACTCTTTGCGCGGAGGATATCTGGCGGCAAAACATCTTATCGATTCAGGTCACACCGAGATTGGCTGTATTACCGGCCCGTTGGTCAAACACCAAGCCCAAATGCGTTATGAAGGGTATAAACGCGCACTGAATGAATCAGGCTTAGACTTTAACGCCAATTGGATCATTGAAGCGGACTTTGAATGTGAAGGCGGGTTTGAGGCATTCAACAAAATGCTTGCGAAAGGCAGATTACCGAGTGCTATTTTTGTCTGTAACGACATGATGGCAATGGGGGTGATCAACGCAGCTAACGCGAAAGGGATTCGTATTCCTGAAGATATTTCAATTATTGGCTACGATGATATTCATATTGCTAAGTTTATGAGCCCATCACTGACGACTATCCATCAGCCAAAATACCGCTTAGGCAAAGCGGCGGTGGAAGCGCTGCTTAATCGACTTGAAAAAGGCGCAACGGACGCACAAGTGGTTCAGCTAGAGCCGACTCTAGTTGAAAGGGCAACCGTACAAAACATAAAGTAACCCAGAAACACGCTGCTCAACAGTTGACGGAAGTCTCTTGTTCAAATTCAATACTTATCTCCGGATTGGGTTGTTCATTAAACGCATGATTGATGCTATTGATGATTAAGTTAGAAATAACCTGAGTCAAAATACCGGGTAAGCTGTTCATCATTACCGAGAGTTCTCCTTGTAATCTCGGGGCTACAGGAAGTTCAGTATAGACCTCGAGATTTGATTGTGATTAACGACATAAAGTGGAGGGTTGTGGAAGGGCAACTACACTTAACAAATACGGTAGGAGAGCCCAATGCGTTGGATAGTCATTTGCCTTATTTTCTCGTCACAAGCCTTAGCAACCAAAGTGCTACTTATTGAAAGTTATCACTCAGGGTACTCTTGGGATGCGAGTTACATCGAAGGCATAAAGCAAACGTTGTTGCCCTCTATTGAGTTCGAAACATTTCAGATGGACACTAAACGTCTACCGATGGAACAATTTGAACGGAAATCAGATCAGGCTTTTACCGCCTATCAAGAGTTTAAGCCTGATATCGTCATGCTGGGTGACGACAATGCACTTAACTACATGCTCCCAAAACTGTACGATGAGCCTGTTTCCATCGTCTTCCTTCAGCTTGCAGTACAAGGCACCTCAACCGTAATACCGATTGCGACCGGAAACCAAGGTAAGGCGATCTATTCGAAAAGTGAGCTGTCGCGTTGGGGGCTAAACATGCCACCCCACTGGCAGCAAATTGAGTAAATGTTGTAGTCAAACTAGCAGATAGTAAGAAGTTTGAAGTCAGTCTGCTGATTAGATTTACAAAATATTGAATTGCAGTTAAAAAGTATCAAAGTATTAGTGATTGATGACGATAACTAATAATGATCAAATATTGAAAGTAGAATTATGAGCGGATCAAGTAGTACGATTTTAACGGAAAGCGGCACCAACGAGCTGGAAATCATCGAGTTCCATTTAGTCAAAGAGTTGCCGGACGGTCGAAAGAAAACCTGCTATTACGGGATTAATGTCGCTAAGGTTCGTGAAGTAATTCAAGTACCAGATACGACAGATTACCCAAATGCACAGCCTCATATGGTTGGGGTGTTCTCGTCAAGAGACATCTTAACACCACTGGTGGATTTGGCTGGTTGGCTTGGTGTTCCGACCTCAAATGACAACTCACGTAAATTCGTTATTGTTACTGACTTTAACAATATGACTAATGGTTTTCTAATCGATAGCATTAGCCGCATTCATCGAATCTCTTGGAATGACGTTGAGTCACCTAGCCAGTTTTTGGAAGCGGGTGAACAAGATTGTGTGGTTGCTGTAGTTCGTAAAGATGGCAATCTCATCATGATATTGGATTTTGAGAAGATCATTGCTGACATCAACCCAGAACTGAGTATGGAAAAATACGATGTGACTTTGGATAAGAGCGTCGATCTTAACCAACGTATGGTCAAGAAGCGCAACGCCAAAACTCTGATGGTGGTCGACGATTCAGCGTTCATCCGCTCGATGATTCAAGATACATTGAGCTCTTCTGGTTACAACGTCATTGCGTGTAAAGATGGCGGTGAGGCACACGACAAATTAATGAATTTGATTGAAGTTGCCAAAGAAGAGAATCTACCAGTCAGTGAATTGATCGACGGCGTAGTGACTGACGTGGAAATGCCTCGAATGGATGGTATGCACTTGGTCAAACGGTTACGAGATAGCGAAGCTTACGCTAACATTCCAATTGTGATGTTTTCGTCACTGATGAGCGAAGACAACCGAGCGAAAGCATTGGCCTTAGGCGCAAATGACACGATTACTAAACCAGAAATTGGTCGCATGGTTTCGATGATGGATAAGTATGTTTTTCGCGACAATGCTAAATGATTAACAAATAAAAAAAGGATACGCAATGCGTATCCTTTTTTGTATTCAAGCAGTAGATTAACCTTCGCTGCGAGTACTACGACCGTGACCACGTTCGCCACGGTAGTTACCACGGTGATCACCACCACGGTTACGGTCAAAGCGACGTTCACCTTCACGACGAGCACGACCACCTTCACGGTTACCATCACGACCGCCTTCACGGTTACCACGGTAGCCACCTTCACGGTTGCCTTCGCGGCCACCTTCGCGATTACCACGGAAACCGCCGTCACGACGAGGTCCACCATCGCGACCGCCACGACGTGGCTCACGGAAATCGTTGAAGTCACAGACTACAGCGTCAACTTGCTTCTGACGGATACGTAGCTTACGTAGTTTGCCCGCAGTTTCAGAAGACATCGCTTTTGGTAGCTGAACGTAAGTTTCGCCTTGTGCTAGTTTGATTGCACCGATAGAACCTTTAGTCAGGCCCAGCTCGTTTGCAAGTGCACCAACGATATCTTTAACCTGAACACCTTGCTCGCGACCAACTTGAAGTTGGTAAGTATCCCAATCTTGAGTATTGAATGAGCGACCACCTTCGCGTCCGCCGTCACGACCACCTTCACGGCGCTCTTTACGACGTTGCTTGTCACGCTCAATTGCTTCAGTCATTGGGTCTTCGCCAATGTAGAACAGTGGACGTTTACCTTGTTGGCGCTTAAGCAGGATAGCGGCTAATGTCGCTGCGTCTAGTTCTAGAGATTCTTGAAGCTTTTCTACAAGCTCAGCAAATTTTTCTAGTGCTTTGTGTTCTTTTTCTGTTTCTAGTTCTGCGCCTAGTTTAGCTAGACGAGACTCTGCAACTTTGTTACGGTGAGGAAGTTGAATCTCTTCCATTGATGATTTAGTTACACGTTCGATAGTACGCAGCATACGTAGCTGGTTAGTGCGAACGAGAAGGATTGCTTTACCTTTACGTCCAGCACGGCCTGTACGACCGATACGGTGGATGTATGATTCAACATCGAATGGGATGTCGTAGTTAAATACGTGCGTAATACGTGGAACGTCAAGACCACGTGCAACAACGTCAGTTGCAACTAGGATATCGATAACACCTTGTTTGATGTGATCAACAGTACGCTCACGTAGAGACTGAGGAATATCACCGTGTAGTGCCGATGCTTTGAAGCCACGTGCACATAACCAGTCTGCTAGACGCTCTGTGTCTTGACGAGTACGTACGAATACGATTGACGCGTCAGTCTCTTCAGTTTCTAGAAGACGAGACATCGCTTCGTCTTTTTCTACGCCTTTAACAACCCAGAATTGTTGTTCTACTTTGTCTACTGTGTGGTTTTTACCAGCAACGTCAATCGTTTCTGGATCACGAAGGAAACGCTCAACAATGCTTTTCAGCATTGGAGGCATAGTCGCTGAGAATAGTACGCGTTGCGCAGATTCTGGAGCGTGCTCCATGATCTCTGTTACATCATCAACAAAGCCCATGTTTAACATTTCGTCTGCTTCATCAAGGACGAATGTATGAACTTCGTCTAGATGCAGACGATCACGGTTGATAAGGTCTTGAACACGACCAGGAGTACCGACTACGATTTGCGCACCGTTCTTAAGTGCACGCATTTGATCAACGATAGATGCACCGCCGTAGATCTCGAGCACTTTAAGGCCATCGATGTTTTTACCTAGGTTCTTAATTTCAGCCGCGACCTGAATCGCAAGTTCGCGAGTTGGTGCAAGAACGATAGCCTGAGGCTTACGTTGTGCTAGGTCTAGCTTGTTAAGAAGAGGTAGAGAGAAAGCCGCAGTTTTACCAGTACCAGTCTGAGCTTTACCTAGTGCGTCTTTACCTGCCAATAGGTGCGGGATAGCCGCAGCCTGAATTGGAGTTGGTGAAACGAAACCCATACCTTCAAGAGCTGAAAGGATTGAGTCGTTAAGCGCTAGGTCGCTGAACTGAATTACGGAATCTGTCATTGGGATCCTACTTTATATATGTCAACAAAAGGTCCCACGAGCTCTACCAATTCCAATACCAATCCAGTTGAGAGCTGATTCCATTCAGATGCGGAAAAGTCGTAAATCGCATCAAGCCACTAGGGACGTAAATAAGGGGGCGGATTATTCCCTAAAAGCATAAAAAAAGCTAGAAAAAATTGAATTTCATCACAATTATTCCCTGAATTAAGTCATCTAGTTTATATCTTGCTCATCTCGATACACCAATAGCATGAAATCTGACCATTTTACGGCATAGGGTAACTGATTGAATTAATGACGAAACGATAAGTTGTCATGTTTATGCGCTAGCTAGACTATAGACGCAGTGATATAGTGGGCGGAATGTTTTTGGTTAGATACTTACTCGGTAAAACAAGATAGATGTTCCAAGATAACCCTCTACTGGCTCAACTCAAGCAGCAAATTCAAGAAACGCTTCCTAAGAAAGAAGGCACGATTAAGGCAACTGAGAAAGGCTTCGGCTTCTTAGAAGTCGACAGTAAAACGAGCTTCTTTATTCCACCACCATATATGAAGAAATGTATGCATGGTGACAAAGTCAAAGCCATCATCCGTACAGAGAAAGAGCGTGAAGTAGCGGAACCTGAGGAGCTGATTGAGCAAGGTCTAACTCGTTTTATTGGTCGCGTGAAACTGATCAAAGGCAACCTAAATGTCACCCCTGATCATCCGCAGCTTAAAAAGCTGGCTTTAAAAGCGAAGACACGCAAAGGGATTAAAAGCGATGATCTAAAAGAGGGCGACTGGGTCGTCGGTCATTTAACTCGCCACCCGCTAAAAGGTGACAATGGTTTCTTTGTCGAGATTAGCGACAAAATCACCGACGCGGACGATAAGATCGCACCTTGGTGGGTGACACTGGTTCAGAATGATTTACCCAATAGTGAACCTGTTGGTATTGAACACTGGCAAATTAAAGATGATGCCGATCTAGAACGTATCGATATGACTCACATTCCGTTTGTCACAATTGATGGCGCTTCTACCAAAGATATGGACGATGCTCTGTATGCAAAGAGAACTCAATTCGGTGATTTTGAACTCACTATCGCTATTGCGGATCCAACGGCGTATATCTCAGCAGACAGTGAAATGGATAAGGTGGCACGCGAACGTGGTTTTACTATCTATTTACCTGGGCGCAATATCCCAATGTTGCCGAGAGACCTTGCTGATGAATTATGTTCATTAATGCAAGATGAAGTTCGCCCAGCCCTTTGCTGTACTGTGACCGTCGGACAAGATGGTGTGATTGTGGATGATATCCAGTTCTTTGCCGCCAATATCAAGTCTCATGCACGCCTAGTGTACGACCATGTGTCTGATTGGTTAGAGTCTGGTTCATCCAGTGAGTGGCAACCAAGCGAAGTGACGGCGCAAGTTGTCCGTGACCTATACGACTTTTCATTGGCTCGTGCACAGTGGCGTGAACAGAATGCAGTGGTGTTCCCTGATCGTCCAGACTATCGATTTGAACTTAGTGAAGACAACGATGTGGTTGCGATTCATGCCGATATGCGCCGCAGTGCGAACCGTTTGGTTGAAGAGGCGATGATTACCGCCAATATTTGCGCAGGACGTACACTGAAGCAGGCGTTTAATTCAGGTGTGTTTAACACTCACTCTGGCTTTAAAGCTGAGAAAATCCAAGATGTTATCTCGTTCGTCAATGCAGAAGGCGATTTGCCGTTCACTGTAGAGTCTGTGGCAACGTTGGAAGGATTTGCTGAGTTACGTCGTTGGTTAAGCCAACAAGAGACGAGTTACTTGGACAACCGCATTCGCAAATTCCAAAGTTACAGTGAAATGGGCAATCAGCCGTTACCACACTATGCGATGGGTTTAGACATTTATGCGACTTGGACCTCACCAATTCGTAAGTATGGTGACATGATCAATCATCGTATGTTGAAAGCGCATATTTTAGGCAAAGAGCCTGAGCAAGTTGCAGATGAAACCGTTGGCGAAGAGTTGGCGATTCATAGAAAGCACCACAAGATTGCTGAACGTAACGTTGGTGACTGGCTATATGCTCGTACGTTGGCGGAAGAGCCAGCAAAAGAGACCAAATTCCAAGGTGAAATCTTTGATATCAACCGTGCAGGCATGCGTGTTCGTTTATTAGAGAATGGTGCTGCCGCCTTTATCCCTGGTTCCCTCATCTTAGCCAATAAAGAGCGTCTGGATTGCAACGGTGACATGGGCACAGTTTCTGTCGACAAAGAACTAACATACCGTTTGGGTGATGTTCTTGAAGTGGTGTTAACGGAAGTTAATCAGGATACGCGCAGTTTAGTTGCCAAACCTACTCAAGTATTTGCTGACTTAGAGTGTGCAGAAGAGCCCGCTGCTGAGACAGATTCGTAACCTTTCCTACCTGCGAAAAAATGCCAGTCGTCTGACTGGCATTTCAAATAACCGTTGCGCACATTTTTTTGTTCTCGAAAAAGGTTAATCACCAGTAATTGCTTCTCGCTTACTGACTTCAATTAACTCAATAACGCTTGATACGCCATATTTGTCTAAGATTCTTCGCTTATATGTACTCACTGTTTTTGGACTCAACCCCAAAATATGCGACACGTCATTATTCGATTTTCCTTGCAATAAGTAGTTCAATACCATCACCTCCCGATTGGATAGTTTGGGCACCTTAGATGATATATCTCTCTGATTTGACTTAAAAAAGTTATAACCACTCAGTACCGTTTCTAAGGCGTTAATAATAACGTCCTGACCCTCTGATTTATCTATGTAGCCATTTGCTCCCAGTTCATAAGCGACTTTAGAGCAGTAGTCTTGGCTATTACAGGAGAAAAACACAGTTTTTCCACTGTATCCGTGAGATTTTGCGCGTCGGAAAAACTGAAATCCATCGGCGCTATCTAAGTTGACGTCCAAGATTAATAGATCAAACTCATGTGAAGAGATAATACTGATAGCCTGTTTGTAATTGCTAGTACAGACAATATTATCAACCGATTTAATTCGGGATAAGATGATTTTAAGTGACTCACACACGATAGGGTGGTCATCATATATAAGGACGGCGTGTTTTTCCATTCCATTACTTTTAAACATAGTATTACTTCTTTTTAGTTTTGTGCTAATGTTACGTGAGCTGAATAAAAACATTAACTACATGATTGATATAGGTAATTAAGTGCTTGCTTTACTTTTATTTAGATGTGACTCATGTATGTCAATTCTTGTTCAACTGAGCATGTTAATGCATGTCATATTCTATAATACCTTTGTAGAATATAACCTGATTTATGGGGATAACATTTATAGTTTTGCATTAAATACGATATTTCCTACACGAAGAGAATGAGAAATGTAGGATTTTTTCTCTAGAGTAAAGGCTAATAAATGTCAAATTAGCCTACAATGAAAATGCTTCAGTTGACTTAAATAAATATCATTCTATTTAATTTTGGTGTGTTTTATTCGCAGTGGCCTTGTTCATTGGGCAATGGAATGCGCTCGCTATCAATCACTCCAGAACATCTGTTTGGGATCTTTATCTATTTCTCGTATCAGGGCGGTCAAGTCGGTACTGTGAGGTAGAAATGGGTAAGGTATCCAGGTGTCTATTTGAGTTTCATGGGGGATGAACAACTGCCAACGTTGGGTATTGACGCACCAAGATAGTTTCGCAATATAATCCATGTAATCGCAGTGAGCTGAATCGAGTAAGAAATGCTGTTTTATGAAGATGACACCGTTATTGGTGACCTCGTAACGGGCTTTACCTAACTCGGCTGGTGTGTTTTGGTTTCTCACTTTACAGATCGACTCTGCACGACTTTCAACCTGACGTTGTAGCAAACTTACTAATCCCATTGCACTCTCACTTCAGTAATGTGCTGTATTCTAATCAGAGCAGAATACCTAATGCATACAGATACTATTTACATCAGAACTATTTATCTGCCCAGTTTTTCACAAAATTGTCATCTTATGGAAATATTATGAGGTCGGCTAACTCGAGTCTATCAACTATCAGGAGAAAAATATGATTCGCATTGCGCTGGCTGCACTTTTATCTACATCATTGGTTTCAGCGCCAATATTTGCGAAAGAAGTAAACGTATCAGGTTCAACTTCTGTTGCACGTATCATGGATGTCTTAGCGGAAAAATTCAATGCCACTCACCCTGAAAGCTTTATAGCGGTTCAAGGTGTAGGCTCAAGTGCGGGAATCACGCTTGTTAATAAGGGTGTTGCAAACATAGGAATGAGCTCGCGTTACCTGACTGAGAGTGAACAAACTGAATCATTGACGGTGATGCCAATTGCTTACGATGGACTCGCTGTTGTCGTGAATAAGTCGAATATGGTTGACAATGTGACACGAGATCAGTTGTTTGATATCTACAAGGGCAAGATTACTAACTGGAAGCAGATCGGTGGTAGTGACCAAAAAATTGCTGTGGTAACGCGAGAAGCGTCTTCAGGTTCGCGTTATAGCTTTGAAAGCTTAATGGGCTTAACTAAGACGATTAACGGTCGAATGGTCTCGGACATCAATCCAGATAACTTAGTCGTTAATAGCAATAGTATGGTTAAAACGATCGTTAACCATAACAAGCAGGCGATCGGTTTTATTTCAACGGGTTCGGTAGATAGTTCGATTAAAGCAATTCAGTTTGAGGGAGTCGATCCTAATACCAATAACATTGCGTCAGGAAAGTATGGATTGGCCCGCCCGTTCTTAGTGCTTTACGATCAAAGTCGTCTGAGCGAAAGCGCTCAAGAGTTTGTACACTATTTGGCGGAAGATGAAGCGAAAAATCTGATTGATGAGTACGGTTATACCTCTATCAGAGACAAAAAACAGAAGTAATAGCGATTTTCCACGACTTTGTTGGGTAATTTGATGGAACTAAATCAGGACGTTACGATCTGATCAGCTACATCAGTTAATCAGCGTAGCCTTATGCCGAAACCTCGTTACAAACAAGATCACAGGGCTAGGTATGACTGAAACAATGATGACCGCCTATAGAGATAAAATAAGCCCCTATGAGTAGGGGCTTTCTATCAGCGGGAGCTTTAATGGGCAGACTTGTTAGTCGAGCTCCACTCCAGATTCTTTATACAATCGACGACATGCTTTGCCGTCACTGTGGAACAAGTGGCAACGGTGAGCTGGAATGCCTACCGATAACTTATCACCTGGTTCAACCGCTAGGGTATCCGGTTGACGGAAGATCATGTCTGCATCAGCGGCATCGATATGTAGATAAGCTTGTGTCTCGTTACCTAGTTTTTCGACGATATTGACTTCACCTTCAATGATTGCGTCACCTTGATTTGACGGTAGTAAATGTTCAGGACGGATACCCAGTGACATACGTTCACCACGCGTCACTGTCGTGCCATCGACAGGGATCCAGAAAGTCGTCCCGTTTGCCAACTGAACCATAACGCGCTCTTTCTCAACGGCTTCGATAAATACACTCATAAAGTTCATTTTAGGAGAGCCAATGAAGCCTGCAACAAAGCGGTTTTGTGGGTAGTGGTAAAGTTCTAAAGGCTTGCCCACTTGAGAGACAAAACCAGCATCCAATACCACGATTTTGTCAGCCATGGTCATCGCTTCTACTTGGTCATGCGTTACATAGATCATGGTGCAGCCCAGTTTGCGCTGTAGCTTTGTGATCTCTGAACGCATCTGTACGCGAAGCGCAGCATCTAGGTTAGACAGAGGTTCGTCTAGTAGGAATACATCGGGTTGCGAAACGAGTGTTCGCCCGATTGCAACACGTTGACGCTGACCACCAGAAAGCGCTTTTGGTTGACGTTCTAGAAGATGACTGAGCTGGAGGATTTCCGCTGCGTGTTCAACGCGTTTATCTATTTCGTTTTTATCCGCTTTGGCAAGTTTGAGACCAAAAGACATGTTGTCGTAAAGGTTTAGGTGAGGATAAAGTGCGTACGACTGGAACACCATGCCGACCCCACGCTTTGATGGCTCAACGTCGTTCATTCGTTCATCGCCAATATATAGGTCGCCGGAAGTGATGTCCTCTAAGCCAGCGATACAGCGTAGCAGTGTAGATTTACCACAGCCTGATGGACCAACAAATACGACAAACTCACCTTCTTGAATGTCTAGATCTACATTCTTTGAAATCAGTAAGTCACCGTAAGCTTTACATACATTTTTTAACGTGACACTCGCCATCTAGCTCGTCCTCGATCAATTTTATATTTTACTGCCTATCATTATATGAATTATGGACAAGGCAATAATAGTAGGAATTAGGTAAGAAAATGGATTTTTTACAGGTAAGAAAATATGGGTGAAGGAGTTCCTCGCGACACCCATCAAGCCAAAGTCAAGTTTGCTTCCCCCGTGTAACACAAGCTTCTCCCCCGGTTGAATCAGTTACCTGAATACCTATGTCACTTGTGTACTCTTAGCAAACCCTCGCGGCGTTGCAACCAGTGACATGATTCATGTCTTACTGGAAAGGGTTCTTACCATCCACTCTTGGATGACTGTAGTTTGCGGAAAAATGAGGTCAGCGACATCCTCCTATACGCAATAATTGTAGGGGGAGTAGGAGGGGATGAGGTTATCAAGGGATGAGAAAGCACAAAGAGATCGAGTTCAAATTATTGCTTGCATTTATATAGAGTTCGATCACGTTCGAGAGTTGATTTGTGACTTAGGTCGCTAACCTGTATCGATGGAGATCACGAAAATAGTCCATAATAGCGAGGGCGTAGGGAGTAGGAGGATGAGCCATTGATTCGTTTGGCTGAAAATAACTGCTGAAATACGGTGAAGCCTCTGGTTGAGCCCTACAACACAAATATAAAAAGGATATGAACATGAAAAATGCCCTAAGCACAGTAGCACTAGGAACTCTTGTTGCTCTTGGCTCATTTGGCGCAAATGCTGCTATCGAAGAAGGTCAACTAACGATCTGGATCAATGGTGACAAAGGCTACAATGGACTTGCTGAAGTAGGTAAACAGTTTGAAGAAGATACTGGTATCAAGGTAACAGTTGCTCACCCTGACGCACTTCAAGACAAGTTCCCACAAACTGCTGCAACTGGCGACGGTCCTGATATTGTGTTCTGGGCCCACGACCGTTTCGGTGGCTACGCAGAAGCGGGTCTACTGGCTGAAGTGAACCCGTCAAAACAACTTAAAGAAGGTATTGTCGATTTTGCTTGGGATGCAGTTAAGTACAACGGCAAGCTAATCGGCTACCCAGTAGCGGTAGAATCTCTATCTCTTATCTACAACAAAGATCTTGTACCAAATCCACCTAAGAGCTGGGAAGAAGTCGCGGCTCTAGACGCTAAGCTAAAAGCAGATGGCAAATCCGCAATCATGTGGAACCTGAAAGAACCGTACTTCACATGGCCTCTAATGGCAGCTGATGGCGGTTACGCATTCAAATATGGCGCAGCTGGTTACGATGTGAAAGATGCAGGTATCGCGAAAGATGGCGTTAAAGACGCAATGAACTTTGTGAAAGGTCTTGTCGACAAAGGCGTGATTTCTTCAGACATGGATTACTCTGTCTCTGAGTCAGCGTTCAACCAAGGTAAAACAGCAATGACAATCAATGGCCCATGGGCTTGGGGTAACATTGAAAAGTCTGGCATTAACTACGGTGTAACGACGCTACCTAAGTTCAACGGCCAATCTTCAAAACCTTTTGTTGGCGTACTAACTGCTGGTATCAGCACTGCTTCACCAAACAAAGATCTAGCGGTTGAGTTCATTGAGAACTACCTACTAACCAACGATGGTCTACGTAAAGTAAACAACGACAAACCACTTGGTGCGGTTGCTCTTAACTCATTCCAACGTGAACTTGATGCTGACAAGCGTATTGCAGCCACAATGGACAACGCAATGAATGGCGAAATCATGCCTAACATCCCACAAATGGGCGCATTCTGGGGTGCCGCTAAAAACGCAATCATTAACGTTGTTGACGGTCGCCAAACTGTAGATGCAGCACTTGCTGATGCAGAAAAACAAATGACCAAATAATTTAGTAATACCCTTTTGAGGAGAGGGTAACCTCTCCTCCTTTTCAAGTTTTATTATCGCTAGCAGGTTCTCTTATGCAGTCAGTTCAAGGTACAGATGTTATGCCATCTACAACAACGAGCTTGCCATCAAGTAAAAGCGTACTCATCAAATGGGGCGTATTGGCCTCTGTTGGTATTGTTAATGGCTACGCAACCGTTCTTATGTATTCTCGTGGTGAGACGGCTTTTGCGCTACTTACCCTTATTTTAACCGCTCTGGCGTTGTACATTTTTGGTAGTAAAAAGACATACGCACACCGTTACATTTATCCAGGCATCGCAGGCATGATTCTATTCATCCTGTTCCCTCTTGCTTACACGGTCAGTCTTGCTTTCACTAACTACAGTGCGAAAAACCAACTTTCATTTGACCGTACCCAAGTGGTGCTGATGGATCGTACATTCCAAAGTGGTGATAGCTATCCATTCACTCTGTATAAAACAGAGACAGGTCACCTTCTTTCAATCAAGAAGGGTGATCAACTGCTAGCAACTGATGTTTTTGACCTTGCTTCCCTGACAGCAAGCGATATGGATTTGAAGCCTGTTGACTCGATTGAGGGTGACAAGGAACAAATTAAGACGATTATCAGCCACAAAGTGGCACTGGGTAATCTCGACCTACACCTTCCAAATGGTGACGATATCCGCATGAGCGGCTTACGTAAGTTTGCTGCGGTTGTACCGCTCTACACGATGCAAGATGACGGCGAGACGCTCTACAACAACCGTACTGGTGAAACTCTACGTCCAAACATGGAGATTGGTTTCTACCAGCCTATTGACGAGAACGGCCAATTTATTGGTGCGACGGTATCTCCTGGTTTTGTCGTCGACATTGGTGCGAAGAACTTTGAGCGAGTTTGGAAAGACGAAGGTATTAAAGAACCGTTTGTCAGCATCTTCATTTGGACAATTCTTTTCTCAGCGTTGACCGTTGGTCTGACCGTGATCATTGGTCTGGTACTTGCGAGTATCGTTCAATGGGAGGAGATTAAGGGTCGTGCAATCTACCGAGTGTTGCTAATTTTGCCTTACGCAGTGCCAGCGTTTATCTCAATCCTAATCTTTAAAGGTTTATTTAACCAAAGCTTTGGTGAGATCAACATGGTACTAGAAGCACTATTTGGTATCAGTCCATCGTGGTTTTCAGATCCGCTAACGGCGAAGGCAATGATCGTCATTGTTAACACTTGGCTAGGTTTCCCTTATATGATGATTCTGTGTATGGGTCTGCTTAAAGCGATTCCGGATGACCTTTACGAAGCCTCGGCAATTGATGGTGCTAACTTCTTTGATAATTTCCGTACTATCACATTACCGTTGATGATCAAGCCGCTTACTCCGTTACTTATTGCGAGTTTCGCGTTCAACTTTAACAACTTTGTTCTAATTCAATTGTTGACTCAAGGTGGACCAAACATGATTGGTACTTCTGAGCCAGCGGGTTACACCGACCTACTTGTAAGTTACACCTACCGTATCGCTTTTGAAGGTAGTGGTGGTCAGGACTTTGGTCTGGCAAGTGCTATCGCAACGCTTATCTTCCTATTGGTTGGTGGATTGGCACTACTCAACTTACGCTTCACTAAGCTGTCTCAAGATTAAGGAGTACTGACAATGGCAATGGTACAAGGTAAGTCACTTAAATACCGCGTATGGGCGACGCATATTGCCCTATGGATTTTCTTGTCAGCGATTATCTTCCCACTACTGATGGTGGTTGCGATCTCATTCCGTGAAGGTAACTTCGCAACGGGTAGCCTGATTCCAGATAATCCGTCACTGGAGCACTGGAAACTGGCATTAGGTTTCTCTGTTACAAACGCTGATGGCTCGGTTACACCACCGCCGTTCCCTGTTCTTACTTGGTTGTGGAACTCTGTGAAAGTTGCGGGTATTACATCTGTGCTTATTGTGGCTCTGTCTACTACTTCAGCGTACGCTTTTGCTCGTATGCGTTTTAAAGGCAAAGAAACGATTCTGAAAGCAATGATGATTTTTCAGATGTTCCCAGCCGTGCTAGCCCTTGTGGCACTTTATGCGCTGTTTGATAAGTTGGGTCAGTACATTCCGTTCCTTGGTTTGAATACACACGGTGGTCTAATTTTCTCTTACCTTGGTGGTATCGCACTGCATGTTTGGACCATCAAAGGGTACTTTGAAACGATTGACACCTCATTGGAAGAAGCCGCAGCTCTTGATGGTGCGACACCTTGGCAGGCGTTTAGATTGGTACTACTCCCTCTTTCTGTGCCAATTCTTGCGGTAGTGTTTATTCTGTCGTTCATTGGTGTTGTAGGAGAAGTTCCTGTGGCGTCATTGCTACTTTCTGATGTAAACTCTTACACATTAGCGGTTGGTATGCAGCAATACCTCTACCCTCAAAACTATTTGTGGGGCGATTTTGCAGCAGCAGCAGTACTGTCTGCCTTACCAATAACCATCGTATTCTTACTTGCTCAGCGCTGGTTGGTCGGAGGATTGACCGCCGGTGGTGTGAAAGGTTAATAAGAACGATAAGGGCGACCGCAAGGTCGCCCATTTGTTTCTCTGCTTAACACTTTTGGTTTGGCCGCCGATCAGTTAAGAAGAGAGCATAACTGGCGTTACGCATAGCTGGCTGTTAGCTAGATTCCTTACTATTTACTACTAACAGTTTTTGTAACCATTACCCGGCTTGTCCGGGTATTTTTATGTCTGAAATTCAGCTATCAAGGGATTATACGGAGGCAAAAATGGAACGGCAGGGTCGAATAGCTGTGTTGCGAGGAGGCGGTGATTACAAAATGCAACGCATAGAGGCGTTGCAGATAGTTGCGGCAAAAAGCACAGAATTGCTAGGGTTTATAGCTCGCGGTTAGAAGGTGCACAGCCTAAATGTTGCAAAAGCACATAGATACTTTCCTGCGACAACGCGACTTTTCTAAACAGGTCGGCGAACAGTTCATCTCCACCAAAGCAGGTGCGTATGTAGTGGTTTATCTCTGCGTCCCCATAGCCTTCAACGTACATTGTCCGAACCCATTGATACTCTATCGCTTTCAGGTTTAACAGCGTTGATTCACTCAATGTGGTTTGACTAAGGTTCAAGAGATATTCCTTTCGATCGTTTCTATGCTGATGAATTTAAGCAAACAAAGATGAAAGAAAAATGACAAGGGTGTGGCAGCAACGAAGAAAAATAATTGCTGCCAGCAGCTTACAGGGGGAGGGCTACTTAAGGTACTTAACGTGCGCTTCCATCTCTTCACCGATCTCTTTACGCATATTCATCAGACGGACGGCAGAGTCGCGTAATTCGATGTCTTCAGGTGTCTCTGGAATCCATTCTGGAACAGAAGTTGGTGTACCTGTTTCATCCACGGCTACCATGATCACGATGCAGTGAGTTGTAAGACGATTTTTGAGCTCTTTAGGATCGCAAGCCTGTACATCGATTGCGATATGCATGGAGCTTCGACCTGTGTAAATCACTTTGGCACTGACTTCGACCAAGTTACCCACATGAATAGGTTGAACAAAGCGAATTCCGCCTGCGTAGGCAGTAATACAATACTTACCACTCCATCCGGCAGCATTAGCGTATGCCGCTAAATCTATCCATTTCATCACGGCGCCACCATGGACTTTACCGCCAAAGTTAACATCTCCGGGCTCAGCTAGAAAACGTAAGGTTATATCTCGTTGACCAGTACTCATCTGTCAATCCTTATTGTTATAGGTGTGTTTGCGACTCGCTAAAATACTAGATAACAAAGCTGTCAATTATCTGCAACATCTATTGGAGTTTAGACGCAAAAACAAGGTCTCAAGCCTGATATTGTCGTCGTATGCAGCACTTCGTGGTCTTACGATTGAAGCGGCATACTCTTGGGCGTTTTTTTTAAACTTCTGTTCATGTTTGATTCATTTTGAGTTCGTTAAGCTAAAGCTAACTTAATAGAGGATTGATTATGAATAGAATGATTACTGGCGTATTTGCGCTTTTCATCGGTTTCTTTACCCTCATATTTGGCTTGATTCTAGCTATACCGCTAACGATAGCGGCGCTTATTACAGGTAAAAAACTCGAACGAGCAATTAAAATGAACCACCCTATGTTCAGCCAAGGTAACCGTAAAAACGTTATCGAGGGTGAATTTGAAGAAGTCTCCAAATAATGACCGTAGTATAGACGGCACTTGTGACTCTCTCGTGGTGAAAACAAAAAGGCCACTTCCATAAAACGGAAGTGGCAACTACGGGGGATTATTATAGGTATTAGTGTTGTGGAGTTTTGCTCCCGAGAAGGTGAGAGCGATATTCTGTTATAAGCAGGCTCTATCCAATAGAACCCGCTTATTTATCCCGCGAGATTATTTTGTAGGGAACGTTTTGTAACGAACACCCATCATCTGTTCCATACAGTGAACAACTTGGCAGCTGTAGCCGAATTCGTTGTCGTACCAAATGTACAGAACACAACGGTTATCTTGAGCAATCGTCGCCGCGCCATCAACGACACCAGCAAAACGAGAACCAACAAGGTCAGTTGATACGATTTCAGTAGATTCAGTGTAATCGATTTGCGCCGCTAGCTCAGAGGTCAAAGCGATTTCACGTAGGTAGTTGTTCAACTCTTCCTTGTTAGTCCCTTTTTCTAGGTTAAGGTTTGCAACAGCCATAGAGACGTTAGGCGTTGGTACTCGAATTGCGTTACCAGTTAGCTTACCTGCTAGTTCAGGTAGTGCTTTAGCAACCGCTTTCGCTGCACCCGTTTCAGTCAATACCATGTTTAGCGAAGCGCTACGACCACGACGCTCTCCTGAGTGGAAATTGTCAATTAGGTTTTGGTCGTTAGTGAACGAGTGAACGGTTTCAATGTGACCAGAAGTGACAGTGTATTTATCATTGATCGCTTTTAGTACCGGAGTAATAGCGTTCGTTGTACAGCTCGCCGCAGAAATAATCGTGTCTTCAGGTTGAATAACGCTGTCGTTAACACCAAACACAACGTTCTTAATGTCGCCTTTGCCTGGAGCCGTCAGCAGAACTTTTTCTGCGCCGTTACACTCTAGGTGCTGGCTCAGACCTTCAGCATCACGCCATACACCTGTGTTATCAACAACGAGAGCGTTGTTGATGCCATAGCTGGTGTAATCCACTTCTTGTGGTTTGTTTGCGTAGATAAACTGGATGAAGTTGCCATTTGCAATGATTGCTTTGCGCTCTTCATCAACAATGATGCTGCCATTGAACTGACCGTGAACAGAATCACGACGTAGCAAGCTGGCGCGTTTTTCTAGATCGCCTTTTTTACCACCACGAACGACAACGGCTTTTAATCTTAGTGGGTAGCCTGGGCCGCTTTTCTCAACAAGTAGACGAGTAAGCAGACGACCTATACGACCAAAGCCGTAAAGCACGACGTCACGTGGTTCCGTAACGCTCTTGCCATCCATAGCACCCATTAGAGCAGTGTGAAGGAAATCCTTTACGCCATGCTCATCATCTCGTCCTTTCCAGAACTCGTGCGCAAGCTGACCAACGTCGACACGACATGGTGACAGTTCCATTTCAGATAACGCTTTAATCAGTGGAAGAGTTTGTTCTGGGGTAAGAGAAGTACCTGTGTAACGGCGTGCTAGACGGTGAGTTTTGATGATATCAATGGTTGCCGCGTTGACTAGTGTTTTACCGAAAAGTAAAACTTCTACGCCTTTCTGACGGTAAAGCTGACCAAGCAGGGGAGAAATAGATTCCGCAATCGTTTGGCTAGTTTGCCAGTCTAAAAGATGTTTCTCTGGACTCATGTTTCGTTTGGACCTTTCACGTTTTGGGGACTGACTCTACTTTGCTGTTGTAGGGGAGCAGGTAGAGATAAATAAACTATGTATTATTTTTGTAATTTTTATGCGGCAGGATTGTAAGGCCTAACATCTTATTCTGCTAGTAAAATTAATATGAGACCTAAAGGCTATAGATTGAGGGTGATTTGGCGAAAAATACTGTAATGAGTACGAGGGATCGCCTATTGACATTTTTAAAGGATGTGGCTTATTTCGTGATGAAAAATACTTGTCGCACATAAAATATGTAACAAGAATGCGACTTATCTCGTCTGTCTGTGATCAGGGTTGATTAATACACTTAAAAGGTAAACGATACACCCGCGGAAACGACATCGACTTTAGACGCGAGCGGTTTGCTCGGATCTTGCAACTGAGTAAACTGTCCACTGATCACGTTTTGCTCTCCTGTGAACCGTTGCCATTCGAGAGATGTATTGATTTGTGGTGTCCAGTCATAACGAAATCCGACTAAGTAGCTTTCGCTGGTTCTTGAAACCCGAGCCTGACCATATTGAATATAAGGTGTGATTTTCCCAAAACGTAATCTAGCCCCGCATACCAGTTAGCACTAATATCCTTGGTTAAGATAGCTTCTGCTTGAAAGTGCAACCACTGGCTAGCCATAACTCTTCGATTGCGATTCACAGCTTAGATTTGGTGCTTTCTGATTTGAGTTGGCTCTATTACTGGATGGAGAGAGAGGCTTGGCTGACTCAGGAAATCAACTGGTTCGGTTGGGTATACACAGATTATGCGGAGGAGTACTTTCGTATCAGTGAAAGGCAGCAGTTCTATTTGGACAAATTTATTAATCTCGGCGCGGACTCTGAGCAGATCGATGTGCTACTCGACATTTTTGCTAGCCGAGATTTTCAGCAAGGTCTGCTGGTTAAAGACCGACTACTGACTTTTTCACAGAGCAACAATGTGCCAGAGGGTTTCGTTGACATCATTCAAAAGCGAAATAAAACCGTGAAACGTCAACTGATTATTTTCACCCAGCAGTTGCAAACCGAACTAAAACACGCCATCAGCAACGCGGAGCAAGCACTGTGGTTAATCGCAATTTTAGGCGTGACCATTTTTACTGTGATGTTTACCTGGGGATATAGCACCCTGATGCGAATCAACAGCAAGCTTGCCAAAATCATTCACGTAATGGGTCGCTTGAAAGAGAAAGATGGTGCGGAGCAGATCCCTGTCGATGGTAAAGATGAATTTTCGGCATTCGCCAGTGAGCTCAACCAAATCATAGAACAACAAAAAGAGTATGAACAAAAACTGGTAATGGCAAAAGAAGACGCTGAGGCAGCCAGCCGAGCAAAAAGTATCTTTCTTGCCAATATGTCCCATGAGATTCGCACGCCCCTAAACGGAATTATTGGCATGGCGGAAATACTCTCGGATAGCCATCTATCGAGCAGCCAGAAAGAGATTTTGTCGGACATTGATACCTCGTCTCATGCCCTGCTAGTGCTGATCAACGATATTTTAGATTTGTCTAAGATTGAATCTGGAAACCTGGTGCTATCAATTCACAGCGTCAGTTTACGAGAAATGGTGTTTGACACAATTAATATGATTAGTTCAAAAGCGCTAAAGCAGGACGTCGAATTGAAAGTTGAGTTCGCGGATGATCTTCCTAACCATATTGATATCGATGACTTTCGCTTTAAACAAGTTCTGATGAACTTGCTCAGTAATGCGGTGAAGTTCACCCAACAGGGAGCGGTCAGTGTTGAAGTGGCAGCACAGGAAGGGTTCCTCGTTTGTCATGTTGCTGACAGTGGGGTAGGCATTTCACAGGAAAAGTTGAGTGAAATTTTCAAGCCATTTACTCAAGAGGATGGCAGTATTACACGCCGATTATTGCCTTGACGGCTAGCGTATTGCCTGAAGAAATTCAGAATTGTTTTGGCGTTGGTATGGACGCTTATCTGCCTAAACCCTACAAATCACAACAATTGTTTGAGACCTTAGATTTTAATTAAGGTTGACCAAGTTCGCTCAATGGCAGCCAGTTCACTTTTACGCCGGCTTGCAAAAACATCTCTTGGCTTACGGTGATTTTGTCTCCCCAACGGGATAGAAAGTCAGCTGTTTGCTCAGGGCAGTGGACTGCGGAAATACCTGTCTGGATAATTTTAGCGGCGCAATTCGGGCAAGGAAAGTGAGTTACCCAGATTTCACATCCATCTAAATCACGTTTAGCAAACAAAATGGCGTTTTCTTCTGCGTGAAGCGTTTTCAAATATTTCATCTCTCGATCATCGGTCATCGCGCTATCGGAAATACCGTGCGGGTAGCCATTGAAACCCACAGAGACAATTCGGTTCTGTTTAGTAATAACGGCGCCAACCTGAGTAGACGGATCTTTACTCCAAGAGCCGACTAATTCCGCCATTTGGTAAAAACGTTGAGCCCACTTAGAAATCATTGAGTCTGTCCTCTAAAAGATATCGGCCTAGAATTGAACTAGGTTAATTGAGTTCTGTGATATTGATCTGGTCATAATATCCTAATTTAAGTGCAGTTAGTCCAGAAAAAAGCGCTGCTGTTTGGTGGATTCACTCTCGTACAAGGAGGCTTAGTGATCCAAGTCACTTTATCAAAATAGAAGAATGCAGTGATGCGCCTGTCACCTTATGCGAGATCTCTCACAAGATCGTGAGCATTGAGAGCTTGGTTGTTTGAGAAAAACAGTAAAGTTAATCGTAACTTATTAATATTAAGTGTTTTGTATGTTTCTTGAGCAAAGGAAAAGTTATCAAAAATGAAAATTTACCCGTTGTGAAAAAATACCGTTCGCTTAATCTTAATTCGTCGGCAGGATGCAGACACGGAACAGGAAAGACCCAAGGATAGGTCATCTTCAGGAAGAAGATTCGATTATTCAGGATGAATAATTGGCATGGAAAGCGAAGGACACCGCTAGGAAGGCGATGATAAGGAAAGTGCTGAAGGATTCAGCGTACTATCAAGGAATAGATGCAGGGAGCACCTATTAGTAGCCGGATTGCTGCGAGTAAGAATAGACCCCACTAGGCGAAAGCTTAGTGGGGTTTTCTTAGCGTTTGAACGTCACGCTTTCAGTACTATCCAAATGTATTTCCGTTGTTGCAGGTTGAGTTTGTGCAATGATCTTACCTGCGCGTACAGAGTATCGAACAGGAACTTGGCGTCGGACGGCATCAAAACCATTCTCAGCAGGTAGAATCAGCAAGCTGCCAGGTTTATCGACTTCGATGCCATGCTTGTCGGTAATGTTCAGCGTACGTGCTGAGTTGGTGCTTATGAGATCTAAACTGTTGTTGATTTGCTCGTAACCCATCACCTGGCAAACATGCAGCCCCATGTGAAGCACTTGTAGCATATTCGCCGTGCCCAACGGATACCAAGGGTCAAATACATCATCGTGCCCAAAGCAGACATTGATATTGGCTGCCAGCATCTCCTTAACTCGCGTGACACCGCGACGCTTAGGGTAGTCATCAAAGCGTCCTTGAAGATGAATATTGACCAAAGGATTCGCAACAAAGTTGATGCCAGACATACGCAGTAAACGGAACAGGCGAGAAGCGTAAGCACCGTTGTATGACCCCATAGCCGTGGTATGACTTGCCGTCACCTTGTGACCCATCTGATATTTATGTGCGAGCGCTGCTAAGGTTTCTACAAAGCGCGACTGTTCGTCATCAATTTCGTCACAGTGAACATCAATCAAGCAATCGTATTTTCGTGCTAACTCGAAGGCATAATGCAGAGATTCAATGCCATATTCGCGAGTGAACTCGAAATGAGGGATTGCGCCAATCACGTCGGCACCTAATTGTACTGCCTGTTCCATCAACTCTTTACCGTTTGGGTAGGAGAGTATTCCTTCTTGCGGAAAAGCGACGATTTGAATATCAACCCATGGTTTCATCTCTTCACGCAACTCAACCATCGCTTTTAGCGCAGTCAGTGTTGGATCTGATACGTCAACGTGGGTACGGACGTGTTGGACACCATTGGCAATTTGCCATTTCAGAGTCTGTTTAGCGCGTGTTTTGACATCGTCAATAGAAAGCAATTCTTTGCGCTCAGCCCAGCGTTCAATCCCCTCAAACAAAGTGCCTGAAATATTCCAGTTAGGCTCACCTGCGGTTTGGGTGGTATCTAAGTGAACATGTGGTTCACAAAACGGCGCAACAGCTAATCCACCTTCTGCGTCGAGAAGATTTCCTTGGTAAGCCAAATCAGTATCGTTGTCTAAGATCTGCTTAAATTGACCGTCTTCAATCAGGATCTGCTTCAAACCCTCTTGGTCTGGTAGTGTTACGTTTTTGATCAATAGCGTTGTCATGATACTTCCTTACGCTGCTTGTGTTTTCAGCGCGTATTTGTTGAATAGTGGGTTTAGAAGTGCGTAGCAAAGTGCACCGCCAAGTACAGCGTTTAGCGGTACTATTCCCGGAATAAATTTACCTGCCGCAACGCCAACGGCTACAGCAACAATACCAGCCCAGTTAACGGTTTTGAATTGGGCATTTGCAAAGTTTTCATAACGTTTACGGTTGATGATAAAGTCAGCAATGATTACGCCGCCAATTGGTGGGATTGCAGTCGATAAGAAGGTTAACCAGCCGACGAAGTTATTGTATAACCACAAAGCGAATATCGTTCCTACTATGCCGTTGACTATAGACATTATGGTGCTTGAACGGCCTGTAATGTTAGAGAAGCCTAGTCCCGATGCATATAGGGCGTTTTCATTGGTCGTCCAGATATTTAGACCCAGAACAATGATAGCCGGGATCAGTAATCCTTGCGCAATCATCACATCAGAAATGTCCGCTTGACCTGTTGCCGCCGCTCCTGCTGCACCAAAGATAAACATCAGTGAGTTACCAATAAAAAACGCCACCATGGTCACCAGTACCGCGCCAGCTGGCTTTTTACCAAAACGAACGAAATCGGCGGTCAAGGTACCAGCACTGATGAACGAACCTACTACCATTGCCAACGCCACTGAGAAGTCCATCGGGGTTTCAGGCTCAATAAGTTGCAGTTGTGCCAATCCGCCAACACTGTCTACTGCCATAGACACAGAGTAACTACCAAGGATAGCAATTGCCGGTACCGCAACCGCTGAAAGTACCATTAACGCTTTAATTCCGAAGTAAACCGTTGCAGTCATTAACAGGCCAGAGATGATAATCAAGGTGTTGGTGTCAATTCCCGTTGCTTTATGAACTGGAATGGCAAACATGGCAACACCGACACCAAACCAGCCCACTTGAGTGCCACCTAATAGAGCGGATGGAAGCCATGAGCCTTTAGTACCAAATGAGAAACGTGCAAGAAGGTGAGTAGAGAGACCAGTAGAAGCGCCGATGTAGCCGAGAAAAGAAGTGTAAATGCCAAGAATGAGGTTACCAATTAGGACTGCGAGGAAGAAATCGTCAAATGAGAGCCCCGTACCAAGTGAACCGCCTGTCCACATACTTGCGGAGAAAAATGTCAGTCCCAACATGACCATGGTCAGTGAAGCAACCCCTTTTCTCGCTGTGTCCGGTACTGGTCCAAGACTGTAGTTATTGTCCGCAGCCATCTATAACCTCCGCAAATAGAATGATGATGAAAATTTGTCAGTATATTTTAGGTAAACGGCGCGTATTATGTTGATATTTAGTTTTCTGTCAATTCTCTAGGTGATTTTTTTGAATAAATTCCTTATATGTTTATTTTAAGTGCATTAAAAACAATGCGTTATTGTTTTTGTTTTTTATGTTTATTTCACATTTAAGATGAATTTAGCTGAACTTAAATCTGATAAATTTCACGCAAATATGAATTTTTCGTATAAGTTGCCATATATGGCATTCTGTAATTAGTGTTTGCTGGTGCTAGCCATTCTCTTCAGATAAGCAAACGTTTTCTTATCATCATTGCGCTTTGTTCTAATATGGGTGGTTAATTTTCGATCTTTGAGTGGTGTTAATGTTGGTTTGTTGGGTGGATTTGGTTTAAAGGTTAAAAAAAGAATGTTTCTGATGTAGAGAGCCGATGGTTTGAGTCAGTTCTTCATATAACAAAAAGGCCAATCTCAAGTTCGGAGATTGGCCGCTATAAATGTGAACAAATCAGGTTCACTAACAACGTCAGTTGGCTAGGTGACCCTCGGCTTAAAAAGGGTCAAGCATACTATTGCAGTATATGTGCCAGTTTTAATAGCGACTAATTGCGCTAAAACGGCGGGTATTTGCAGATATTTACGCTTTCTTTTTGCATATTGAAATTGCAAAATGCAACTAATATCATATTTGCTAATTCTGCCTTTACAGCATGACCAAACTCGCTGTGCCAAGAAAAGCAAAGAAGCCAACGACGTCCGTGACTGTGGTGAGGATTACAGAGCCCGCAAGAGCGGGATCCAACTTAAGTTTATCCAGTGCGATTGGAATCAGCACCCCGAACATAGCAGCGGTAATAATGTTGACTATGATGGCTAAGGCGATCGTTGCCCCGAGGATTGATGATTGAAACCATAAGCCAGCAATCGCGCCGATGATCAATGCCCACAGCAGTCCGTTGATCGAACCAATGCCAATTTCATTTTTAAGTAGCGCCCAACGGTTACCCGTTGTGATCTGGTTAAGAGCCATAGCGCGGATCATCAGGGTAAGGGTTTGGCTACCTGCGATACCGCCCATTGAGGCAACAATCGGCATTAGAACCGCCAATGCCACGACTTGGGCGATGACATCTTCAAACAGGCCGATGGTGACAGAGGCTAAAATCGCCGTCATTAGGTTGATACCAAGCCAAACCCCACGTTTCTGTGAGCTCTTTACAACCGGAGCGAACAGGTCATCGCCTTCGTCCATACCGGTACCGGCCATTAATCGCGCTTCGTAGATTTCGCGTTGGCTGCTTAGAGCAAATTGCCAATCTATTTCACCAACCAGCAATTGTGATTCGTCAGTGACGGGCATAACGGGTAGAGGGGAGTGCTCCAAAGCATCGATACTTTCCGCCAAACTCAGCTTAGCACTGAGGGGCACGATATTGTCTAATGCGAGATTTTTCAGTCTCTCAACAGGATAAGCACGGAGTAGATCAATGTAACTTACCATGCCACGGAACTGTTTAGCTTTATTGATTAAGTAGATTTGTTGCGGTGCATCATAGCTGTATCGCTCCATCAACCCTTTCGCTTTTTCGACCGAAATACTAAAAGGTAATGTCACCACTTTACGTTCTGCCCAACGACCTAATTCATCGTCTTGGTACTGGTTTGCTTGGTCGTAGAGCTCAAGTTCGTCCTTCTCAATTAACTGCAAGGCTTCATTAATGATCTCTTTAGGAAGAGAATCGGCCCATTCGATAAGCGATAAGTTGTCGAGTTTTGCTAGAGTGAGCTTCAACTCGGTTTCAGAAAGCTGGTCGATAATAGAATGACGTACTTCAGCACGGGCATCGGTCAATGCATCGATATGCAGTTCAAGAGGGAGACTGCGCCATAAACGCACACGATCCTCTAGGGGAAAGGCTTCAAGAACCAGTGCAATAGAGCCGGAATCTAAACCAAGTTCGATCGCGTTATTAAGAATGCTAATCTGATCGGCTTCATCTGCTTGCGCGATCTGCGCAATAAGGGTGGAGAGATCTTGGAACTGGCTCACTAACTACCTCGTTGTTTATACGGAGATTCTGTTTATCACGGTAGTTGAAATTAGCAGAAAAACAATACACTAGCGAGTCACAGACAGTAGTTTGAGCATTGGATTGAGGTTGAGTGGACGTTTTTAAGCCATATTAATCGCTGGTGAACCAAATACCGCCAGACGGGCTGGCGGTATATTTGTGTCCTTGCAGTGATTAAATGGAATAGAAGTAGTAAAGCTGCGATTTCATGCGGATGATAATTCCGCGAATTGCATCCAAAAACGCCATGAATCCAATCGGTTTTTCACCGCTCACCCACGCCAAGCCGACGGAACCAACAGGTATATCGTAGCCTTGACCTTCTTCAATCTTCAGACGCACAAAGTGGTGCTTGTTTTGCAAGTTATTTCCCGTTGTCGTGCGCACGGATTGGTCCATACCTAATAAGTTACCCTGTGCTTCACCAGTGGCTTCAACAATACCTTCTACTTGAGCTGAGAAAATCTTACCAGGGTAGACTGAAGAGGCAAATTCAGCCGGCTGACCCGGTTTGACATTGCGGATAGCCTGATGATTAACCCGCATTAATACGTATTTCTCATTGGTGTACATTTGGAGGCGAGGCATCATAGAGACGCGCTGACCTTCTCGCAGAATAAAGTTCGTCACGAATCCATCCACCGGAGCATAGACTTTGGTGCTGTCTAAGTCCCATTGAGCTTTCGCCAGTTGTTCACTTGCGGTTTTCCAATCCGCTTGGCGGCTCTGAACCGTAAGTTCTGACTTGGTAATCGCCAACTTTGCTTTATCTGCCGCGACTTTCTTACTGCTTAACTCAGACTCAATCGTTGCGATGTTATGTCGAGCTTTTTCAACGGTGGTTTGCTGCTTATCGATATCACTGGCAGTAATGGTATTTTTTACCACACGGTTTTGCTCTTGGTACCGTTTAAGCATTTTCTGTTGCAACTCGCAGTCTGCTTTGGCTGAGGCTAAGCGACTTTGAGTCGTCTTAACGTCCTGCAACATCGAGGTGTACGTTGCTTTTGCAATGGCAATGTCTTCAATCGAAACTTGATGAGCCACTTGTGCTGCTTCTTCGGCCACTTTGGCCTGATTGAACGCAATCTGGTACTGGGTAGGATCAATCTCGTAAATAAGTTGTCCTTTGTGTACTTGTTGATTAGGTTCAATGTAGATTTTGTCTACTTTGCCCGTAACATTGGTTGAATCAGGGCGCAGTTGAATATGAGGAGATTGAACAACAGAACCACCGGATAAGTCCATTGGTGTGAAGTTGATTAAGCCAACCCAAACAAACATTAGCCAGGATACCCCACCTAGATAGGCGAATGTTTTCGTTGCCTTGTTCCAAGGCATACCGATCAAACGCAATAGATAGATAAACAGTGACCATACTGCTAAGCCTTCTAACATTACGCTTCCTCCTGATCGTTGTTGACTTTTGGTGCATGGCGCCAAGTATCACGAAGGTTGATGATGGTTTTTTCCACATCAACGAATGCAAGAATGACAGCGAGAACCCAAACCCAGTGCCAGATAAAACCAATCCAAGTGAGTGCAGTTATTAATCCTATTTGATGATGATCTTTACTGTGGGCTTTATTGATGGGTAGTTCGTGGAATTTCCAAAATCCAAATAGTGCGGCAGAGATAGTGCCTACAAGCACAACAGTAGCGACGACGTGCAAGATGGTATCGGCGCTGGTTCCAACGAACGGGACACTTAGTAAACTCATTCAAGGCTCCAATGTAATAGCGGAGCTTGATTGTGATCTAGATTTGAAAGTTGGTAGACATTGTGACACATTGAGTCAAATATCACTCCAAAATGAATGGATCTGTCAGTGAAGAAAGTGAGATTTATCCGTGCTATCGGGATTATGAACATCCACCATGAAGCACGTAGACGCTACAACATTGGATCTGGTGAGCTGGGTATCCCTGAGGATATCTTCAATAATCCGATGACCTTGATCCCCATCTCCGTGGTCAATGAATGGTACTCGAGACTTGAGCGTCTGACTGGCAACCCTGATGTGATTTTGGATCTTGCGCGGGATCATGAAGTTTCTCGTGCTGGCGCGATTAGTCATTGGTTGTTGTCAGGTTCCGATTTTGCCTCAACCATTCGTCGTCTTAACTATGGGTTGAGCAGCCTGCAAAATGGCGCTTTCCTTTCTGCGTCCATCAGCGGTTCCATCATTAAATGGTCATATCGAAATCCGCATGTTGAACCGAGTTGTAAAGCTCACGACAGTATTCGAATGGCGATGATTCTGGTCAAAGTAATGCGTATGTATCTTGGCGACGACTTTGCACCCTTACGGGTCAGGTTGTCAGGGATACGCAAAGACCACAGTAAGTATGTCACCTATTTTGGCTGTGACGTCGATTGGAGCCACTCATGTACGGAAATATGGTTCCATTCTGATTTACGTTTGGTATCCAAGCAGCAAAGTCAGATACAGAAAGGGCGTTTAGCGATGAACTTCGCTGACCTCGATGAGTTATTGAACATGCCCGATCCTGAAGATGAAGTCAAAGTCATCTATGAGGTCATCAATTATAGCCGTTACTACGGTTTGCCGACTCTTGAGCATGTTAGCTCCTTATTAGCTATGTCGCCCCAACAGCTTCAAAGAGCATTGAGAAAACTGGGCATGAACTTTTCAACGGTATGTGGCTATGTGCTGAGTAATATCGCTGTCTCTATGCTGGCTAAAGGGGTGGACACGGATACCGTGGCGAGACGATTAGGTTATCAAAATACCGCGAGCTTTAATCGGATGTTTAAGAAAAATCGTGGGATGACGCCCAGCCAATACATACAGCATTTTGCTTTGGATGGGCAGAGAGTGAATTAAGTCTCCTCGTGCCAACGAGAACCATAGGCCTGACTGTAATCAGGGAGGTGCTGATGCTTGGAATCACTGGCGGCCGTTAGGGGACCAACAACGGTTCGATAGGGTAGGTAGCCTGCAAAAGCGTTTAGTGAGAGATCGCTCTGATCGTCGTTTACCTCACCACAACTGATTTTCACTGACGCTTCTGTCAAAGGAATAGCGAGCAGCATGGTGGCGTTTAACTCTTTAGTGCTACTTAAACGGACATCCTGTGTACGTTGTGGCGCAATTTGCTCAATAAAGTGATTGAGCAGTCTGTCTTTGTCACTCAGATCTTCAATCGGAGTAAACTGGCCCAATACAACCGCGCTGCGATAGTGAGCGCTGTGGTGAAATGCACTTCTTGCCAATACCCAACCGTCAAACAGAGTGAAGGTCAAACATGTCTGAGATCCACTTTTTAAATTGCGCAATAAGCGGCTATTGTGAGCGCCATGGATGTAGACATGGTCGTCAACACGCCAAGCGAGCATTGGGATCACGTAGGGTTGATCCTGAGTGGTAATCGCAATATGTGCGACCAGTGATTCATCGATGATGTCGTACAAAGCTTGCCTGTCGCTGACGGCTTTATTCGCCCCTTTCTTAATTTCAGTTCGGCTGGTGGTCGATAACATGACTCTCTCCTCGATAACGGTTTGATTTATCGTTAATGTAGCTTTAGATTGGATCTTAATTTAGAGCCAGTTTTAGATAATGGATGGATCCACTTTATGGCGTTGATTGATATTGGCGACTTGCAACTTGATGACAAGACGACCACCAAACAAACCGCGTTGTTTGAGGCGATTCGCAACAAGATAGTCGCGCAGTTATGGGGTAAAGGCTTAAAGCTTCCCTAGACGAGAAAACTGGCACAAGAGCTCAATCTGAGTCGAAACACCGTGATACACGCCTATGAACAGCTTCACGCAGAAGGCTATTTAGAAAGTCGCATCGGGTCAGGTTACTTCGTCGCACTTGAACTGCCCGATCAGTTTGTTGCCACCTCTGTGGCGCGGGCCGAACCTCAGTGTGTGACCACCTCTTCGATTAATAATCAAGCGTTTGCTCCCGGAGTTCCTGATTTGGCTCAATTCCCTCAGCAGAAATGGCAAAGGCTACTCATGCGTCACTTAGGTCGAGCCTCGTTATTAGGAGGGCAAGAGGTGCAAGGAGATATGGCGTTGCGTCAGGCGCTATCTAGCTATCTGGCATCAAGTCGCTCCGTGGTTTGTCAGCCCAGCCGGATCATTATTACATCTGGTGCTCAGCAGGCTTTGGCCATTGCCGCGTTGTTAACTAAGCAGCAGGACTCAGGTGTGTTAATGGAACAGCCTGGTTATACACAAATGGCTAAAGTACTCAAACTGTTCAACTTAGCGTTGCTTGAAGCGACAGTGACAGAAAAAAATGGCCTCGATTTAGAGAGGGTTGAGCAAAGTGATGTTTAACGGCTTGAGGCTTGGCTACCTTGTGGTTCCGGAATCGCAGGTTAAGAAGGCGTTGATGATTAAAGATGCGCTAACAGGGGACTCGCCCACTCATGCCCAAGCGGCTCTCGCAGACTTTATCTCAGAAGGCGATCTTATCCGCCATATTCGCAAGATGCGCCGTTTGTATAAGCTAAAGCATCAACGAATGCTTGAAATGATCACGCTCTATTTTGCGGATAAGGTTGAAGTCATCAGCCAAGCGGCAGGTTTACACATTACCCTTAAATGGCGAGGTTATGTTGATGAACAGCAGTGGACGGACTTAGCGAAACAACGTGGAATCGTGATTCGTCCTTTGAGCTATTATGAACATACTAGTCAAGCTCAACGAGACTGGTCTGGTGCAGTACTTGGTTTTGGAAACGTTGCGTTAAATGAGATAGAAATGCACATTGAAACGCTTGCCGAGTTGTTTGAATCGTGATGATATGAAGCAAAGTAAACATCATATTAAGGGAAGAACATGTGCCGCTGGTTAGCGTATCAGGGAGAGCCGATCTATCTAGATGAGTTGGTTTATCAGCCGGAACACTCATTGGTCCATCAAAGCTTAGAAGCGAGAAAAGCAGTGACTCGTGTCAACGCTGATGGTTTTGGACTGGGTTGGTATACTGAGCGGAAAACGCCGGGCCAGTTCCATGAAGTTTTACCAGCGTGGGGAGATGAGAATCTTCGCTCTTTGGCTCACCATATCCGTTCAGATCGCTTTATGGCACATGTACGCTCGTCCACCGGAACGCAAGTTTCGCGCTCTAATTGCCATCCATTCATCTATGAGAACTGGATGTTTCTTCATAATGGTCAGATAGGTGGTTTTGATCAGGTTAAATACCCATTGCAGCTATTGCTCAGTGAGCCACTATTTTTGAAACGTATGGGGACAACTGACAGCGAGTTGATTTTCCTGTTAATGTTGCAAAATGGTTTGGTAGACAACCCGATTGAAGCGATAAGAAAAACGTTGGAAACGATTCGTATCGAGATGGAAAAGAAACAGATTGGCGATCCGCTAAAAGCGTCGATCTGTATTTCTGATGGTCAACACTTCTGGGTAGTGCGTTATAGCTCTAACCAAGATGCGCCGACCGTGTTTATCAAACAAGATGGCGCCAACATCGTATTGGCTTCTGAGCCTTTAGAGCAAAGCAGTGAGTGGAAATCGGTTACACCACAAAGTATTCTCCAAATCCACTCTGACGTTGTCGAAAGTTTTCTTATCTAACGTTGCTCTCTCTTAGCGTTCGCCATCTTTTCCAAGGTAGGTTTAGTATGGCGAACACAGAGACTGCATAAAGCATCGACCAACCTAGGCAGACAAATACTGCACTACACAGCCCCAGCCATGCCCATAACGACAACTGACCAGCGATGCCTGCAGCGATGCCTGCAGCGATGGCTGGCACCATAAATAATCCCGTGCCTAGCAAGGTCGTTGATAGCTGTCCGATCCCTGACAGCAATGTAATCTCTTGTTTTAATTGGCTCATATACTTCCTTGCATCCCTGCATATTTTTTCACATAGATTAGCTGAAGCGGCTTATCTATGCATTAGTCATTTCGTCGCAGTTTGCCGTCATATTGTCGGTTTGCTAACTAAGCGCTGTCAATTTGTCTGCTTTCATCTGGCGACTTTTTATGTCACATTGCACTCAACCGACAGGATAAGTTGGAGCATATGGGAAGTAACTTAATGGACAAGTTTGATCAGCAGATTCTTAATATCTTAAAACTCAATGCCCGAGAGAGCGTAAGCGATATTGCACGCAAGGTAAATCTTTCGCGCTCAGCAGTGACCGCACGCATTCAAAAACTAGAATCCGAGAAGGTTATTCTTGGTTATCACGCATCGGTGGCAAAAAAGGAGAGCACCGAATTCATTAAGGCTTATCTAGCGTTGAAATTTGATATGTCGAGTTCGACTCAATATTGCGAGACCTACGCCGATCAAATCTATCAAATTGATGGGGTCAAATGGTGCCATGCAATTAGTGGAGAAACCGATATGATGCTTTACGTTGAAGTTGAAACGATGACACAATTGAATGCGATTCGAGATCGATTGCAAAAAATCCCAGAGCTTCGTCATTTGATGACCCACACTGTGCTAACCGAATTTTTTAACACTTTACACCATGCTAAGTAACTTAAATCTCAATCTGTTGCGTTCGCTGCATGTTTTACTTGAAGAGTGTCACGTCAGCAGAGCGGCACAGCGACTGCATATTACACAATCTGCTGTGAGCCGACAGCTATCGCAACTGCGTGATGTATGCGGTGATCCGTTACTGGTTCGTGATGGTAACCAGCTTGTGCCGACACCAAGAGCCCTTGAAATGCAGGACAAGCTACGTAGCTTGCTTGGAGAGTTTGATGCTCTTCTGGCCGATAAGCCGTTTGATCCTAAGGTATGGCAGCAAGAGTTTGTGTTGTCATCCAGTGATTATGTTGCCCAGTATATTTTACCGGACGTGGTGTCTTTGACTACCGCTCAGGCGCCTAAGGTCAATATTGCTTACCGCTTATGGCAGCCTGAGTATTTGGCACAGTTTGACCAGACAGGAATTCATTTAGCGTCAACGATGCTGTCACATAAGCCCGAACATTTAAGCAGTATCAAAATTGGTCATGATAAATCGATGTGTGTGATGCGCAAAGAGCATCCGCTTGCTCGTCTTGAAAGCATCACTTGCCAAGAGCTGGTCGCCTATCCTCACCTCAAGGTGACAGGAGGGGGTGACAAGGATAGTCATGCTGACTTGGCTCTGGCTGAGCTAGGTTATCAACGTCGGATTGCTTTGAAAGTGCCATTTTTCTCTGCTGCCGCGAATGCACTGAAAAGCAGCGATTACCTGATGATAGTGCCTGAACACATTGCTTTTCATCTGGCTAGGGAGTCAGATTTGACCTATCGTCCTCTGCCTTTTGACACCAGTGAGCATCTTTATTGGTTAATGTGGCATCCCAAGTATGATCAGGATAAGGCTCACCAGTGGATGCGCAGCAATCTCCTTGATGCAATGCAGACATCTCCTTACTCAATAGGTATGATTTGAAATCATTATGGCCATGACAACATTTGATTTCAGATCATTATTAGTATGATTTAATTTGGATAGCCAGTTAGCAATGTCGAGATCGCTCGACTCCAACAAGGATAATATCAATGACGTTCACGATTTGGCTTTCACTTTTCACCATTTGTATTCTCGGGGCTATGTCTCCGGGGCCGAGTTTAGCGATGGTTGCCAAACATAGCCTTGCTGGTGGCAGAGTCAACGGTTTAGCGACAGCGTGGGCACATGCCTTTGGTATTGGCATCTATGCCTTTATCACCCTCATTGGCTTAGCCGTCGTGCTACAGCAATCTCCCATGCTTTTTAAAACAATCAGTTACGCTGGCGCAGCCTACTTAGCTTATTTGGGTTACAACGCACTGCGTTCGAAAGGGGGAGTAGCCGCTCGACTTGAATCAGGAGAACAAACTAGCGTGTGGCAATCGGCAAAAGAAGGTTTTTTGATCTCTCTGCTAAGCCCTAAAATTGCCCTGTTTTTTATTGCATTATTTAGCCAGTTTGTTGCGGTAGGGGATACGTATACCGCCAAAAGTCTGATTGTCATGACGCCGCTGATTGTTGACGGCTTATGGTATACCCTAATTACCTTTTTACTCTCCAGTCCTAAGCTGATTGATAAAATTCGTTCCAAAGCGATGTTGATCGACCGCTTGTCTGGTGCAGTGTTAATTTTACTAGCGTTGCGCGTTGTCATGACCGTTTAGGACAGACGATTGCGTTTCACTAAGGAGATCTTGTAATGATAAAGCTAGCGGTCATAGGAACAAACTGGATCACGGATCAGTTTATCGAAGCAGCTTTGATGACCAAGGAATATCAGCTGACAGCGGTTTATTCGCGTTCGATGGAGCAGGCAAGCCGTTTTGCACAAAAATATGGCTCTCCAAAACTGTTCGATGATCTAGAGCAGCTTGGCGCTTCTTCGCTAGTCGATGTGGTCTATATCGCCAGTCCCAACTCGTTGCATGGCCCACAGGCTATTCAGATGATGCGAGCAGGAAAACATGTCATTGTTGAAAAGCCAATGGCATCCAATTACGCGCTAGCTAAGAAGGTGTTTGAGGTAGCAGAGCAAAATAATGTGCTGCTATTTGAAGCGTTTATGTCGGCTCATTTGCCTAACTTTAAAAAGCTAAAGCAGTTGTTACCGTCGATTGGTCAGATACGCAAAGGAATGATTAGCTACTGTCAGTACTCATCCCGTTATCCCAAGTATCTAGCTGGTGAAAATCCTAACACCTTTAATCCTCAGTTTGGCAATGGCTCAATCATGGACATTGGTTTTTACTGTCTGAGCTCGGCAATTGAGTTATTTGGCGAACCGACGATGGTTAAGGCACAAGCGCAACTGCTTGATTCAGGTGTCGATGGCAGTGGGAGTGTCATTCTTAATTACGAGGGCTTTGAAGTCGTACTCCTGCACTCAAAGACCAGTGACTCTTACTTGCCTAGTGAGATTCAGGGGGAAGAAGGGGTGTTGCAGATGGAAATGATTTCCACTGCTAGCAAGCTGACGAAAATCCTACGCAGTGATAAGTGTCGGGTTGATGAAAGCGTCGATCAGGTCAGTAACCCAATGTATTACGAAGCACTTGAATTTGCAGACCAATTTAAGCAACAATCAGCCAATAAACAATGCACTCAACGTTCACTCGTTGTCGCTAAGTTACTTGAAGAAATTCGTCGTCAAACAGGGGTAGTATTCCCGACAGATGACGCCATTTCTCCTAAACAATAGAGAAGAGATACATGCAAGCTGAAGTAAAGTGGGTAGAAGAGTTTAAATTTCTGGGTCAATCTCAGTCGGGTCACTCAATCGTTATGGACGGTAACGGCGGAGCTACGGCACCAAGCCCAATGGAAATGGTGTTGATGGCAGCGGGCGGTTGTAGTTCCGTTGACGTGGTTGATGGTCTTAAAGAAGCGGGTCAGGCAGTGACAGCATGTACAGCAAAACTGACCACAGAACGCCGTGAAACCGCGCCGCGTATTTTTACTCAGGTCAATATCCACTTTGAGGTGTCAGGTGACAACTTATCGCCTGAAGTCGTGGCGAAAGTGGCAGCGGATTCGCTAGAGAAGTATTGTTCAGTGTGCTTAATGCTTGGAAAAGGTGTCGAGATGACACACAGCTGGGCAATCGTCTAACTCCCTTTCACTTGATAACGCCGAGCGTTCAGCTCGGTTTTTTTTTGAGCAAATTGCGATGAACAATACTAATCATAAATTCACCATTGCCGGAATGATCGCTATTCTTCTGTGGAGCAGTGTTATGGGCTTGGCAAGGGCCGTCACTGAAATGCTCGGGCCGGTTGGCGGAGCGGCATCAATTTATACAGTAGCGTCACTGTTTTTGGTGCTGGTGATGGGGGCACCTAAACTGCGTCAATACTCTTTGCGCTACGTTCTGATTGGTGGTGGCTTGTTCGTTGCGTATGAAATTTGTCTGGCGCTGGCTCTGGCAATGGCAAACTCGCGACAGCAAGCGATTGAGATGCTCGTGATCAACTACCTCTGGCCTGCGCTAACGGTGTTGCTTGCGGTGTTGGGCAGTGGCAAGAAAACCAACCTATTGGTTTATCCGAGTATTGCGTTGGCTTTCTTTGGTGTTGCTTGGAGCATCACTGGTGATCAGGGGCTGTCTCTCGCGCAGATAGCCGCGAATGTGGCGACCAATCCCACGACTTATGCCATGGCCTTTATTGGTGCATTTCTTTGGGCGATCTACTGCAATCTGACGAAACGAATCTCCAATGGTCAGAATGCGATAACGCTATTTTTTATCATGACGGCGGTTTCTTTGTGGATTAAGTACGCCTTCAGTGATGAAACTGGCATGACTCTGACTCTTGAATCCGGTGGGCTTCTATTGGTGTCGGGTATCGCAATGGGCAGTGGATACGCGCTTTGGAACTACGCGATTATAGGCGGTAACATGGTGCTGTTAGCGACTATGTCCTACTTTACTCCCGTGCTATCGACGGTGATCTCTTCGTTTATTTTGGGGTTGGTGTTGACTCAAAGTTTTATTCAAGGGGTGGTAATGGTGACTATTGGCTCTTTGATGTGCTGGTGGGTGACTCGCAAAAAATGACCATCAGCTACCAAGTAATGTCTATTGGCGTCCCCACTTCAACTAATTGAAGCAACTGATCCATTTCCTGATTACTGATAGCGATACATCCATCCGTCCAGTCAAAGCTTTGCACAAAGTTGACTGGGCGAGTCTCACCATTTTTGAGACCGTGGATTTTTATGTTGCCACCTGGGTTTAAGTTACGCTTTTCTGCGTAGGCTAAATCTTGTTGGTTAGGGTAACTGATATGAATAGAGCGATAAAAATCTGAGTCCTCAAGAACAAAATCTAAAAAATAACGTCCTTCAGGTGTGCGTTGGTCACCTTCATAGACTTTATGACCTTTTGGTCTCTTACCAAGCGCAATTCGAAACTCTTTGATCACCTCGTTGTTTTCAATCAAATACATTCGACGCTTTGATTTATCGACTTTAATGAGATCTACGCTCGCCCAAGTAGGCAAGCAAAACACTAAACCAACAACGAACAACCACTTAGCCAAAACCACATTCCCTTGCTAACTATACTTTTATCAGTCTAATCGATCTTTTTACTAATAAGGAGTGATTTCATCACTTGGTATTAAACTGAAAGTTCATCATCAACTGAGTTAAAGTGAACAGGGCAGCCACATATGGGCTGCCCTGGTTTTTATTAAGCGGCTTACAGAGAGGCGAGCTGAGAGGTTTTGTTGCTGCGACTCGTTTTCGATTTGCGAGCCTTTTTAAGCAAACTGAGCAGTTCAGTTGCTTGCCATGACTGTTCGGATTGAGAGTAACTGCTCTGGTTCATCATCGAACGTTGTTGCTCAATTTGTTGGCGAATCTCGGCGTTTATTTGAGGGTGTTCTTCTAGCCAGCAATTGAGCAGGAAGTTAGCCTGTAATCTGTCGTCAGCCGCCAAGGCAGCCTTGAGTTTATCTTCTGTCGGACTGGCAACAGATTCGGTGTTGTTAGGTATGTCTGCGTGGCGTGCTCTGTTCCACAATACTAAGGTAGCCAGCCAGAGTAGGGCAAATAGCGCCGTCAAATAGGGCCAGATTCCAGCTTGATAAATGGTGACGGTTTTTGATTGTGGCGACGACACTGTCGGTGCTGAAATGGGCTCGTTGTTGACTTGGTCAGCGGGATTCACGAAAAGCTGTAAACCGTCTAAACTGGCTTTTGCCTGATGATGATTGCTGCTATCCCACCAATTCAATTCAATCTGACTCAGTTCGATTTGACCTTGTTGCTGAGCAATAAGGACTTGTTTTAAAGTCATGCGCGTTTTTCCATCCCCGAGATCGCTAAACTGAGGTTTCTCTTGATAGACTCGTACTGAATCTGGGTAGTTTACTTTGAGGTCGGGAAACTGCTCGCTAGATAAACCTTCTATGTCTAGGTAAATCTCTCGGGTGAGCGACTCTCCGACCGAGGTCGTAAATGGCTGAGAAGGATCGATGTTCTGACCATTGGAATCACGCCATTGTTGGGATAAGGTCAGCGCTGCCGCTGGTAGCCATTGTCCCTGATACTCACTCGGAATGGGCTGTACTATGATTTGAAATTCTTCGGCTGGCGTGTTTGCTGACACCAGTTTGGTCGTGCCAGTCCGATTGTCGCCAAAGACGACACTGCCAGTGAAGCCGATGCCCGACACCGTGAATTGCCCAGATTGTTGTGCTGTCACTCGATAGTTTTGATCGACGACAGTGACTTCAACACCATCAACGACAGCTTGATACTGATTGGGTTCTCCCATCGGCTCTAGAACAATGCCTTGTGATCTTGGCGCAATGATATTGGGATTTTGTAGTCGTCTTGGGTCGGCTTTGACAATTAATCGGGTGGTCAACTGAGTGCTTTCTTTTGGGTAAAGTGTTGTTTTACTGAGCCTACTGTGCAGTTCAACCAAATCACGGACTTGAGGTTGATCATTGTCAACGGATACCTGAATCGTGATCGGCTGAGATGTGGCGCCGTCAACGGTAAAGCTAGGGATGGTCGCGATACCGAGGCGTTGTGCAGCAAGCGATATGTTCCATTCACTGCTGTTGGAACGTTTTCCGTTGATGAAGTTCATGGAACTGCCAAAGCTGGGTCTGCCGACATAAAAGTCTTTTTCAAGTCCAGACAAATCCAACGCATCAGATGAGACTTTTGAGTCAACCACCACTCGTAACTGAAACACTTGGTTTTTCACTACTTTGTTGGTACTTACTGTGGCAGTGATGTTGGTTGCTAGCGCTAGCGGGCTCATTAGTGTGAGCACGGCGACCAATAAACCGACAATAGGTCGTTTGATGATTTTCTTCATTACCATTTCTTACCTGTATCTTGAGGCGGTTTCTTTTGCTGAGCTTGGAGCAAGATTTGAGCTCGGAGAAGTCGGCTTGGGTCACGCGCACTTTCTACCTGCTGAAGCTTCCTTAGCTCAGGCTCAATCGCCTGTTGGTTGTCTTGGGTTGTTGCTTCACCGATTTGCTCTTGGGACAAATCCTCCGGCTTCTGCTGATCGTTTGCTTTTTGATTTTGTTGCGCAAGTTGTGTCTGCTCTGAACTCTGTTGAGTCGAATCAGATGGGCTTTGCTGATCGTTTTGCTGACCGGACTGCTCTTGTTCGCTTGACGGCTGGGAAGCACTTTGCTGAGAGTCTGACGATGGTTGATCGCCTTTATTCTCTTGCTGATTTTGTGAAGATGAGGCGGATTGAGAGCCATTTTGTTGTTGACTCTCTTGCTGAGACGACTCACCTTGCTGTTGCTGTTGCTGTTGCTGTTGCTGTTGCTGTTGCTGTTGCTGTTGCTGTTGCTGTTGCTGTTGCTGTTGCTGTTGCTGTTGCTGTTGCTGTTGCTGTTGCTGTTGCTGTTGCTGTTGCTGTTGCTGTTGCTGTTGCTGTTGCTGTTGCTGTGCTTTACGTACTATGTCGAGATTCTGTTTGGCATCTTTGTGATCAGGTTGTTCTGTTAAGATCTGTTCATACATCTTGGCGGCTTGGTCAAGTTGACCATTCTGAGCATAGGCATTGGCGAGGTTGTATCTTTGCTCTAGTTCTTGAGCACCTTGCAAGGAGTTAATGGCAGCCGAAAAATCACCAGCCTGATATTGGGCAATGCCTTTCCATTGACTATCTTCAAATAGTTCGGCAGCCTCCGCATACTCTTGTTTGTTATACATCTCCATCGCTCTTTGATTGTCATTGAGCCAAGGGCTGGCAAGCGCTGGCTTAGGCGACAAAGCTGGCAACAGTATCAGTGTAGCGGACCAGTATTGGTCATCATTTCGATCGCGAGCTTTATTCCTGCAGCGGCATCGGCGCCTGGATATGGCATCAGGTCAGGGGATAGATTTGGCAGTAAATTGGCGATGGTTTTACTGTCACTAGTCATGGGACTGACCTGATAGGCATCGCCAGCGTATGCGACGAGTCCTGTACTGCCTTCTTTCCAACTAGACAGAAGGTCTGTCGCTTTGAAGCGCGCCTGAGTTAAACGGTTTGGTTTGATGTCAGTGGCATACATCGACATCGACATGTCCATCACAAGGACACGGGCACTACTGTTTGTATAACTAGGACGGGGTTGTTTGGACATGCTAGGCCCAGAAAGAGCAACAATCACCACGATTCCACAAAGGGCTGTGATATAGAGTCTTACGGTTTTTTTAGCCGGGGCAGATACTCCCATTGCTGCGGCAAGGTGAGGAGCAATAAGTGTTTGTGTACGAGTTCTTTTGACTAGCCAAAAGATCACCATCGCCCATGGTATAAGTGCCAACAACACCCATGGATAGAGAACGACAAACTCAGACATGATCTCTCCTTAGTACCAGCAAAAGTGTGAAACTAATCAGCGCTATCAAGAGTGGTAGCCCAAACCACTCTTTTTGCGGACGCCAAGTTTGCGATGCGTTGCTTATCGGCTCTAGGCTATTGATGGTATCGTAAATGGTTGCCAACTCGCTGGCGTTACGGGCGCGAAAATATTGCCCCCCCGTGATTTGCGCAATTTGCTGCAAAGTCTTTTCATCGAGATCTTGGGCGGTATTGACTTTTCGGGTCATAAAAAATTCTTTCACCATCATTTCGCCCGCACCAACACCAATGGTGTAGATAGTTGCTTGATATTTCTTGGCGATCTGTGCGGCTTCAATAGGGTCGAGTACACCTGATGTGTTAGTACCATCACTGAGGAGTACCATCACTCGCTGTGGCGCATCGCTATCAATAAAGGTTTTGGTTGCCAGACCGATCCCTTCGCCAATGGCGGTCTTATCACCAATCAGGCGTAGGACTAGTGAATCCACTTGTTGGGATATTGAAGCTCTGTCTAAAGTTAATGGCGTTTGTAGGTAAGCATGATCAGCAAAGAGTACCAATCCCAGCCGATCGCCTTTGCGTTGTTGAGCAAAATCAGAGACCACTTTTTTAACTGCGGTAAGACGGTCGATATACTCGTCTTGACTCTGCATATCTTTTTGACTCATAGAGTAGGATAGATCGATCAACAGCATCAAATCTCGGTGCTTAGGCTGGCTGGTGACAGGTTCGCCGTACCAAACCGGTCTGGCTAAGGCGATGATGAACGTAAGCCAAAAAAGAGCAGCCAGCAGCTTTGCCACTCTATTTTTGGGAACCTGACCACTGAATGATTTCGGAAGATAGGGCAGGCGAATCGGGGCCGAAGCTTTAATACTCGGCAGCAAAAAATAGATCAACAACGGCAGTGGTGCCAGCAACAAGGCCCACCACCAAACGAAGCTGATATTAGTCACGCTTTCTTCTCCTTTTTTTCGGTGGCAGTGCCTGTTCAACCCAGTCACTGCAATGCTGAATGAGTTCAGGTGCATTGTCGATTGGTTGAGAAGTGTAGAGAGCCTGTTGCCACAAATCGTAGTTATCACCAAAATGAGAACCACCCGCTTGGCTGTCTAAAAATGCATACCACTCCTTGCCCGTTAGTTGGGCTATCTCTTCTCGAGGGTAGTAGCAAAGTGCAGCTTGCCTGACCAACTCGAACGCCTCAGAAGGTTGTTGGCCTCGAGACAAAAGGCGTAGTGCTGTTTTTTTGGGGGCTAAGCGTTTTCTGTTCCAGCGAATGAAGAACAAACTGGCTACGAGCAATAAGGCGACACCAGCTATGCTAGCCCACCATCCCCAGGCTAAAGGCAACCACGCTGGTGGTTCTGGGAGGTGCATAGCGTTAAGAGGTAAAAGTGATTGTTGAGTCTCGTTGCTCATTTTTGAAATCCGTGTAGTTGTTGAGTAAGAGCAGCATCGCTAGAGAGCGTAGAAAAACGGATGCCTAACTTCTGCGTTAGTTGCTTGAGATAGTGCTGCTGTTGTTCGAAGGCCTGCCCTATACCTTGGCGGGTCTTAGCTGATGAAAAATCTAGCCATAATGTATTGCGTTGATCAGACACTTGCTCGCTACCACGAAAAGCGGTTTCGCCGCGTTCGAGTGGGTCGACAATTTGTACTAAGCGTACGCGGTTGTGTTGAGTTAGGCGACTGAGTTGTGGCTCCAACGCTGGTGTAAAGCGAGAGAAATCACTCAGTATGATAATTTCGCTCCCTTTTGGACAAAGACGCGCAATCGCTCGTAAGCCCTGCTCAAAGCCATAGTCAATCTTGCTATTTTGTTTCAGTTGCTGTTGATGGAGTGTTATCAACGACTGAATAAGCGTTAACGCCCCCTTATGTCTCCCTGTAGGTTTGAGTTCGATAAGACGTTCTCCGGTATCGATTACCGCGCCTATACGATCTTGCTCAGTTACGCTCAGCCAAGCGATTAGGCTTGCCATATGCGCGGCCTGAACCGACTTCAGCAATAGTGTCGAACCGAACATCATACTATGTGATAAATCGATGTAGAGGATGATAGGTTTTTCACGTTCCTCTGAGAATAGTTTTGTGTGTGGTTTGCCAGTGCGAGCGGTCACACGCCAATCGATAGTGCGAATATCATCGCCCGATTGGTATTGTCGAACTTCACTAAAATCCATCCCTCGTCCTAGTTGACGGCTTTGATGCTGACCGAGCATCTGGGACCATAAACTTTTGCCAGGTGGTAACCACTTGATGCACTGTTGCTTGTAGTACATCAGTTCATCTAGTGAGAGATTTACGCCATCGCTGTAGGGAGGTAATTGAGTGTCCATACCTTAACGCCTCAAGCACTGCCAACTAAAGACAACAACTTGCTAATGACCTTGTTTGCTTCGATGCCTTCTGCTTGAGCCTGATAGCTTAGCAGTAAACGGTGACGTAGCACTGGGTAGGCCATGGCTTGAACATCTTGCGGGGACACATAGTCTCGGCCATTGAGCCACGCATAAGCACGTGCACAGCGATCAAGTGCAATGGTGGCTCGTGGGCTGACACCCATTTCTAACCATTGCGCCAAGGTATCATCGTATTTGGAAGGCTCTCTTGTAGCCATAACCAAACGAATGATGTACTGCTCAATGGTTTCTGCCATATGGATATCCAGTACAGCCTGACGCGCAGCAAAAACATCCGCTTGAGATAAAGAGGGGGGCGTAACCCTGTTATTTCCTTTAGCTTCACCGCGATTCAGGCGCAAGATAGCCAGTTCGCTTTCTGCGTCAGGATAACTAACGTCTAGGTGAATCAAGAAACGGTCAAGCTGCGCCTCCGGTAGAGGATAAGTGCCTTCTTGCTCGATCGGGTTCTGTGTTGCCATCACGAGAAACAATTCTGGCAATGGGTAGGTTTTACGACCTGCCGTTATCTGTTTTTCTGCCATCGCTTCGAGCATCGCAGCTTGCACTTTGGCAGGAGCGCGGTTGATTTCATCAGCGAGGATCAATGAGTTGAAAATAGGTCCGGCTTGGAAGCAGAATTCGCCAGTTTCCGGCCTAAAAATATCAGTACCCGTGAGATCTGCGGGTAATAGATCCGGAGTAAACTGGATACGATGAAAATCGCCTTCAATGCAGTCGGCAAGGGACTTTACCGCTCGAGTTTTGGCAAGCCCAGGAGGCCCTTCGACAAGAATATGGCCATCTGCGAGCAAGGCGACAAGTAGTTGATTCACGAGTTCGCTCTGGCCAATAATTTGGCTATTCAAATAATCGCGCAGGTGTTGTAGAGCGTGTGCGTTCATGATTTCGCTTCTCCTTATTTTTTCACTTAGTAGCTCGCTAACTGAAAAAGTTCCGTGTGAAATCCATCTCCTCGGTCAAGAGGTGGATATATCAGCAGGCTGTGATAGTAGCATCTCGACAAATGTATGTATTTCAGTTGGTTAAAATATGGGGGTTAAAATCTCAGTTGCAAGTTTTCATTTGTGCAAAGTTAGGTTGAATGGCGAATCTCTCAGCAGGGAAAATTGCATTTCATTCTTATTGATTGATTTATAAAGAAAATTTACTATCGGTCGATATGCTAATCTCATGGGAAGGGTCTAAATTAGGCATGGCACTTTGGTGATAACACCGAAGTTTGCAGACCAAGATATCAACGAATGCAGAATGGCTTTCTGCGTCAGTTAAATCAGCAGCAAGATGGCTGGTTCTTTGGCTTTAAACTACTCTGATGTAGACTGGCATAACAGGGGCTAAGTGGGTAAACTTAGCCCCTGTTGTATTTTAAAAGGTAAGTGAGATCATGAGTGATTTCGAAAAAGAGCTAGAACAGATGGCTCAGGAAATGGGTGATGAACCAGAAGTGGCATTACCGTCGATTGATGAGCAGAAAGCGATTGCACAAGAGTTAAAGAAGCTTGAAGCCGAAGGTAAATTGACCCCAGAAGTCCTAGAGCAGTACTTTGGTAAGTTCTACGCTAAGAATGATAAGCCAGTGCATTAATTTGTATTGATGACTGATTTAGAAGCCGCCGAGTGCGGCTTTTTAACGTTTGGAAACAAAGATGTTTATTGTATATCGTTTAATTAAGCTGGCGTTGATCTCCGCGCTGTTTTTCACTATTTATGATTTGATCGCGTTCGGTGAAATCACCTGGGTTGGACGTCTGTTATCGCATATTTAGCTTGTAAGGTTCTAATCGTGACGGATGCTGGGATCGTCAAACTAGGCTTTGCCAAACGACTCGCTTTTGAATTCGAGCGAGTTGGCGTCAAGTGCGTCATCTTCAGTGACGTCCTCCCTGACCCTACCTATGATCAAGTTGATGCTGGATTAGTGATCTATCGTGAGCAGCAGTGCCAAGGCGTGGTCGCGATTGGTGGAGGCTCGCCAATAGATTGTGCAAAGGTTATTGCTGCGTGTGCGACCAATAACAAACCAGTGCGACGTCTGGTTGGATTATTGCGAGTTTGGAAATCGCCAGCTCCAACCTTCGTGATTCCCACCACGTCAGGGACAGGTTCTGAGGTCACCGTTGCGGCGGTTGTGTCTGATCCAGTCACCTATAAGAAAACCCCAGTTGTGGATCCTAAGTTGGTGCCGATTGCGGCAGCGCTTGACCCTTCTTTGATGCTGGCGCTACCTGCCTCTATTACAGCCCAAACAGGCATGGATGCGCTGACTCACGCCATTGAAGCATACATTTCCTGCAACGCTACCGCTGAAACAGATCGCTATGCGCTTGCCGCTATCACTCTTATAGACGAGAACTTAGAAAAAGCGGTGAGATTTGGTCAGAATGCGACCGCACGGCAAAACATGGCATTGGCATCCTACTACGCTGGGCTTGCGTTTACCAAAGCCAGTTTAGGTTATGTTCATGCCATTGCTCATACCCTCGGCGCTAAGTACGGCACGCCACACGGGCTGGCCAACGCGGTGGTTTTACCCCATGTTTTAGAGTTTTCCAAAACCGAAGCGGAATCGAGTCTTGCCGAACTTGCGTCGGCGTTGAACCTTACTAATCCATACACCCCTGATCGAGACAAAGCGCAGGCTTTAATTGAGTATGTAAAGTTGCTACAGCATAAATTGGGTCTGCCGACTCATTTTGACAATATTCTTCATGAGCACGTCAATGAACTGGCAAAACAGTCGTTACATGAGGCGAGATGGAACTATCCGGTCCCTAGGTACATGCAGCAAGAAGAGTGTGAGAAAATGCTGCTAGCGATATCAACGGCGAAATAAAAACAGCCCTCAAGTTAAGCTATGAGGGCTGGTGACTATAGTTAGACTAACCTGCTATTACTTCACAGTCCATGCGATGGTTTCACCCGCACGGATTGGCACGACAACATCTTTGCCAAAAGGCATAGACTCTGCCACTGTCCACTCTTGTTTGGTTAGAGTGACGGTATCCGTATTACGTGGTACAGCGTAGAAATCTGGGCCGTTATGACTAGTAAACGCTTCTAAATTCTCTAGCTTGTCTTCTTGTTCGAAAACTTCTGCATAAAGCTCTAGTGCTGCGTGCGCTGTGTATGACCCCGCACAACCGCAAGCCGCTTCTTTCATGCCTTTTGCATGTGGTGCAGAGTCGGTACCAAGGAAGAACTTCTTGCTGCCGCTTGTCGCTGCTTCAATTAGAGCTTGCTGGTGAGTGTTGCGTTTAAGAATCGGCAGGCAGTAGAAGTGAGGCTTGATGCCTCCTACCAACATATGGTTGCGGTTGTAAAGTAGGTGGTGAGCAGTAATCGTCGCCGCGACGTTTTCATTCGCATTTTTCACAAAGTTCGCAGCGTCGGCGGTAGTGATATGCTCAAGAACAATCTTTAGATCAGGGAAGTCATTGACGATAGGTGCCAGTACAGTGTCTAAAAACGCTTTCTCGCGGTCAAAGATATCAACATGGTGGTGAGTGACTTCGCCGTGTACCAGCAGTAACATTCCCACTTCTTGCATCGCTTCTAAAACAGGGTAGATGTTCTTTGCATTCGTCACACCAGAATCGGAGTTAGTTGTGGCACCAGCAGGGTAAAGCTTAGCTGCAACTACCGCACCAGAAGCTTTAGCTTTACGAATCTCATCAGGTGTTGTGTTATCTGTTAGGTAAAGTGCCATTAAAGGCTCGAACTGTTCACTTGGCTTCTCTGCCATGATGCGTTCACGGTAAGCCAGAGCCATATCGGTATCGGTAACAGGTGGGATTGTATTTGGCATGATTAGCGCGCGTCCATTGTAGCGGCTAATGTCTCGCACGGTATCCTTTAGAACTTCTCCGTCACGTAAATGAACATGCCAGTCGTCAGGACGTGTGATCGTAAGTGTTGTCATTTTTGCTCCCACCATTGTAAAATTTGTCTGATTGGAGCCTAACCGATAGGAAAACCTTGAAGGCAAACGCTTACGCTTAGGCGACAGGATGATAGAGCAAAGCGCTTTCTATTTCATCTTCTTTTTTGGTGGAAGCTATTGGTTGGGTAATTACTCGCCTCAACGGTTGTGGTTAGCGGACCGTTAACCACAGTGCGTGAATCGAACCTGGAATGAAAAAGAAAAACGTCAGAATCAGGTTGATGACGAAGTCTTTATTCAAACCTTTATCGAGAAAGACGGCCAAAGGTGGTAGAAAAATACACAGTAGGATCATCACTAGTTTGTTCATAAGTCTGCTTAACTCCAATAAATTGAATACATCGGTTGGTACCTGTTCGGCATTATCTCGTTTCGCGACAAGATGTCTATTCTATTAGCCTAGCAGACGATAATATTCAGAGTGTTCTTACGTGTTTTAGGCGCGGATTTCATTTTTGAGACGCTCAGTGCTTGTTGGTTATTTGTAAAATAAACTCAATTAAATCAAACGGAATTAGGTATAATACCGCAACAATAATTACTGCTTAGGATAAGCAATGTCAGCACCTATTCTTTCACAAATCAATGCCTATCCGGTCAAATCCGTTGGCGGTTTGTCACTCTCAACTTCTTGGGTTGAAAAACAAGGTTTGATGTTCGATCGTCGCTTTATGCTTGCCTTGGCGGATGGTTCGATGGTCACTGCACGCAAGTACCCACAGATGGTTAGAGTCCAAGCGAATCTCTCGCCAGATGGCGTTATCTTTACTGCGAAGGGTTATTCAAACCTACGAATTCGCTATTCAGAATTTAAAATGCAACAAGCGCCAGCACAGGTGTGGAGTGATAACTTCGTCGCTTACACCACCACAGATGCTGCCGATGATTGGTTTAGTGATGTTCTTGGTCAGCGTGTGGAACTGCTTTATTGCGGTGAACAGTCGAATCGTGTGCGTGAAAAATTCGGCCATAACGTGAGTTTTGCAGATGGATACCCTTTGTTGGTGATCAGCGAAGCATCGCTATCCGAGCTCAACCGACGTAGTCCTGAAACTCACTCTATGGATCAGTTTCGTACTAACTTAGTGGTTTCAGGTACCGAGCCTTTTGCTGAAGATGGATGGAAACGTATAGTATTGGTGAAGTCGAGTTTGAAGCTGTGAAGCCGTGTGAGCGTTGTATCCTGACCACGGTTGATGTTGACAAAGGTGAGTTTAGAGCAAGTAAAGAACCACTGAATACCTTGTCACAGTTTCGTGCAAATGAGCGTGGCGGGGTATTTTTCGGCCAGAACCTCGTCGCTCTTAATGAAGGTGTGATTCATCAGGGCGATAAAGTTGAAGTGCTTGAATACAAAGATAAAGAGTTCTATCCCGACAACAGTCCGAAAACTTTAGTGATGACATGCGTTGAACGAGAAGAGATCGCTAGAGATTTTATCACTTTCTGGTTGGAACCACAGCATGGAGAGTTCCCCGTTTATCAGCCAGGGCAACATCTGCCGATTACATTGAGAATTGGTGCGGAGACCATCGCGCGTCGCTACACCTTATCATCTAGCCCTTCAAGACCTGGGCGTCTGGCAATCTCTGTTAAGCGTATTGATGGTGGGCGTGTCTCTAACTGGCTGGTTGACAACTTTGCGCTTGGTGACTCGCTAACTTGCGAAAGACCAGATGGCAGTTTCCATTTGGGTGATAAGTCCAACCAGCCGTTATTGCTGCTATCAGCGGGAAGTGGTGTCACACCTATGCTATCTATGTTGCGCTATTTGGCAGATCATAATCAGTTGGATGATGTGGTGTTTTATCACCAATGCCGCAGTGTAGAGGACATCCCATGTAAGTCGGAGTTGGATGATTTACGTCGTCAACATCCTGGTTTAACGGTGCTCATCTCCCTTTCTCAGGCACCTATCGATTGGTTCGGCTTAAAGGGACGTTTAACCCTAACTCACCTCAAACAGATCAAGGATGCAAAGTCCCGCCAAGTATTTGTTTGTGGCCCTGATGGCTTTATGCAAAAAGCAAGAAACTTGCTGATTAAAAAAGGGCTACCGGAAGAAAACTATCACCAAGAAGCGTTCGGGGTGAGCCAGATTTCTCAGCAGCCAGTTAAAGAACTGATGCTAAGTGTTAATGGGCACGTTTTCAAAGGGGATAATCAGAAAACACTGCTTGAACAAGCGGAAGATGCGGGAGCGTCAATCGCGAATAGTTGTCGTGCTGGTCTGTGTGGTGCATGTAAGGTCACGGTGGAATCAGGAGTTGTTCATCAACCCGACGTGCCCGCGTTGCAAGAGCATGAACGAAATATGGGGGTAGTGCTTGCATGTTGTAGCGTACCGCAAACAGATGTTGAAGTGGTAAGCTAAGCGTTCGTTCAAGTCATAGATAAAAAGCAGCCGAGAATAGGGCTGCTTTTTTCATTCTAGGACACTTTGATTACGGCCTTGATGCTTGGCTTTATTCCACAACTGAGTGAAAAGGGCATGTTTTTGTTGTTGAGTGACGACTGAAGAAATTGGATACGAAGCCGTTCTGCTATCTGATAGGCCTCTTCGGTCGCGGTGTGATTGAGAACAATGAGAAACTCTTCGCCCCCTATTCGACCACAGCAGTCTGATTTTCTTAGGTTATGACGGATTATATCTGCCAAATCTATCATCACGTTGTCACCGAAATCATGTCCATATTCATCGTTTACTTGTTTAAAATGGTCGATATCGATAATGATGCAACTCAGTGGGAATTGATGCAGCTTGGCTGCTTGATAGGAGTCGGCTAAAAACTCCCACAGCTTGCGTCGGTTACACAGTTTAGTGAGCTCGTCAGTGTTGGCTTGTTCGATCAACTGTTCGCGCATGTTAACCAGATCCGTGATATCTGTTGAGACACCGATAAGACCAATGACTTCTTGCGTTTTGCTACTAAAAATAGGCTTTTTGATGGCGCGATAGATTTTGACTTTACCATCGGGAATGGATTGAGCGCGTTCTTCATTGATCACGGTTTGAGCATGTTCAAACACCATGTTGTCGCTGCGCAATATATCGGTTAACAAATCGGGGTGGAAGAAATCCGCATCGGTTTTGTTTTTTAGATTCTCAAGCGAGGTTTCAAAAAGATCTAGGGTTAGTTGATTGGCATACAGATACTCTCCCTTGTGATTCTTGATAAAAACGTAAGACCCAATTTCATTGAGCACCATTTCATGAAGGGCGAATTTGGCTGGGTTATCGATATCGTCTATGTGCTTTAGCTTGATCATTTGACCTCCTAACTGCCGTGAGGCTGAGTCAATAACTCAAAGAGCTAAAGGCAAAGGGCAAGTTGAGAACCTCTTTAATAACCTTATACCTATTTTTGTATTAGTACCTAGATTTGCTAAATGTTTTGGACAATTTTTGAAGCGCGGCTTCGCAGTTTCAACTGAGATAGCAATACCCCAGACACGGTTAGGAGACCACCAATTACATGGTAATCACGAACCGTTTCGCCTAACAATGAAGCCGCTAACGTAATGGAAACCACGGGCATCAGATTCATAAACATTGCACTGGAAGCTGCACCAATTAAGTCAATTGCTTTGACCCACATCCAAGGCGCGGCGACAGAAGCCGCGAGGCCCGCATAGGCGATTAAAGGAATAGCTTGCTGAGAAGGGAGTAATTGTTCACTGGAAAGCCAGAGTGGTGTAAGCATGAGTAACGCGAGAGTGCCCTGCATGTAAACCATCGTCCAGTTTGACAGAGGCATTTTCCAACGTTTGAGCAGGACGCAGTATGCGGCATAACATATTGACGCCAAAACCATAATTCCATCACCCGGCGTGATGTCTTGATGGAGGAAAAAAATTATATCGCCTTTACCGAGCATAAACATTAGCCCGGCCAAAGCCAACACGCCTCCTACGATACTGAGTGGCGAGATGGGCTTTGCTAAGAGCGGAACACTAAGAAATATGGCTAGCAGAGGCACAAGAGAGGTAATCAATGCCATATTAGACGCAGTTGTTGTTAGACCCGCATAGTAGGATAGAGACTGATTGAGCACCATACCAAGCATCGCCAGAAAAGCCAGTTTCGCTAAATAAGGACGAATAGTTTGCCAGTGCTTGATGACGTTAGGCAGACAGAAAGGAGTGAGAAGAACGATCGCCACTAGCCAGCGATAAAAACTCATTGCACTCGGTTCAATGGTACTTGCGGCCATCTTATTTACGATCACATTTCCGCCCCAAATAAAAACCGTAAAAAGAGGGAGTAGGTAAACCATGCCAGCACCAAGAAATGAATTAGACCGTGAACAGTTTGACAGGTCGATATAAATATATATATCTTTAAAAAGACATTGTGAGTCATAGGAAGACAGGTTTGAGAAAATCAGCAAAACACCTTCATCCCTCGTTATCAATTGATAAGGCACCATCAGATGTGTTTATGAATTTCGAGGCATTTCTGTCTAATACGGAAACGCGAATGCACAGCCATCCATGGGGACAAGTACAGTTAATCAGTGGTGGAATCTTGGAAATGGAGGCGGAAGGTACCCGTTTCCTTGCTCCGCCACATTTGGCAATCTGGGTTCCCGCGGGCGTAAGGCACACCAGCTATAACCGTAAACCTCTCTCATACTGTTCGCTCAATATTGCTCAGGCGTTTACTAAGAACTTCCCCGAATGCACCAGCTTGATAAAAGTGACGCCTATCGTCTCTGCTATCGTGGAAGACTTTCGGCAGCGGGATATAAATGTCGCGAAAACTGACTCTGACAAACGTTTGGTGCAGGTGTTGCTCGACCAGTTGGCGACTCGCGATACTCAACGCCACTTCTTACCTTCAACCGATAATAAATATCTCGCTAAAATACTGGCCGCGGTGGAAGAGAACCCCGTTGACAACACCAGTCTCTCCCTCTGGGCGGAGCGAGTGCACACCACGGAACGGACGCTCGCTAGGCATTGTCAGGCAGAGCTTGGAATGAGCTTTACCGAGTGGAGACTAAGAGTGCGCTACTTATACTCAATGGAGTTGCTACGCAAAGGACACTCAGTTAAAGAGGTCGCTTTAACGCTCGGTTACAACCAAGCCAGCCCATTTATTGCTATGTTCAAGAAATACGCCGGCCTGACACCAGAACAGTACAAAAGCCGCTTACTTTAGCCTTCTTTAAAGGGGAGGAAAAACTGCGCTATATTTCAATATTGGTGGTGGCTTGTAAGTAATTTATTTTGCAAAATAAATCCTATCGAAAGTACATCGAGTGAATTTATTGTCGATGATATTTTGTTCTAAATTAATGACTAGAGAAGCGTATGTCAGCAGCGGAAAAATCGTCTCGTAAACTCAGTATTTATATCATCTCAGTGGTACTGGCTATTTGGCTCTACAGTTTGTGGGCGGATAGAGTAACACCTATTACCACAGACTCTAAAGTTCATACTTACTTGGTGCGTATTGCACCAGAGGTCTCTGGTAATATTGTTGAGGTCGGTGTTGAGGACAACCAAATCGTAGAGCAAGGTCAAGAGTTGTTTAAGATTGACCCGCGCAATTATCAAATAGCGCTTGCTTCTGCTCAAGCAAATTTGGCGATTGCAGGCCAGAATATTGGAGCGAATACTGCTGCCGTTGAAGTGGCTCAAGCAAAAGTGGTTGATGCACTCGCAGCACGAGATAATGCTCGTGAGCAAGCGACTCGAACTGAAAGTCTAGCGGCACGTGGTGTGTTAAGCCAGTCAGATCTAGACAACGCGATTGAGGCAAAAGAGCGAGCTCAAGCAGGACTCGAAGCGGCGCAAGCCTCTTTAGTTCAAGCAAAGCAAAATCTGGGGCCAACGGGTGAGAACAACCCTCAAATCCTTGCCGCGATGGCGGGTCTTGAGAAAGCTGAATTAGATCTAAGAAAGGCTCAAGTTTTAGCGCCATCACACGGCGTGGTGACCAACATGCAGCTCACTGTCGGGCAAAATGTGGTGGCGGGTTCACCGGTTTTAACTTTTTTAGATCCTCGCAGCGTATGGATTTCCGCGCAGGTGCGTGAAAACTCGATGGAGTTTATCAAGCAAGGTCAAACAGTAAAGATAGTGCTTGATGCACTGCCAGGAAGAGTCCTAAACGGTAAGGTAGAGAGTATTGGATGGGGGACGGGAGGTACAAACAATATCGATCCTGCGACTGGTTTTCTGAATTCGAGTCAAGGCAATATCGCACCTCAACGTTATCCTATCAATGTCGTATTTGATGATCTTGAACAGGCAACCAACATCCGTTATGGCTCCCAAGCAACCGTCGCGTTTTATACAGAACAAAGTGGTTTTGGAGAATTTTTAGCGGGTATCTGGATGCGAATTTTGAGTATTTGGACTTATGTTTCGTAGTTCAGCAAACCCAGTATTAAGATTGGTGCTTGCACCCACTCTGCTGCTTTATTACCTGATTTATCAAGGTGAGTTTTTGCCAGTGCTTGCGCCGATGTTTGTGGTGATTTTTCTCACCATAATGCCATCCAAGCCACCACTTGATATGTTACTGAAACTATTGGCGGTTGTTTTGGTAGTCAGCTTGGGAGTGGTGTTGTTAGGGCAGGTATTGTTTGATTCACCCACTGGATTCGGCTTGTTTTGCTGGTTGATGTTATTTTGGAGTTTTTACCGAAGTCACAATGACCCAAAAGATATGCTTGCGACATTCTTGCTTCTGTTCGTGATCATTACTTTTATCGTCAATTTACAGTTTGATATTTCGGTCTCAAATCTACCCTGGTTGATGCTAGAAACGTTCCTCACGGCTATTATCGTGACTTACGCTAGTTTTTTACTTTTCCCTGGCGATCAGAAAGATATTTTGCCAGATGAACAAGACATGGATGGGGCAGAAACACATCTAGGCTTAATTGCATTTAAGGCGACAACGCTTATTCTAGCGATGTATGTCCTTGTGGGAACAGCAAGCTCGCAAACTTTACTGATCGCAATTACTTTGGGCAGCATGATTAAAATACCGGTATCACGAGATCAGCGTATTTTTCGTAACAATCGTTTGGTCGCGACCCTAGCCGGAATTTTAGCCACATTGCCAATAATGGTAGCGCAAAACTACTTAGCAATGCCACAATGGGCCTTGATTGGTGTGACCTGTTTTATGGGGTTGCAACTGGCGTGTTTTGCGATCAGACGTGAGTGCCGACTCAGCATCTATCAACTCTTGTTTATCAACTTTATTGTGTTGCTAAACCAGCTACTTACTTACCAAGGCGAGCAACCTATCAGTGCTGAAGTGACACGACTTATCTCTATTTCGGTGGCGATCCTTCTCGCAACCGTCATTTTGAACCTCACCCAAGTCAAACCAAAACCTTATTCAGCTCCTCAGTAGAGGAGCTTCATTTTCTTGATAAATGTTTGTTCAAGTATTGGATTGCTTGCTCTTTACCCATGTACTTGCCTAGAGTTTTTGTCGGGACAGACGTTAGATCAACCACGATGAGTCCATCAAGGGCGTAGTTAAAGGCTGGGTCAACGTTAAAACAGACCAACTTACCATTCATGCCCAAATATTGTCTTAGCAATACGGGGAGCCCCATCCCTTGTTCTAGTCGATTAAGAACTTTTGACAGGATAGGGAGCTTAGACAGTGAACTTAGCATGTCAGGACGCCAGAATTCTTGCCCACTTTTTTCTAGAGGGCTTGTTGGAGCGACCAATTTAGCTTTGTCATTGTCGTAGTAGTGAACGGTCATCACGGATGCAATAAGCTGCCTCGCGACGGGACTGTAGTCATTGCTGATGCTGACCGGACCAAATAGATGCGTGTACTGAGGGTAGCGGTAAACAAACGCCGCAATCCCTTTCCACAGTAGTAGCAAGGAGTGTATATTACGCTGATATTGTTTAGCGACGACTGAACGGCCCAGTTCAATTGATTGCCCGAGGCTGCTTATAAATGCTTGATCGTATTTAAATAAGCTAGAAGAGTAGAGGGCGTCAATTCCTCCTTGTTGAATCAACTCATCGACTAATCCTAAACGATAGGCGCCAACAAGATCTCGCTTGACTCTGTTCCAAACGAACAATTGATAGTATTGGGTGTCAAAATGGTCTAGATCGCAACTTTTACCGCTCCCTTCTCCCACATCTCGAAAGCTTTCTTCTCGTACTCGTCCAATCTCTTGCATCATTCTCGGAATGGTTGGGGTTGGAGCACAATAGACATCGAAGTCTCCTTGTTCCAGTAGTTTGTACTGTTCGAGGGCTAACAGCTCGTGGTGTAATTGTTCTACCGGCACAGGCGCGATAATTGGCTCGAGAGTGCCATCTAAGGGAGTAAGAGGTCGCTTGTGGGTCACGCTACCCATTAGATAGGTATTTAAACGAAAGTACTGGGCAATCTCTTCATCGTTAGCGAAGTCTTTGATCTCTGTGTACGGGATAGGATTGCCGACTGAAACTGAAACCGTTTTACCGGATTTATTCAGGAGTTCTCTTCCCAGCATGGCAGTTCTTAGTAGTGGGTGAATTCGCCCTGCCTGATAAAACAACTTGCTATTCATACCTTGGATGAACAATGGAACGGTTGTCGCTTGTGCATGTTTGACAAATTTGGCGACTGACTTGCTCCAAGTTTTGTCGGTAATCTTATTCTCATTCGCTTGCCATGAAGAGACTTCTCCGGCAGGAAAGAGTATCAACACGCCTCCTTGTGAAAGGTGTTGATTTGCTTCTTGGATTGCTCGTCGGTTAGTTCGTTTGGCTTGTTCACCACCAAATACATCGACGCCAATGAACAAATCATTAAGCTCAGGAATCCGTTTAAGTAACTCATTAGCAAGGACTTTGACATCTTTGCGCACTCTTGAAACCAAAGATGCGAGGATGATGCCTTCAATACCACCAAATGGATGGTTGGCGACAATCAATACCGGGCCTTGACTGGGAATATTTTCAAGGCGGCCGTGATCCACCTGATATTGAGTCCCTATACGAGTTAAGGCTTCGTTCATAAATTCAAAACTGTCCTCTGGCAGCGCTTCTTGCCGATAGAGTGAATCAAGTTTAGAAAGGCCTGTTGCCCATTCGATGACTAATTCGCCAATGCCAAATGGTGTTTTACGTGGTAATCGGAATGGACTATCAATCATACTTAGCTCCTCGGGTAACAAGGCGGTGAGTAACGCTACCTTGGTCTTGTAGATCGCGTAGCAGGAGCAAGGCGGTAATCAGTTCAGCCAAAGCGATAAAGTTTGCTGGCATATGTCTCAAAGGGGGGAACGTCATAGTAATCCGCCTTACTGTTTAATGAGGGTTGGCCAGTTTTGGTCAGCCGTTGAGATGTGACCAGCGCGATCGGCATCCCATAAGGCTTTTACTTCGGCGTTGTAGTTAAGGTAGAGCTTACCATTGATGATTGACCACTGATTTGGGTCAGAGGGTGCGAAGTCATTTTTTGCTGATACCGCCCAAGCGCAGTACCCGCCATATTGAGGAGCGTAAGCTTCTGGATCGGCAATAAAAGTGTCTAGGTTAGCTTGTGAAGAGAAGTACCAATCTGCACCTTTATATTGGGTTTGCCATTTGCTGTCCCCTTTAATGGGCTTACCTTGAGTAAAATAAGCCACGGTGTCGTAGCCACTAACAGCCTTGTTGCTAAAGATGCCTGTAGATACCTCATCTGCAGCGAATGAAGCAAAACTTAGTAAAAGAATAACTAGACCAAATAACTTTTTCATTTAAAAACTCCTTGTTCGACAGTGTCATGCTTGAGGCAAGTAACACGGGTGTTAAAGTCCACGTTGCGAAGGTTGTCGATAGATTGGTAATGCATTTCTTGCTTGGTAGAAGACACGACAACGGAAGTAAAACTTACCGTTCTGGCATCATTTCTTGCCATTAATGGTGAAAGATGAGGGCTGGTGGTGTCGTGGGTTAGATGAAATTCTTGACCCACTTGCTCAATAGGTAATCGGGTAACTAAACGCTCAAACAATCTTCGGCGGTAGTCACGTGCTTGGGTAAAGTTCACTGCCGCGGAAACGATCGGAGCAACCGCGTGCGAACGGGTTAATCTTTCTCCATCCCATGTCCAAAGTACCGTTTCATTCGCAGTACGATGAGTGTCAAAAGAGACCAAAGTAAACGGGGCAAAGGAGCCTAGTCTCATGGATAGAAGACGGTGATCAACTGACTGACTAGAACAGCAACTTGCAAGTTGCTTGATGACCAAGCCGCGGCTGGTCAAATTGCCGTTTGGCATCTTTCCTTGGTAAAAATTGAGCAGGCAGACGGTTAAACCATGCTCATTGGTTGAGATCCAGCTGCCACCACCGACAGGGTCAATGGGCATTAAGCAGCGAACGTCATCAATCAATACACTTTGTGGTTCGATTGCTGGTAGGCGAGTTCGTTGTTCATCGCGGTTGAAACAAACCTCATAGTGCGTATTGCCGTGGTAAACCCAAGATAGTGTGCACATAGTTATTGTGCCCTCTGATAGGTGGCAGTGGTTGGTGCGACACCAAAATGATCATCGGATTGCACACCGCGCAGTGAGGCGACGACTTTCGCCATGGCAAAGTGATGGGTTGCATGCAAAGCTGCAAAGGTAAGCTCGCGTACCAGCGTAGACGAAACCTCCTCAACGCTTGTTCGTGAAAGCATAACCTCTGTTTCAACGTTAACTGCCTGATTGAGCTCACTAGATGGCAATCCAAACAGCCATTCAATTAACTCACTAATCTCCTGCTTAGCCATCTCTATGCTGCGCTCAACCGTATGGCCTCGTCGACGAACATTGTAGTCAATGGATGTCGGTTCAAGTTTGATCGCCTGGAATAAATCGAGCCAATGGCGAAAGTGTTCACCGATAGAACTGTTTACATGCGGATGAGCAATAAAAAGATAGTCATCGTCGCTGAGGGTTTCGAGAAATTCATAGCCTTGATTTAACGTTTCGATGCATCCCATTACCGCGAGGGAAGGGTGTATCTGTGCGTCATTCTCTGAGCTTGTCGTTAGATTTTTCATCGTTTGCTCCTAAACTAGCAATTCAGTTAATCCGTCATTGGGTAGCGCTGTGTTAGCCGCTTTTCTTCTCTCCAAGCTTGAAGTAATGCGCCCAAGCTTGGTGTTTTGTGTCCCTGCTTTTTTTGCTTAGCCCCAATTTGATAGAGCAGACGATATTGAGTTAATAGCGTCGAAAAAATATCTTTTAGGCGGGTATCGCTATCCCAAATATGCGCAGCTTCGCTACTGGCACCATTGATCTCTAAGATGTCGAAACATTCCCCATTCATTAATGCGTGAATATCTCTGAACTTGATATCGAGACGGCCGTAATTGAAACCCTCAAACTCAGTGAGAATCGTATCTAGCTGCTGCTCAAGTGCCGGCGTAATGAACTGATTACCATCACGAAAAATAGCGCCACGAGAATGGCTACCCGCAAACGCCAATTGGAATTGGTTGTTAGCTGGAATGACGAGGTCGAGGTGCTCACTGTGGCGTGGTAGGTAGAGATGCTGTAACTTGCCCGCTCTCGGACACTTATCAATCAATTGTTGTAGGGTCGATTGACCATCTCCAACCACATACGGTGAATATTTCAACGTAATCGAGATGATCCTGCCTTTGGTTTCACCGGGCTGTCTGACGTAAAAAACACCAGCTTCTGCGCTGTACGGTGACTTCTTCTGAAGTAGAAAGCGTCCGGAGAGAGGAAAGCTTTCGATGTAGTCTCTCAGTTGTTGATTGGAATGAATCAGCTTGACACCGACACCACGGCAACCCAGATCGGGTTTAGCCACCAGTGGATAGCTCAGGTTCGCCGCGTCGAGTTGCTGTAACGACTCATTTAGTAGGTCATCAGTGTGGTTTGAGGATTTGACCAAGGTAATAAAGGGCAAAATCCATTGATTCGCTGTCTCGCCTGCCGAGGTGAATATATCGTGTTTGGATTCTCCCACCATGCCACTCAACTTAATCGCAGGGTTAGCAATAAGCGGCAGTGCCCAATCTCGGTGCGCCATACTTAACACGGCACTTTGGAGTACAACGGGAGTGTAGAAAAACCATGTGGGTAGGAATTCAAAAGGCGAGATAACTCGCTTTGGTTGCTCTAAAACGGGCATTCCCGCGTTGACCATTCCCTGCGGAATGACGTCAAGGTTAGCGAGCTCTATCATAGGTATCCCTTAATAGCGTTTTGGTTAGAAGTTTGTTTACAAGCACCATCAGCAAGCCTCCCAGTGGAATGAGCACCCAACCTGATTGGTGCTGTTGAAACCACTGCGCGTTACCAAGTTGGAAGAAAGAACCGAAAATAAGCACCGTCCATAAAGCGGTTGCTGTGAGTACGGCGAACAAGAATGTGGTTTTGGCTACACCAAGAAATCCACTTAATGTGAATCCGACGGTTCGTAATCCCGGAATGAATCGCACCAAAAATAGCGTCATGAACGCTCGTCGATGCAATATGTGTCGCAGACTTCTCGTCCGCTGATAACGGAACAAACGATAGCGAAGAAAACGAACTCTTTGTGCCATTTTGCCGATCATATCATCTGTCATAACTGATCCCCATCAATCCTTAGCGCAAAACAGTGCCAACTAGAAATAACTTAGATAAGTCATTTCTAGGTAAAGTGGTCATAACATTCACAGAATTTCTAAATGCCACTCAGCTAAAGAAAGGGAGGAGTTAAGAAAAATTTCATCAATAGATGATAATTACTAAACGCTCTTGGAGACTAATCGGACTAAAGCGAGCTCTTTTATCCTAAAGATTTATCTGGGATGCTCAGTAAATCCTGATTGATTTAGCGCCTTATTCCGACGTGGTGGATGATATTGATTCTCAATATGTGATTGTAATTCATTACATATGTAACTAATAAATCTAATAAAAACTTTATATATGAAGCTGCTTCATATTTTGCTGTTATGTTCTATTCGGGTAAGTCAAACGGTACTTTAGCCGCACAAGCAGCCTTTGTGACGCCTGATTTTCGATTTGATGCACCAGACTATGATGATACTGATGGTTGTGAATCAGCGGACTTTATAGGCAAAGACGTCGCAGACAAAATTGCCATCATCCAACGGGGTGGGTGTAGTTTTAGTACTAAGGTAGTCAATGCACAAAATGCGGGTGCAAAAGGCGTGATTGTCTTTAACCAAGGCAATGGAGAAGGTCGCACCAGCGTGGTGAATGGCACCTTGGGAGCGACGATACCTGCTTTTGGCGCGCGCTACGAATTAGGCAAACAGTGGTACGACTTAAGCAAGACGACTGACTTGCCTGTTAGCCTTCAACTCAACGTACAAGATGACGTTGTTCTGACGCAGAATATCATCGCCGAAACAAAAGGTGGTGATGAGAATCAGGTGGTTATGTTAGGCGCTCACCTTGATTCTGTTCCTGAAGGTCCGTTGGATAGACTTCTGTTGTCGTGCCATAAACACAGTTTGTCACGCCGCCACATAGCCCCAGCTTAACCATATGGTAGTTGATCACCCCGTGCTGAACGACAGCAGAACCAATGATTTCGCCTTTGTCGTCAGCAGGAGCAATATGAGTCACTTTTGCGACCGACTCAATCACCGCTGCCTGGAATTCCGGTTGAGGGTTTTCGGTGTCACCTACGGTGTAGAAACCATCTGGAATCATACCTTCAATGTATTCAATACCATCGCGAGCTGCTAGAGCAGGGCGAAACTCGTCTTCATCGCTGTCTGTGGTTTCATGCAGGTCGATATGAACTAGGATCTTGCCTTGGATAGAGGCGACTAGCGCCATCAGATTGGCGGATTCTTCCGCTGGGCTATCGGCATAGAATGAACGGTTAGGGTCGATAGCCAATGGATTCCAACGATTGATGGTTTCGTAACCCCACGGGCTGACACAAGGGGCGACGATAATATTGAAGTGCTGACTGTAAGTGGCCATTTTATCTGCGGCGAATTGGAGTGCACCGTGCACGCCACTGGTCTCGTAGCCATGTACACCACCAGTCACCAAAACGACGGGTTTCGATATGTCCCAATTCTTAGTTTTAATGCAAAAAAGCGGGTAGCGTTTAGGGTCATAAGAGAGCGCACCATATTGCTCGACATCAAATTGGTTTTTAAGAGCGAGAATCTTAGGGACGACTTGTTGCTGATATTCGCGTTTAATAGTGGTTTGTTGACGCCATGCGATTTTTTCCGCTTCGCCCCATTTTTGCCCAGGGGTTCCGATTGGATAAGTGTAAGTACTGCGCATTACCTTGCCTTTATTGTTATTGGAAAATTGCACCTAGGATAGAGTGCTGTAACCGTACAGGCAAATGTTCTATCGCTGAAATAAAAAGATTGACTGTGTGCTGACGTCAATTGAGTTTGAGCTTTAGCGTTGCAGTGTTACATTTAGTTACATTGAACCTAATTTAATATGAGAAGAAACAATGGCAGGTGCAAGTTTATTAACGTTACTTGATGACATTGCGACGGTTTTAGATGACGTTGCTTTGATGTCTAAAGTGGCTGCCAAAAAAACGGCTGGCGTGCTTGGAGACGACCTCGCGCTCAATGCCCAGCAAGTGTCAGGGGTAGCGGCTGAGCGAGAAATTCCGGTAGTCTGGAGTGTGGCGAAAGGCTCGTTTCGCAACAAGCTGATACTGGTTCCAGCCGCGCTATTAATCAGCGCTTTCATCCCTTGGCTTATTATGCCTTTACTGCTAATTGGTGGTTTGTTTTTGTGCTACGAGGGCGCAGAAAAGATCATTGAGAAGTTCACCCATCAACCGAATGAAAGTGAAGATAAAACCATTGAAACGACGCTTTCTATCGAAGAGTATGAACGTAATAAGATCGCTGGAGCAATCCGTACCGACTTTATTTTATCCGCCGAGATTATTGTCATTGCACTGGGTACGGTTCAGGGACAGTCAACGACAACTCAAATATTGGTTGTGAGCTTAATCGCTGTGCTTATGACGATAGGTGTCTACGGGCTAGTGGCTGGAATTGTAAAGCTCGATGATCTGGGTTTTTACCTAGAACGTTGCTCGCAAGGGCGAGGGCTTCGTTCCGCATTGGGGCGCGGATTGATCACTTTTGCACCAAAGTTAATGAAAGCATTGGCGGTGATAGGAACTGCGGCAATGTTTTTGGTTGGCGGTGGCATCGTTGTCCATAACGTTCCAGCCATTCACCACTGGATTGAACCCATTATCATGGACATCCCAAATCTGTCATTAGCAAAAGCGCTGTTTCCTTCATTGCTTAACGGCTTGATTGGTGTGGTTTGTGGTCTTGTTGTTGTGGCGATATGGCACGTGATATCGAAGCTAAAACGTTAGTCATCGATTTCTTCAGGGCTCGACAATCGAGCCCTATTCTCCGATTTCGTCACCCTCTTTGCTTTCACCCTTGGTGATTTTCTCTAGTGCCGAAGTGAGCAGCTCGCTGGTTTGTGCTCCTGAAATGAGATGCTTTCTATCAATGATAATTGCTGGAACTGCGTTAATCCCTGCTTCAAGCCACTGCTGCTCTGTTGACGCAACGGCTTGCGCCCAACTTTCATCATTGAGGATGTTACCCGCCAGCTCGATATCTAGTCCTACGGACTGAGCACATTCAATCAACACTTGTGGATCGCTGACATCTTTTGCACCTGAGAAATAGGCTTCAAACAATGCCATTTCAAGTTCAAACTGTTTATTTTCACTCTGTGACCACATCAATAACTGATGTGCTTTACGGGTGTTGTAGATTTTCATCCCATCATAAAAGTTAAACTTAAAACCCACTTCTCGGCCAAGCTGAGTAAGGGTCTCTCGTGCCGCAATACTGGCTTCTTCAGATATGCCATATTTTTCGTGTAAGTGCTCACGCAGGTTTTGGCCTTCGGTGCCCATTGCGGGATTCAATTCGAACGGATGCCAGTGGATCTCAGCTTCAATACTCTCACTGAGACTGGCAAGAGCATGCTCGAGTCGTTTGTAACCGATAATACACCATGGGCAAACGACATCTGAAACGATGTCTATTCGAATTTTGTTCATCTCAACGTCCTTCTACTACTGCTATCAATAATTATAGAGAGCTTAATGATAAGATTTGAGCATTACTTCGCAATTTGAACAGCTCTACGCCCAGTTACTACTACGTTAAAAAATGGCTTGAGGCTGAAGTCGTGGCCTGTCCTGTTTTGATAGGATAGCGAAATCAATGATGACGCCTAGCTTGCACTAGGTATATTGTTAAGGAAATCGTGATGTTAACTGCTCACGCGACAGATGTAATTTTGCATGCGTTTGACTGGCCTTATCCTCTAGTTGAACAAAGAGCTCGCCAAATTCAGCAAGCGGGCTATAAGTATGTTTTGGTCTCCCCGCCAATGAAGTCGTTAAAAAAACCGCAGGGGACAAAATGGTGGCAACGCTATCAGCCTCAAGACTATCGTGTTATTGATAATCAATTGGGCAATTCTCAACAGTTTAAGTCGATGCTTAATACCCTTAAACAGCATGGGGTTGGCATCTATGCGGATGTGGTCTTCAATCATATGGCGAATGAATCGTCAGTGCGTAATGATCTACAGTATCCATCGACTACCGACCTAGACGACTACCAAGCCAACAAAGAGTACTATCAAAATCAACGTTTGTTTGGAGATCTCTCTAAGCCACTGTTTAACCATGATGATTTTGTTGAGGCATTTGGTATTGAAGATTGGCAAGATCGTTGGCAAGTACAAAATGGACGCATTACGAGTGGTCCTAGCGACCCAGGTTTACCCACGTTACGTGTGTGTACCAATGTCATCTCGCAACAGCAGTCTTACTTAAAGGCTTTGAAGAAACTCGGAGTGAAGGGGTTTCGCATTGACGCTGCGAAACATATGACGCTAGAACATCTTAAACAGGTATGGACTGATGAAATTTGTCAGGACATACATATCTTTGGCGAAATCATTACTAGCGGTGGCGCAACTCAGCCAGAGTATGAGCTGTTCCTTGAGCCATATCTGGCTCAGACGCGGCTAGGGGCTTACGATTTTCCACTGTTTCAAACCTTGTATGACGCATTGCAGCCAAAGGGCAGTATGAAGAGTCTGGTCGACCCGTACTGTTTTGGTCAGGCACTCTCTGAGACGCGAGCGATCACGTTCGCAATTACTCATGACATACCCAATAACGATGTGTTTGCGAATTTGGTGATGACCCAAGCGCAAGAATGGTTGGCTTATTGCTATCTATTGGGACGAGATGGTGGTGTTCCGCTTATTTATACCGATCTGGATACCAGTGGCATTCATGGCAAAGATCAGCAACCGCGTTGGCTTAATACGTGGAATGATCCGCAGATGCTTGCAGCAATTGATTTCCACAATCGTATGCACGCTAAACCGATGACCATGATTGAGGCTGGTGATGATCTACTGGTCTTCGCTCGAGGAGAAGAAGGTATGGTTATTCTCAATAAATCGGTCAGAGCTAAAACCGTTGAACTAAGCAGCAGCGCAACTTGGATTGATCTACTGACAAAGCAGACGTTCCTTTCTAAGGCTGGCATCTGTCATCTAGATGTGCCAGCACAAAGCGCACGGATGTTAATTACGGATTAATACAATAGGCGCACCAGTTACGGTGCGCCTTACTCTTTCTTGGTTGGGATTAGACGGTAAATTTGTTCAAAATACTGTCTTGTTCGCGAATGTTTTCGGTTTGAGCCTGCATGGCAATGTTGGCATTATTTGCGGCTTCTGCAACCTGAGTGGACAAGTCTTTGATCTTCACTGTGTTGTTGTTTATCTCTTCGGCGACTAAGCTTTGCTCTTCGGCGGCTGAAGCGATCTGAATGTTCATGTCACTGATTCGCTGAATGGCATCGCGAATGCTTTCGAGTGCTCTGTTGGCCTCCTGAGCTCTCTCGACAGCGGTGCTAGCCGTTGTTTTACTCATATTCATGGCATTCGACACAGACGTTGCCCCTGCCTGTAATTGCTCAATCATGTTACGGATTTCCGTGGTAGATTCCTGAGTTCGTTGCGCGAGCGTGCGAACTTCATCAGCCACGACCGCAAAACCACGCCCCGATTCACCGGCGTTGCAGATTCTAGGACTTTAACTTCCTCGACCGCCTCATCAATTTTCTGAGAAAGATTGTCGATAGCACTGGTTGTTTCGCTGACAACAGATGTCCCGATACTGGTTGCATCATCGGCTTCTTTTGCCGCAGCCGCAGCCCCTTGAGCATTGTTGGCGACATCGCCTGACGTGGTGGCCATTTCATGCATCGCGGTGGCCAACTGTTCCAGTTCGTGAAGTTGGTCTTGCAGTGCTGAAGCCGATTCTTGCAAGCCGACAGAAGTCATTTCTGAACCTCGCAAAATTTCCGAACCGATCGCTTTAGACTGAGTAATCAGTTGCTGGAGCTGGCTGGTAAAATCGTTAAACCCACTGGCGAGGATAGAGAACTCTTTGTCAGTCTTGGTATCAAGACGTTGCGTCAGATCCCCTTGACCAGAAGCTACGTCCTGAATGGCATCGCTGAGCGAATCGAGAGGGCGCATCAATGTTTTGATCAAAACCAAAAGGATGACGATACTGATAACCAATGCAATCACCGTGTAGATGATGGAGCTGTTTCTCAGGTCAGCAAGAGATTGATATGCGATCTCTTCATCAAGTACTACACCAATATACCAATCTTCGCCGGGCACTTTGGCGAAGTCGAGAGTGTACTCTTTACCATCGATAATGGCTTCTTGGGGCTGGTCTTTAATCTGTGTATCGCCTAAGTACTCTTTCATAGGCTTACCATTTAACGCTGTCGTTGGGTGCGCAATGGTTGTGCCATCACCAGAGACGATAAACACGTACCCCGCGTTAAACAGATCGACCTTGTTAACCAGTTCAGCGAGTGCGGCCAAGCTCACGTCATAAAATATCGCACCAATAAATTTACCGTTATCTCGCACTGGGGTGGCGATCGAAACCAGTATTTCACCCGTGCCTGAATCTGCGTATGGCGCGGTAATGATGAGCTTTCCAGAGTTTTTTGCGTCAATATACCATGGTCTGACACGGGGATCCCAACCTGCACCAGGGTCCCATGATGCTTCATTACCTATGTGTGAACCGTCGCTTTCAAACCCTAACCCAGCAAGGAGGAAAGTCTCTTTTATCACAGGTCGGGTGATAACCTCGGAAATAGCGTCAGGTGAAAGGTCAAGCTCAAGCATACTTGTGGCATAAGAGGCTATCGCTTTACGAGCATTAATTTCAGATGCGGTCGTGTCTCGGACACCGTTAACGATTTCGGTGACGCTAGAAGTAACCTGAGATTTCACTTCACTTCGAACAATATAGTATTGCTGAAGAGTCAGAAGTGTAACAGTCGCTAAAAGCAGGACAGACGAAGCGGCCACAATCTTATGGCTAAATTTCATTTCATGATCCTCATAACTATAGATAAACTCTTTATTTATAGATCTATAGTTATGAAATGAGTATTCAGCCAGAAAAAACTAAAACTTTTCTATCAGTTAAAGGCCGAGTATGGTTTTCTCTAATCCCGTCAACAACGATTCGTTACCATCAAATAGCGTCGAGACAACTTGTGCGCGTTTTTTACCAGACTTCATCTGCTTACATGCCTCTCTAACCGTTAGGACTAATTGGAGTTCATTGGCTAATGAAGAAGTTTGATTCACTTTCCAGTGATTGATTTTCTGGCTGAGTTTGCTCTCTTTTAGAACCGGTTTTAAAGAGGTGAGTTCTTGGCGTAAAACCGCCAGCAAGTCGAGTTGTGCTTCGCGTTTGGCGACGAGTGTTGCGAGTCGATTAAGCACGGCTGCCATTAACTCGTTGAGCTCAACATATCCACCTTGCTTAGGTAATTGAGACGTGACACGTGACGACACTTGTACAGAACGAACGAGGGTTTTCGGCGTATAAGTTATCGCTGTCAGGGCGTCGAAAGGTAACCAGAAAGATTGTCCCGCTTCTACTGCATATTCTTGTTTACCGAGTTTAACCAATGCCAAGCCCTTCTCAACGCAAATAAGCTGATGTTTCAGCAGTTTTTTTCGTGATGTAGAAACAAGGAAGTCGTATAGCTCAGATTGGAAAGAGATTGCGTAGTGCATGGTGTCGCTCATCGGTAAAGGGGCGCTAAGATTAACGCTTATTGTTAAAAAAGCCAACTTTGTGGAAGGTATCGCCCAATTTCCGATAAAGAGTCTGGTCTGACCTTGGCGATTCTGCGAGAACTGTAGCTGCTAAGAACCATTTCTCAGCGTAGAATAGTGCGGCTTTTTACCTAACGAACAGAATAATGACGACAAACACAGACCCTTTTATTGAGATTCGTCCTTACAATGACGATGAAATTCCCGCGGCAATTGACCGCTTAGTTAATGATGAAGAATTCATCAGTGCGATTTTACAGCACCGCTTTTCAAACCATGCTGGTTGGTTTAAAACCTTAATGTCGCCAGTGGTTAAGATATACCTGAAGATGAAATGGTCCAAGCTCAAGTCGGTTGAGACCATACAACTTGAGGTTAAGAAGTATCTAGATCAAACCCTTAAGTCCACAACTCGAGGCGTGACTTACAGTGGTCTGGATAATTTAGACACAGAGCAGGCTTACCTGTTTGTTTCTAACCATCGTGATATCGCGATGGATCCTGCTCTGGTTAACTATGGTCTGTTCAAAAATGGCCATAAGACAGTCCGTATTGCTATCGGTGACAACCTGCTGAAAAAGCCTTGTGCGACTGAGCTGATGAAGCTCAACAAAAGCTTTATTGTTAAACGTTCAGCGAAAGGCCCTCGCGAAATGATGAAGGCCCTCGGTACTTTGTCTGGGTATATCAAACACTCTTTGGATACTGGTCACTCAATCTGGATCGCTCAGAAAGAAGGCCGCGCAAAAGATGGTAACGATTTTACCGATCCAGCAATCTTAAAAATGTTCCACGTCGAAGGTCGAAAGCTCAAGCTCTCATTTCCTGACTACATTAAGACGCTAAAAATTGTTCCGGTTTCTATCTCTTACGAAAACGACCCATGTGATATTGCGAAAGCCATCGAGTTGCATGCTAAAGATTCTGTCGGCAGTTACGAAAAAGGCGAGTTTGAAGATATTGAAAGCATTATCCAAGGTATTGTTGGCGATAAAGGACACGTGCATGTCGCATTTGGTGATGTGATTGAGCAGGACTTTGAAACACCTGAAGCACTGGCTCAAGAAATTGATCGTCAGATTCATGCTAACTACAAGCTATTCCCAATCAATGAGCTTGCTGCGGGCAATGAACAAGTGGATGAACAGGTCAAAAAGACGTTTGCCGAAAAGTTGAACTTACTACCAAAGGATGCCCAGCCTTATTTGGTTGCCAGTTATGCCAACCCAGTAAAGAACCGCCCATAGTGGCTAGGCGTTGAGTTTTTAAAGCCTCATGCTCTGCATGGGGCTTTTTTATTTGGCTGAGGCTAGGGAGCAACGGCTCCACCCAACGTTAAGTTTGTTGGCCACTTAGTAATGCGATTGCCACCGAGGAAAATATTCCCTTTTACCGTCATCGTTTCGGGAAACTGAGTGATCTTCGAACCGCTTATAACGCTAGAGCAGGTCAATGACAATGACAAGCAAAGTCAAAAAAACGGGCACAAGCGCCCGTTTTATAAAGAATAAATCACTGATTATCGTGCTAGCGATCGAGTTTTTAACTCAAAAATCAGTTTCTCTGCACTCACTTCAAATTTAAAACGAGCGGTTAACTCTGATGATTCGTCATCAATTGGCGTTACTTCGTGCTCTACATTCGCGCACACTTGCTGAGCGAGTTGAATGTACTTGTTTAGCTCAGCTTCTAAAAGGGTTTTACCTGCTGCATAGATGGTTACTTCAGCAACATCATCGCCTTCTTTAATGATGAAACCCATTTCGCCTGCGCAGCCACATGCCTCACATACTTGATCTTGTTCGGTACTCATTTAGACATCCTCCTACAAATAATGTGGCTATATTAGCGAGTTATTTGATGTTTATCCATAAAAAGCACTGTGTCAGGTTTCAGTGAAAGCGCAGCATGATATGTTGACAGTTGAGTAATTTTTAATCTTTTGTTCGATAATAGTTCTTGTTTGACTGTGAGGTAGATCAACTAATGACGAAAATACGTGTCATTAGTTTGTCAGAATGCCATTCAGTTCGTTGTCAGAACTAACAATTTGTAAGATTATCGATAGCTCACAATTATATTAAAAAAAATAATGCCTTGTGGGTTATAGAAACACACAAAGTGTCTCTATAAATAATTAGCTTGCACAACAATTAGGTAGTTCATGCGGTTTAGCCGTTGTTTGATCTTTGTGTTTCATAAGAGACATGGTTTCTATTGTTACATGACGGGTTGAAGTGAAAGCTAGTCACTTGGCGTCAATAATTGACTCAATATGAGTTTAGACGGATTTACAGAGAGAAGAGCCTGAACATGCCAAAGCGTAGTAAAGAAGATACCGAAATCACGATTCAGAAAATCATGGATGCGGTTGTTGATCAGCTTTTGCGTCTCGGTTATGACAAAATGTCGTACACCACACTGAGCCAGCAAACTGGTGTTTCGAGAACCGGCATCAGCCACCATTTTCCGAAGAAGACCGATTTCACCGCCGCACTAGATGGTCGAATCTTCAAGATGTTTGTTGACCACGTAGAGTTCGATAATGGGTTGGATGCCTTTTCATCGAGTTGGATCGCAGCGTTGGATAATGAAGAGTTTCGTGCCATCCTTCGCTTGCTTTTTCACCATATTGTTACATCTCAGAGCACACACGAGTTTGCAAGCAATGGCATTGACCGCTTGTACAAGATGGCTGAAACACAATTCGGTGAGGGTAGTGCGAAAGAACTGGAGTGGTTAATTGGTAAATCACTCATTCGTATGGCTAAATAGCCAATCGTTAAAGCCTTCTTCGGAAGGCTTTTTGGTCTTAAATTCGCCACTTCTCTTCTTCTCTCTCCTAACTCGATACGTTTTCTTATTGAGCGGCAAGATTTAGTCACCCAGCAACTGAGTCAGCAAAACTATTTTTAGCAATGTGAGTGCATTTGTAGAGCGCCAATTTTCACGTGGTCTACCATTAAAATGTTGCTAATTAATTTTTTTGTAACTGTTTGGCTAATAAAGCATCAATGCGCTGTATTTGGTAACTCGGTGGTCTGCTACACTGTGATTGTTACAACAACCAATAGAGGAGTAGGTGTACGCATGACTTTTCCCGTCCTTATATGCGATGACTCCGCTTTAGCGAGAAAGCAAATGGCTCGCTCACTGCCTGCTTCGCTAAATGCTGACATTTCCTTTGCTGTGCACGGCTTAGACGCTCTGGAACAGCTGGAAAAGCAAGAATTTAAATTAATGTTTCTCGACCTGACCATGCCTGAGTTGGATGGTTTTGGTACGTTAGAGGAAATTGCGAATCGAAACATCGATATCTCCGTAGTGGTGGTATCTGGTGATATTCAACCTAAAGCTAAAGAACGAGTGATGTCTCTTGGTGCTAAGGCATTTGTCCAAAAGCCCATAGATAAAGATATCCTCAATAGCGTTCTTAAACAGTTGGTTGAACCCGTTACTCAACCTCGGATTGTGACGCCCGTTTCCATCGAGCTACCCATTTTGCGTCGTCGAGATGTCTATATGGAGGTCGCTAACGTCGCGATTGGTCGCGCTGCTGATGCGCTTGCGCGACATTTCGATGTGTTTGTTCACTTACCGCTACCCAACGTCAATATTTTTGAAGTGAGTGAACTTCACATGGCGTTGCGAGATCTCGCCGAAAACGATCAGGTTTCTGGTGTTTGCCAAGGCTTTAGTGGTGAGGGGATTGCCGGAGAAGCGTTAGTTTTACTTAGTGATTCGAGTGTTTCTGATCTCAAGAAATTGATGAAAGTTCCCGCTGATAGTGAAGAGCTCGAAGAGCTGGAACTGCTTATGGATGTGTCAAACATACTCGTGGGCTCTTTTCTCAATGGCCTTGGCCAACAAGCAGAAGTACGTTTTTTCCAAAGCTCACCCGTCCTGCTGGGGCAGCATATTTCTATCGATTCGGTCATTTCTTCCACTTCAGGATCGTTTAAGAAAACCATGACATTTGAAGTCAGCTACAACATTGATGGCACTTCAATTCGTTGTGATTTGTTGTTTATGTTTGTCGACGAGTCTTTGCCGTTGCTAGATAACAAACTCGCTTATTTGATGGAGGACTTCTGATGTTAAATCTTCCAGCTGAATTTGAGCAATTCCATTGGATGGTCGATATGGTACAGAATGTCGACTTAGGACTGGTCGTTCTCGACAAAGATCATAACGTTCAGGTTTGGAACGGCTTCATGACTCATCATAGTGGTGTACAAGCACATGATGCGATAGGTAAGTCCTTGTTTGAGCTCTTCCCTGAGATTCCTCAGGAGTGGTTCAGATTGAAAACCAAACCAGTCTATGATTTAGGCTGTCGAAGCTTTATCACTTGGCAACAACGCCCTTACTTGTTTAAGTGCCGCAATGTACGCCCAGTGACTCAGCAAGCAGATTTTATGTACCAGAACATCACGCTTAATCCGATGCGAACCCCAACAGGGGAAATCCGATCCTTGTTTCTTTCAATTCAAGACGCGACCGCAGAAGCTCTGGTGTCAATAAATCAATAATTTGCCAATAACGCCAAGGAACTTCTTGGCGTTGTCGTCTAAGCTATAGAGTCGATTCCAGTCAAGATACACACTATGAAACTCTCTATCCCTAGTTCACTTTTTACTGGCCAACAAGTTAAACGAGGCGAACAACGTGCTGCGCAACTCGCCGGCGTAGAGATGTACACCTTGATGCAACGTGCGGGCGGTTCGGCTTATGACTTGCTCAAGCGACTCTATCCTCAAGCCTCACGTTTGTTGATACTCGTTGGTAGTGGCAATAATGGTGGAGATGGTTTCGTTGTGGCCAAACTCGCTCAAGCGGATGGCATGAACGTCACCGTAGCGCTATACGGGGACGAGTCCAAGCTCGCGGGGGATGCGCTGAAGGCTAAGCAAGAGTGGCTGAACTGCGGCGGAGAGTTTACCTCTCTTGAGTCTCTTGACCTAGAGAGGCTCGATGTTGAAGTGGTGGTGGATGGTTTGCTGGGGACGGGGCTTTCGGGCGATGTTCGACTACCACTCCAGAATCAGATTGAGCGCGTAAATCATCTTGATCTGCCTACCTTATCAATTGATCTTCCGTCAGGTCTGTGCAGTGATACGGGACGTGTGCTCGGCAAAGCGATACGCGCCAATCACACCATAACGTTTATCGGTGTAAAACAGGGTTTGATGACGGGACAGGCGCGTGAGGTAACAGGGCAAATCCACTTCGCAGGATTGGGGGTAGACGGAGAATTTCTTCAGTGTGAAAAAGCGTCTAGCTCTCTGCTCGATATCGATGAGATGCGTGACGTATTGCCGCGTCGCAAACCCACAGCCCATAAGGGGCATCATGGGCCAGGGTTAGGCAAGGATGAGTGGGCGCAAGAAATTTATCGAGCAACGGTCTGTGTCGACAAGCCCAAAATCGTTGACGCCGATGGACTCAACCTGTTGGCTTTTGACTGCCATCGGGATCCGTTACGAATTATTACACCGCATCCTGGAGAAGCCGCAAGATTGCTGCAATGCAGTGTCAAGCAAGTGGAGCAAGATCGATTCTCGGCAGTGCGTGAGTTGCAAGCGAAGTTTGGCGGTGTCGTCGTCCTAAAGGGTGCTGGTACCTTGGTTTGCGACGAGACGGATATCTTTGTCTGTTATGCGGGTAATGCAGGTATGGCAACAGGTGGAATGGGCGATGTACTAACAGGGATCATCGCTGCGATGCTTGCACAAGGTCTTGGCTTGGTTGATGCCGCGAAAGTGGGAGTGCTGCTCCATAGCGCGGCGGCAGATGAACTGGCACATCAAGAAGGCCAAATTGGCTTGTTGGCGAGTGATGTGGTGCACCACTCTCGTACGGTTCTCAATAATTGGCTTTCTGACTAATAATCGAACTTTTTTCAGCCATTTCTGTGACTTCGATTGTTATTTCACGCTAATCCGTTACAATGCTTGCTCGTTCCTGAGTTGTGCATCCGTATTTGCATATAAAAGGACAAATCCTCTTGTCTTTAACGCCTTGATTTTCTAGTTAAAGATACGTTTAAAATACACGTGTTGCTTGGTGTGCAACACCACTGTAAAGGACAGTTAAATGCCTATTATTACTCTTCCTGACGGCAGTCAGCGTCAATTTGACAACCCAGTTTCTACTCTTGATGTTGCTCAATCTATCGGTCCTGGTCTTGCGAAAGCAACCATTGCTGGACGTGTAGATGGTAATCGTGTTGACGCTTGTGATCTTATTGAACAAGACGCAAGCCTAGAAATCATCACAGTAAAAGATGAAGTTGATGGTCTGGAAATCGTACGCCACTCATGCGCTCACTTGCTAGGTCATGCGATCAAGCAACTTTTCCCTGAAGCGAAAATGGCGATTGGTCCAACTATCGATAGCGGTTTCTACTACGATATCGACTTAGAGCACTCACTCACGCAAGAAGATCTTGAAAAGATTGAAAAGCGTATGCACGAGTTGGCAAAGACTAAGTACCAAGTGATCAAGAAAAAGGTCAGCTGGCAGGAAGCACGCGATGCATTTGAAGCTCGCGGTGAAACATACAAGATGGAAATCTTGGACGAAAACGTTGCACGTGATGATCGTCCAGGCTTAACGCTTAAAGCTCACCTAACTCGTTTAGAAGAAGCGGCGAAGCGCGACCACCGTAAAATCGGTAAGCAATTAGACCTATTCCACATGCAGCAAGAAGCACCTGGCATGGTGTTCTGGCATCACAATGGTTGGTCTATCTTCCGTGACCTAGAAGTATTCGTTCGTTCGAAACTAACAGAGTACGGTTACCAAGAAGTAAAAGGTCCACTTATCATGGATCGTGTTCTGTGGGAACGTTCTGGTCACTGGGACAAGTACGCAGAAGCAATGTTCACTACCTCTTCTGAAAACCGTGACTACGCACTTAAGCCGATGAACTGCCCGGGTCATGTTCAGATCTTTAACCAAGGCCTGAAATCATACCGTGATCTGCCACTTCGCATGGCTGAGTTTGGTTCATGTCACCGTAACGAGCCATCAGGCGCGCTACACGGCATTATGCGTGTTCGTGGTTTCACTCAGGATGATGCTCACATCTTCTGTACTGAAAGCCAGATTCAAGAAGAAGTGACTAGCTGTATCAAGATGGTTTACGATACATACCAAACTTTTGGTTTCGAAAACATCGTAGTTAAGCTATCTACTCGCCCTGAAAAACGTGTTGGTTCGGATGAGATCTGGGATCAATCTGAAGAAGCGCTGAAGCAATCTCTTGAAGCGATGGACATTCCATACGAAATTCAAGAAGGCGAGGGAGCATTCTACGGACCTAAGATTGAATTCACGCTGCATGACTGTCTAGACCGCGCATGGCAATGTGGTACAGTTCAGCTAGACTTCAACCTACCGGGTCGTCTAGGTGCTACCTACGTGGATGAAAATAATGAGCGCCAAGTGCCAGTGATGATTCACCGTGCGATTCTGGGCTCACTAGAGCGATTCATCGGTATTTTGATCGAAGAATACTACGGCTTCTTCCCAACTTGGTTATCGCCAGAACAGGCTGTAATCATGAATATCACTGACAAACAGTCAGATTATGTTCAGGAAGTGGCACAAAAACTACAAAAATGTGGAATTAGAGCTAAAGCGGACTTGAGAAATGAGAAGATTGGCTTTAAAATCCGCGAACATACTTTGAAGCGTGTACCGTATATCTATCGCTTTAGTAGAATCTTTCCCTAAGAAGATCGAAGGTCGTCAAATGATCATGGTTCTTGCCCCTAAGAAGAAGTAATTAACGGCTTTGCAAGTAATTAACCCTGCCGTTGTTAAAACGGCGGGGTTTGTTCGCCCTAATTACTATTGTTTATACAACTCAACAATGCGGAGTTATTCATCATGCCTAAGATGAAAACCAACAAAGGTGCTGCTAAGCGTTTTAAGAAAACTGCTGGTGGTATTAAGTACAAGCACGCTACAAAACGTCACATCCTGACTAAGCGTACTACTAAGAACAAGCGTCAGCTACGTCCAAATGCAATCCTTCCTAAGTGTGAAGTGGCTGCAGTAATTCGTATGCTACCATACGCATAATTCTTTTTAGTTTATTAATCGTTTAGTTTAGGAGAAGCATAATGCCTCGCGTAAAACGTGGTGTACAAGCTCGTGCACGTCATAAGAAAGTTCTAAAACAAGCTAAAGGTTACTATGGTGCACGTTCACGTGTTTACCGCGTAGCTTTCCAAGCAGTTACTAAAGCTGGTCAATACGCTTACCGTGACCGTCGCAACAAGAAACGTCAATTCCGTCAACTATGGATTGCACGTATCAACGCTGCATCTCGTCAAAATGGTCTATCTTACAGCCGTTTCATCAACGGTCTTAAGAAAGCATCTATCGAGATCGACCGTAAGATCCTTGCTGACATCGCGGTATTCGACAAAGCTGCATTTGCAGTTCTAGTTGAAAAGGCGAAAGCTGCTCTTTAATTAGAGTTAGTGATTAGGATTAAGAAAAGGGGAGCTTAGGCTCTCCTTTTTTATGCCCGCTTCTATTGCCGTGCGCTTTACGGCTCTCTGTATCGACGTTGCATTAATATGATGTCTCCGCAGCTCTCCGGAGTAAGGATCGGCTGTTAAGCGATGAGAAGGGAATAAAAAGTGCCAATTAAAATCTAACTCTGCCTGCGGGAACTTTCTTTGTAGGGAAGGGCTAATGTGCACACCAGCATAACCCGCCGAGTGAATGTCTTTTTTGTAATATCGCAATGCGAGGCTTTGCTGTTCTCTTAGCAGTGGAATGGCTTCAACGGCCAAAGTGACGATGCGATTTTTGCCTCCTTTCCCTTGCCAGACGCGTAGAGCCTTGTAATCGAAATCGATATCTTGGACCCGCAGGCGGACGCACTCCATTACACGTAAACCAGACCCATAGAGCAGCATAATGGGCAGTCGATAGCGTGGGTCTAGTTGGTTAAAGAAGCGACGAGCTTCCTGCTTTGTGAGAACAATGGGGAGTTTTCGATCTAGCGAAGATTTTTGGAACTTCATCTCGACAGAAAGGGGAGTTCGAAAATAGTCACGATAGAGGAAACAGACAGCATTGAGTGCCAATGCCTGTGTTTTAGCGGCGACGTTTTTCTCGACCGCGAGGTAGGTTAAAAAGTCTTCTACGTGCTGTTCATTTAACTTTGAGGGATGAACCTTGCCGTTAAAGACGATGTATTTTGTGATCCACAGTAAGTAGGCCTCGATGGTTTTGGCCGAATAATGGCGAGCATACATGTGCTCTTTTACGCTAAGCAAAAACTGACTTTTCAACCTAGACCCCGACAGTGATTCGACTGATGTTATGTACAGTCCTCTTCTATTCGCACTGTTTCAATAATTAGTCGACACTTTGCCGCCTAATTGCGAAGTAGCCGACACAAGCTCAACCAATTAATCCATTATTTTCATACTTTTATGTGATAGTATTTTGAAATAGTGAGCGATTAAGCATGCAACGTATAAACCGATTAGTAGTGCACTTTGCCTGCTAATAAGCGTTAGGTGAATAATCGACATTTACCATGGTTGGTAATAATGAAGGGTATATAAAATGGTGCACAATAGAACTTGTGGTTGTAGGAACTGTTTTGAAATTAATTATCCTGATAGACCGAACCCTCACATTAGGAGTTTTGGTTACAGAGCCAAAACTCCTAAAGTAAGTCATGTAGCACTGGAGAGTGTAAAACCCTATGGGTGGCTAGAAAAAGAAAGTGTTACTTTTTGCACCGAATGTTGGTGGTGTGGGACTCCTGTTTATTTCCACCGAAATACAAATGGTGGCTGCGTTTTATTTGATAGCTTGGGTTCTCCGTGGGCTGTACATGATTGTTGGGAAAAACATCGAGAGCAGAAGACAGAAGCTGTTCATGAGTTAGTCACCAAACGGATAACTCAGTTACAAGACACAGGAGTAAACGGAATTGAGTTCTCAAAAGCAAATGGAAACTCAATTCAAGGTTTTATAATCAGCGTAGATCGTAGTCGTAAGATTTTGCCGGAGCCTAGTCGAATGTCCGATAAGTCATCGCGTATGGTGTATGTAGTTTTTAAAACTGTGTCTGGAGAGTACTTAAAGTTATTTGCTCCTGAGTCATACGTTGAAGATATTACAAAATTCTCTTACGTTCGCCTTTCTATTGAGTTTGTACGAAAGAGCAATGAACTTGTTCTCAACTGTATTAGAAAACTTACGGAGATTAGAGTCGAAGATACGGATGGCAAAGAGTTACAGATTAACTATGACTACCAGTCAATTGCAGCTAAGCCGTGGACGATCCAAAGTAAATAATTAACCTAACAATAAATTTAAGAGTGATTCACAACGCTTGGCGCCCTCACTTCAATGGCAATTTTTTGCTCGAAATTTAGCACTGTCCAGTCTCTATTTCCGTATTGCCGAAGAAGAGTATTGTAGTTGTCTTGAGTCTGAAGATGTAGACACCTCGGAACTACCCATGGATGAAGTTGCATTAATTTCTGATAAGTCGACTCGCTCAGCAGTTGGTGGTAGCGTTGTTCACACCTTAATTTGGCGTTAGGCGATTGGAGAGGGAACGTGAAACATATATTAAAGGAACATAGGCAAGATTTTAGTGAAATACGTAAACTGTGTCTTATATGCCATGGGCTCGATTACACGACTAGTAGCCTTTCTTCTACTAACTCGAGACTGAAAGTATCCGAAGCAACTGAGGGAGCTATTCAGAACTTAGTATCTAGCTATCTGTTAAATCTAGCAATCGCAATAAGAGTCAATTTATACCAGAATAAAATCGAGTTTAAAGACATTGAGCTTCCCGAATCAGGTACGCTTTATTACGACAAGGAACTTATACCCCTGATCATTGAAAATGCTTGATTTTATTTAGAATCAGGATCATGCTACGAACCATGAAAATTACACTGACTCCTCATCTTCGCATTCATGAATCAACCGTTGCACGCCACCTTAGTGACTACGTTCTTTCTGAAAAACTTAAGCCTGAAAATGGCGGAAGCCAAAGCAAGCTTTCTGCTACTCAAACCATGCACCTAATCGAGCATTTGACTGAGAAAACCTATTCTCACACTCATCAAATTGTCGCCTACGTTAAAGAGGCATTTGGACTTGATTATACGGTCTCTGGTATGAACAAATGGCTTCACCACAATGGCTTTAGCTACAAGCAACCGAAAGGCGTTCCACACAAGTTTGATAAAGCAAAACAGCAAGCATTCATAGGTTGCTGTTGCTGTGCTTTACGTACTATGTCGAGATTCTGTTTGGCATCTTTGTGATCAGGTTGTTCTGTTAAGATCTGTTCATACATCTTGGCGGCTTGGTCAAGTTGACCATTCTGAGCATAGGCATTGGCGAGGTTGTATCTTTGCTCTAGTTCTTGAGCACCTTGCAAGGAGTTAATGGCAGCCGAAAAATCACCAGCCTGATATTGGGCAATGCCTTTCCATTGACTATCTTCAAATAGTTCGGCAGCCTCCGCATACTCTTGTTTGTTATACATCTCCATCGCTCTTTGATTGTCATTGAGCCAAGGGCTGGCAAGCGCTGGCTTAGGCGACAAAGCTGGCAACAGTATCAGTGTAGCGGCGAAAAATACACCACGTCTAAATACGAGCAGCGCAGGAATAACAAGGAGAGGCAGCAGCCAATAGCCTTGATTGATTTGTTCTGAAATCGTTTGATTGGCTAACGATGTGCTGGTGCCATCGACACGGGAAGTCGCCAGAACAATACTCTCTACGTCACTGTTTGTCACCTGAACGGGTACAAAGTAGCCGTCCAACTGAGAAGCTAGCGCTCGCATATTGTCGAAGTTGGCTTTTGCTACTACAGGTTGTCCGCTGCTACCGGTCATGAGAGAACCATCAGCAAGCTTGATAGGTGCGCCCGAACGAGTGCCGACCCCCAAAATAACGAGTCGCCATGGCGTACCGGCTAACTGTTTGGAGATTTCTCGTTGCTCTAGATCATCGATATCATCTGTTATCAATATGATGTCACCGGAGGCCAAGCCAGTATTGGTCATCATTTCGATCGCGAGCTTTATTCCTGCAGCGGCATCGGCGCCTGGATATGGCATCAGGTCAGGGGATAGATTTGGCAGTAAATTGGCGATGGTTTTACTGTCACTAGTCATG
>NZ_QEWN01000128.1 GCF_006124995.1 Vibrio sp. Hep-1b-8
GCAGACCATTCGAACTTGAGGATACTCAGATAAGCACTTTTGATTTCGAGTACGACTGAAGCGCTCATCGTTCTCTTTAGTATCTGGGGTTCGCCAGACCACACCATCTACAGCATGAAGAGTTAAACCATGCCAATCTGGGTGTGGCGTTTTGTCATTCCATAATTTCTGCGTTTGAGTAAAAACGGATTTCATGACATCAGAACCTAGCCTTTGCCTTGCTTGGATTACTGCGCTTGGAGCAACAAACGGTTTTTTGCCAGGAAGAAGAATATCTAGCTTGGAGACAACTTTCTCCATAGATAAATGGCGATATAGGGACATCCCAACAACACTCCAAACCATCATCTCCATGGGCAATCTGCGTCTACGCATGGTTGTGATACCCGTATCTTCCATACATTGAGCAATGAGTTCAGGAGAGAGAAGGTCAGATAAACCTGAGAGTTGCTCAACAGAGAATTGATGAACTTGGTTAAGTGCTTGTCTTAGAAACATAAAAAAATCCGAGTGTCTGGAATACACTCGGATTTTGACACCTTGAAAGGATCGTTCAACCGATCATTTAAGCCTTAACTGATCGGCATTAAGCATCAAGCTCGCTTTTAACTATCTGTTTTTAATTTAAATTACAGCAATTCAACCGATTGTTGGGCTATCACGAATTCTTGGTTAGTTGGCAAGGTATTAGTAAACAATACATCATATGGTTTTCTCCAACAAACTTTTGGTATCCCAAAACGCAATCACGCACCGCCGAACTCAGTGCCTGAGATGGAAGAAAATGGACAAAACCTTGCATGGTTTAAGTTAAACCCATTTACCAAAACTCACAAATTATGCAATTAAGTCAGCGATCTATTATATAAGGGTCTGACTCAGTTCCCCAACTTCATCATTTAATTCCACCTTTGCTACAGCACCATTGATAAGCGTAAGATTCGGTGGAACGTGGCCAATATCTAAATCATACATTACAGGGATTCCAATGTTCGCTAGGCTACTTTCTATAGCTTCATGATATTTGAGAGCTTGCTCATTGCTTGGATCAGGGGCAGCATTCCTGCCCAAAACTAAACCATTAATATGCTTGAACACCCCCCTAAATTTCATGCTTAATATTGTTCGGGCAATATCTGTTGGTGACATTTCTGCATTTTCCAGATAGAGCACGATACCTTCTGGATAGTCTTCAGAGAGAGCTTTCAAATCAAGATATTCCGTATCAAAAAGGTGAAGCAATGTATCCCAACAGCCTCCAATGAGTCTACCTTCGATAGTTGTGCTTGATTTCGGTCTTACTAGCCATTTCCAACTTGATGCAGTGTCAGGTGTAATGCCGCTTGCAGGTTTACTCACGATGTCTGGCCACTTACTAGCGTACATAGTCGATGCTTCTTGAGAAAACGTCGAACCAATAGAGGTTCCAATATACGTGATGGTATTTGACGTTAGTGGATCTTTTGCTTGAGGAGTTAGATCCATCAAATTGGAGCAATGTGCAGTAGCCCACCGAAGCTTACTTGTAAATGTTGCGGCTAAGGTACTGACATCAGAAAAACCTAAGATCCACTTTGGTCTAACATTTTGAAGCTTGGAAAAGTCTATGAGAGGAAAAAGCTCCATAGACAGTTCCCCCCCCCAAGGGGGATAAATAGCATCAATGTTATCATCCATTAAAAATCTTATCAGTTCTTCTACACGTTGTTCTATTGGTGCACTTACGTGTTTAAACTGCCCATACAAGCAATCACCCACAACAATCTTGAAACCTTGAGATTCAAGATGTTTTTTAATGATACTAAATCTAGCTTTGTGTTCTTCCGCTATCCCTGATGAAAATGCTGTGATTGCTATCGTGCTTCCTTCTCTTAAAGGTTTTGGGTATTTCATTGTTTTTTCTCATTAATTTAAGCTTTTTTTGAAAATACCTACTAACTAACTCAATTACAATACGTTATGAGCAAGTAAGCATAAATACGCACTTCCTATTAAGGCGGACGATTGAGCTTATTGCTCAGTTTTGGGAGTTTTCTGTCACGCCCTCTCTGCTGCTAACCATGAGAGAAAGAACGGTGATTTCAGTGGCACGATTTGCCACTGAGTAATTGCGTTAACACCGAAAGGGGCATAAATGAGCCAGCACAGATTTAGCTGGCTCGAAGATGGACATAAACGTTTTAGAGCTGTTGTAGCAAAGCTGTTCTGTCAGATTAGGAAAAGTATGTTGAAAGCTTAAACGTTTGTAGTTTAATTTAGGGCAAATATAACCGTTGATACCTTTGCTCTGCTTCATTTTTAGGCACTTTTAGTACTTTGGTCAACATGTTTAAATCCAAAGCTGGTGTTAGAGAAATCATATCTACAGCATATTCACTAATATCTGCTGTCGGTAATTTAAATACGAAGATTTCACGATACCTCTTAGCAACCTTAAGGTTGACGGTATCCTTTGACAAGGTACTAAACGCCTCTAGAAAACAACACATTTCAACCAATATATCATCAGTGAGCATAATTACTTGCTCCGTAACATCAGACATTTCGGCAACCTTACCTAAACCTAGTTCTGCGATTAATTCTTGGTGGTTGATCTGCCCTGCATGTTTATCACAAACAATTGGCAACAGATGCTCTTCGTATAACTCGTTTCTTTTGTCCCAAATCTCTAGCAAGAAATTATAGTTCTTAAACATTCCATTAATTCTTCCAGCATTCAACCACTTGGAGACATCTTGGCTCGTCTTTCCAGAGTGTAAGAAGGACAATTTTGGGGCATCAATGTAGATTTTATTTGAGTCAAAGAAGATCGGAGGAATAGCCAATAGCCTGTTTATTGGGTGGGAGTCAATCTGATTGCAATAGTTTCCCTTTATCGCGATTAGGTTTTCACGCGCATTGCAGGTACTTAAAAGTATTGAGTTAACTGCCTCAATGTTTGATATTGCAGCTTTATTGCTCTCATGCTTGTGAACCGAATAGTTAGCGGCAAACACACCTACTGCGCCGGAAACCAAAACACTACCAACAGGTAGAATGTAGTCCCTAAACGGATCGGATTGAAGTGATTCAATTGCCGTTGCTATATTTTCTAATGATTCAATCAACACTGCACTCCAAATATTAACGCCCAATCAAGGGGTGAACAATGCCACCACCCAACCTTACGCATTGTATCGCAGACACTAAATTTGAAGTAGAAGCAAAAGTGCCAAGATGTATGGACTCCCTATCTCCCTCGGGAGTAACGTAATAAGTAACGACACTTTTACAAGGAAGCCAACACATGACTCATTCTACGGTGCTCGCTATCGACTTAGCAAAAAACGTTTTCCAAGTTTGTAAGATGGATCGACATGGAAGAATTATTTTCAACAAAGAAGTCTCTCGAAAAAAACTTACAGAGCTTCTTATCAAAGAAAAAGCATCGCTCATTGCCATGGAATCTTGCGCGACCGCTCATCACTGGGGACGACTAGCTATTAAACTCGGTCATAAAGTAAAAGCCATCGCTCCTAAACGAGTCTCTGCATTCCGGCAAGGTCAAAAAACAGATGCTAATGATGCTTTAGCCATCGCTATCGCCGCTATGCAACCTAACGTGAAAGCTTGCCGAATACTTAATATTGAAGACCAGTGCCAACAATCTATTGTTCATATTCGCGAATTGCTTGTCCGACAGAAAGTCAGCTCCGCAAATCAATTAAGAGCGCTGTTACTTGAGTTTGGCTTCCCTATCAACAAAGGCGATTTTGCGCTTAGGACCGAAATCCCCCTCATACTCGAAGAGGCTGAAAATAGTCTCACCTGGACATTCAGGGAAACCCTAGCAATGATGTATGACCGATTCGTCGATTTAGTTCACCAAATCGATAACATTACACAAAAACTGAAAGTCACTACATCTCAAGACCTATTGTGCAAACGCCTACAAGCATTAGAAGGTGTCGGCCCTATTTGTGCGGCTTTATTGAAAATTGCCCTCAGCCAAAAAGACCATTTTTCAAAAGGACGACATGCTTCTGCCTGTCTGGGATTAACTCCTGTTCAACATAGTAGTGGAGGCAAACAAAATATAGGGGCTATTGCTAAACGCTGTGGCAACAACACTCTGCGTAACGCCCTCTACAATGGAGCCATTGGGGTCGTTTGCAAATTAGAAAAGCGAGAAGCTCGTACATCAAAAGAGCAATGGCTTAAAGCAATGACGGTAAGACGTGGGAAAAAGGTTG
>NZ_QEWN01000129.1 GCF_006124995.1 Vibrio sp. Hep-1b-8
TTCGATAGGTTTACGCCAATCATCTGAACCAGACGTACCTGCGTTGACGTGATCCCAAGTGATCTTACGGTACGACATTGAGACCGTTAGATTTTGCGTGAAGTCGGACATCGACGGATCTTGACAGTGTGGCATCTCACACTGGATATCGACGATAGACGCGTTTTCTAGCTTAGTGGTGAAGAAGTTCTCTTGTTTGCCTTCGATAGAGGTGCGGTACCATTTAAGCTCTACGTTCTTCATCTTCTCACCAGAAGAAAGTGCGTTGTACAGCAGTGGTACGGCTTTGTTGAGAGTGACAGTAAACTTGAAGGGTTTATGGACGCGTTGACCAGAAGGTTGACCAGATTGAGGATCGGTCGGAACCGAAATAACGTGGTCAAACTTCTGAACCAGCATCTCGTCTTCGTGACCTTCTACATAAGAGTCACCGATAGAGTCAGCCGTACAGGCGCCTGCCGTGATCAGACCCTGAGTTTCACCGTCGATAGAAATATAACATGGAGTTGGCATAGTAAAATCCTTAGAGGTTGTGTAATAACACTCACTCTTAATCAAAAAGCGTGCCAAAATGAAAATGTATATATTTCAACAATTTAAGCATTTGTTAATATACGAGCTGGGCAACTTTTTGCTCGAATCGAGCAAGATCTTGCCCAGATCGAGCAAAAAGTTGCCCGGAAGCAAGAAATGCACCGAGGAGACTGTGAACCATCACAAATGATGAAAAATCAGAAAATACCCCACTGCTACAGAGAGGTCGATGGAAGGCTCGATACCTCTGTACTTTAACCTCAACCGCCGTCCGATACATCAATGAGCGGGTAACTGCCTGCTGCATCGGTCGTTTGGCTGATAGCGGGTATTGGCTGTAACACGATAGAACGAAAAACGGCCCCAATTGAGGGCCGTTTGTAAGCGTATGGTTCGCTATCCAGTGCGTTCAAACCACTGTAAGTGATAGGAGTTGTGTTTTAAAATCTCAACGTTCAATTAACGCTGTTTATTACGAACACCTTGCTGACCTGAGCTTTTCTTCGGTTTACGACGTGATGGGTTGTTGCTACGCCCACCAGTACTGTTCACGCGCTCTTCGTGACGTTTAACCGCACGACGGATTTTTTGGCTGCGTGAACGCTCACGTTTACGTGATGAGTTTGATTTGCTCTCATCAAGAAGCGTTTGACGTTCAGGACGAAGTTCTACCAATTCACGTAGGTAGTTTACTTCTTTAAGATCCAGTTCCATCCAGCCGCCACGAGGCAATTTCTTATCTAGGTAGATATCACCGTAGCGTACACGTTTAAGGCGGCTAACCGTGGTATCTTGAGATTCCCACAAACGACGAACCTCACGGTTACGACCTTCGTTGATGGCTACGTAGAAAGTGTGGTTCATACCATCACCACCCGCGTAAACAACGTCTTCGAAACGCGCCATACCATCTTCTAGTTCAACACCGCGAACTAGATTCTTCACTTTTTGTTCCGTTACTTCGCCGAAGACACGTACTAAGTATTCACGCTCTACTTGACGACTTGGGTGCATCAAGCGGTTTGCCAATTCACCATCTGTTGTGAAAAGCAGAAGTCCTGATGTGTTGGCATCTAAACGGCCAACTGAAATCCAGCGAGAGCCACGGATTTTAGGCAAACGGTCAAATACAGTACGACGACCTTCTGGGTCATGACGAGTACACAGTTCACCTTCTGGCTTGTAATATGCGAGTACTCGACAGATCACTTCTTCCTGCGCTTTAGCAGAAACAGTATGACCATCGATACGCACAACTGCGTTTTCATCTTCTAGTCGTTCACCAAGCTTAGCAACGACACCGTTCACACTCACGCGACCTGCTTTAATCAAAGCTTCTAGTTCGCGACGAGAGCCATGACCAGCTCGGGCTAATACTTTCTGTAGTTTTTCGTTCATTTATCTACCTATGTGTCGTCTTCTCAGACGTCGAATAAACAAGTGCGACCAAAAATCGCGGTCGCACATTATCGCAAAAAGTGTGCTAAAAATCACGTACTTTTGATTACTCGAACGGTGCAGGATCTCCAGTACCCACACGGGCAATCACAGGTTCGTCTTCACTAAAATCAACCACAGTGGTTGGTTGTTCACCCAAATAACCACCGTTAAGGATGCAGTCAACCGCATGTTCCAACTTATCGCGGATATCTTCTGGATCAGATTCCGTCACTTCGTTACCCGGTAGGATAAGAGAAGTCGACATCAATGGTTCACCTAACGCTTCAAGTAGATCAAGCGCAATGCGGTTGTCTGGAATACGAATACCGATCGTCTTACGCTTTGCATTCATTAGGCGACGTGGTACTTCCTTAGTCCCTTTAAAGATAAAAGTGTAAGGCCCCGGTGTATTATTCTTGAGTAGGCGAAATGCTGTGTTGTCTACTCGAGCGTATAAAGAGATCTCTGACAGGTCACGACATAATAGAGTAAAGTTGTGCTTGTCGTTCAAGCGACGTATCTGACAGATACGCTCCAATGCTTGTTTATTTTCAAGCTGACAACCAAGTGCGTAGCCTGAATCGGTCGGGTAAACCACTACCCCGCCGTTACGAATGATTGCTACAGCCTGATTGATCAAGCGAGCCTGTGGGTTTTCTGGATGAACGTAAAAAAACTGGCTCATTGTAATTCCTCATTATCGAGTCTCTCGACTCTATAGTTATTCAATATGGGCTGAATCTGTTGCCGAAGGTTCAATGCCCCAATCCTTCCATACGGGTTCAACACCCGATGGCAACCATAAATTTCGACCTAGCTCCATCCAAGGAGATGGATAATGGAAGTCGCTACCTTGCGAAGCTAATAGTTTGTATTGTATAGCATAATCTGCCAAGTTGCGCCTTTCTTGTTGAGCTTGTTGCGGCTGTGCGACTTCCATCGCGTCACCACCGGCTTCAGTAAAGGCTGTTAACAGACGCTTGATCCACTTTGCCGTTAGATCATAGCGCCCCGGATGCGCGAGTACCGCATGCCCTCCAGCTTGATGAATCGCGTCAATCGCGTCTTTCATCGAGCACCATGTTGGGGGCACGTACCCTGGATTGTTACGAGTTAGGTACTTTTTAAAGACCTGCTGCATGGTCTTCGCATATTGGTTATCCACCAGCCATTTGGCAAAGTGCGCTCGGGTAATTGGTGCATCGCCTGCAATAACCTTCACCTCTTCCAACACGCCTTCTCGAGTGGCTTTAGCCAACCTGCTGGCGATCAGTTCCGCACGACCTTCTCGATGCTTCTTTTGCTGCTCAATCAAGTCAGTGAGCGCTGGAGAGTGGGGATCGATGTTTAATCCAACAATATGGATATCTTTGTTTTGCCACACAGTGGAAATTTCAATCCCGTTGATCAGTGTCAGCGGTAAATTATTTTGCTTTATGTACTGATGCGCAGGCTCCAGTGCATCGACCGTGTCATGGTCAGTGATCGCTAAAACTTCAAGCTGAAAGCTCAATGCTCTATCGATTAATTCATTGGGAGGTAATCGTCCGTCTGAGGCTGTAGTGTGACTATGTAAATCAATTCGCATAATTTTAGTTTTTTTTGTTGACTTTTTACCTCTGCACTAGTTAACTAGTACACAAATACGAAGTACCTGATTTAAGGCTCACTATGTTACAAGACATCCAACAAAAGCAAAAAGCAAAAGTTACTGCTCACTCTATTAATAATAGAGCAGTAGATCTTGCTTGGTGGCGCACTTGGACAAGTTCTTGGTGGGCTAACGTGTACTTTTAATAAGTGAAAATCATGTTCAAAAGCCCGCTGCCGAAGCGGGCTTTTTTGTTTTGTAATCTGTCTCACATCTAACTGCTCAAACAATGGACAAATTTAACCGAAACTTGATTGGGCGACTGTGCGCTTTATGCGACTATGTAGGCAGGAAACTATTTTTAGAGATAAGGAGGTCTGGTGAACAAGGCCATTGAAATCAAAAAGCTAGGCGCTATCGAACTGCTTCGAACCACCGCACCTTATGCCGAAGATCCAACACAGTTGTTTCACACCTTATGTGAACACAAAAGTGATAGCTTACTGTTAGAGTCGGCAGAAATTGATTCGAAACAGGATCTGCAAAGTCTGCTTATCGTAGATTCAGCTGTTCGCATTGTCTGTTTTGGCCATACCGTGGCCATGACAGCCTTAACGGAGAACGGTAAAAATCTACTTACTCACCTCACCAACAATATCCAAGCGAATATCGAACACTCGTTTGATGGCAATCAGTTGGTCCTCCATTTTACAACGCCTTGTGACACGATTGACGAGGATTCTCGTCTGCGTGAGGCCTCATCATTTGATGCCTTACGTTTGATTCAACATAGCTTTGATATCGACTCGCTACACAAACACGCCATTTTTATCGGCGGTCTGTTTGCCTATGATCTTGTGGCGAATTTCGAACCCTTAGGCGATGCAGAAGCGACGAATCAATGCCCAGATTATGTGTTCTATGTGGCCGAAACCCTGCTCGTGGTCGATCATCAGAAGCAATCTTGTGAACTGCAAGCGACACTATTTGCGGACACTTCGAATCCAACTCAACTAGAGCGACGCCTTGACTCTATCCGCCAACAGTGTGCAGAGCTCAAGCCATTACCAAAAGCGACGTTGGTCAGCGATACCACCGCGACACCAAGTATATCTGATCAAGACTTCTGCCAGATTGTTCGCGACCTTAAAGAATATGTCGTCAAGGGAGATGTGTTTCAGGTTGTACCTTCTCGCCGCTTCACATTACCTTGCCCGTCGCCTCTTGCCGCTTACAAAGCACTGAAGCAAAGCAACCCAAGTCCTTACATGTTCTACATGCAAGATGAGTTGTTTACTCTGTTCGGCGCGTCACCAGAAAGCGCACTTAAATACGAAACTCATACCAATCAAATCGAGATATACCCTATTGCCGGTACTCGTCGCCGTGGCAAACGCGCAAACGGAGAGATTGATTTCGATCTCGATAGTCGAATTGAACTTGAGCTGCGTACCGATAAAAAAGAGAACGCTGAGCATATGATGCTAGTCGACTTAGCACGAAACGACGTAGCACGTATCTCTCAACCAGGTACACGTCACGTTGCCGATCTGTTGAAAGTTGATCGCTATAGCCATGTCATGCACTTAGTGTCTCGCGTGGTTGGGCAACTTCGCGATGACTTGGATGCCCTACACGCTTACCAGGCTTGCATGAATATGGGAACACTAACCGGCGCTCCTAAAATTCGCGCAATGCAGTTAATCCGCGATGTCGAACAAGCCCGACGTGGCAGTTACGGTGGTGCGGTGGGCTATCTAACGGGCGAAGGTACGCTGGATACTTGTATCGTTATTCGTTCTGCGTATGTTGAAAATGGCATTGCACAGGTTCAGGCTGGCGCAGGGGTGGTATTTGATTCTGACCCACAAAGCGAAGCCGATGAAACGCGCGGCAAGGCACAAGCAGTAATCTCTGCTATTCAAGCAGCACACAAGGAGTAGCATCGAGATGGCAAATATCATATTCATCGACAACTTTGATTCGTTCACTTATAACTTGGTTGACCAATTTCGCTCTCTTGGTCATCAGGTCACGGTATACCGCAATAGCATTTCTGCCCAAGCGATTGAAAGCGCCGTTGCCGAACTCGAGAATCCCGTCGTACTCTTATCACCTGGGCCGGGCGCACCCTCTGAAGCTGGCTCGATGCCTGAGATTCTTCAGCGCTTAAAAGGTAAGGTGCCAATGATTGGCATCTGTCTCGGGCACCAAGCCATTGTGGAAGCCTACGGCGGCATTGTCGCGGGCGCGGGCGAAATCATCCACGGTAAAGTTTCGATGATGGAGCACGAAAACCATGCGACTTACCAAGGACTGCCATCACCGTTGGCGATTGCACGCTACCATTCACTTGTCGCAACCAAGGTGCCTGAAACGCTGACTATTACCGCAGAGGTTGATGGTTTGGTTATGTCTGTAGTACAAGAACAAGACAAGGTATGTGGATTCCAGTTCCACCCTGAGTCAATCATGACAACATATGGCGCAACATTGCTTGCGAATGCCATTGAATGGGCTCTAGAAAAGAACAATAAATAAGGAAGAGAATCATGGAACAGATTATTAGTAAGCTCTACGAACAGCAGTCGTTAACTCAGCAAGAGAGCCAGCAGTTATTTGACGTGATTATTCGCGGCGAGTTAGACCCTATTTTAATGGCGGCAGCATTGACCGCTCTGAAAATCAAAGGTGAAACACCCGACGAGATCGCTGGCGCTGCTAAGGCTTTGCTCGCTAACGCCAATCCATTTCCACGCCCAGACTACGACTTTGCTGACATCGTCGGCACAGGGGGAGACGGTCACGACACAATCAACATTTCTACCACAGCGGCATTTGTGGCAGCGGCATGTGGATTAAAAGTGGCAAAGCACGGCAACCGCAGTGTCTCTAGTAAATCAGGCAGTTCAGATCTGCTTGATTCATTCGGTATCAACTTAGCAATGAGCGCCGAAGACACGCGAGCTGCGGTCGATACTCTAGGCGTAGCATTTTTATTTGCGCCGCAATACCACCTTGGTGTTCGCCACGCAATGCCTGTTCGCCAAACCATGAAAACTCGAACCATCTTTAACATTTTAGGCCCGTTGATTAACCCAGCTCGCCCTAACATTGAGCTGATGGGCGTCTATAGTGAGGAGCTGGTTCGCCCTATCGCAGAAACCATGTTGCAGATGGGTATGAAACGCGCCGCGGTTGTCCACGGTAGCGGCTTAGATGAAGTGGCGATTCATGGCAAAACCACCGTCGCTGAGATTAAAGATGGTCAGATCCATGAGTACAGCCTGACACCAGCTGACTTTGGTCTTGAGGCGCACCCTCTTGAAGCGATCAAGGGGGGATCTCCTGAAGAAAACCGTGCGATCATTACCAATATGCTGACTGGTAAGGGAACCGACGCTCAGCTAGGTGCTGTAGCCGTCAACGTGGCGCTTTTGATGCGTTTATTTGGTCATGAAGATCTCAAAGCCAACACACAACAAGCCATCGAAGCGATGAACTCCGGTAAGGCGTATCAGTTAGTTCAGCAACTCGCAGCACATGCATAACAACGGCAGTACAAGGTAAGCACAATGACTCAGGTGAAAGATAAATTATCCGAGCACGTTTCAGTGAAAGAAGCTGAGATGGCAGAAGTATTGGCAAAAATTGTTAGAGACAAGCATCAATGGGTCGCTGAACGTAAGCAAGCCCAACCCTTAGCCTCCTTCAAAGATACACTGGTTGCATCTGATCGCAGTTTCTATCAGGCGCTCAATCAACAAAAAACCGTCTTTATTACGGAATGTAAGAAGGCATCTCCTTCTAAAGGCTTAATCCGTGCAGAGTTCGACCTAGATTACATTGCTAATGTTTATAACAACCATGCGGATGCAATCTCAGTACTGACTGATGAGAAGTACTTCCAAGGTAACTTTGAGTTTTTACCTCAGGTGAGGAAGCAAGCCAAGCAGCCTATTCTGTGTAAAGACTTCATGATTGATCGCTATCAGGTTTACCTTGCACGCCACTACTTCGCTGATGCCATCCTGCTGATGTTATCGGTATTGGATGACAACGAATATGTTGAGTTAGCTGAAGTCGCTCACTCTCTTGATATGGGTGTCCTGACCGAAGTTAGCAATGAGGAAGAGTTGCAACGTGCTGTCGCATTAGGCGCAAAAGTGATTGGCATTAACAACCGTAACCTACGCGACCTTACAACGGATTTGAACCGCACCAAACAACTTGCTCCAACCATCCGTGAGCTCGCACCTGATGCCGTTATTATCTCTGAATCAGGAATTTATACTCATCAACAAGTTCGTGACCTTAGCCAATATGCCGATGGTTTCTTGATTGGCAGTTCATTAATGGCTGAAGATGACTTAGAACTTGCAGTTCGTAAAGTGACCATGGGCGAGAACAAAGTCTGTGGGCTCACCCACCCTAACGATGCCGCGAAAGCCTATCAATCTGGTGCCGTTTTTGGCGGATTAATTTTTGTTGAACAGTCTCCACGCTACGTCGATCAGGAAAGCGCACGTCTGACAATGAGCGGAGCCCCGCTCAATTATGTCGGCGTGTTCCAAAATCATCGTCTAGAAACCATAGTCGACACCGTGTGTGAACTGGGTTTAGCCGCTGTTCAATTGCATGGTAGTGAAGACCAAGCATTTGTAAATCAACTGAAGTCCGCACTGCCACCACAAGTAGAAATTTGGAAAGCGTATGGTGTGAGTCAATCCGTTCCTGTCCTACTGAGTGAAAACATCGACCGCCATTTACTCGATACCAAAGTCGGTGCGCAAGTTGGCGGGACTGGCCTAGTGTTCGACTGGTCGTTAATTGGCGACCCATCCAAAGTCATGCTCGCGGGCGGTATCACTCCTTTCAACGCTCAAAAAGCGGCCGAGCAAGGATGCCTTGGACTCGACCTTAACTCAGGCGTGGAACACTCCCCGGGTAAAAAAGACGCAGACAAACTCGAACAAGCTTTTATTGCGATTAGAAACTACTAAATTATCAGCGACGTGAGTTACTTCACGTTGGACAAAATTAAAGGAATTAAACACCATGGCAAAACTTGATGCCTACTTTGGCGAATATGGTGGTCAGTATGTACCACAAATTCTCGTTCCAGCTCTGGATCAGCTTGAACAAGCATTTATCGGCGCACAACAAGACCCTGAGTTCCAAAGCGAATTCATGTCTCTGCTCCAAGAGTATGCAGGCCGTCCGACTGCCTTGACCTTGACGCGTAACTTAACCAAAGGCACCAAAACCAAACTTTACCTAAAACGTGAAGATCTACTGCACGGTGGTGCACACAAAACTAACCAAGTGTTAGGACAAGCCCTGCTGGCAAAACGCATGGGTAAGCACGAAATCATCGCGGAAACCGGTGCAGGTCAACACGGTGTTGCTACCGCTCTTGCATGTGCATTGCTTGGTCTCAAGTGCCGTGTTTACATGGGTGCGAAAGACGTCGAACGTCAAAGCCCTAACGTATTCCGCATGAAACTTATGGGAGCAGAAGTCATTCCAGTTCACTCTGGCTCAGCGACGCTCAAAGACGCTTGTAACGAAGCATTGCGTGACTGGTCTGCCAGTTATGAAGAAGCACACTACCTCCTTGGCACTGCGGCAGGCCCTCACCCATTCCCAACCATAGTGCGCGAGTTCCAACACATGATCGGTGAAGAGACCAAAAACCAGATTTTGGCTCGTGAAGGACGTCTCCCAGATGCGGTCATCGCCTGTGTCGGAGGCGGTTCAAACGCTATTGGGATGTTTGCCGATTTCATTGAAGAAGAGAGTGTTCGCCTGATCGGTGTTGAACCTGCTGGTAAGGGTATCGATACTGACCAACATGGCGCACCACTGAAACATGGTAAAACAGGTATCTTCTTTGGTATGAAAGCCCCCTTGATGCAGGATGAGCATGGCCAAGTTGAAGAGTCGTACTCTGTCTCTGCCGGCCTAGACTTCCCTTCTGTAGGTCCACAGCATGCTTACTTGAACGCTATTGGTCGAGCTGAATACGATAACGTAACGGATGATGAAGCGCTGGAAGCATTTCAAGAGCTAGCACGTAACGAAGGGATTATTCCAGCGTTAGAATCATCTCACGCATTAGCTCACGCGTTACGAATGGCACGTGAAAACCCTGAAAAAGAGCAATTACTTGTGGTAAACCTTTCTGGTCGTGGCGATAAAGATATTTTCACTGTCCATGACATTCTGCAACAAAAAGGAGCGATCTAATGAACCGTTATGAAAAGCTATTCACGCGCTTAAACGATGCCAATCAAGGTGCTTTCGTTCCGTTCGTAACGGTTTGCGATCCTAATCCTGAGCAGTCATTCAAAATCATGGAAACCTTGGTTGAGTCTGGTGCAGATGCCCTTGAGTTAGGTATTCCATTCTCAGATCCTCTGGCAGACGGCCCTACCATTCAAGGAGCGAACATTCGTGCTCTTGAGGCGAGTGCAACACCTGATATCTGCTTTGATATGATCGCGAAGATTCGTAGCAAATATCCAGATCTACCAATTGGTCTGCTTATGTACGCGAACCTAGTTTACTCACGTGGGATAGATAACTTCTACCAACGCTGCGCGAATGCAGGTATTGACTCTGTGCTTATCGCAGACGTTCCGACCAACGAAAGTAGCGAGTTTGTCGCTGCGGCTGAAAAGTTTGGCATTCATCCAATTTTTATCGCACCGCCAACAGCGAGTGACGAGACGCTTAAGCAAGTTTCTCAACTGGGTGGTGGCTATACCTATCTACTTTCTCGAGCTGGTGTTACTGGTGCAGAAACCAAAGCCAACATGCCCGTGGGTGACATGCTAGAGAAACTAAAACGCTTTGATGCGCCACCAGCGTTGCTAGGATTTGGTATTTCAGAACCCGCTCAGGTAAAGCAGGCGATTGAATCTGGTGCTGCGGGGGCGATTTCGGGCTCGGCGGTGGTCAAAACCATCGAAAATAACCTTGATGACCCACAACAAATGTTAAATCAACTGGCAAACTTTGTTTCTTCAATGAAGTCAGCAACACATAAGTAACGTGTTAGCCATCTAAACTTCTATGAGATCAGCTTCTTATCAAGCATAAAAAGCTGATCTTTTTTTTAACAAACCCCACCCTTTGTTGCCACTGCTAAACAACTGAAATAAGCAATCATTTCACCCCAAACCATCACCACATCAAATAGCAAACGGTTGCTATTGAGCAAAAAATTAGCACTCGTCAATAAATCATCGAATAATCCGTTCAACATGCCCTGTTCGATATTGCTAAATGTAAAAATTAAGTGTACAACTCACGACGAAATTATTATCCAATTACAAGTTTTCTCTTGGTGGGTAATTCTAGGAATTTAAATTTTCTTAGCACAGAGGTTATGGAAGTGTTAAAACAAAAGAATTTACTAAGCAACATTGGCGTACAAGTCGTTATTGCCATGATCCTGGGTACTGCCGTTGGTGCCTTCATGGGTGACAGCGCTACCATGTTCGCTCCACTTGGTGCGATTTTTATTAACCTAATCAAAATGCTGGTTATTCCTTTAGTTGCGGTTGCCCTGATCTCAGGTGCGGCAGGCCTAGGTAACAGCCAGTCTGCTGGTAAAGTGGGTCTAGTAACTTTAGGTTACTTCGGTCTAACTTCAGCATTAGCCGTTGCACTTGCGCTGTTTATGGGTGAAGTATTCAAGCCTGGACTTGGCATCGACGTATCAGGCGTTGAAGGCATGTTCTCAGCAGAATACGCTTCTAAAGGTGAGCTACCTACTTTCTGGGCAACCATTACTGGTATGATCCCAACTAACGTTTTCCAATCACTTAACGAAGCAAACATCCTTCAGATTCTGGTTTTCTGTATGTTCTTTGGTATTGCAATTTCTAAGCAGTCAAAAGAGCGTCGCGAACCAATCATGAATGGCGTGAACTGTATTGTTGATGCAATGGTATGGATGATCAACAAAGTCATGATCATTGCTCCAATTGGTGTATTCGGTCTGATGGCTGAAGCGGTCGGTACGTTTGGTTTTGGCGCGCTGATGGTCGTCTTCAAACTATTCGTTGTTTACGTTGCCGCTATCATGATCTTCGGCTTCATCGCTTACCCATTAATGGTGCATATCTTCACTAAGACTTCAGCGAAAAAATTCCTTGTTGCTATGAAGAAACCACAAGCGGTTGCACTATCAACAGCGTCATCTATGGCGACGCTTCCTGTAACAATGGATACCGTTGAAAATGAACTAGGCGTAAGAAACTCTACCGCGTCGTTTGTTCTGCCTCTAGGTGCAACCATCAACATGTCTGGTAACGCAATTTACTACGGTCTAGTGGCAATCTTCTTTGCTCAGCTATTCAATATCGACCTAGGTATCGGCGCTTACATCGCGATCATCGTGACCTCTACACTGGGTGCGGTTGGCCAGGCGGGTGTTCCAGGTCCTTCTTTCCTTGTTGTCGCTGTTCTTCTGGCTGCTGGTATTCCAATTGAAGGTCTACCGCTACTGTTCGCTCTAGACCGTATCTTCGATATGATTCGTACAGCACTTAACATCACTGGTGATGCAGCGTGTGCAGTTATCGTCGACGCGCTTATTGAAGAAGAAGCACAACAAGAGATGAAACAGCAACAAGCTTGATGCTTCTCGATATTCAGTTAATAGAAAGCCACTCAAAAGAGTGGCTTTTTTGTGTCTGTCATACTTTGAGAACCTGCGAAGCTATGACCAGAACATTATGATTCCATGCTCACTTAGAGTGTCAGATATGGCGTGACAAGACGATGAATATTCACTCAGCACGTTGCCGGCGACACGCGTGGCTAAAGAGGCAAGCTTGCCAAAGCGCGATATTCTGTGTGTAGGTATGTTTCTCTGTTTTGTCGCCATAATACTTCTCTGCGGGTTTTACCCTTGTATACGTGCAAACTCAATCAACAGGCTTAAACCAAGCATAACTATTGTCAGTGAAGGGGTTTGAATTGCAGCTCAACCAGACGCTGGTAAAGCTCACAACTCTTCATCAGTGAGTCGTGGTTGCCAACATCAACCAATTTGCCTTGATCAAGTACCGCAATCTTATCTGCGTGTTTGATTGTCGAGAGACGGTGAGCAATGATGATGGTTGTGCGCCCTTGCATTAGTTCTTCCAATGCGCGTTGAACGTGATGTTCACTCTCGCTATCTAGTGCACTGGTCGCTTCATCTAACAGCAAAATGTTGGGATCTTTTAGAATCGCTCGCGCGATTGCAATTCGTTGTCGTTGCCCGCCCGAAAGGCGTACGCCCCGCTCGCCCAAAAAGCTGTTATAGCCCTGTGGCAAATCGACAATAAATTCATGAGCGTGCGCCTGTTTAGCGGCAGCGATGACTTGCTCATCCGTCGCTTGAGGATTGCCGTAGCGGATATTGTGAAAAACATCATGACTAAAAAGGGCTGGCTGTTGCGGTACCAACGCCATTCTTTGGCGCAAATCGCTCGGCGTGAAATCACGCACATCGACTCCCCCTAACGTTACTCGTCCACTCTGAGGGTCATAGAATCGCTGGAGAAGTTCGAACAGCGTCGTTTTGCCAGCGCCAGAAGGCCCGACCAAAGCGAGTACTTTCCCTTCTTCTACGGCTAAATTGAGCTGGCTCAGTGCCGCTTGATCCGGTCTTGAAGGGTAATGAAAGTTAACTGCCTCGAAGGTCACATCGGCGCTGAGTTGGGCGGGGATCCGCTTAGTTTCAGCAGGCGCGGTAATGTGGCTTTCTACCTGAAGAATCTCTATCAAACGTTCCGTTGCACCTGCGGCGCGTTGTAGCTCCCCCATCACTTCTGAAATCGTGGCAAGTGAAGATGCCACCATGATGGCATAGAACACAAATGCAGCGAGATCGCCAGCACTCATTGCCCCGTTAATCACATCGCTACCGCCAACCCACAACATGCCCGATATCGCGCTGAAAACGATGACGATAACGCCAGAAATGAGTATCGCTCGCTGCTTTACCCGTTTACGACCAATGGAGTAAGCACGTTCAACTTGATTGGCAAAAAATGCTGTCTCTTGGGATTCTCGGCTGTAGCTTTGTACGGTTTTTATTTGTTCAATCGCTTCTCCAGCGTAGCTGCCTACGTCGGCCATCGAGTCCTGACTCTGACGAGATAATGCACGAACTTTGCGCCCATAAAATAGGATTGGCACCAGTATAAAAGGCACGCTAGCAAGCACGATCAAAGTCAGTTTGATGTTGGTGGCAAACAGCATGATGATTGCCCCCACACACATTAACGCACTGCGCATTGCCATAGAGAAGGAGGAGCCGATGATACTTTGCAGCAAGGTAGTATCGGTGGTGATACGAGACATGATGTCACCACTGCCATTGGTCTCGAAATAGCTCGGGTGTAGCGTGATAACATGATTAAACACCGCGAGGCGGATGTCGGCGCTGACGCGCTCACCCACTGATGACACAAGATAAAAACGGAAAAATGTCCCCACGGAAATGAGCAGTGTGATAAGTAAGATAAAAACGATCGCGCTATTGAGCTCTTCAATCGACTGCTGAGCAAATCCTTGGTCGATTAATACTCTTACCCCTTGGCCGACTGCCAGTGTCAACGAGGCGGTAAAAACGAGAGCAATCAGCGCCGCCGCCACTTTGAGCTTATATGGTCTGATGAAGGTCATTAACTCTAGCAATATGCTGAGATTCTTGTTGTCAGGTTTTGAAAACGTCGCTGTCGATGCTGAATCGTTACGAACTGGGATTTGCGATTGCATAACACGGCCTTGTGATTATCAAATTGCAGCGGGGTTCGCTTAACAATGCCTCACTAGACTATCGCTAGTTGGTAAAGATAGAAACCGTTTCCCTATCGAGTTGGCAAAAAAAAGCCTGACCGGAGTCAGGCTTTAAGTCATTCTATCCTATTGATTATAGGAAGTGGAAAGTCGCGTTAAGAGAGAAGTTCTTAACGTCTTCTTCTTTCATTGAGAATACGTTGTAGCTTGCGCCTAGTGAAATTGGACCCATTACAAAGTACTCAGCGCCAACACCGTACATCATGTCAATTTCGTCTTCTTTGAAATCGCTATTACGGCCAGTCAGTTCGTAAGAGTGAATACCCGCTTTTGCGTAAATGTGAAGCGGACCAAAATCGATGCTTGGTTTTGCTGCGAAGTAAACAGCTGAACCTTCAAGATCGCGTACTACACCACCGTAATTCACATTGTCGAAATCACCAAAGTTTTGGTAACCCGCTTCCAAGCCGATGAATGGAAGAATGCCTGTACCAACGTGAACGTTGTACGAGGTTGATGATTCATTGCCCAGATCCGCTTGACCCACACTTGCGCTGCCGTAAATCCAAGAGTCCGCAGAAGCTGTAGCTGATGCGCCAATCAGAGCTAGCGCGAGTAGTGTCTTTTTCATAATAAACCTTCTCTAGTTATAAGTTGCAGAAGCTAAGGCTGGCAAGCTTCTGCCGTATTTGTCAAAATTCCGAACTGTATATTTACTGATGCAATTTGCATACCTAACAGGCATCAATTGCCATTTTAACTCGTTTGTCCGATACCGGATATGGTGTACCAAGTTGCTGAGCAAAGAAACTCACCCTCAATTCCTCTAACATCCAACGCACTTCTTTGACGTTATCAGGCACGGCAACACCCTTAGGTATCTTGTTAAGCAGCTCTTTGTAATCATTGCTGACCGACTCAATCTTGAGCATGTGCAAACGATCTTTGTTAGGGTCGATCGGCAGTTTTTCCATCCGACGCTCAATGGCCTTCATATAGCGAAGAATATCGGGTAGACGTTTCCAACCACACTCTGTCGCAAAACCTTTGAAGATTAACCCTTCAATTTGCGCTTTAATGTCAGACAGGGCAAAAGCCATCGTAAAGTCAATCTTGCCTTTCAGCTTCTTATTGATATTAAAAGCCGTTGTTAAAATTGTCTCTACTTGTTGAGCAATTTCTACCACAGTGTCACCTAATTCAGCGCGTACGTGCTCTTTAAGCTGTTCGAACTGTTCTGGCTCCCACACCAAACCACCTTTCTCTTCTATCAATTTATCAACACCACAAGCGATACAGTCATCGATGAGATCGAGAACTTTACCGTAAGGGTTGAAGTACAAACCGAGCTTCGATTTGTTTGGCAAGTTGGTATGCAGATATTTAATCGGTGACGGTACGTTTAACAATATCAAACGGCGCTGACCGGCTTTCATTGCTGAAATTTGCTCATACTCGGTTTCGTATAGCTTGATTTCGACGCTGTCTTTGCTGTCAACGATCGCTGGATACGCTTTAACGTCATAACCACCGCGTTTCTGCTGATAAACTTTCGGTAGCTCGCCAAAGCTCCAAGTGTGCAAACCCTGCTGCTCAATATCATCGTCAGCAACTTTTGACAGGGTTTCCTGCACCTTATCTTTTAAGCTCTCTTTGAGTTCATGAAGGTTACGATGCTCTCTGAGCTTGCGGTTGCGATGATCAACGGCACGGAAAGTCACCTTCAAGTGGTCGGGAACTTGCTCTAGATTCCAATCTTCGCGAAGTACTTCTACCCCCGTCATTCGACGTAACTCTTTCTCCAATGAATCCAGCAATGGCGACTCAAAAGGCGTCGAGCGTGCTAAAAATGCATCAGCGTAGTTAGGGGCTGGCACAAAATTCTTACGAATAGTCTTTGGTAACGACTTGATAAGGCTGACCACCAGCTCATGACGTAAACCAGGAATTTGCCAATCAAAACCAGCGGGTTCTACTTGGTTTAATATTGGCAGCGGCAGATGAACCGTTACACCGTCGTTATCTTCGCCAGGCTCAAACTGATAACTTAGTTTGAGTTTTAACCCATTCTGGTGCCAGAAGTTAGGGTAATCCAGATCAGTGACATGACTGGCATCGCCTTTAAATAGCATCTCTTTTTCAAAATTCAGTAGCTCTGAGTTTTGTTTCGATGCGTTCTTCCACCAAGTATCAAAATGTTTGCCAGACACAACTTCGGTGCCCACGCGCTGATCGTAGAAATCAAACAGTTCATCATCGTCAACCAGAATGTCACGGCGACGAGATTTGTGTTCGAGCTCTTCAACTTCTTGCAATAACTTACGGTTTTGCTTAAAGAAAGCATGTTTGGTTTCCCACTCTCCTTCCACTAAAGCACTGCGAATAAAGAGTTCACGGCTGACGACTGGGTCAATGTTGCCGTAGTTAACCAAACGCTTTGGTACAATAGGCACGCCGTAAAGCATCACTTTTTCGTGAGCCATAACCGCAGCACGTTTTTTCGACCAATGTGGTTCGCTGTAACTGCGTTTAATCAGATGCTTCGCTAAAGGCTCAATCCACTCTGGCTGAATCTTGGCGATAATACGCCCCCATAGCTTGGAGGTCTCCACCAACTCAGCCGACATGATCCACTTCGGCTGTTTTTTGAACAGACCTGAGGCTGGAAAAATATGAAAACGAGCGTTACGTGCGCCTTGATAATCATTTTTCTCTTGGTCTTTCATACCAATATGAGAAAGCAAACCAACTAAAATCGCACTGTGCACACCTTGGTAGCTCGCCGGTTCGTCATTGAGTTTAAAGTCCATTTCACGCATTGATTGATGGACTTGGAAGTAGACATCCTGCCACTCACGAACACGCAAGTAGTTCAAATAATCTTGCTTGCACTGTTTGCGGAACTGGTTGCCCGTCAATGCCTTTTGTTGCTTCTGAATGTAATCCCAAAGGTTTACCAAAGTCATGAAATCTGAATCTTCATGGAAGAAGCGACGGTGCTTGTCATCCGAAGATTGCTGCTTGTCACTTGGACGCTCACGAGGATCTTGGATCGAAAGCGCAGACGCTATGATCATTAGCTCCTTCAGTGCACCATATTTAGGCGCTTCAAGTACCATGCGTGCCAAGCGCGGATCGATAGGCAATCTTGCTAATTGGCGTCCAATCGGCGTCAGGCGTTTTTTCGGGTCTTTCGCTTTTTCATTGATCGCACCCAACTCTTCCAGCAAACGAACACCATCTTGGACATTTCGCTTATCTGGCGCTTCGACAAATGGGAAAGCTTCAATATCACCCAGTCCCAATGCCGTCATCTGCAAGATAACTGAAGCTAGGTTGGTACGCAGGATTTCTGGATCAGTAAACTCTGGACGAGCATTAAAATCCTCTTCTGAATACAAACGGATACAGATCCCTTCCTCAACACGACCACATCGACCTTTACGCTGATTTGCACTTGCTTGAGAAACTGGCTCAATGGGAAGACGCTGTACTTTAGTTCGGTAACTGTAACGACTGATACGCGCAGTACCAGGGTCAATCACGTATTTAATACCTGGTACCGTCAATGATGTTTCGGCTACGTTAGTTGCCAGCACAATTCGACGTCCGGCATGTGGCTGAAAGATCTTGTTCTGTTCGCCAGCTGACAATCTCGCATACAGAGGCACAATTTCTGTGCTCTTTAGATTGCGTTTTGCTAATGCATCAGCGGTATCACGGATTTCACGCTCACCGTTCATAAAGATCAGGATATCACCCAGACCCTCTTCACAAAGCTCGTCAACCGCATCGAAAATGCCCTGCAGTTGGTCACGGTCAACATCGTCATCACCAAAAAGTGGACGGTAGCGTGTTTCAACAGGGTAAGTACGCCCCGACACTTCGATGATCGGTGCGTGACCAAAATGCTTAGAGAATCGCTCAGGATCGATCGTTGCAGACGTGATAATAATCTTTAAATCCGGACGACGCGGTAACAGCTCTTTGAGGTAGCCGAGAATAAAATCGATGTTAAGGCTACGTTCATGCGCTTCATCGATAATGATGGTGTCATACTGGTTCAGAAAACGGTCATGCTGAATTTCAGCCAGTAGAATACCGTCCGTCATTAACTTGATCTGTGTATTGTCAGAGATTTGGTCGTTAAAACGAACTTTATAACCCACAAACTCACCGAGCTGTGTTTCCATCTCTTGTGCAATACGACTAGCGACAGAGCGCGCCGCAAGACGTCGAGGCTGGGTATGACCAATCAGACCATATTTTCCACGCCCGAGTTCGGCACAAATTTTTGGCAGCTGTGTCGTTTTTCCTGAACCGGTCTCACCTGCAACGATCACGACCTGATTCTCTGCTATCGCTTTCGCAATATCGTCTTTTTTCTGGCTGACGGGGAGGATTTCAGGGTATTCGATTGTTGGTGAGCTATGCCCTCGCTGCTCTGCTTCCATCATAGACTTGGCAATATCAAGCGCAATCTCATCAAACACGGCAGAGCGTGAGGCGTCATTCTTAATTTTACTGGCACCCGAAATACGCTTACTCAAACGGAAGCGGTCGCGCAGCATGCACTCATTTAGGGCTTTACGTAACGTGGCTGCGCTATTTGTTGATGCAGTCATGTTGGTCTCTTTTTTAGGCTGTGACGAAGTCAAAGCATTTCCTATTTTTTATTTCTCATTCAAAAGCGTGCGAATTGTATCACACAACTTACCGTCAGGCTTACACCACTCTGTTCTGCAAACATGTTAGCGTCTAAACAAAGCTAGTGTTATACGAGTAAACCGTTCCCAGGAAGCACTATCATGGGCTCGTTAGAGTTTTAATGGCGATGAAAACCGAGCGGCATCACTGCCGCTCGGTTTTAAGAGTTTGGCCCAGCTAATCGGCTCGGATCAAAAATCGATCTGGACGTAGATGGAATTGTAGTTACTGCCACCCTTAATGCGCCCGTATTGAGAGGCTTTTTCAAAAATCGCGCTGCGATGATGCAAAGAGTATCCGACCCAGACTTTATCGAAATCGCGGCTATTGAACAGATCCCCGACATTGACATCAAAAGAAAAATCAAGATAGTTCAAATAGTTACTAGGTGTGTAGCCTTTCGATTTCATCTCTTCATGTTCGATGTAAGTAAAACTGTCGATATAAGAGACACCCTCTGCGAAACCAAAACGCCATTTGGTTGGCCAATCAACGGTGTAATATGCCTTAATCGCCGCAACATATTCAGTGGCTGACGACTGAACGTCTGATGACCAATGGTGAACAATACCCGGCGTGAAATAGATATCAAGCGGAACGCCAAAGATCTCATCGGTTAATGGGTGTCCATAAAACAACGAAGTCAGTTGGTTATTATAGGGATCTTTCTCGGTGTTAAATTTCATAATCTCACCGATATTGGATGGCGTAGCCCAACCGTGTGCAACCCTGAAATAACGCTTGTTGGTTAGCTCGGATTTTGGCGCTTTACTCTTGTCATTAAAGAATCCAAAGCCAAGATAAACTTCACCTTGATATCGGTCGTTAATTGCAGAAGCGTTATAAGCATTATTATCGAGACGAGTGACACTGGTCGCGCCAAGCAAGTACAAGTTGGAGTAAACATGGTAGCGTGCACTTACCCCTAGCTTAACATCCACCCCTGCGCCAATTTGTTCATTGGCCTGCCTCGAAAAGGCGTAATACTCGCTATTAAAATCAGCACCTTTATAGCGTACAGTCAGATGAGGTTCCAACTCCCAATCGCCAAATTCATAATATCCTGAGGCCGTGAGGTTGGCATGAATACGAGAATCTGAATCAGACATCAGTTCGCTATCAAGATGCCACTGCTGGTCAATTTGGTATCTAAGTTGAGCACCAAAATCGAAGGTATCGCCTTGGAGGGCATTTTGTGCCGACGCAGGAATATCGACAAAACGTAAGCGCATTAAACCATTCAACTGGTAACGCTCGTCGTCTGATGTGTAAAGATAAGCGCCACCTTCAAGTCCATTGACGAAAAAGTGGTCATTATTAAAGTACATCAGGGGAACAAACGTGCTGACGGTCTGATCCTCACTCTGAGTATTAAAAGGAATCGACGCCATTCGATACACTGCTGCTATACCCCAATCTTGTTCTCCGATTGAAGCGTCTTGGCTTGCGAGCAGTTGCATTGATGTCATGCTGCTAGCCATGGCGGCTAAGGCAATGAGACGTTTATTAAATGTCATTATTGGTCCAAAAGTGACGAAGAGAGCCAAAATCTAGCTAAACATCGCAGTTAATACTTATGTTTCTTGGTCATTCGTCGTTAAAATATGTATATATGATCCACTAAATCAAAATATTGTGAAAGCATCTGAACTAAAAAGTTTATTAAATTCACTGCCAGAAGGGAGTGATCCAGACATCGTAACAGGTGAAGCCTGGCTACCAGAGCGCCTGATTGATACGTCACAAGATGGCGAAATGATGTTTTTGCATTTCGACTCAGCACCAGAAGAGACTCAGGGAGAAGAGGAAGGTCGCGGTTTTGTCGAACATGAAGTCGCCATGATCCGCCATCGCTTTGAACAGATTCTTGAAGAAAGTTCGGACACGAAAACGAAAGCAGATGCCATGCTGGCTCTTTTTCTCATGGGTCATGAACTTTCCAGCTCAGACATCATCGAAATACTGGAAGACCCTGAAGTCCCTGAGCCACCCACTGAGTAGTCAATGAATAGTAAGTTACCCTTTGTTATCGCAGGCCCTATATTAAGAAAAACAACCGCCAACGACTTGGTATTTTGGCTGGTTACCAGTGAACCACTGCAAGGCAAATTTGAACTCAATCTAGAACCAAACCAAGGTCAAATTTTCAGCCAAGACCTCGAACAGTGTAACCAGTTACCGCTTGGCGCTCACTGCTATCTCACCTTGGCACACTTCCGAGGCCAATTTCCGACCGATGTCGCCCTCAGCTACCAGTTTGTGACGCAGTATGGCGCAATAACGGAACTTTGCCCCTACCTGCTGTACGAGGATGAAATCTCACTAACATTTCGTATCTCAACCAAAGCTGACTATATACTTCATGGCTCTTGTCGTAATCCTCACCATCCAAGCAAAGATGCACTGGTTGCGGCGGATAGAAAAGTCGCGACGCAAGAGTTGCAGCAACGTCCTGACTTGCTAATGATGAGTGGTGATCAAATCTATGCAGACCATGTCGCTGGCCCGACGCTGGATGCCATTATTCAAACCATTCAACTTCTTGGATTACCAGACGAGCGCTTCGAAGGCGCACCTTTCTCCTCGAGCGAGCAGCTGTTTGCACACCCACACTGCTATTATTCGAGAGATAAACTCCTCCCGCACTATGTTGACGACGGTCATTGGTTAACCAAACTGTTGCCACATCGAAACGCGCCAATATTCAGTTCTCGCGAAGCAGAGAATCATCTGGTTACCTTCTCAGAGTTCTTCGCGATGTATCTGCTGGTTTGGTCACCCGCTCTTTGGCATTGCGTCAATATGGATCGCTTGCTCGACGCGGGCTTTACACATGGTGGCCAAGCGATATCACCAAAATTTCAACACAAGTGGCGCGAGGAAAAAGCAATCATAAGCCAGTTTGTCACTGGCTTACCTATGGTACAAAGGTTGTTCGCCCACATCCCTACCTACATGATTTTCGACGACCACGATGTCACCGATGACTGGAACCTCACTATCGGATGGGAAAAGGCGGCGTACAGCCACCCTCTTTCAAACCGAATCATTGGCAATGGGTTAATTGCGTACTGGCTCTGTCAAGGCTGGGGAAACGAGCCTGACAACTTCAACCAAGAGTTTCTCGATGTAGCGAATCGCTTTATCCAACAACCTAGTTGCCACGCACAAGACGATTTTATCCGCTACCTATATACTTTTGAACGCTGGCACTACACCATTCACAGCTCCCCAAAAGTTGTCGTGTTGGATACCAGAACACGACGCTGGCGGTCTGAATCTCGCATGAACAAACCTTCCGGTTTGATGGATTGGGAAGCCTTGATCGAGTTTCAACATGAGCTAATGCATCAAGATAAGGTCGTAGTGGTGTCGGCGGCGCCAATGTTTGGCGTTAAGGTGATCGAAGCTTTGCAGAAAGTGGCCACCGTGATTGGACAACCTTTGGTGATTGATGCTGAAAACTGGATGGCGCACCCAGGAAGCGCGAACACACTCCTAAGTATCTTTACCCATACCAAAACACCGACCAATTTTGTGATTCTGTCGGGCGATGTTCACTACTCATTTGCTTACGACATCAAACTGAGGTTCCGACGTAACAGTCCAAACATATACCAAATCACCTGCAGCGGCTTTAAAAATCATTTTCCAGAACCTCTGCTGGCAATCTGCGATCATGCCGACCGTTTACTATATTCCCCCCGCTCTCCGCTAAACTTTCTCACCAAACGTAAGCGGCTAAAAATCAATAAGCGCGATCCAGAGACACCAGGAACACGTAGATTAGTTAACACCAGCGCAATTGGTGAGTTGAAACTGGATCAACATGGCAAACCATCGCGAGTTTCGATTTTGACCGCAGAGGGCGTTGAATGGGACTTTCCTCCGATAAAGGAAAAGTAAGGTTTATGTAAAGTGACTTGTTATTGCAGCTATTCATCACTATCTATAGCTGTAGAGACAAATTTGAGGCAACAACTATGTTGAATTCCATTACCCAACTCTTTAAGCAACTCCTTGATGGGCAAGATCTGGGACACGCTAACACAGGCGAGCCAACTCTGGCTATCGCTTCCCTTCTGTGCGAGGTTGCCGGTGCCGATCATCAGGTCAGTGAACAAGAAAAAATAGCCAAGAGACATCTGCTCGAAAAACTTCTCGCGATTGATGAAAATCAGGCAAGAGGTCTGCTCGCGAGAGCGGAACAAAACAGCAAAGAGGCTTCATCACTCTATGAATTCACCTCTCAACTTAGAGAACTGAGCCAAGAAAAACGTTTTGATTTGATACAAGCGATGTGGCAAGTGGCGAACGCCGATGGACAAATCGACCCATTAGAAGACTCTGTGATTCGAAAAACTGCCGAGTTACTTTACGTTGACCACAGTGAGTTTATTCGCGCCAAGTTGTCGGTCACTGACCAAAAATAGAAAAGGGAGCGTGAGCTCCCTTCGTTTTTATCACAGCATTGTCAGTGCCAGCTTAGCTAAGTTGTACGCGTCTACGTAACCAGAGTGCTGGCGACCTTCCCACTCAATACCTTTACTTTCTTGAGCGGCTTTATGACCTATTCTTTTGTCTTTCAAGCGGTTTTGAATTCGATATAAAGTGGCAAGGTTGATGAATTCATTGAAGGGCATATCAATCCCTTTTGCTTTGCACTCCGCACGCAACACGCGATCATCTCGCCCCCAAGCGGCGTATATCTTATTTGTGCCACCAAAGTTTTTCACCATCGACTTAATCACTTCGCTAAGCGGACGCCCTTGTTTTTCTATTTTTCGCGGTGTAATTCCGGTCAATTGAGAACAGAACAGTGACACTTCATCGTGCTCAGGTTTAACGTAGTACTGAGCTCTCTTAACAATTTCACCGCTAGCGAGATCAATTTCCGCAAGCCCGACTTCAATAATTTCGCCAGTGGTACCGACACCGTTTTCATTCCAACAGCACATTTCCAAATCGAAACAAACTACACGGTTATGGTTCATGGTTCGCCTTTGTTGACAATATTGTGAAAGCGTAAAATTCTACATCAGAAATTTGAAAAACTCGACTGCTTGGCCGTTGAGTGTTCAGTTATTCCGCGATTGATACACAATTACGGCCAGTCTGTTTACTCTTGTACAATTGTGCGTCAGAGGCTTGCATTATGCTCTCCTCATCTTCGTGACGTCTAATGGCAGCGCCAATACTCAATGTACAACGAATCTTTTGTCCACCATAGGTATGCACAAGCTCAGCGACTGCACAACGAATTACATTCAGATAATCTCTTAACTGATCTTTGTTCGTGACTTTAGAAAGAATACAAAACTCATCGCCACCCATACGTACAAAGATATCTTCTTTAACCAAATGTTGTTGAATAAGTTTCGCGACACACACAAGCATTTCGTCACCTGCAACATGACCAAAGTGATCATTGATTAACTTAAATCTATCAATGTCAAAGGTGATCAGAGCAAAGCTCTGATTGGTTTTGACCAGCTCGCGTAAATACTGGTTAAACGCTCTACGGTTATAAATACCCGTTAAAGAGTCATGCACAACAAGGAACTGTAGCTCCTGAGTACGCTCATCGAGAAGTACCGCTAAGTGCTCTTTGTCTCTCACTAGCAAATAGACAATAAAACTCAACAGACAAGCGATCGTTAGGCCTGAAAGAAAGATAGCTGCGAGCACCAAAGAGTCATTGCGGGTAACCTGCCTGTCGAGTTTAAAATCGACTAGCCATTCACGATTGGGCAACACCACTCGTTTAGTAATCTCGATACCTTGGGTGTAGTTCCAGTTTGGGCTGCGGTAGAGGATAGGATCATCTTCGGCATCAAACCCCATGTCCGTAACTTGTACTAATAAGTCCTGTTCCGTTGCGGTTCTTACCACAATCGATTCAAAGTATTTGGTTGAACGAATGACACCAATTACCACACCAATCAGTTGATCTTCGTGTTCTAAATCGAACACTGGGTGATAAACAAGAAGACCCGATTTCGCAATACTCCTGTCGAGACCATCTTGTAGCAAACGAACTTTATCCGATACGCTTGGCTCGCCTTTCATCGTTATGTTATTCAGTACTCGTTGAAAGCGCTCACGCGACGAGTAGTAACCCAATACGCTGATGTTTTCTGGGCTGCGAGGGTAAACATCAGAAGCGGTGTAGACAGGTTGGTTATCAGTCATGATATAGCCGGTCGTTTTCTCACCATCTTTGGGTACTGTGTAAATATTGAAATCAGGAAATGTTTTCCGCACCTGTTCAATATGACTGGGAATGTCCTGCTTCTCGACACGTTGCATCCATTGCAAAGCGATCAGCGTTGGTGAAGACGAAACCACTTGATCAGCAAAAACCGGAAATCTGTCCCAATCCTGTGGTTGCGTAGAATGAAAAAAGTTCGCCCCAGCACCGATAAAATGGAGATCACTCTGAACAATTTGTTGGAGATTTTCTGCTTGCTGGTCAGCCAGTTTATCGACTAACGAGATGGTATATTTCAGCTGTGACTGATACGCAAAGTAAACCGCATAAAATGCAACGAACAGAGAAAAGAGAAATGTTAAGAAGGGATAAAGGAAGTGCTTTTTATTAAGTCGTTGCATAACGCATTTTATGTTTACAGCTTTGTCGAAATATCGCTCACATTGTAGCCCTATCCAATTGATGACTTAAAGCGCAAACAACAATTTGATATGAAACAATTTACGTTTCGTGGCGCATGCCTCTTTTTGCGGCAAAATTCGGTCAAAAACGGACCAAACGGTGACGAAAATTCCTGATAAGACTTGTTTTACTAGCCGAATGGCGACTTGATTATGTTACTATCTGCCCCAATTTATCAGAATAACGTGGTTCTCGTTCCAAGCTGAGAACCAAAGCAGAGATTGAGCCAATCTCTCCTTTCATTAAATAGTTAAGAGAAATGTCATGACGTTCGATTTACAAATGATCCCTCAAACGTTCGATATGCTTCACGCAGGCCTCGCTGCATCAAGCGTTTTACTTCTTCTTATTGCGGTGTCTCGCAAATCTAAAGTGATCGAGAAAGTGGTTGAGAAGCCAGTTGAAAAAATCGTCGAAGTCGAAAAACCTGTCGAAAAGATCGTTGAAGTTGAAAAAGTCGTTGAAGTCGAAAAAATCGTCGAGAAAGTCGTCGAAGTAGAATCAAAACTTGCAACCGCTTCAACCGACTCGGCGATGCAACTCCTTGCGCTAATGCAGCAAGAAGCACGATTGATTGATTTCCTCAAAGAAGACCTGACTTCATTCTCAGATGAAGAAGTCGGTGCAGCCGCTCGTGTTATCCACACCGGTGGCCAGAAAGTGCTTAGTGACTACGTCACACTAGAACATATTCGCAATGAAGACGAAGAGACGCGAATCACTATTGAACAAGGTTTCAACCCACAACAAGTTCGCCTTACAGGTAACGTAACGGGCAGTGCACCATTCCATGGCACACTCGTTCACAAAGGCTGGAAAGCAAGTTCGATGAATCTGCCAAAGCTGGCTGAGAACTATGACGCAACCGTTATTGCTCCTGCAGAGGTAGAGCTGTAATGGAAACGCAAAACATTGCTCAACAACCGACTCAAGAGCCGCTGGCTAAATTTAGTGTGGGTATCGACTTAGGCACCACTCACTGTGTGCTTTCTTACGTCGATACAACCGATGAAAACGCGCGTGTTGAAGTCATGGCGATTCCACAACTAACCGCACCTGGCACCGTGGAGAATCGGAATCAGTTGGGCTCGTTCCTATACCAGCCTCATGAGCACGAGATGAACCCTGTGTCTCGAGTCCTTCCATGGACATCACAGCCAACCGCGCTGGTTGGTGCAATTGCGCGAAATCTAGGCTCAAAAACACCGATTCGTTTGATTGCTAGTGCAAAATCTTGGCTGTGTCACGGTGGTGTAAACCGCCGTGACGCTTTCCTACCCGCAGGCAGCCCAGAAGAGGTTGAAAAAGTATCACCTCTGCGAGCAACTGAGCTCTATTTAGAGCATCTAAAACAAGCGTGGGATTACGGAAATCCGAATCATTTACTTGCCGATCAGGACGTGACCATCACCGTACCAGCATCGTTTGACCCTGCGGCACGTGATTTGACCGCAGAAGCCGCTCGCAACGTGGGTTTTGTCCACCTTACTTTACTTGAAGAGCCTCAGGCAGCGTTGTACAACTGGATTGATAACAGCAATGACAAGTGGCGCGATGAGGTTTCTGTTGGCGATATCGTACTGGTTGTCGATATCGGTGGTGGTACAACCGACCTTTCTTTGGTTGAAGTGACTGAGGATGAAGGCAATCTCACCCTAAATCGTATCGCGGTTGGTGAACATATACTCCTTGGCGGTGACAACATGGATCTCGCCCTCGCCTATCGCTTGAAAATGAAACTAGCTCAAGAAGGGAAAGAACTTCAGCCGTGGCAAGTTCAAGCCATGACACACGCTTGTCGCGACGCGAAAGAGGCCCTTCTCAACGATAGCGAGCTACAGTCGGTTCCTATTGTGGTACCTAGTCGCGGCTCTAAGCTGCTAGGCGCAACTTTAAAAACTGAGCTAACACAGCAGGAAGTTCAACAGACTCTTGTTGATGGATTTTTCCCTAAAGTGGCGGTCACTGAACAACCTGTGCAGCGTAACCGTGCTGCTCTAACTCAGATGGGTCTGCCTTACGCTCAGGATGCAGGCATCACACGCCACATCGCCGCCTTTTTAACGAAACAGGCCAATGCTCAAAACGGCGAGAATCCGGCTCAAGACTTCAATCCTTTTGCCAATATGGGTGGCAGTGCTCAACCATCGAGTGATTTTATTAAGCCTACTGCTATCTTGTTTAATGGTGGTGTACTTAAATCTAACTTGCTCGCTCACCGTCTTGAAGAGACCATCAATGAGTGGTTGATTGATGCTGACTGTGAAATGGCAAAACGACTCACTGGCGTTGACCTAGATCTTGCAGTCGCAAGTGGTGCCTCTTACTATGGCGCTGTTCGTCGTGGTCAGGGCGTACGTATCCGCGGTGGTATTGCTTCAAGCTACTATGTGGGGATCGAAAGTGCGATGCCAGCCATTCCTGGTATGGCTCCACCAATGGAAGCATTATGTGTTGCACCATTTGGCATGGAAGAAGGTTCTCAAGTTAATGTACCAAGTCAGGAATTTGGTCTGATCATTGGTCAGCCTGTCAACTTCCAGTTCTTTGGTTCTACGGTTCGCCGTGACGATGAGGCTGGGACACATCTTGACCACTGGGCACCAGAAGAGCTAGACGAGCTACCAGAAATTCAGGTAACACTACCCGTCACCGAAGGTCGCCGTGAAGGCGAAGTCGTGCCGGTTACCCTAGCCTCACGCGTTACTGAGCTCGGCACGCTATACCTAGAAGCTATCGCTGCCGACAATGGCCAAAAATGGCATGTAGAGTTTGACGTGCGCGAAGACGCAAGCTCGAATACACAATCACTATAAAAATTTAAGCGGCACCTTTTGGTGCCGCTTTTCCTTATCTCGTAAACAAGGGTTTTGTTCTATGGCATCGCCTCGTTTTTTAGTCGGTATCGATTTAGGTACAACCAATACGGTTGTCGCATTCTGTGAAATTACTGACGACCTACAACATTCCAATGTGTCCCTGTTCGACATTGACCAGCTTATCGGACCTGGCGAAGTGGTTAGAAAGCCGCTTCTTCCCTCTTTTCGCTACCATCCCGCACAAGGTCAGATATCTCCGCTTGATTTGACATTACCTTGGGACGAGCAGCCCGTTGCTGGCGATATTCCCCATGTCATTATCGGCGAATGGGCTCGTGAACTGGGCGCCAAAGTAGAAGGCCGTCAGGTATCAAGTGCTAAAAGCTGGTTATCACACCAAGCGGTCGATCGCCGCTCTGATATTCTTCCTTGGGCAGGAGCAACAGATGTCGACAAAGTATCGCCGGTCATCGCCAGTGCCAGCTATCTCAACCATATTCGACAAGCATGGAACTACCGTCATCCTAGTAATAAGCTGGAAGACCAAGATGTCGTCGTAACCGTTCCTGCATCATTTGACGAAACCGCGCGTAAGTTGACCCTAGAAGCCGCTCAACTGGCCGGACTGGACAAGATCGTCTTACTCGAAGAGCCTCAAGCCGTTTGCTACGATTGGTATGCACGCCACCAGCACAGTGCTGCCGATGAATTGAAACAACTGCCCTTAATATTGGTGTGTGATGTGGGCGGTGGTACTACCGATTTGAGTTTAATCGAAGCTCGCTTCAACCCCGATGCCAACCATGACGAAGCACTAAATCTCGATCGTATAGGCGTTGGTGAACATCTAATACTGGGGGGGGATAACCTCGATCTCGCCCTAGCTCACTTAGCAGAACAGCGATTCAGCCAAAGTAAAAAACTCAATGCAGCTAGCTTAACCAAGCTTATTCAGCAAACACGCAAAGCAAAAGAAAACCTGCTTTCTTCTGACGCACCTGAAGAAGTTAAAATTACTATGTTGGGTAGCGGCTCCAAGCTGCTTGGTGGCACCAAAAGTATTGCAATCAGCAAAGAGGAAGTTCACCAAATCGCACTCGATGGTTTCTTCCCTCTCTCCGACTTTAACCACACACCCGATAAGAGACGAAGCGCCGTTGTCGAGTTTGGCCTGCCTTATGTCGCCGATCCTGCTGTTAGTAAGCACATCGCTGAATTCCTAAATCAACACCAGCAAGTTTCCTATGCCGCACTAAACCAGCAAGATGAATCCCAACCGGCTATCCCTGTAGGGCTTCTACTCAACGGGGGCGTGTTCAACAGTGAACTCGTGACTGAACGTGTGACTAGGCTTCTCAACAACTGGCGAGGTTCGGCGGTTACTGTACTCGACAACCCTCATCCTGACTGGTCTGTCGCACTGGGTGCTGTCGCCTTTGGCAAAGCACGCCGTGGCGCTCAGTTAAAGATTGGTGGTGGTGCAGCCCGTTCTTACTTTTTGCATCTGCAAGAAAAGAACAAAATGGGCAAAGCATTATGTCTATTAGCCAAAGGAACGGAAGAAGGGCATGAAATCCGCCTAAGCGGACGTCGCTTCTCTCTCACTTTGGGTGAGCCCGTTCGTTTCAATCTTCTCACCACGACTCACGATACACTTGCTAACAAGACGGCCATCCAGAACGGTGTTATGGTTGATGTCGAACCTGACCTATTTGCGCCTCTTCCCCCTTACATCTCTACTTTGCAAGGCGAAGGGGTTGAGCTGCAGGCTAACCAAAAAGAGCGTGTTGAAGTGCAATTGGCTTGCCAGTTGACGGAAGTAGGCACACTTAAAATGGAGTGTGTTCATACTGAAGATGACACCAAGCGCTGGGCTGTGGAATTCGAAGTCCGTAATCAAAAAGCCGAACAAGACCAACAGCAAGCACTGCATCCTCGATTGAATGAATGCAAAGAGCTGATTGCTCGTATCTACAGTGGCAATAAAAAAAGCGCTGAATCGAATGAGATTAAGACACTTGCGAAAGATTTAGAGAAAAAACTGGGTAAGCGCGACGATTGGGACTTCACCACGCTGCGTCAGTTGTTTGATTCCTTTGCACTCGGCCGCAAACGTCGACGTCGCTCAGAGCAACACGAGAAAAACTGGCTTCGTCTTGCGGGTTTTGCGATGCGACCTGGCTTTGGCGATGCCACTGACTCTTGGCGGATCGAGCAAGTGTGGGGACTCTACCAGCAAGGTATTCAATTCAAAAACCATCAGGGATGGACTGACTGGTGGGTATTCTGGCGTCGCATCGCTGGTGGATTAAACCAAGAACAGCAGGAAACGATTTTAGCAGACATTGCAAAATACCTTCATCCAGGCGCGATGAAGAACCCTCAATCAGCGAAAGCAGCGCAAGATATGGGCTATGAGTCCATGGTTCGCTTGGCAGCCTCTCTTGAGCATCTTGAGGTCGAAGATAAGGTTTTACTTGCGTCATGGTTTTTAAGCAAGGCCATCAACTTTAACCAGTTTGAACAGGCTCACTGGTGGGCGCTAGGTCGACTCGCATCACGTACTCCCCTTTATGGCAGCCAACACGCCGTCATTTCTCGCGAGCAAGTGGAACAGTGGTTACCTAAATTACTTGAACAAAACTGGCAGAAAGAACCAATGATCGCTTTTGCTGCGGTGATGATTTGCCGCAAGACGGGCGATCGCCTATTCGATATTAGCGACGATGTCCGAGCTCAAGTCATAGCGAAGCTAAAACAGAGTAAGGTTCCCGACTCATGGCTCCTTCTGGTTGAACAGGTCAAGGCGTTGTCCGACAGTGAATCCAAACGAGTATTCGGTGACGCACTTCCAAGTGGTCTGACACTGGTTCACCACTAACCAGATTGCAGACAGCCTTATGCTTGGCTGTCTGCATCAAACATTCCTCTAGCCAGCTACTGAAATTACTCGTAATATCTTCTTTTTACGACGTAAACAGCGCATGAAAAAAGAGAACTTAATCGGCTTACTCACTGCCTCAGTTAGTCTGCTGGCACTTATCTATCTGCTTGCGGGCGATTCTCACTTTCCGATCATTCAATGGCCTTATCAAGCGCTTCAGGGACTGGTCTTCTCCTTTGTATGGGGATTCGGTGTTTCCGCCAGCGTCGGTTACGCTTATTCCATTTTGCTCACACTCGGTGTGTGCATCATTTTCTTCGCTATCGGGCATAAGTTGACGCGAGTCCTCACAAGCAGTAGGAAGTAGACGCTTGTTACATTTTAACTAAGGAGAGTAATATCGTTATTCGATCAGCCACATGGATGCTTGGCACCTTGTTCTCTTTCTGCTTGATGGCCGTTGGTGCTAGAGAGTTAAGTGGGCAACTCGGCACTTTTCAGGTTTTGTTTTTCCGTGGTTTGATAGCCTTAACGATCATATCCATCGTCATCCTAGTCACTCAGCAACAGCACTTAATTTATACCAAGCGACTAAAGCTTCATACGGTACGCAATCTCTTTCACTTCGCAGGTCAATACGGGTGGTTTATTGGTATTGGCTTGCTTCCTCTTGCTCAAGTATTTGCCATTGAATTTACCGTCCCCCTGTGGACAGCGATTATTGCCGCCCTATTTTTAGCAGAGCAACTCACCAAGCGTAAGCTAGTCGCTATGACTTTGGGGTTTGGCGGCGTGCTTTTCATAGTCAAACCAGGATTCGAAATCGTGACTCCCGCAGCATTAATCGTGCTCGCGTCAGCCGTTTGCTACGCCGTATCTCACTCATCAACAAAATCCCTTGCTCGCACAGAGCACCCACTAACGATATTGTTTTTGATGTGTTTAATTCAGTTGCCAGTGAGTTTCTCACTCGCCGTCCCTGATTGGCAATTTCCCGCAGGCAGCCAATGGTTTTGGCTAGCCATTATTGGGGTGACAGCCCTCTCCGCCCACTACTGTATGACCAAAGCACTTCAATTAGCCGATGTTTCCATCGTAGTGACGATGGATTTTTTGCGTTTACCTGTTATCGCTCTGGTGGGCGTTGTTCTCTATGCAGAAGAATTCCAAATCTCACTTCTGGCTGGCGCATTACTGATGTTAGCGGGCAATCTGATCAACCTATACCAAGCAAAAAAAACCTATCATGCACAAAGATTGTCCCTCAGAGAGCGTTTGCGTAACAGAATTTAACCTATTGAGTAAGTTCCGTATTTTTTGCCGAAATGTTAACTCATCCCCAACCTAGGTCAACGGAGATTTATATTGATGAAAAAATCCGTTAAGCTCCACACCATAAGTTAGTTAGGATCAAATTGTTGTTGGTTAGTCGCTCTATCATGATCGCATTCATCGTTACATTGGCTCTGCTCTTCAGCAGCGCTATCGTGAGCGTGCAAGCTAGCGAACCTAACGCTGAATCAACATTTTTATCCTTAGACAGCAGTAAAAACCACTACCAGATCCACCCTGTTCAATGCCCTAAACTAGTGAGCTATAGCCAAGCTTCCGGTCATCATTGTTGTGCTTCAATCTGCCTGCTCAAGTTACCAACGACGCAGTCTATTTCTATCGGTGTTCAAGAAATGCCGACACTGACCCCTCGCTATCTTGATGATATTGGCAAGGCTATCACACGTTCAAAAACCTTATTTCGTCCTCCTATCACTTAAACCTAGATTCAATTTTCCTGCCTCCCACTGTAAGGCAATCTATCTATTTACTTATTGAATTCATTAGGAATAAGCAATGAAAAAAATATTATTATTCTTCACTACTATGATGTTTTCGCTTGCTGTAAACGCTGCGCAATTTGAACAAGGCACTCACTACAAAGTGTTGGAAGAACCAAAATCATCAACCTCGAAAGTAACCGAGTTCTTTTCCTTCTACTGCCCGCATTGTTACAACTTCGAGCCAGTGATTAATCAGTTGAAAGCGAGCCTTCCCGAGGGCACAAAGCTAGAAAAAGTACACGTTGCCTTCATGGGGAACGACATGGCTGTGCCTATGGCAAAATCATACGCCACCATGGTTGCACTAGACGCTGAGGAAACCATGGTCCCCGCTATGTTTAAACAAATCCATGAACTGAAAGCTCCTCCTAAAGATGAGCAGGCTCTTCGCCAAGTGTTTGTTGACAATGGTATCGATGGTAAAAAATTCGATTCTGCGTATAACAGTTTCGTCGTTAATTCAATGCAACGTGGTTTTGACAAACAGTTCAACAAGAGCACGCTAACTGGCGTGCCAGGGGTTGTGGTCAACAATAAGTATCTCGTTAAAACAGAACAGATCGGCAGCTTCGAAGAATACAGCCAGTTGGTCAACTACCTACTCACACTTTAAACTTGAAAATATACGCGAAAGCCAGAGCGACACTGCTCTGGCTTTTTCACTTTCGACGCCCCGCTAGCAGCGTCCTTTTTTGGCTTGACCTGGCGGACAGAAGGTTGAGTTTGAGTCGGAGCTTGACGATGACTCTTTATTCGAAACCTTAACTTCAACATCGCGATACTCACCTTCGACACGGTTAATTTGGCAACCAGAAACAAAAATACTCACCGCAAGCGTTAACCATAAATTTTTCATTCTTTGAACTCCTATTTTTTGCGCAGACTTTAATGCCTTGTGGCGCTACTATGTCATTGAGCGGTTAACTTGTGTTTTGCTCTGGTCAGAAGCGCAATTATTAAAGGAGAAGATCACAGTGGCTTTGGAAAGATTTGATAACATTTACCATCGAGCGGCTCAGCGTAAAGGTGGTGAACAGCAGTTGGAATCCTTGCTATCTCGCCCGTTATCTGCCGAGCAACTGCGGAAAATCGGTGATGACTGTTGGTTTTAAAGTTGAGCCCTTATTGATGCTGTCTGATGAGCAATGGGACAATAAAGCCGCAAATCCAAGCATCATTCGCCATCACGCTAAAATCAGGTCAATACAGGCCAATGCGCTAATGATTCATGAGGCGGCATTGGAGCATGGTACGTTCGCAAACATGGTCGCTGACTGGCCGAGATCAGTCAGACCATCGCCTACAGTACTGGTGACAATCGAATCAGTTAGTCGCCACTGTTCACGCGTCATTCTATATAGACAATGGCGCTTAAGCTCATGACCAGTCGGCAATTTCGGGTGGTCAAAATCTTGCCCAGTGTTGAGCATGCCTATTTTTTCCATCACTCTTTGCGAAGGAACATTGGTCAAAGCTGTAAATGAATAAACCTGTTCAAGGTTAAGTTGCCTGAACGCATAATCTAACGCCGCACAAGCCGCTTCGGGGGCGTAGCCTTTCCCCCAGTGATGAACATCAAGTCGCCAGCCAATCTCAACCAATGGTGCATTAGGGATTCCACTGTCTTCTGCTTGCTGATGCAAGCCAACGAAGCCGATAAACTCTTGAGTCTGTTTGATCTCCAGCGCCCAAAATCCCCACCCGTTTAGATTGATAAGTTGACGCATAACGTCTAGCTGCGAATCACTTTGCTCGCTAGTGAGGCGTGAGGGGAAATAGCGCATCACTTGTGGATCTGCATTCAATCGGCGATAGGGTTCTCTATCAGACTCACGCCACTGGCGAAGGATCAGTCGTGATGTTTCTATCATATATTCCTCTTACCTGCTGACTATCTTTATCCTTGCCTTAATCACTGAGGAAGCCTAATCCTCTAGAGTTTTCAGTACCTTTTGACACAGGTTTTTTAGGACGATGAGCTCTTCAAGTTCTAATGGGATTTTGCACTTCATTTCTGCTGGAATCTGTAATGCTTGCTGCTTTAATTTGGCTCCAGAGTCAGTCAGTTTTAGTACTCGTACTCGTTCATCTTGCTCGCTACGTCCACGTATAACAAACCCTTTGCTTTCTAAGCGTTTAAGAAGCGGCGTTAAGGTGCCTGAATCTAGGTGTAATCGACTACCGAGATCCTTAACATTGATACCATCACTCTCCCACAACACCATCATCACCAGGTACTGCGAATAGGTAAGATCTAAGTTTTCCAGCAATGGCCTATAGGTACGGATCACCGCATTGGCGGCGCTATAAAGTGGAAAACAGATTTGATTGTCGAGTAAAAGACTCTGTTCCGCACTGAATGAATTGTCACTTTCGCAGTAAGACATGATACACCCAAAAAAATAAGTTGCGCACAATATACTTGCATTCAACATAACTTTCGATATAAGATTGCTAGCAATTAGATTGCGCACAACTTAAATTAAGGATTTTCAGCATGACGACGTTATACCAAACTCAAGCAACAGCATTGGCAGGCCGTAATGGTCAAGTTAAAACAGACGATGGTTTACTGGATTTAGAGCTTTCTTACCCTAAAGAGATGGGTGGCTCTGGTCTTGCCACTAATCCAGAACAATTATTCGCAGCCGGGTACTCTGCCTGTTTTTCTAACGCTATTCTTCACGTTGCACGAGAAGCAAAAGTTGCCTTGAAATCCGCCCCAGTGACAGCTCAAGTGGGTATTGGCCCGAACCAACAAGGTGGTTTTGCATTAACGGTAAGTTTAGCGGCAACGTTAGCGCTACCGCAGGAGCAAGCACTTGAGTTAGTGAAAGTGGCTCATCAAGTCTGCCCATATTCAAATGCTGTTCGTGGCAATATTGATGTTGCGGTTACAGTCAATGGCGAAGCGATTTAAACGTGTTAAAACAATAATGCCGACCTGAGGTCGGCATTATTAGTTTTTCAGGGTAATTCTATGACTGGTAGGTTTTTCGCAGCTCCTTAGCAGCAAGAACCATGTTCGTGAGTGACGCTTCCGTCTCTTTCCAGTTACGCGTTTTGAGACCGCAATCTGGATTTACCCATAGACGTTGAGCCGGAATTTTCTCAGCGGCCTTGTTAATCAACCCCTCAATCCACTCTTTACTCGGAATGTTAGGCGAGTGAATGTCATACACACCAGGGCCAATCTCATTCGGGTAGTTAAACTCTTCAAATGCTTTGAGAAGCTCCATATTTGAGCGCGACGTTTCAATGGTGATCACGTCAGCATCCAGTGCTGCGACAGAATCAATGATTTCGTTAAACTCTGAGTAACACATGTGGGTGTGGATCTGAGTCTCTGGTTTGGCACTAGCCGCTGAAATCTTAAACGCATCGACCGCCCATTCAAGATACGCTTTATGGTCACGCTTTTTAAGCGGTAAGCCTTCACGAATTGCAGGTTCATCGATCTGAATAATGTTAATACCCGCCTCCTGTAGGTCAGAGACTTCATCACGCAGCGCAAGTGCCAATTGCTCAGCAATCTGTTTACGCGAGATGTCCTCACGCGGAAACGTCCAACATAGAATTGTCACTGGCCCCGTTAACATCCCTTTCATCTGTTTCGATGTTAATGATTGTGCATAGGTCGACCATTCAACGGTAATTGGTTTTTCGCGCTCAATATCGGCAACAACAATGGCCGGCTTAACACAACGCGAACCATAGCTTTGTACCCAACCAAATTGGGTGGTCTGGAAACCCGCTAGATTCTCAGCAAAGTACTCAACCATGTCATTACGCTCAGCTTCACCGTGTACCAGTACGTCAAGATCTAGCGCTTCTTGTCGCTTCACTGCATCAGCGATATGACCTTTGAGCGCTTGGTGGTACTCAGCCTCAGACAATTTCCCCGTTCGATAAGCACTGCGTTGTACTCGAATTTCGCTCGTTTGTGGAAATGAGCCTATTGTGGTCGTAGGGAAAAGCGGCAAACCCAAGACTTCACTCTGATGCGCGGCGCGCTCCACATAGGGTGCACTGCGCTCTGCCAGAGACTTTGTAATCTTGTTGAGGCGGGATTGCACCTGTGGTTTGTTAACGTGCGTTGCGGTCTTACGCGCTTGAATTGGCGCACTGTAAGTATCACACGCTAAGATCGCCTCATGATCACCATCTAAAGCTTTACCCAACAACGCCACTTCTGTCACCTTCTGTTTGGCAAAGGCAAACCAACTAGCGACCTCCTCACTCAGGTTTGACTCTAGTTCTAAGTCAACAGGGCTGTGTAACAGTGAGCATGACGTTGCCACCCAAAGTCTCTCTCCGAGCGTCTCTTTCACTGGTTGCTATAAAGCAAGCTGTGTACTGAGATCGGCACGCCATACATTGCGACCGTTGACCACACCCGCAGATAAAATCCAGTTTTGTGGTAGATTTTTTGCCACAACATCTAGCTGTTCTGGAGCCGCAGATAAATCGATATGTAAGCCGTCCACTTGCAGTTCAACAATCTTATCAAGCGTATCAACGACCGAATCAAAATAGGTAGTAAGCAACACTTTAACGTCACAACGAATCACCTGATAGGCAAGTTTGAACGAGTCTTGCCATGCTTTATCCAGTTCAAGAGCTAAGATTGGCTCATCTATCTGTACCCACTCAACACCTTGCTTTGCAAGTTTTGCCAAGATAGCTTGATAAGCCGTTAACAGGCGAGGAAGCAGTGACAAACGGTCAAAGCCTTCGTCCACTTCTTTGCCTAAGTACAAGTAGCTTAATGGGCCAAGCAGCACAGGTTTAACGTTGTGACCCGCTTTAATCGCTTCATTAACTTCTTCAAACAGCTGGGGCCAGCTTACTTCAAAACTGTCATCCTTGCTGAACTCAGGTACGATGTAGTGATAGTTAGTGTTGAACCATTTAGTCATATCTGACGCTGCATGACCACTGCATCCGCAACTTGCCTGAGATTGACCTCGTCCGACCTTAAAAAGTGTATCAAGATCAGGGAATCCATCTCGATGACGCTTAGGTACATGACCAAGGAGCAAAGTGGTCGTCAGAACGTGGTCATACCAAGCAAAATCCCCTGCCGATACAAAATCCAGCCCCGCCTCTGCTTGTGTCGCCCAGTTATTATGACGCAGTGTTGAACCCACTTGTTTCAGTTCAGCCTGATCAATTTCTCCGCGCCAGTATTTTTCGAGCACGAATTTCAGTTCGCGTTTTTCACCAATTCGCGGGTAGCCAAGAATGTGTGTCGTTGTTGTCATGTCGTGATTCCTTTTGATTCTGTTTCTAGCGTCTGTTTGTGCATTTACAACATCATCAAGATGTCTGGATGGCTAAACTATCTCGCCAAATCTTCACGACAACAATCTCCAAATATTCAACATGTTTATTAGATTTCTTCATGGTGGCGTTTGGCTTAGCTCAATGGGCTCATAGAGATTGGAATTTTATTTTTAGCCATCTAGATGTTTACACACCCAAAAAACAAGCTAGGTTAATATAATTCATGCGAATGACATCTATCTGAAGGGAATTCATGGTCGAGCTAAAACACCTCCGTACGCTAACAACACTGCGAGACACTGGTTCGCTGACCGCGACAGCCACGACTCTCCATTTAACTCAGTCCGCACTGTCTCATCAGATAAAAGATCTTGAAGCGAGGATTGGGGGTCAACTCTTTCTGCGTAAAACGCGTCCAGTTAAGTTCACCTCCGAAGGCGAGATTTTTTTAAAGCTCGCCGATGAGGTGTTGCCTCGCGTTGCCAAAGCTGAGAATGAGATTGCCAGTCTCAAAGAGGACGTAAATGGTCGGCTACACATGGCGATTGAGTGTCACTCTTGCTTTCAGTGGCTGATGCCTGCGCTCAAGGAGTATCAACTTGCTTGGCCAAGCGTGACGCTCGATTTTTCGTCAGGATTTGGCTTCGAACCATTACCTGCGCTACTTGCAGGCGAGTTGGATTTGGTGATTACCTCCGACATTCAGCCAAGATCCGAAGTCCATTACGAGCCTCTATTTGACTTCGAAATGCGATTGGTGACATCGATTTCCCACCCCTTGGCACAAAAACCGGCCATTGAGCCACAGGATTTAGCCGATCAGACAATGCTCTCTTATCCGGTTCAGAAGAATCGATTGGATGTCGTTAAACACTTTTTGCAACCCGCCAACGTAGAACCAGCAAAATGGAAGCAGGCTGACAACACTCTGATGCTGATCCAGATGGTCTCTGCTGGTCTTGGGGTTGCCGCATTGCCTAACTGGGCCATCAGTGAATTTTCGAGACAGGGACTGATTGCCAGCATCCCGCTGGGGAATGGTTTATGGAGACGGCTATTCGCCGCCATACGCCATTCAGATAGGTACAAGCGTTACCTACAGGCATTTTTTAATACTGCCCGTCTACAATCTCAAAGCCATTTAGACGGTATAAAAACGGTTTAGCGGAAACGATAAAGGAGGCATACGCCTCCTTTATCGTTATCTTTGGTACGCTTTAAACTGGTTCGTCAATGGGTCATAGTTGTAACCTAGCATATCCAGTTTACCTATCACCGCTTCGACATCCATTTCATACATGCTGACTAACTCTTCAAAAGAGTCACATTCCAAGCGCAGCTTTTCGTTGACAATACCTAGTAGAATTATGCTGTCAAAGCTGCCGGCATTACTAAGATCCATCACCCTCTCCTTTTGCACACTCGCCTTCTAAGCCTAGACCTAAACGGAGGAAATTGAAGTGATTCAGCTCTAATCTTTGTAGAAGCAGGCTAACAAACTTACAGCATTAACAGTGCTTGGTTTGAGGTCGCTGAAAGGAGTAAAAATGCCAGTGCCATCGCCAGTTGCAGTTTATTTATCTCTTTTGAGGTCAACATGTGCCAACACCAAATGACCACCGCGGTAATAAGTAGTGCCAAACCAACCAGTAACGGCTGAGTAATGTTGGTTAATGCCTCAGCAGACAAACCAGAAGCTTTGAGCAGTATGGCTAAACTCATCAGCATTGCCGCAACAACACCTGTCACAGGCAATATTCTATGAAACGCCTGTAAGCGAGTACGAGCAATGGTCAGCAGCAGATGAGCCAAGATTGCCCCTAAAAGGAAAACTTGGATCAGAACACTCAGGCTGGCAGCGAGAGAACTTTGCGTCGTCACTTCTATACCGACATAGGCTAACGCCAAGCCATTGGCAAGGTACATCACCCAAAGCGGACCTTGATCGCGGGTTTTCTTGGTTTGAACTTGGGTATAAAAGTAAGCAATTGCGAACACAACCATCATGGCTTCAATACGCAATGAAGAGACCGCAAGCCAAAGAATCGCCAAGGTTGGAAGCATTTTATGAATACGACCTCTTTGACCTGGACAGATATCGCCTTTAACTAAGATCAGAGTGAGAATAAGCTGCGCCCCTAACAACATAGGCGCGAAAACGGCAAGAAGTTGCTGAACCATAGTGAAATTAAATTAAGTGAGTATTTGGATGCGGATAATAGCAGACTGAACAATTTTAGCCATTGGCGAAGTGTTTTAAAATGTCTTGATTGGTGACAATGCCCAAATACTCTCCCGAATCATTCACCACCAGCCAAGGGGGTTTTATGCCCGATTTGATGATGTTAGAAATCTCGCTAAGTGGTGTCTGATGTCGAATAGTATGGAGGTTGGTTCGCATCACTCGGTTGAGTGTTTTTTTGCAAATAGACAAATCTTTACTGGTTTCAAGTTTTGTCCCTAATGTCGGTGACAAATGGTAATTGAGCTCTTCTCGTCCAACGACCCCAACGCACATTTTCCGATTTAGAATAGGAATGAAATCGATTCGGTATTGATCAGAGTTCAACAGTGCTCTCGCCCTTTCGATATTGTCATTGGGAGCAAGACTCGGAATGTGAATCTGAGTGATACTCAATATCCCAGACTGCCTTGCGTGATCTGAGCCTGATAGGAACGATTCCAGTTTATCGTAATAACCCCATGCATTTTCTAATTGCTCTAAAGGCAATGGTTTAGAGAAAAAGTACCCCTGGATATAGTCCACGCCTAAACCGCACACCACTTTCAGCTCATCAAGCGTCTCAACGCCCTCCGCTACCACTTTTACATTCAGCGTATGTGCCAGTTGGGTGATCATTTTTACAATAAAGAATTTGTGTGTCCCATGTTTAAGGTCCTTAACAAACTCACGGTCAATCTTGAGAATATCGAAGTTGCAATCACTGAGGTAAGCAAAAGAACTGTAACCGGTACCGAAGTCATCGATCGCAACACTCACCCCTCTCTGACGTATATTTCTAATTAACGATGACTGTCGAGATTCACTATCGAAATAAGCACTTTCCGTTAATTCTATGGTGACCGTCTCTGGTCGATTCGCATATTGATGAATGAGAGAATCAGCACTGCGTAGTACTTCATCCACTGCTAGCTTAGTGTTTAACGAACGATTAATGGTTACACCTAGCTGGTGACCAAAACGTTCCTGAATCATATTCAAATCATGCAGTGCTTTCTTACCTACGCACCAATCTAGATCCGAAACCAAATCAAGGTCTTCCGCTATCATTACCATTTCTTGCGTATTGAGAATCTTACCGTTGTTCGCTTTAAAACGACTAAGCGCCTCAAACTTCACAATATCCCAATTTTTTACATCTATGATTGGCTGATAATAGACTTCTATATTTTGCGTACGGATCAGTTTCTCGGCCCACTCTTCCAGTTCTTTGCGGCGTAAAACCTCTTTGTGTAAAGCTCCATGGTAGAAGGTAATCTGTCCGCGCTGCTCTGAGGTTTGGTCCAACATCGCCTGTACGGCATGAGAGACCAGCAACTTGGGGTTATGGGTATCGTGGCCCAATACGGAAACCCCGACACTACCGTTAATGATAGCACTGTGTATGGTTCTCCCTGCCGACTGATTGAGAGAGGCAAAGAAGCGGCGTATGGCCTGATGAATCAACCGTATCTGAGCTGGACCCGTGACCTTGTCACACTCTAAGCAAGCGACGAAATGGTTACTACCTAAATAGCCAACAAACTTAGCAACCTTATTGTTGGTAAGATGTTCAGACAACATCGACTTGAGTTCAAAATCATCAACCGGTCCAAAACTTGGGCGAAAGGCGACCACCATATGGATATTGGGTTCAGCACTTTCCATCCATTGCTGGGTAATGGCGCGAACAAACTGCTTTTCAGTTGGCAATTGAGTGAGCAACTCAACGCCACCTAGTTCAACGTCGGCAATCCGGTAAAGATTGTTGGAAAGGTCAAGGTATACGCCAAGATAGAATATTCCCTCGACAAGGATAATTTTCTGTAAAGTTAAGTCTTGAGGGTAGGTTTTACCACGAGATGATTGAATAAGAACGACACCAGACCAACTGCCCTCCTTGTCAACTTCCTGCCATATCTTCTGATAAAAGCTACCGCTGTGCTTGTCCGAATTTAGCAGATCCATTGGTCGACCAACCAATTGTTGGTTACTGTAACTGGCATGTTCTAGGAAGTAATCATTGCACACCACGATGTTACGCTGTTCGTCTGCCAAAACGACACCGTGATGAGGGTTATTAAACAGTTGTTCAAATAGAGCACTTAACGTTGATGTCGTCGCATGAACAAACAGTAACGGAGTCAGGGTTCCAGTTACAAGCCTGTGGCTTTCACCACGAAAACTTAACTCCGCATAGCAACACTGGTCATCACTAAGTTGTAAACAACAACAAAAACGATGTTTGCTCTGGTATTTACATGCCTGAGCCAATAGCGCTAACAGCTCCGTTTGATCGTGATAGCTCATGCACGGCAGTAGTACGTTGCCCGTTAAAGTAGGAAGGTCTGAATTCAGCAGTTGGCGACACAAATCTTCATCAATTTGCAGTTGATGATGCTCAGTATCCCACTGCCATTCTAGTTGCGTACTCGTTGTCTGCTCGTTTGCCTTAAAATCACGTACGGAGCCTAACTCCCTGTACATAGACTCATCCTATCGTTGAGCAATCCCTAATATTAAAGTTAGAACAAACTCAACTAAGTGACAGATTTATTATTAGCAAGGCAACTAAGCGCGGCTAGCGGGCCAACTAAACCTTTAAAATGACCATACTCATCAACTAAACACCAAGGGAACGGCCTGTTTTGTTTGACGAGACTCGCTACCTTAGATTGTGGGGTATGCCAATCAATTTCGCTGATAACGGGCAACATAATTCGGTTAGCAGGTTTGTTCCAGTATGCATGCTCCTTAGTAGACTCATGGTCGGTACCCATGTTTGATGTCAAATGCAGATTCATGCTTGGCCGGTCGATATACCCGACACAAATCTTGTCTTCTATGATAGGCAAGTAGTCCACTTCTGTATCAGAAAAGTATTGGTAAATCAGCGACAGTGGCTCGCCAGGATCTATATGCTGTGAAGAATAAGCAAGATGGCTTATTGAGCTAGGAGAGGCTTGAACCTCACTCTCATCTTGTTGAAATAAGTGATTGATAGAAGTCAGCTCAGCTAAGGGTAACGGTTTTGAGAAGTAATAACCCTGAACAAATTCGACACCAAGATCATACAGCACATCTAACTCTTGTTGGGTTTCTACACCCTCTGCTATCACTTTTAAGTTAAGGCGTTTCGCGAGCTGAATTAAAGCGACAACAATTTCGTATTGCCGTGTTTGTAACGACAGGTGTTGGATAAATTCACGATCAATTTTGAGAATATCAAAGTAACTCTCTTTTAAATATTTGAATGACGCACAGCCGGTACCAAAATCATCCACAGCGATTTGTACACCCGCGTCACGAAGCAAACCCAGTAAATGTTTATTGTGGCTGTTACTTTGAAAAAAAGCGCTTTCCGTAAATTCGAGCGTCAGCAATTCAGGAGCCATCTTCTGTTTATCTAGAATATGCGCCGCTCGTTGCAAGATATCACTCAGGTCTGTGGTACTTCTCAGTGAACGATTGACTGAGATCGCCACATGCTCCCCAAATTTTTTCTGTAATTGTGGGAATTGCTCAAGGGCCGACAGCAAGACCAGATCATCAAGTTCAACAACCTTGTCTAACTCTTCAACCACTTCGACCAACTCTTGCGTTGACGCTGCAAACTCGTCGCTGTGTGGAAAACGACACAAGGCTTCAAACTTGTCGATTCGACGACGCTGAATATCAACAATCGGTTGGAAATAGACATCCACTTTCCCTTGCTCAAGGCTATGTAAAACGTGGTGCTCAAGCAGTTTCTTACGCTCCACCTGACGATGGATTTCTCGATCATAGAAGTTTATTCGTCGCGTTTGACCAGAATGAAGTTCTAATAAAGCTTGGTAGGCATGAGATACCAACTGGTTCGGCTGAGTTGCATCTACATTCCACACTGACACCCCAGTTACCCCTGCTTTAAGAGCCAATGCGACCGACGCTTGGGCGTGCTTAAAACTTTGAAACAGTTGGGTAATTGACCGTCCGATGTCACTTGCAACCTGCTGGGACAACTGCACATCAACGGCTAAGCACACGACGAAGCAATCACTGCCTAAATAACCACTCTCGAGAACATGGCTATTGTCTTTGAGGTAGCTAGCGAACTGGCGCTTCGTTTCCTGCGCAGAGTTTTGTTTAAACTTCGGCTGAATCGCTAATACCACTACGCCTCTTCGTGGGTCAGTATCAGAGCAATACTCTTTTAAACGGGTGAGAAATACCTCCTTGCTGGGAAGTTGGGTGAGCAGATCAACCCCACCCGACTCTAAATCTTCAAGCCGCTCTAGTTCACTGGAAACATCAGAGGAGAAGCCAACGTAATAGACCTGACCATCAGCAAAATGAATCTTTTGAAGCGTCAGTTCGTGGGGAAAAGCTTCACCGTTAGCATGACGCGACAAAATGATGCCTTTCCAGAATCCTTGCTCATGAACTCGTGTCCACATCTCTTGATAATATGCTTCGCTGTGTTCTCCCGCATTGAAGATCTGCGTGCGTAGCCCGACCAACTCATTGCGCAGGTACCCCGTCAAGGTTTCAAAGTAGTGATTGCAGGCAAGGATTCTGGTGTCGCTATCGGTGACGATAATTCCATGATGAGAATTTTCAAATAAAGCATAAAACAGCTCAACGACTTCATGTTCGGTTGGAAAAATGAGGCAAGGCGACAAGGTTCCCCTCAATTCATGATCGCTAACTCTGTCAATAGCGATTTCGACATAGGCAAACAGATGAGGTTCAGTGAATAAACAGCAATGGGCGTAGGTGCGCTCTTGACTGTTGATGGCCGTTTGAAACGCCTGTTTGACAATAACCTGCTGTGGCTTAGGTAAAAGCCGAAATAGCGTTCGGGCGGTCAAATTACTCCTGCTATCTCCCACTAGTAGCGCTTTTACCTGACTGTCACACTCAAAAACTTGTGTTTTCAAGTTTAGATACCAATCGTAAATCGCGTATTTTGAAGACGCAGCTAGATCATTGATTAAGCGACCATTTGTATCGGAGTCATTCACTAGTATAACCACCTACTTTCATAATAGCGTTAACGTCTAATATAGCTGGAGTTGTATAAACAATACGTTAATGAGATAACACTTTAGTCAATCAGTTCCCGATCAAGAAAATCCTCGTCCGCGGTAGCTAAATAGACTTAGTTATAATGAGGTAGATAGTCGCCCTTCAAGTCGCTATAATTCGCGCTCCTTGGCACTGAGAGCAAAATATGTACAGCAATATCACTCCTATTCACGAGCACAAAAAATATTGGGCAGAATGCTTTGGCACTGCGCCATTTCTGCCGACCAATCGTAAGGAAATGGATGCCCTAGGATGGGACAGCTGTGACATTATCATCGTAACGGGTGATGCGTACGTCGACCACCCAAGCTTTGGTATGGCGATTATTGGCCGTCTTCTTGAAGCCCAAGGGTTTCGAGTCGGTATTATCGCTCAACCAGAGTGGCACAATAAAGATGCCTTCACTGCTCTTGGTAAACCAAATCTATTTTTTGGTATCACTGCTGGCAACATGGATTCGATGATCAACCGTTATACTGCTGATCGTAAGCTGCGCCATGATGACGCCTACACACCAAACAACGAAGGTGGCAAACGCCCAGACCGCGCGACACTCGTCTACTCGCAGCGCTGTCGTGAGGCCTACAAAGGGGTACCTATCGTACTGGGCGGAATCGAAGCCAGTCTGCGTCGCCTCGCGCATTATGATTACTGGTCTGACAAAGTACGTCGTTCTGTCCTATTTGACGCTAAAGCAGACATCCTGTTGTTTGGTAACGCAGAACGTGCTTTGGTCGAAGTCGCACATCGACTAGCGGATGGTGAAGAGATCACCAGCATGACCAACATTCGTGGTACTGCCGTCAGCCTTCCTGCAGAGCCAGAAGGTTACACAGTGATCGACTCTTCGCGTATCGAGAAGCCGCGCAAAGAAGCCTTTATTCCGCCTAACCCTTATGCGGTTGAGGAACAATGTGATACTAAGGCAAAGGCGCAAGAGTCTGAAGCCAAGCCGATTACGATCCGACCATCTCGTCACGATGCAGCTACGACAGCGGTACGTATCCCACCGTTCGAGAAACTCAACAATGACCGTATTCTTTACGCTCATGCCAGTCGAATCATGCACCTTGAAACCAACCCGTATTCGGGTCGTGCATTGATTCAACGCCATGGTGATCGCGAACTTTGGGTCAACCAGGCGCCAATTCCACTTACAACGGAAGAAATGGATTACGTGTTTGGGCTGCCTTACGCACGCGTTCCGCACCCAATGTACGGTAAAGCGAAGATTCCAGCCTACGATATGATTAAAACCTCGGTAAACATCATGCGAGGCTGTTTTGGTGGCTGTTCATTCTGTTCTATCACCGAACACGAAGGTCGAATTATTCAGAACCGTTCACAAGAATCGATTCTTAACGAGTTAGAAGAAATTCGCGACAAAGTTCCTGGATTTACTGGCACAATCTCCGACCTTGGCGGGCCAACGGCCAACATGTATCGCCTAGGTTGTAGTGATCCAAAAGCGGAAGCGAATTGTCGTCGCCCGTCATGTGTTTTCCCTGGTATCTGTAACAAACTGAATACCGACCATAAACACACGATTGATCTCTACCGTGCTGCCCGCAAAGTTCAAGGCATCAACAAGGTCATGATCGCGTCGGGCGTTCGTTATGATCTTGCGATTGAATCGCCTGAATATGTGCGTGAGCTGGTGACCCATCACGTCGGTGGTTATCTGAAAATCGCTCCAGAACACACCGAAAAAGGTCCGCTGGATTTGATGATGAAGCCAGGCATGGGAGCCTATGACCGTTTCAAAGAGATGTTTGAGAAATACAGTGCAGAAGCAGGTAAAAAACAATACCTTATCCCGTACTTTATTTCTGCACACCCTGGCACGGAAGACGAAGACATGCTGAATCTCGCGCTATGGCTGAAAAAGAACAACTTTGAATGTGATCAAGTACAAAACTTCTATCCATCGCCGATGTGTAATGCGACGTCTATGTACTACTCAGAGACCAACCCACTAAAACGCGTTAAATACAAAAAGCGTGAAGAGGTTCCTGTCGCTAAAGGTGAACGTCAACGTCGTCTCCACAAAGCATTGCTACGCTATCATGATCCAGCAAACTGGCCATTGATTCGTGAAGCACTCGTCAACATGGGTAAAAAGCACCTGATTGGTGACAAACCAGGTTGTCTGGTACCAGAGGAAGATATCGAGGCTAAAACCCCAGCTCAGCGCCGTAAGTCAGGTCGACACGGTTCACAACGTTTTGCCACTAAGCATACCAAGAGCCAACCTGGCTTTGAAAAACTGCAAGGCGAGCAACGTGGACAAGGCAAAGGCCAATCAGCGAATAATAAAGGTGGTTCCGCGCCAAAACGCAATGGTAAACCGGATAGCAAACCGAATAGCAACCGCGGCGGTAAGCCTGCGGCAAGTCACGCGGGTAAGCCACCAGCAGGACGTAAGCCAAAACGCCGCTAACAGCAGTTTCCAGATACAAAAAGGGCCTAACGTCGATTCGTTAGGCCCTTTACTTATTTTCGATTAAGCGTTTTCAGCTTCAAACTCTTGCATAAAGTCTACCAATGCCTGAACACCTTCTAATGGCATAGCATTGTAGATAGAAGCACGCATTCCACCCGCAACTCGGTGACCTTTGAGTGCCACCATTCCGCGCTCGGCTGCCTGCTGCAAAAACAGCCCGTCAAGCTCTGGCTTAGCTAGCTGGAAAGGAACATTCATACGCGAGCGGTTGTTCGGATGCACATTGTTAATGTAGAAATCTGAACCATCGATTTGATTGTAAAGCAGCGCCGCCTTCTCTTGGTTTACTTTTTCGACTTCAGCCACACCGCCCTGCTCTTTCAGCCATTTGAAAACCAAGCCAGACAAGTACCAAGCATAGGTTGGAGGCGTATTAAACATCGAATCTTTTTCCGCCAATACTTTGTAATTCATAAAGCTCGGAACGACGTTGCTCGCTAGCTCTAACAAGTCATCACGAACAATGGCAATACAGATACCAGCAGGGCCGATGTTTTTCTGTGCGCCTGCATAGATAACCCCATACTTAGAGACATCGATTTGGCGCGAAAGAATATTCGATGACATATCGGCAACAATTGGCTTGTCTGTTGTTGGTAAGTCACTGATTTCGACACCATCGATAGTTTCATTTGGACAGAAATGAACATATGCTGCATCAGGAGCGATTTGCCATTCAGAAGCAGGCAACACCGCCGTTTTACCGTCAATGTCTGTTTTCGCCACAAAAGTATCAACTTGGCAGTACTTTTGCGCTTCATCGATAGCGCTCTCAGCCCAGTAACCAGCATCAATGTAGGTCGCTTTGTTGGCTTCACCTAGCAAGTTCAGTGGTACGGCAGCAAACTGCGCTCGTGCTCCACCTTGGCAGAAAAGAACTTTGTAGTTGTTAGGAATGTTTAGCAAATCGCGGAGATCCTGTTCGGCCTCTTCCGCAACCTTGATGAACTCTTTACTACGGTGACTGATTTCCATCACCGACGTACCTAGGTCATTCCAATCGACAAATTCTTGTTGTGCTTTTTCCATCACCTCTTTAGGCAGTGCTGCGGGGCCTGCGCTAAAGTTGAAAACCTTGCTCATCTATACTTTCCTTGCATATGCTTCTATAAGAGATTGATCGATTAATACCATGTTTTTTGCTTGATAAAAAGCAAGAAAAGAGGTCTTAAGACCTCTTTTCTCTCTAAGCAATTAAATTTTGCAATTACGGCGTCATCAATGCGGGTAGAAGCAACGCCATTAGAGGAATTTGCTGCCCGTTAGCGAACACTAAATTACCTTCTTTCAGCTCCGCTTTAATCTGGTAGCCCTGGTCGGTTTCTTTAATCAGTTCCATCACCATCGCTTCATCAATGCCTTGCTGTATAAATGGGTATTGAGTAACTAAACCATTAGAAAAGAAGGTGTCTAGATCGCCAGTTAGCGCAGGCAAAATCATGGCTGGATTCTGTGTAACGTTGTCAGTCCCTTGAGGAACAGTTATCTGCCATTTAGACTCAAATTCACTCTCATCGCCTAACTTAACTGCCATTTTGTTCATTGCAAGGTAAAAACCTTTTGAGAATAAACTTTCCACATATGGTACCGCGGCATCAATGTCCTCATTGGTTGGCATTGGGTTGTTCTGATAGAGATTGACCAAATGCTCAAAAGCAACGCTATCTAAGCCGCCAAATGCAAGGTCAATTGACACGCTATCCACATCACCATCGACAGTCACTAGATCTCTTAAATCGACAACATGTTGGCTGCTGACCGTTTTTTCCACGTCGTCAAATGAGCTTGTGAAAGTATACTGACTGTCGCTAAGGCTAAATAGCGGCGACTGATCCACATCTAGGATGGACGCTGCTGCCACTTTTAGCGTCTGTTCGCCAATCCAAAAGCTGTTAATTTTCTTTCCTTCACCTTGACCCGATAATCCAGAAAGCAGCACTTTTTCACCGGAATTGAAGTCAACCTCTACCGACGGAACACTTAGCTGATAGGTTAAATCACCCAATACGCTGATATGCCCTTTCAGCGTTGATGCGGTCACAGAAACAATAGCCCCATCCGGACCTTCAGAAACCTGATTCCAGTTGGCCATTGATAAGACGTAATCGGTATTACCGTTGAGTTGAGTGACTGTGTTTAAAGTCAATGGCAGTTCCGGCTGGTTATCTATGACCGATTCCGCTTTAAGATTAAATAAACCATGGCTTACATGACTCGTGAGCACAACCTCGGTTGGCAAACCATCGACGGCAAGCTGCTCAGCCAACGTTGGATCAAAAACCGTATAGCGAGTTTTTACCGTAGATGACAAGTAGCCTCTGTCATACTCTACGATTTCTGCTTTTATGGAATCACTATTAAGGTGAGCGATACCATCACTAATAACGGCTTGTCCAATCTGACCGACAGCAAGTGGCCAACATAATCCAAGTACAACAGCACCGCCTATGGCAGCAATTTTTTTAAGTTCCATGGTATAAATTTCTTAAACTTCGATTTCATCCAGTCTACACGAAAAAACATTGAGATAAATCAGAGTATTGGCTTTCTATTAAAAACATCAGAAATTCTCATACCTAGCTCTCAATACATTTTTTTCAACCTTGATACAGTTATCCCTGTGGATTTTCAAATTGTAGCTTACTCGTGAATCATTTTGCCGTACTGTGTTTAGATAACAACCCAATTAGTATCGAGCAGCTGAGGCGTGAACTCAGCCCTCTTTCTGCCAAATTCGACCTGCATACCGCCGACTCACTCGACGAGGCTCACGCAGCGCTTGAGTATTGCCTAGAGCAAAACCAAACCGTCGCACTTGTCATTGCTAGCCACCATGAAAATTTCAACGGCGCTGACTTTCTTATCCAGCTCGACAAAAACAGTCACACCCAACGAGCACGTAAAATCTTAATCAGTTGCGGACAGGATATACAGGCTATCTTGTCAGCGGTGAATGATGGTCGGTTAGACCACTGCTTAACCAAACCGTTGCAAGACAATCTCGTTCACCAAATCGCGCAGAAAGAACTGACGACCTTTATTCTACAAAACGATAAAGATAACTTACTCGCGTATAGTATGGTGCTCGATCAGCATCGACTGCTACGTGCCCACATCGAACAGAAGATGCGCAGCTATCGAGAAGGTTTTATTACCGATCATCATAGCCTTTCCGATCAACAATTAGCCCAACAGGTCACCACCGCACTGCTGGAATTCTTTGCTGATCAAGATGAAAGTCGGGCGATAAGAACCTATTCACCGGACCACTTACTGACCAAAGAAGGTGAAGAGAACCAGTTCCTATGGTTCATAACCAAAGGTCAAGTTGCCCTGTATAAAAAAGATGATATTGGCCGACAAAGAGAAGTGGTTAGACACTCACAGGGGAATATTGTCGGTGGTATGTCTTTTGTGACCGGAGAACCTTCATTCTCAACCGCAGTCACACTCTCACAGACTGAAGTTATTAAGTTAGATCGAGAAGTGTTTGGTAAGGTCATGCACTCCAATATGACGCTGTTACCACTCTTTACTAACTTGCTGCTTCGCCACTTTAACCGCCGACTACAGCGCAGCATTAACACTAAATTAGAATTACAAAAAACGCTTGAATCCTTAGAGCTTGCCCACCAGCAACTCATTGAACGTGAAAAGATGGCAATGTTGGGGCAACTCGTCGCAGGCGTCGCCCACGAACTCAACAATCCAGTTGCAGCAATACTGCGCGGCACCGACCTCTTGACCGAAAAGATGCAACATCTGGTCGACGTTCATTCGATTGATGACATCGGGCTCGAAGGTATCTCAGTCCTCAAACAAGGGCTGACTCAACGCCCGCGTTCAACCGCAACCGAACGAGCCATTGTTCGCGATGTTGAAGCTTTAGTCAGCCACCGAAGAATCGCTAAAAAACTGGTCAAACTCGGTTTAGAGACACAAACCAATTGGCATGATCTGGCACAAAAGGATCCTGAACGAACCTTAGAGCAACTTGAAAAGTTAGAAGATTACTATCTGGCGGGTTCGACGCTGCGCTCCATTAATGTTTGTGCTGGAAGAATCGCAGACATGGTTAAAAGCCTCAAAGGGTACGCGCGACCAGACGACGAGCGCTTTCATCTCGCAGATATTCACGAAGGCATCGAAGACACACTGACCATTTTTGAGAACAAACTCAAATTTCATTCAGTTGAGCGTCATTATGCTGACATTCCGACCATTCAATGCCTACCGATTGCATTACAGCAAGTCTGGACCAACCTCATTTCCAATGCCATTGATGCTTTTCCCCAACAAGGAGTATTGAGGATTGAGACCCAAAATACCCACAACGCAGATCAAGACTGGGTTGTGGTGACATTTACCGATAACGGCTGTGGTATCCCCCACTCTGTTAAGACACAAATGTTCGATCTCAACTTTACCACCAAGAAAGAAGGCAATTTTGGCTTGGGTATTGGATTATCTGTCTGCCAGCAAATTGTCCATCAGCACGGCGGTAGAATTGAGGTCGAGTCTGTTGAAAACCAATTTACGTCAATGTCAGTTTGGCTGCCCTGCCGTCAACTGGCTATTTCGCCAAGGAGTCCCGAATGAACAAATACCTAATCTTATGTGTCGATGATGAACGAGAAGTATTGGACAGCGTCATTCAAGACTTAGACTGCTTCGAAGAGCACTTTATACTCGAACCGGCTGAGTCGGTAAAAGAGGCTAAGGATATCATCCATGAAGCACAGCAAGAAGACGTAAAACTGGCGCTGATCTTGTGTGACCACATCATGCCTGAGCAAACGGGCATCCAATTTCTTATCGAGTTGAATGATGACCCTCAAACCAAGGCCACGCGCAAGTTGCTCCTAACCGGACAAGCAGGTTTGGAAGACACCGTTGAAGCAATCAATCACTCCAGCCTAGATTTTTACATTGCTAAACCTTGGCGTGGTGATGAGCTACGCAAAGTGATTAAAGACCAGTTGACTACCTATATCATCGACAACGAATCTAACTTAATGCCTTGGGCGTCGGCTTTAGATACTGAAAGAATGTTTGAAGCTATGGCTAAAAATCGCCTCGAATTTGGTGAATAAATAATCATTTATGGCACACAGATTGCTTATAGGTATAAATAACGACAAAACAATGACATTTTTATAGTGACCATTGCTATGATGCATTATCATGTCGTAATTAATGTCATAGCGCTTGTGTCGCTAAAGACCAAGGAAATTAACAAGATATAGGTTTATCGTCCATATGCGTAAAACAATCTTAGCTGCAGCTTTAGTGCTTGCATCCGGTCAATCATTTGCTCAAACCGATCCAAATAGCCCTGCGGTCATGAGTAACTTCAGTTATGACTACTTAGAAGCTCGTATCGGTGCTAGTCCTGTAACTTTCGGTGCAGCAATGAGTAAGTCAATCCACCCTAACGCTCACATTTTAGGTCGAGTGGACTCTGAGTTCGAAGGTGACTACGATGCAGCAGCAGGCTTCGGTTTCCATGCTCCAATCAATAACTGGGCTGACTTTACTGGTGAAATGCTTCTTCGCCTTGTTGACACAGGTGATCAGGGCCGTAACGGTTACAGTCGCGGAACCAACACAGGCATGGAACTGAATTTAGGCATCCGCCAGTGGTTAGGTCCACAACTAGAAGTAGGTGGTAAAGGTGGCTATGTCTCAATTGATGACGACGACAAGTGGATTGGTTCAGCCTACGCACGATTCCACTCTACAGAGCTATTCTCTCTAGGTGCTGAAGCGCGTATCAATGACTTCTACGGTGATCAGCTAATGTTCACTACACGTTTTAAATTCTAATAGAACGTAATTGTTAAAAAACCGAGGCACTGCCTCGGTTTTTTATGCAAATCCATTTGCTTTGAGCGAACACTTAAAGTGACGATTAATCTAGTGGCAGTTAGCCAATAGTTGACGCTTGCGTGGTTCCTGAATCAGTTTCCAATGAATCCCTTCGACTGCACCGGCAAACTTCCACAGTAGCTTGACATCTACATCACTGCCATAAGCTTCTTTGACACGGCTAAATACTGCCGCTGCACCGAGTTCTAGGAAGGTATCAACATCTTCCACACCGGCTTTTTTAACCATGCGCTCTAGCGTCAACTGCATATTAGGCAAATCTCTAAGGCGACGATTAGCAGAAGAACGTTTGTATTTACGTTGTGATACAGAACACTTAATGGATTGCTCAACTAACTCTTCGACACGTTCAAAGTTATCAACAAAAAGTGAGGTAATGTCGTAGTAGTTAACGGTTGCTGTCGTCTGTTTTTTAACGTGGCGATACTTCTCGCAATTAAGAGCTCTTAACTCTTCGTCGAGTGCTTCAGCACCACGGATGAAAATTTTATTCGCGCTAAGAAGAGCGAACATTGCGTCGTCTTTGAATAACCCAGTACCACCAAACATTGATCGTTTCTGGAAGTCACCAAATTTCTTAACATATTGAATAAATTGTTGCTCTGTCATATCCATTGATCCTCAATCAAAAACCCCGATTAGTCGTGATCACCAGATAGCAGCAGTTATAAGCGAAAGATAAAAACACACTCGAGCAGTTAATTTTTTTGTTTGAGCCAGAGTGATAACAACAATAAGAATGATAGTTAACGAAACGAAATAAGTCTGGGCATGCGTCACATCAATTGCATGAGAAAGGGGCAATTCTGGATTAAGTGTCACAATTTAGTACTTTACGTCCTTTGAATGCCATAGCTTTCACAACATCCCGTATCACAAAACCTATCAATATAAGTAATCTATTGTTTGCTAAAGTATGTAGGAAAACGCTACACTGCATAGGACAAATTAACCTTCTAGCACTTATGAATCACCTATCATTTTATTGGCTACCGCAGAATAATGAGCTTTTAATTAAAGGCATCGAATCTGAGTTTTCAGTTCTTATTGAACACTCAATCAAATCGCGGAAGATATCACTGCCTCCTATCCCTGATGTGGTATTAAAGATCCAGCAATTATGTTCGCAAGACTCCACAGGTATTGCTGACGTCGCTGATAGTTTGTTGGAAGATCCTGGCCTCGCAGCCATCGTTATTCGCGTCGCTAACTCAGTCATTTTTAATCGCCGCAATATCACTTGCACCGACTTAGTTACCGCGGTATCTCGTTTGGGTATTTTACGCGTACGTGACATAGTGACTGCTCAGGCAATTGAGCAGCTAAAGCATTCGATCAACCTAAGCCCTTCATGCAACAGAATGCTGGTGCAGAGTGCTGCAAACTCACGAGAGCTTGCCGCCACTATGGTTCTCGTTGCTCGTGGATTTAAAGAATCAGAATCACCAAGATATCAACATATCGAAACTGACAAGGCACTTCTGGCAGGTTTGCTCGCCGATATCGGCTTATTCTGCATTATTAGCGAATATCATAGCTACCTAGAGCAAGGAAATTACCTTGACGAAGAGATTGCTTTTCAGGTGTTCGACCGTCAGTGTTCTAACGCTAGTTCACTAGTTCTTGAAAGCTGGGGCTTTGACAATGACTTCCTAGAAGTTGCCTCAAACCAAACCAAAACAAAATCTGACTTAGCAGTGACTTACCTTGATATCGCCAGAATTGCTAATCATATACTAATGTTCCGTCGTCAAGACGAGCACATAGATGAACACACTGTAGAATTTGATGTAACAGGCGCGGATATACTGTACAAACTCAGTAATTTAAGTGATATTGAGTTCAATACTCAAATAGATGAACTTATTAGCGCAAGTGGTTTGTAACCACGAACAGGAAGTATCATGTTTTCAGGGATGTTATTTATCTTTGCCCCACTTGTGGTGGGGTACTTCATTTCTATATCTAAAAAGTCACTCCTAGATAAAATCAACGCCACAACATCAAACCTTATTTACGTCATTCTGGCGCTAATGGGCTTGAGTTTAGCGGCACTGGATAATCTCGGTCAGAACCTCCAATTGATTCTAAAGACGACAGCGGTATTTTTTACCTGTCTAAGTTTAGCGAACTTGGCGGTACTGCCATTGATCGACAAATGGCTACCCATTCATACCGATGCCAGTAATACCAAGTTGCCGCTTTCTGCGATGGCGATGGAATCTGCCAAACTGATTTTGGTTGTCGGCGGTGGACTGGTCATCGGCCTTATGCTGCCAATCGATCTTAGCTGGGTTGACACCGCAAGCGAATGGATTCTCTTTTTACTGCTATTTTTTATTGGCATCCAACTTCGAAATAGCGGCCTCACTCTGCGCCAAATTCTTCTTAATAAGCAGGGCATGGTCATCGCACTGACCATAGTCGCAAGCTCTATGATCGGCGGTGTTATTTCGGCTCTGATCCTCGATATCGACCTCTATCGTGGCCTCGCTATGGCGTCTGGTTTTGGCTGGTACTCTTTAGCTGGTATTTTGATGGGTGATGCTTTTGGTCCAGTGTATGGTGGGGCGTCATTCATGATTGAGCTCTTACGTGAGCTGATTGCGTTAGTTCTAATCCCTTTGTTTATTAGAACCCGTCCGTGTACTTCAATTGGTTATGCAGGGGCAACCGCGATGGACTTTACGCTACCAGTGATTCAGACAACCGGTGGGGTTCGCTGTGTACCCATTGCTATCGTAAGTGGATTTATTCTTAGCCTTCTCGTGCCCGTTTTGATGCTTTTCTTTGTCTCACTTGCAGGCTAGATCGCAGGAATCGACAAGAAAATTATTTATATTGGCCGCTTACAAGCCATTAATTTTAGAAAGCACTAAATTAGAAAATATTAGTATAATAATTATATTCAAAAGGAATCATTATGAAACGTACGATTGCTGCACTGCTACTCGCCGCCACCTCAACAATGGCCGCAGCCGCAGACAACACCTGCATGTCACAAAAATATGATGCGTACATTGACGCTTCTCTGCACTGGTATGAAGATTTATCCCAGCTTACCGCTGAGCAGTATCCAGAGTTGAAAGAAGTCAGCGAATGGTTCCTTAAAGGGCGTAAAAACCACTTCGAACTCAATCGAGCAGCAGTTCATTACTACCTTAAACAAGATCCTACAAAAGTTGCAACCGCTCAACCTGTCGAAGCATGGTTACAGCTTGAACAGAAAGATATTAAGGTACTTGCCTCTCGCAGCGACGAACTTGGACAACTTGCTCAGATCACGTTCGCAGATCGCCAAGCGACGCCACATGAGAAAAACTACCAGCTTCGTTCTGCTTTCGCTGATCTACTCAGCCATCCAACCAAAATTGATTCAGCCCTTAAACGCTACAATGAATCAATCAAGAATCTAGAAGCCATCAATTGCCAATAGTCACAGCTATTGCAGGGGCTTTGGCATCATCTCAGTGTTTATCCCCACCAAACACCAACAATCTTTAATTAAGACGGGACATTGTTCCCGTTTTCGTTTAGATTGTCCCGCTTGCAACAAGAACGATTAGAGCAATGAAGCTGTATGATACCGGAACAAAAAACGGCTGATGTGAGTTTCGAGAGCTTACTCCGAATTTTCACAGTACCTGAAGGGCCTGACTCAACGCTAACCAAAATCGACGAAGAGCTTTCACGCAACTTGAATAAGTTTCTGCGTGAACATATCGTAGCAGAAGAAAAACCGCTGCGAGACATCGAAAAAGACTTCTCTCGAGCATCTATACCTGAGCAACCTGAATTTGTCTCCGACCACACCCAGCACCTGCTGGATACGTTAGTTTCCCACTCTGTCCATACTTCGGCGCCTAGCTTTATTGGTCATATGACGTCGGCACTGCCCTACTTTCTCATGCCACTGTCGAAAATCATGATTGCTCTCAACCAAAACTTGGTAAAGATTGAGACTTCAAAAGCCTTCACGCCACTGGAACGTCAAGTCCTTGGCATGTTGCATCGTCTGATTTACGGGCAAGATGACCACTTCTACGCACAATGGATGCATAGCGCAAACCACTCTCTGGGCGCGTTTTGTTCAGGTGGTACAATAGCGAATATTACCGCTCTTTGGGTCGCACGTAACAACGCTCTAAGAGCGCAAGGCTCTTTCAAAGGCGTTGAGAAAGAAGGTCTATTCAAAGCCATGAAGCATTATGGCTACGAAGGGCTTGCTGTCTTGGTGTCTGAACGCGGTCACTACTCACTGAAAAAAGCGGCGGATGTATTGGGCATCGGTCAAGAGGGATTGGTTGCGGTTAAAACCGACAGCAACAACCGAATTTGCCCAGCGGCCTTACAACAGAAGATCATCGAACTTAAAGCGCACAACATCAAACCGTTTGCGGTAATTGGGGTCGCAGGAACCACTGAAACTGGCAACATCGACCCATTACGCGCCATCGCTGAGATCTGTAAAAAAGAAGAGTGTCACTTCCACGTTGATGCAGCGTGGGGGGGGGCGACATTGATGTCTAACAATCATAGACACTTATTGGATGGCGTTGAATTAGCAGACTCTGTCACCATCGACGCACACAAACAGCTATACATCCCAATGGGCGCCGGCATGGTTCTGTTCAAACAACCTGATGCGATGAAGTCTATTGAACACCACGCACAGTACATTTTGCGTAAAGGTTCAAAAGATCTTGGCAGCCATACGTTGGAAGGCTCTCGCTCCGGAATGGCGATGCTGGTGTATGCCGCAATGCATATTATCAGCCGCCCAGGTTATGAGCTGCTCATTGACCAAAGTATCGAAAAAGCTCGCTACTTTGCCGACCTTATCCATCAGCAACCGGACTTCGAACTTGTTTCTGAGCCTGAACTGTGTCTGCTTACTTATCGATATTTACCTGCGCATGTCAAAGCTGCACTCAAGCTCTCAACGGGTAAACAAACTGAGCAGCTCAATGAATTGCTCAACGAATTGACCATGTTCATTCAGAAGCGTCAACGTGAAACAGGTAAATCATTTGTCTCACGAACACGCCTTAACCCTGAACAGTGGAATCACCTTAACACGATCGTTTTTCGTGTGGTGCTCGCTAACCCACTCACCGGAAGGGATATTCTTAGTTCCGTTCTTGAGGAGCAAAGAGTTATCGCGACTCAAGTACCTAACTTGATGGCTAGGATTGATGAGCTATGTACAGAAATCGTTAATCATCAGCCTTAAACTGAAACTTTCTTTCTGGAAAAGTGTAATTTCCCTATCAACACAGGCTTCAGATTTTGTTTTTTTCTGGCTCAGGATATGATTTCTGTAGTTTAGACAAAATTTAGTTTGAGGCTTGTCATATAATAGCCAATTGACAGATAGAAATATTGCCGTAAACCTTTGGCTTAGGTTTATACTGGTCGCATGGCGCCGGATTGCACTTACCTTTTGGGAAACTGGTTGTTTCCTATCATTAATTACGGGTATATCTGGTGAGTTGTTCTCTATACCCTCGTGAACACTATGAATACATTAGAAAAAATTCAAAAAAATCTAGAAAACTTTAGTAAGTCAGAGCGTAAGGTCGCCGAAGTTATCATGGCTTCCCCTCAGACTGCGATTCATTCTAGTATTGCTACACTGGCTAAGATGGCTGACGTAAGTGAGCCAACGGTTAACCGTTTTTGTCGTCGCTTGGACACTAAAGGTTTCCCTGATTTTAAGCTTCATTTAGCGCAAAGCCTTGCTAACGGAACACCTTATGTAAACCGCAATGTTGAGGAAGATGATGGTCCAGACGCCTACACGCATAAGATTTTTGAATCTACTATGGCGTGTTTAGACGTAGCCAAAAACAGCCTTGACCCAATGCAAATTAACCGTGCAGTTGATCTTCTTACTCAGGCGAAGCGCATTTCATTTTTCGGATTGGGTGCATCATCAGCAGTAGCAAAAGATGCTCAAAACAAATTTATCCGTTTCAATATCCCAATCACCTGTTTTGAAGATATCGTTATGCAGCGTATGAGCTGTATTAACTGCACTGACAATGATGTGATCGTTCTGATTTCTCACACTGGTCGAACTAAGAGCCAAGTCGAGATCGCGAACCTTGCACGTGAAAATGGGGCGACGGTAATCGCCATTACGGCTAAAGACTCGCCGTTAGATAAAGCCAGCTCTTTGTCTATTTCACTAGATGTCCCAGAAGACACCGATGTCTACATGCCAATGGCAAGCCGCGTGGTTCAAATGACCGTGATTGATGTTTTGGCAACAGGTTTTACACTGCGTCGTGGTTCTGGTTTCCGTGAAAACCTCAAACGCGTTAAAGACGTATTGAAAGATTCTCGATACGACAAGCTGTCACAATTTTAACTAGAAACGGAGCGTTTAACGCTCCGTTTCTAGTTAGCTGTTTTGCAAACGTCCCTCATCCAGTTTATCTCCACCTAGCCTGACCACACTGGCTTCACACTGGTGTTCAAATGGTATCTCCTCTTGGCAGGAACCATCGCACTGACATACCTGTTGTAGGATATGCGTCAAACGTTCTTTGGTCAGCGGAAGAGGATTACCTCTTATTGCCACTGACTTTAACGCATCTTCAGCAACATTTTCGAATGATGTTGTACAAACTCCAAACTGGTCGAGTTTTGGTAAACCTAACCGATCAAGCATCATGTTGACCCATAATACCGAATCTTCGCGGCAAGCATTGACACGCCCAGAGACAATACTCGCTATCTTAGCGTAGCGATCCAACACATCATCTCGTCCGGCACGTTCTGCGGCATGAATATTCTCCAACATCACGTAGGGCGCGAGACGGGCGGTGATAATACTATGAGGGGCATTGAGTTTGCCGCCCAAAGCGGATGCCAATCCATGTGCCGCACCCAGTTTGGCATTGGTGACCGCCATGCCGCCCAGCATTGCAGCAAACGAAAGATCCGACCGAGCGGAATGTTGATCGTTTAAGCAGGCAGCAAGGATAGATTTGCTTAATCTGCGCAACCCCTCTTCACAGATCATATCGGTCAGCGGATTTGGCTGCCCACATACATAGGCTTCCATCAAATGAGTGAAGGCGTCCATTGCTCCCCGAGCTGATGTCTCAACATCGGTACCATAAGTCAATGTAGGGTCGACAATTGCCACATCAGCTAACATGTCGGGGCTTCTTAAGCTTACCTTAACCTTGTCTTGCCCTGATCGAAGTACTGCATTCCGCGTCACTTCAGAGCCGGTACTGGCGGTAGTTGGTATCGCGATGAAAGGAATAGGCTTCGACTTGAGTGGAACATTGCGTCCCACGACCTCAACATAGTCATACACATCACCTTGGTTAGGAATGATAGCAGCAAGTGCCTTGCCCATATCGAGAACACTCCCTCCGCCCATCGCGACCACCATGTCTGGCCTAAATTTACGACCGACTAATGCGGTCTCTTCTACCATTGTAATGTTGGGCTCACCACGGATAGCAACATGCTGATAGCGCATGTTTTGAGAACTGAGATATTGAATAACGGGAGAGGCTCTGCTGAGGTTTTTACTTGTTACTAAGAGTACGCTGTAACCATATTGATTCAGTACAGACAATGATGACTGCAGTGCACCTTCACCAAAGATGATTCGCGTGGAGGTCATAAATTGAAACATGTTCTGCCTCTCCCTGTCACACCGGCCCAATTAGATTGCACCGATTTACCACTAATTAATTTGACCAAGTGCAATTTGTAGCAATTAACCTTAAAAAATTTATGGCTTTATCGACACAAAGTACAGGTTTCATAGCTAAATATAACTGACTGGGTTCAATTTTTGTTCGATAGATTTCACCTATTGAAACAACAGGTAAATGCCACTTTATTTCCGCCATTGGATCGGGCATAGTTGCAGTTAACAAATTACAGGAGAAAGAGAATATGTTCGTAGTTATCTTTGGTCGCCCAGCTTGCCCATACTGTGTTCGCGCAAAAGAGCACGCAGAAACACTAAAAGCACAGCGCGATGACTTCAACTACCGCTACGTTGATATCCACGCAGAGGGTATCTCTAAAGCAGACCTAGAAAAAACCGTAGGTAAACCTGTTGAGACTGTGCCACAAATCTTCATCGACCAAGAGCACATCGGTGGTTGCGATGACTTCGAAGCATACGCTAAAGAACACCTAGGCCTATTCGCCGAGTAATAAATCCGTTTTTAAAAAAGCCGCGTCTAACGCGGTTTTTTTTGTTTCTATTCTGTTTGCAACCGCAGTCATATTGTTCTTAACTCTACTCAACAATAAATTGTCAAAATTTTCACTTATCTTTTGGCAATATTCAGATACAATTCGCTGACATAACTTACTGCCCGGCACCAACACAAGAATTGCCCGTGAACATTGACGTCGTAACCTTGCTCGAACAGAACCCCATTCTTCTTATTTTCGTTGTCCTAGCGATAGGCTTAGGTATTGGTAAAATCCGCTTTGGAAGCCTTCAATTGGGCAACTCCATTGGTGTGTTGATTACATCGCTCATCATGGGACACCTCGGTTTTACCTTTAATGCTGACGCATTAACTATCGGATTTATGTTGTTTATCTACTGTGTTGGTATTGAAGCAGGCCCTAACTTCTTCGGTATTTTTTTCAGAGACGGTAAGCATTACTTCATTTTGAGTATGGTGGTGCTGTCCACAGCCCTTTCGATCACCTATTTTGCCAGCCATCATCTGGGATTAGATTTCGGTCTATCAGCAGGCATGATGGCGGGAGCCCTGACTTCAACGCCTGTGTTGGTTGGTGCCCAAGACGCCCTCAATTCTGGTTTAGCGACCACACCAAGAAATATGGACTTTGCTCAGGTGATCGAGAACCTGTCTGTCGGCTATGCGATGGCTTATCTGATCGGCTTAATCAGTATGATCATGTTTGCCAAGCTTCTGCCAAAACTGCAAAAGCAGAACCTTTCCGACTCAGCACAACAAATTGCGCAAGAACGCGGTTTAGGGGGGTCTGGTCAGCGCAAAGTTTACTTGCCAATTATTCGTGCTTACCGCGTTGGTCAAGAGTTGATTAACTGGATTGACGGTAAGAACTTACGAGAACTCGGTATTTATCGTCAAACCGGTTGCTACATTGAGCGTATTCGCCGTAATGGTATCCTCGCCCATCCTGATGGTGACGCTATTTTACAAGAAGGGGATGAGATTGCTCTCGTGGGCTTCCCAGATAGTCACGCCCGTCTCGATCCTAGCTTCCGCAACGGAAAAGAAGTCTTCGATCGCAACTTGCTAGACTTGCGTATCGTCGAAGAAGAGATCGTCGTAAAAAGTGATGCGATTGCCGGTAAACGTCTTTCTGATTTGAATCTTTCCGAATACGGCTGTTTCCTCAACCGCGTGGTTCGTGCTCAGATTGAAATGCCGATGGATTTAGATATCGTTTTGGCGAAAGGTGATGTGCTGCAGGTCAGTGGTGAGAAAAGTCGTGTCCACGGCTTAGCGGAAAAAATCGGTTTTATCTCAATCCACAGCCAGATGGCGGATCTACTCGCGTTTTGTAGCTTCTTCATTCTGGGCATTATGTTTGGTTTGATCACCATGACATTCGGTCAAGTCTCGTTTGGTCTCGGTAATGCCGTGGGATTGCTTCTTTCGGGTATCACACTCGGTTTCTTACGCGCTAACCATCCAACATTTGGCTACGTACCGCAAGGTGCGCTAAATATGGTTAAAGACCTAGGCTTGATGTTCTTTATGGTCGGAATTGGTCTGAGTGCGGGTGGTAAGATGTTCGAGCATCTTTCTCAGGTTGGGGTTCAAGTAATTGGCCTCGCCTTCCTAGTCAGTGTCGTACCCGTTGTACTGGCTTATTTGGTTGGTGCCTACATTCTGAAAATGAACCGCGCACTTCTGTTTGGTGCCATTATTGGTGCCAGAACCTGCGCACCGGCGATGGATATCGTTAATGATTATGCCAAATCAACCATCCCTGCCTTAGGCTATGCCGGCACTTATGCGATAGCCAATATTTTGATGACTCTGGCTGGTACGATACTGATCATTCTCAGTTAACGTTATGTGTCACACGCCGGCACATCACGGCGAAACCCGAACTCAAATAAAAACGGCACCTTTCGGTGCCGTTTTTCTGTCATTAGCTTAATGGTCTCAAGTAGGCTAAGAAGCGTTTCTCAGCGTACTTAAAGCAGCCTAAGATAATAAAGGTTAACGCCATGTAGAACATTCCAGCTGTGAGGAAAGATTCAAACGGGGCATAGTAGCGAGAGTTAACCAAACGCGCTGCGCCAGTTAAATCGACGATCGTCACGATACCAGCAACGGCACTACCATGAAGCATAAAGATCACTTCATTACTATAGGCAGGAAGGGCACGACGTAAAGCACTTGGCAAAATGATGCGGCGATAAGTCATAAACGCACTCATGCCATAAGCTTTAGCCGCTTCCACTTCACCCTTAGGCAGACCATTGATTGCGCCGCGGATAATCTCAGCAGTATATGCTGAAGTATTAAGCACAAAAGCGACCAATGCACAGAACCAAGCGTTCTCCCATAAGGTGTCTTTGACTGGGAAAAATTGGTCCATACCATAGTAAATTAGGTAAAGTTGAACCAGTAACGGTGTGCCACGGAAAAAATAGATGAAGGCCCAGCTCGGTCCGTTTATTAGCACATTATGACTGTTGCGTGCCACCCCAAGTGGAATCGCCACAATCAATCCAATAATCAAAGCCACACCAACCAGCCATGCGGTGGTCATTAATCCATCAAGATAGATGGGAAAACTATCTAAAATCAGTGAAAAATCCATTCTTTACCTCGCATGAATACTGAATTTGCGCTCTACCAGCTTTAAGAAGCCTGTTGAAACACTGGTAAAGAATAAGAAAATAATCGCTACCGCCATGTAGAAGGTAAATGGCATTTTTGTCGAGCCAGCAGCCAGTGAGCTCATCCGAACCATATCCTCAAGACCGATAATTGACACAAGTGCCGTTGTCTTGAGCAAAACGAGCCAGTTGTTACCAAATCCTGGCAAGGCGTGACGAATCATCTGCGGTAAAAGAATGCGACGGAAAGCCAATACAGAGCTCATACCGTACGCTTTGGCAGCTTCAAGTTCACCGGAGTCAACTGCCATGATGGCACCACGGAACGTTTCTGCCATATAGGCGCCGAAAATGAATCCGATAGTGAGGACGCCTGCCACAAACGGGCTGACATCAATGTAATCTGGTAAATATGACGTCCACTCATGACTTGGGTCACTTGCCGCAAACCATTCGTTTAGTGTTTCGTTGATGGAGTACAAACTGTTGTTGAGAAGAATTTGTCCACCAAAGAAAATCAACATCATGAGAACTAAGTCGGGAATACCACGAATCACCGTGGTGTATAGAGTGGCTATTGCTCGTGCCCAGCGATAAGGGGCCATTTTGGCTAATGCACCTAGCATACCTAGAATCATAGCCAGCAATAATGACAACAGAGCGACTTCTATGGTCACTACGGCCCCTTTCATAATAGAGGCTTCATATCCTTGTAAATCCAGCATAGGTAAGTTCCTGGTCCCTAAACTTTATAGAAATCGACCGCTGGCTACTACTCCTAGGAACAAGAACCAACGGTCGCTTAGCAACGATTACTGACCGTAAACGTCGTAGTTGAAGTATTTAGCCGCGATTTCTTGATAAACCCCCTTCTCGCGTAAAGATAGGATGGCTTGGTCTAGCTTCTTGGTCAGATCTTTATCTTGCTTGCGAAGTGCGATACCAAAACCTTCACCGAACCATTTAGGGTCAGTTAGCGATGGGCCTACGAATTCGTACCCTTCACCACCCGCTTTGTTCAGTACACCTTCTTCAAGAGCAGAAGCGTCACCAAGAACTGCCACTACACGACCGTTTGCAAGGTCAAGGTAAGCTTCATCGAAAGAACCGTAACGAACGATTTCTACTTTGTCGCCGTAGTTATCCGTTAGGTATTTGTCGTGAGTTGTTGCACGCTGCACAGCAATTTTCTGACCATCCAGATTATCGAAATCAAGACCAGCGCCTTTCTTAGCAATAAACTTGTTAGGGATAAGTGCGTATTTACCAGTGAAGTCAACTTTCTTCTTACGCTCTTCAGTAATAGACATTGCTGCGATGATGGCGTCGTATTTACGTGCTAGTAGTGAAGGAATGATGCCATCCCAGTCTTGAGCAACGATCTTACATTTCACTGCCATTTCCTGACATAGAGCGTTTGCCATATCTACGTCAAAACCTTTCAGTGAACCATCGGCTTCTGTCCAGCTAAATGGAGGGTAAGCACCTTCAATACCGAAGCGAACTTCATTCCATTCTTTCGCTTGTACTGTGCCAGTCACAGCGGTAGCTGCCAGTGTTGCTGCTAATAACCACTTTTTCATTTCCATACTCCTGTGATTGTGATTTTTATATGTAACTTATGTGTGTTTGTCTGCCGCTAAACGGCTATTAGTAAATTGATGAGATAAATTGCTTTAAACGCTCAGAATCAGGGTTTGTAAATAGCTTCGCAGGGTCGCCTTGTTCCTCAACCAATCCCTGATGCAAAAACATCACATGGTTAGAAACATCGCGCGCGAACGCCATTTCATGAGTGACCACTAGCATGGTGCGTCCCTCTTCTGCTAGGTCGCGCATTACGCCTAGAACTTCACCGACTAACTCAGGGTCGAGTGCCGATGTCGGCTCATCGAACAGCATCACTTCTGGGTCTACGGCAAGTGCGCGTGCAATGGCTGCTCGCTGCTGCTGACCGCCCGATAGATGACCTGGATAATAATCTTTGCGTTCATATAGCCCTACTTTTTTAAGCAGCAGCTCTGCATTTTCGATCGCTTGTGCTTTAGGCACGCCTAACACGTGAACCGGAGCTTCAATAACGTTTTCCATGACTGTCATATGTGACCAAAGGTTGAACCCTTGGAAAACCATAGCAAGTCTGGAACGAATTCGTTGCACCTGTCTTTCATTGGCAGGAACAGCCTCCCCTTGGCGATTGTTTTTCATCTGGATTAATTCCCCGTTAACCCAAATTTCACCAGCAGTAGGTGTTTCAAGAAGATTGATACATCTTAGAAAAGTACTTTTTCCTGAACCGGATGAGCCGATAATGGAAATTACGTCCCCTTTGTGGGCTTCCAATGAGATGCCCTTTAAAACTTCATTCTGTCCAAATGTTTTGTGCAGTTCTTTTATATCCAGCGCTGGTACATCTTTCATGCGCTCATACTCCCTGTCTTTATTATGACCAATCATTAATAGTAATCACGATTGGTTGACTGCTGGGTTCCACCCACATTGCGATACAAACTAGCACTCCCCCGAGCAAGTTGCAACAAATTATTAACCTATAAATCAGCAATATATAGCCACTTTATATGATTAATAATGCATTTAATAGTTAAAAGCGCTCCATATTTCGCATAAAACGCCCGACAACACAGATAATATCCAAATCGTCAGTATTAACATTTTTATAAAAACAAGATCTAACTCAATAAACGATCTTTACCCCATTCGCCTTCAACTCGTAAAGGGTTGAGGTCGCTAGTAAACCTTACGTTATGAAATTTTATTTCAGTGAAACTGATTACAAGCTCGCAACTAATTGCAGCTTGTGTAGTTTTCTTTCACAACCTTTCATAAAGTGATCTAAATCAATCACTCTTTAGGGTTAGCAAGTTAAACTCGCCTCAATGCTAAAAGTCTCAATATAGGTACTTTTCGCAATAAATCCTCTATGCTTTAGCACATCAAGCATGAGCTACAGCGAGGTAGGCCGGGATTAAATTGCAGGAAGCTAAACCAGGTTTTTACAGAGCGGACCGTCTCAGAACAATAATCTGGTCCCTCTTCGCAGATTTACTAACTATTCAGAATATGAGGAATCTATGTCAGACGCAGTCAATAAACCGCACTCTGATTCGGATATCGAAAACAAGAGCTATCAAGAGCTGCACCGCCCAGCTTCTGAGTTTGAAAGCCGTTCAGACTACCTAGACCACGAACTGCAAATCATGAAGCCACGCCGCTTCGGATTAAACCTGCCTGGTCGTGATTTCCGCTTTGAACTTGAAGACTTGGTACCCGCTCTAGCCGGTACTATTGGTATTATCGCGATGTACTCTGCGGTAATGATGTCTTGGGCTGAAGGTCTAACCGCTGCTTGGGACCACGTTAACCTTGGTAAAGAGTTTGCTATCGAAGTGGCTCGAGTAGAAATGCTGATCCCAGCATTACTGTTCTGTGTTCTCGCTTCTGGTTTCATCAACCCGAAAGCAAACCTTGCCGGTAACCACGGCCCAATGATCCCTCTTATCGGCACCATCGCATTAGCAGGTGCGCACCCTCTTGCATTGGCTATCCTAATTGGTATCTTTGGCTTACTTCTGAGTTTCCTAAAAGGTGGCTCCAAGTTGGTCAACCTGACTTCAGAAGGTACGGCCGGTGGCCTACTGATCTTCCTCGGTCTGACCGGTACTATGAGCCAAATCAACTCTATTCAGACATGGGCTGTGGGTCTTCAGTCTGACACGGTTGCCGCTGGTAGCATGGGCTATGTTGGCCTTATCGTACTTGCCGTCACTATTGCGCTGTATGCTTTCCTAGCTAAAGTGAACAAGCGTTGGTTGGCTATCCCTGTTTGTGCATTTACTGGTCTAGTGATTGCGCTTGTACTTGGTGCTGGCTTCGATATTAAGTTCGTGACTGAAACTGGTCTGCCAAACCTAAACCCAGTTTACTGGTGGGGCAGCACAGAGCAAGGTTGGATGCTTGGTCTACCAAACATGGAACACTTTATTGCATCACTTCCGTTCGCCATTCTAGCGGTTGCTATGTGGTCACCTGACTTCCTAGGTCACCGTATCTTCCAAGAACTGAACTACCCTAAAAAGACTGAAAAAGTACTGATGGACGTAGATGACACTATGACAATGTGTTCAATTCGTCAGATGGTAGGTACAGCAGTGGGTGGTGGTAACATCACATCATCTTGGGGTACTTACATGATCCCAGCTGCCATCGCTAAGCGCCCTATTCCTGCTGGTGCGATTCTGCTAGGTTTGTTGGTTATGATCATTGCGATTCTTGGTTTCCCTATGGATATCGCTGTATGGCCTCCAGTAATGCGTGTTGCTCTTCTTGTCGGTGTCTCACTTCCGCTACTTGAAGCGGGTATGCAAATGGTTAAAGATTCTAAGGACTCTCAAGCTGCAGGTATCTGTATCTTCGGCTCGGCTGTTGTGAACCCTGTATTAGCTTGGGCACTAACCATGCTGCTTGATAACAACGGTCTGATTGGTGATAAAGAACGCGCAGCTCGTCTATCGTTCGTCGATAAGATCGTGATCCCAGTAGGCGTACTGGTTATCTGTCTGATCGCTATGCTTGCAGTAGGTATGCTTGAAGGCCAATACGGCATCGCAGCGTTCCTATAACGCAAACAGATGTTGAGAGCCGGCCTCGGCTCTCAACTTTTTTTTAGTGACAAGTTATTTTTTAAAAAATAATTTAAACAAACGAGCATTTATTGATTTAGTTTAAGGTTTGCAAATTTTTTTTAGTTTATCCTTGAAACCAAGTTAATAAGACACCATGTAAAAAGTAGTGACAATATTTATAGTTTTATGCCCTTTCGGTAATTAACTTTAAAGACTATACATATTGTTATTCATAAGAGTGTACCATCCCATTTTTGGGACTCAAACTGGCTCAACGGTTTGATAGGTACGTGTTTTTTCTACTAAAAAGGTAGGTATGTCATGGCAGAGCAATTTGCTAAAGCTTGGGAAGGTTTTGCTGCAGGTGATTGGCAAAACGAAGTAAACGTTCGCGATTTTATTCAAAAGAACTACGCACCGTATGAAGGCGACGAATCTTTCCTAGTTTCTGAAGGTACTGAAGCAACAAACAAGCTTTGGGCTAAGGTAATGGAAGGTATCAAGATTGAGAACTCAACTCACGCACCTGTTGATTTCGATACTGACCTTATCTCTACCATCACTGCTCACGATGCAGGCTACATCGAGAAAGACCTAGAAACTATCGTTGGTCTTCAAACTGATGCCCCTCTTAAACGTGCTATCATCCCTAACGGTGGTATCCGTATGGTTGAAGGTTCTTGCAAAGCGTACGACCGCGAGCTAGATCCAGCAATCTCTAAAATCTACACTGAGTACCGTAAAACACACAACGCTGGTGTATTTGATATCTACACTCCAGACATCCTAGCTTGTCGTAAGTCAGGTGTTCTAACTGGTCTGCCTGATGCTTACGGTCGTGGTCGTATCATCGGTGACTACCGTCGTGTTGCTCTATACGGTATCGACTACTTAATGAAGGACAAACTGGCTCAATTCAAGTCTCTACAAGAGCGTTTTGAGAACGGCGAAGATCTTCAAATGACAATGCAGCTTCGCGAAGAGATCGCTGAGCAGCACCGTGCACTTGGCCAAATGAAAGTGATGGCTGAGAAATACGGTTTCGACATTTCTCGTCCTGCTGAAACAGCTCAAGAAGCTATCCAGTGGACTTACTTCGGTTACCTAGCTGCAGTTAAATCACAAAACGGTGCTGCTATGTCCCTGGGTCGTACTTCTACGTTCCTAGACATCTACATCGAGCGTGACATCGCTGAAGGTAAGATCACTGAAGTTGAAGCTCAGGAAATGATCGACCACTTCGTAATGAAGCTACGTATGGTTCGTTTCCTACGTACTCCTGAGTACGATGACCTATTCTCTGGCGACCCAATCTGGGCTACTGAGTCTATGGGTGGTATGGGGCTTGACGGTCGTACACTAGTTACACGTACTAACTTCCGTTTCCTAAACTCTCTATACACTATGGGGCCTTCTCCAGAGCCAAACATCACTGTACTTTGGTCTGAGAAACTACCTGATGGCTTCAAGAAGTTCTGTGCGAAAGTTTCTATCGACACTTCTTCTATCCAGTACGAAAACGACGATCTAATGCGTCCAGATTTCGAATCTGATGACTACGCTATCGCATGTTGTGTATCACCAATGATCATTGGTAAACACATGCAGTTCTTCGGTGCTCGTGCAAACCTTGCTAAGACACTACTATACGTAATCAACGGTGGTGTGGATGAGAAGCTGAAGATCCAAGTTGGTCCAGCAATGCCTAAGATCACTGACGAAGTTCTAGACTTCGACGACGTATGGGGCAAACTTGACCACTTCATGGATTGGCTAGCTAAGCAGTACGTGACTGCACTGAACTCTATCCACTTCATGCACGACAAGTACAGCTACGAAGCTGCACTAATGGCTCTACATGACCGTGACGTTCGTCGTACTATGGCTTGTGGTATCGCTGGTCTATCTGTTGCAGCTGACTCACTATCTGCAATTAAACACGCGAGAGTTAAACCTATCCGTGATGAAGATGGCGTAGCAATCGACTTCGAAATTGAAGGCGACTACCCTAAATTTGGTAACAACGATGCTCGCGTAGATGACATTGCTTGTGAACTAGTAGAAGTGTTCATGAACAAGATCCGTAAGCTTAAGACTTACCGTGATGCAATCCCAACTCAGTCTATCCTGACTATCACTTCAAACGTGGTATACGGTAAGAAGACGGGTAACACTCCAGATGGTCGTCGCGCAGGTGCTCCATTTGCTCCAGGTGCAAACCCAATGCACGGTCGTGATGAGAAAGGTGCGGTAGCGTCTCTAACATCTGTAGGTAAACTACCATTTGCTCACGCAAAAGACGGTATCTCTTACACCTTCTCTATCGTGCCAAACGCACTAGGTAAAGAAGAAACATCACAACGTGCTAACCTAGCAGGTCTAATGGATGGTTACTTCCACCATGAAGCAGGCATCGAAGGCGGTCAGCACCTAAACGTGAACGTACTTAACCGTGAAACTCTAGAAGACGCAGTTAAGCACCCTGAGAAATACCCTCAGTTGACAATCCGTGTATCTGGTTACGCTGTACGTTTCAACTCTCTAACTACAGAGCAGCAACAAGACGTAATCGCACGTACATTTACTGAGTCTCTATAATTCTCAGCTAAATGATTGACGAAGCCCCGCTAAATAGCGGGGCTTTATTTTTTCTGTCAATTTATCACCGATAAATCAGCGATACGGTGCACAGTTCATCTCTCTGGTATGTTAATTGCTAACATTTGTATCGATTAATCTTGTATTATCAGACATCTAATTGAGTTAAGCACAGACACATGAAGTTAAACCGCATAATTTTTCTGCCTCTGCTACTGGCTTCTGCAAGTAGTATCGCCTCTGACAGATCGACCCTTTCATTCTCTATCGACAACGATGGTATCTTCGGTGTCGACCAAGACTACACCAACGGTCTGTTTCTGAGCTACACAACAGGGGGCATTACGCCTTATCCTATCTTCAGCCCTTTGAGTCTCTCTTTCTGGGGCGGTGCTTCACTCGACAAGTTTGAATTCACCCTTGGTCATAAGATGTACACGCCTTCGGATATTGAAGCGACAGCGCCTATGGTCAATGACCGACCGTACGCAGGGTTTCTGCACACTGAGTTCAACTATATTAGTTTGCACCCTCAACAAGCTCAGCGTTTTAACCTCACACTCGGTACCACTGGCGAGAGCTCTCTGGCCGATCAAGCACAAGATATCGTTCACGGCATCACCGGCTCAGATCAACCAAGAGGTTGGGCATATCAGGTTGACGATAAATTCGTTGGTAGCGTCGGGTATCTGTCGCACTTCAACTTATGGCGTCAGCGAGCAATTGCCAATACAGACTTCGAAATTTCCAATGTCTCTGAAGTCAATGCAGGTAACTTCCGCAGTGATGTTTCCACAGGATTCATGTTCCGTTGGGGCTCAGATTTAGGCGGCAACATGGGGGCGGCAAACATTGACAACGAGAACCCGTTCCGTGCCGGTATGATTGGTGGTTCACAGGGTGGCTGGTTTGTCTTCACGGGTATCGAAGCACGCTACCGATTCAATGACATTACGATTGAAGGCGAGCGTTCAGGTGTGACTGAATACGTAGTTAAAAATGGTAAGAATCCGAATATCTACGACGTTACACTGGAAAACAATCAAGCAACAGCAGTCGCAGGCTTCGCTTGGTATAACCAAAGTTTCGGCGCGAGCTTAACTGCAACCGTGAAAACTCCCGATTACAAAGAGGCGCCGGAATCGATATACGGAACCGGCGCCCTTTCACTCTACGCGTTCTTCTAAACGCGATTAGATCGTAAACTTGAGGCAGTCTTGATTGAGGCTGCCTGATCGCTCTTCAACAACCCCACTGACTTTTCTTAGCTGATCGTTATTTTGTTCAAGCTCTTTCATCGCCGCTGAGATTTGCGTCATGTTATCCGCCATCGACTGACTGGTTGTAGCCAACTCTCTAATTGAAGCAAAAATAACTTCCGTTTGATGCGACGCCTCGTTGGTTTTGTCAGTGATCATTTTCAGCGCGTTCATGGCTTCCTGACCTCGCTCACGACCTGCGATCATTGAGGATTCAGACTGACCTATGTATTGAATCACTTCCGCACTCTCTTTCTTCATCGTGTCAATGGTGCCTGAAATTTCAGAGACCGCATCAACCGTTCGCACAGCCAGACTACGCACCTCATCCGCAACAACGGCAAACCCTCGCCCTTGTTCCCCTGCCCTCGCAGCCTCAATCGCCGCATTAAGCGCCAGTAGATTGGTTTGTTCGGCAATGCCATTGATGATATCCATCACTGAGTCAACTTTTGCTGACGCCTCTTCCAACTGCTGAATGTGTCCGGCAGCCGCCGTCATTATGGCACCTACTTCTTCAATCGAACCTATCGCAGCGCTGATAACCTTAGCGCCTTCTTCCGCTGCATCGGTTGAAGATCGGCTAATATCCGCAACAAACTCAAGTGAGTTGGAGACTTCTTGGGTGGTCACGCTCACCTCTTCAGTCGCCGAAGCCAGCAATTGAGTCTGACCGAGCACCTCAGACTGGTGATGCGCAAGCAGGTCTAATCCTTGATTAAGTTCAGCAGCGTTGCCCGATAGCGCCAAACTGCTGCTTTGAACGCCTGAAACCAGTTCACCCAAATTTGTACAGCTCTGGTTGATGCTTGATGCTAACTGATTAAATTCATCGTTTGGATTTTTGGAAAGAATCATTCGCTGGGAAAAGTCGCCCTTAGAAACGCTATTGAGTATCTCTTTGGTACGATTCAATGAGCGTGACATAGACGCACTCTGCATGGCAAAAATTGCAATGGTAAAGATCGCTAACACAACACACGCAACCAAAATAGACCACAAGGTTTGTGCCGACGTCGTTTCTGCTACGTTTTGATAACGAGCACCAATGCCGCCCAGCTCATTGGTAATCTCACCAATCAAACGTGTCATTTTGGCTTTTGCAGCATCAAGCTGCTTCTCAACCGAGCCAAGCTGTTGAGATAACTCACTCACTCTCACAAAAGCCTGTTTGTACTGTTCAATTTCTTTTTCATAAAGATCAAGCATCGCGTAAACATTGGACATGCTTTCGAAGCTCGCCATTGCTCGATTGAACAATTTCAAATTATCTTCAGAGGGTTGCAATAAGTAGTTTTGTTGCGCTTTTACCATCGCCTGAAAATCAGAGTTAAGCGTCACCATGCCGGTTTCTGCGATTTTTTGTTCGATGATGGTCGCAGTCTGCTTCATCTGCCCCAGCTTGCCTTCGTCAATATTGAATCCCAACTCTTGCTTCAATGTTAACCAAGGCGTAACGGCACTTTTAAAGTCCATGACACTTTGGGTTAATTCATCACCTTGTGATACCAGCCCAACTTGTTTGAGGAACTTGGCGTTATCGCTGATTGCCATAACGATATCTTCAATACGGGTCTTGGTCGTTGCAACCTTGTCACCCGTCATGCTATCCAGTGTTCCACCAAGCGTAAGAATACGACTTTGGGTCTGATAAATGGCCAGAGACCCCGAACCAATATCTGCACTGCTTTGATATTGACTCTTCATTTTCGACAATCTTTCTGAAGTAAAAAAGGCTAGAAAAGCGAATCCGATCGTTAAAACAATCAAAAACAGTGTGACTTTCTGTTTTTGAGAGAGCGCAAGCATATCCATATAAAATCCCTTAACATCAAACAGATGTAAAATACTTTGCCTGACTGTTGTTATTAGTTATTATTGATTTAATTGTTACCAATAACATTTCTACAACATAAATCTTAGCAAAGAAACGGTTTTTTTCTTATTTCAGCTTTTCTTGTTAGCTAGGTTCGGAAAACCTATTTTATCCCTACCATTTGTAATAAAATAACGGCCAAATTACTAATACGAGATGAGCTCATGTCAACAATCGGTCGTATTCATTCTTTTGAATCTTGCGGAACAGTAGATGGACCAGGAATTCGTTTTATCGTTTTTCTGCAAGGTTGCTTAATGCGTTGTATGTACTGTCACAACCGCGACACTTGGGATACTCACGACGGTAAAGAAGTGACCGTTGAGGAGATCATCAACGAGGCGAAGTCATACCGACACTTTATGAATGCTTCCGGCGGTGGTGTGACCTGTTCAGGTGGCGAAGCCATGCTACAACCTGAATTCGTGCGAGATTTCTTCCGCGCTGCCAAAGCAGAGGGTATCCACACTTGTCTCGATACCAATGGTTATATCCGCAAACATACTGAAGTTATTGATGAAGTGTTGGATGCGACTGACTTGGTTATGCTTGACCTTAAGCATATGAAAGATGAAATCCATCATGACTTCATCGGCGTATCTAACAAACGTACATTAGATTTTGCGCGCTACCTGCATAAAATTGGACAGAAAACGTGGATTCGCTATGTAGTGGTTCCTGGTTATACCGATGACGAAGAAGCCGCACATATGCTGGGCGATTTCATTAAAGATATGGACAACATCGAAAAGGTTGAGTTACTGCCGTATCACAAGCTTGGCGCTCATAAATGGGAAGCCCTTGGTATTGAATACCCGTTGGAAGGAACTAACCCTCCTTCAAAAGAGACGATGGACAAGATAGTATCAATCCTTGAGCAGTATCACTCAAACGTTAAATACTGATACCACTCGTTAAGAAATTCGTAAAAAATATCAACCTTACATAAGGTTGGTATTTTTTTTGAGGTTTCCGTGGCGCTGAATCAACTGTTTGCTCTTTCGCTAGTACTGTTTTCCTGCTTTTTTGTCTGGAGAGATGTCGTGCAAGTATTGGTGCCGAAGCTAACTAGCGAACGAACCTTTCAGCACGTCACGTTCGGCGTTGTGTTTGCTTTTTACCTTCTTTGGTCTGCCGACGCAGGAATAAAAGAAGGTCTCTCTATTCATTTTCTCGGACTGACCGTTCTGACTCTAATGTATGGCTGGCGCAGTGCCTACGCAATCTCTATGGTCGTTTGTGCATTAATGGCGCTGTTTGGCGAACTATCCATTTACCAGCTACCACAGTTCATACTGTTGTCTTGTTTACTTCCAATTCTTACTAGCTGTCTATTATTTCTGGCTAGTTACCGTTTCCTCCCGCGTAACATTTTTGTGTTTATCTTTATCGCTGGCTTTCTCAATGGATGCGTGACTGGCACAGCCCATCTACTCATCAATGCCTATTGTCTGCTTGCAGTAACTGACTATGATTGGGTCACGATTTACGATAACTACCTCGTGTTTACCCCTCTGCTCGCTTTTCCTGAAGGTCTACTTAATGGGATGACTGTGACGATGTTGACGGTTTTCAAACCAGAACTATTGCGCGTCTTCTCGGATAGAGACTATATCTATAATCACTATCACCAAGACAAGTAAAAAATCTTACTCAATCTTTGTACTTTTGATATTAAATATGTGTTGAGATCATGTTTCAGTTAATCCGGAACAGATAACCTAAGCACATTAAAAATGTATTAGATTATTTTAGTGAGGCCACCATGGAAATGACCAACGCTCAACGTTTGATCCTATCGAATCAGTACTATTTGATGTCACAAATGGATCCTGAAAACGCAGCTAAATATCAACGTTTGCAAACGATAGTGGAACGTGGATACGAGCTACAAATGCGCGAACTCAATAAGGACTTTGGCTGTTTGGTTGACGCAGAGTGTCGCGAAATTATCGACATCATGGAAATGTACCATGCGATGCAAGAATCAAACAAAATGCTCTCTGAAGATGAGCAAAAGCTTGTTGACCAGCGTCGTCTAACTTTCTTAGGTTTTGATGCAGCATCGGAAGCACAGTTGGTTAACTACGTTCGCTTCCTAGTTGATTCTGAAGGGCTATACCCTCAGTTCAGCAAGGGAGAACATCATTTTAACGCGCAAATGCCTATGCTGGACAAATACCGTCGAATGCTAAACACCTGGCGCAACTGCCCTCGTCAGTACCACTTGTGTGCAAATGAACTAAAGCAAATCTTTAACGCTTGATTTAAAAAGGGCCGTTGCTAAGCAACGGCCCTTTCTACATGTGATTGAGATACCCCTTAGAACACGTAGGCAACCCCAATATTCGCAGAGGTAGTGACTCCGCTCTCTATCAATGGACTACCCTCTATGTCCCCCCTCTATATTGGTGTAACAAAAGCTTTTTAACCACGATGGTTTTTGCATAGTAATCAAATTTTATATTGATAAAACATATTGGAATTAAACACATATTTTTTAAGCAAAATTCTAAAAACCAACTAGGATTAATAAAGAAAGGATTTGCTTTTCTATGCGGGTTTATTGTCAGGTTTGACAGGTTCAGAGGGGAATTCACCATGAGTATTTTCGACCATTTCCAAGCACGCTACGAAGCCTCCAAGGATGAGGAACTATCGCTACAAGACTTTCTAAGCCTTTGCAAAGACGATAAAAGTGCTTACGCCAATGCAGCAGAACGATTATTGATGGCCATCGGTGAGCCACAAGTCATTGATACTGCGCAGAATCCTCAACTCAGTCGTATTTTCTCGAATAGGGTCATTTCACGTTACGAGACCTTTAAAGATTTCTACGGTATGGAAGATGCCATTGAGCAAATAGTTTCCTACCTAAAACATGCCGCTCAAGGCTTGGAAGAACGTAAACAGATTTTGTACTTACTCGGTCCTGTAGGTGGTGGTAAATCATCACTGGCCGAAAAACTAAAATCATTAATGCAGCAAATGCCGATTTACGTACTTTCCGCTAACGGTGTGCGCAGCCCTGTCAATGACCATCCGTTCTGTTTATTCGATGTCACCGAGGATGGCGAATTACTTAAACAAGAGTATGGCATTGAGAAGCGTTATGTCCGCTCGATTATGTCACCTTGGGCAGCGAAGCGTTTACACGAATTTGGCGGTGACATTTCTAAGTTCAAAGTGGTTAAAGTGAGACCGTCGATTTTAGATCAGCGCGCCATCGCGAAAACCGAACCTGGCGACGAAAACAACCAAGATATTTCATCTTTGGTGGGTAAAGTCGATATCCGCCAGTTAGAGCACTTCTCTCAAGATGACCCTGATGCTTATAGCTACTCAGGTGCACTGTGTCGTGCTAACCAAGGCCTGATGGAATTTGTCGAGATGTTCAAAGCACCAATCAAGGTGCTACACCCTCTTTTAACCGCGACTCAAGAAGGAAACTACAACGGTACCGAGGGGCTTTCCGCATTACCATTTGACGGCATGATACTCGCTCACTCAAACGAATCCGAGTGGCAAACATTCCGTAATAACAAAAACAATGAAGCATTCCTTGACCGTGTTTACATCGTTAAAGTGCCTTACTGTCTGCGTGTATCGGAAGAGGTCAAGATTTACCAAAAACTACTCGACCACTCGGAACTGTCAAAAGCACCATGTTCACCAAGTACCTTAGAGTTACTTTCTCAGTTCAGTATTCTGTCGCGTCTAAAAGAGCCTGAAAACTCGTCCATCTTCTCTAAGATGCGCGTTTACGATGGTGAAACTCTTAAAGACACCGATCCAAAAGCGAAAAGTTACCAAGAATACCGAGATTTCGCAGGTGTCGATGAAGGCATGTCAGGTCTTTCAACCCGTTTCGCCTTTAAAATTCTATCGCGTGTCTTTAACTTCGATCAGACCGAAGTGGCGGCAAACCCCGTTCACCTCTTCTATGTCATCGAGCAACAGATCGAGCGTGAACAGTTCCCTCAAGAGACGGCAGAGCGATACCTCGAGTTCTTAAAAGGTTATCTAGTGCCACGTTACGTCGAGTTTATCGGCAAAGAGATTCAGACCGCTTACTTAGAGTCTTACTCCGAATACGGACAAAACATCTTCGATCGATATGTCACTTACGCCGATTTCTGGATTCAAGACCAAGAGTATCGCGATCCAGAGACAGGGCAATTGTTTGATCGATCAGCATTGAACAATGAGCTAGAAAAAATCGAGAAAACAGCCGGCATTAGTAATCCAAAAGATTTCCGAAATGAAATCGTTAACTTCGTGCTTCGTGCACGAGCAAACAATAACGGAACCAATCCAGTTTGGACGAGTTACGAAAAACTTCGCACTGTGATTGAGAAAAAAATGTTCTCTAATACCGAGGAACTGTTACCAGTTATCTCCTTTAACACTAAAACCTCTTCTGATGATCAGAAGAAACACGATGATTTTGTCGCCCGTATGATGGAAAAGGGCTACACAGAGAAGCAAGTTCGCTTGCTATCTGAATGGTATCTACGCGTACGTAAATCATCATAGCAGCAGTGTTTTAGCCCGTACTTCACCTGCCAGTCTATTTTATTCTGGCAGGTGTTAGGTGCAAGATTGATCCAGCCCTCGTTGCAGGGCTTGTATGAGATAAGGGGTGACTCATGGCGCAATTTATTGACCGACGACTGAACGGCAAAAATAAAAGTGCTGTAAACCGCCAGCGCTTTTTGCGCCGCCATAAAGATCAGATTAAAGAGTCTGTGGCGGATGCAGTAAATCGCCGTTCAATCACCAACACCGAAACTGGTGAAGATGTCGCTATTCCGCACAAGGACATCAAAGAGCCTGTATTTCATCAAGGCAAAGGCGGCCTAAAAGAACGCGTGCATCCGGGTAATGACCAATTTATCACCGGGGACAAAATTGAACGCCCTAAAGGGGGGGGACAAGGGGGCGGTTCCGGAGAAGGTGATGCCAGCGCGGACGGTGAAGGCCAAGATGATTTTGTTTTCCAGATTTCTAAAGATGAATACTTAGACATCCTATTTGAAGATCTTGAACTGCCAAACTTAGAAAAAAATCAGATTAATAAAATCACAGAATGGAAACCCCACCGTGCCGGTTATCAAACGGCTGGGGTTCCCGCCAATATCGCGGTGGTCAAATCTCTACAGCAATCTCTCGCGCGACGCACCGCCATGACAGCAGGCAAAAAAAGGATGCTACGTGAGTTAGAGGAAGAGCTCGACCGCGTAAAAATGTCTGAGCCAGCTCAGATGCTCGAAGAACAGCGTAGACAGAACGAAATCAAAGATCTGCGTCGTCGAATTGAAACTGTGCCCTTTATCGATACCTTCGACTTACGCTTTAAAAACTACGAACGCCGCCCTATTCCTTCAAGTCAGGCTGTGATGTTCTGCCTGATGGACGTGTCCGGCTCAATGGACCAAGCGACGAAAGACATCGCGAAACGTTTTTATGTCTTGCTCTATCTCTTTCTAACGCGCACATATGAAAACGTCGATGTGGTGTTTATACGCCATCATACTCAGGCTAAAGAGGTCGACGAACATGAGTTTTTCTATTCCCAAGAAACTGGGGGAACCATTGTTTCAAGTGCATTAAAACTGATGAATGAAATTGTCGCTGAACGTTACCCTGTTGGTGAATGGAATATCTATGCTGCGCAGGCTTCAGACGGTGATAACTGGGCCGATGACTCACCGCGTTGTCGCGAACTACTAACCAAACATTTGCTGCCACACTGCCAGTATTATTCTTATATCGAAATTACTCGTCGTTCACATCAAACCTTGTGGCATGAGTACGAAAAACTCGAAGGGAGCTTCCCTAACTTTGCGATGAAAAATATTCGCAGCGTAGAGGACATTTTCCCAGTGTTTAGAGAGCTTTTCAGAAAAGAGACTGCTTAGGGAGGCCGTATGACAACAAAAACTAAAAAGCCAACGAAAAGCAAAGCATTGCCGGATGGTCCAGACTGGACGTTCGATTTGCTTGAGCAATACCATGTTGAAATTAAGCGAGTGGCTGACCACTACAAGCTTGACGCCTACCCTAACCAGATCGAAGTGATCACTTCAGAACAGATGATGGATGCCTACTCAAGCATTGGTATGCCCATCAACTATAATCACTGGTCATTTGGTAAGAAATTTATTCAAACCGAGCAAGGCTATAAACATGGCCAAATGGGCCTTGCTTACGAAATCGTCATTAATTCAAACCCCTGTATTGCCTATTTGATGGAAGAAAATACCGTCACTATGCAGGCTTTGGTCATGGCACACGCCTGCTATGGTCACAACTCGTTTTTCAAAGGAAATTACTTATTCCAGACTTGGACGGACGCAAGTTCTATCATCGATTATCTGTTGTTCGCTAAGAACTACATCGCTGAGTGTGAGCAAAAATATGGAGTTAAGGAAGTCGAAGCGCTATTGGATTCCTGTCATGCGCTGATGAACTTCGGTGTTGACCGCTACAAGCGCCCTGAGAAAATTTCCATCGCGGAAGAGAAGTCTCGCCAAGAAGAGCGCGAAGCCTACCTACAATCCCAAGTCAACGACTTGTGGCGTACCGTTCCTAAATCAAAGGTAGAACCTGACAACGAAAAGGCGCGTTTCCCCTCTGAGCCTCAGGAAAACATCCTGTACTTCATAGAGAAACACGCGCCACTCCTTGAGTCGTGGCAACGTGAAATCGTGCGCATTGTGCGTAAGATCAGTCAGTACTTCTACCCACAGAAACAAACCCAAGTGATGAATGAAGGGTGGGCAACATTTTGGCACTATACGATCCTCAATCATCTCTATGACGAAGGATTAGTCACCGACCGTTTTATTCTTGAGTTCTTGCATAGTCATACCGGTGTCGTCGCACAACCGCCATACAATAGCCCCTATTTCAGTGGTATTAACCCCTACGCACTCGGATTCGCTATGTTCCGCGACATCCGTAGAATTTGCGAAGAGCCGACCGATGAAGATCGCGAGTGGTTCCCAGATCTTGCCGGAACAGATTGGCTAGAAGCGGTTCACTTTGCGATGAAAAACTTTAAAGATGAAAGCTTTATTAGTCAGTATCTTTCACCAAAGTTGATGCGCGACTTTAAGCTTTTTGCCATCGTCGATGATGACCGAAAAAATTATATCGAGGTGAGCGCCATTCATAATGACAGTGGTTATCAAGCGATAAGAGAAAAGCTCGCCGCTCAGTACAATCTGTCTAACCTGGAACCCAATATTCAGGTATTTAACGTAGATGTTCGTGGTGATCGTTCACTCACTCTACAATACGTTCCACACGATCGTATCCCTTTAGATGACAGCTATGAGGAAGTGTTAAAACACTTGTACCGTTTGTGGGGATTTGACGTCAGACTGGAGGAACTAAAAGACAGTGGTCGCAGAGAGATACTAGGCGCTTGTCCAAAACGAAATGATTATGACGCGAAAATATAGATGTTAAAAAAGGCCCCTCGGGCCTTTTCTTTTATCGGTTAGCGATGATTTTTCTCACCACTTCAAGATCTTCTGGTGTATCTACACCCGCAGATGGCGCGTCTTTAGCAACTTCCACATGGATTTTTTCACCGTACCAAAGCACTCGTAGCTGCTCTAAACACTCAATTTTCTCAAGCACGGTAGGTTGCCAATTGATGTAAGTATTGATAAATCCAGCACGGTAAGCATAGATACCAATATGACGCATTAAAGGTTGCGCGATACTCTTTGAGTCATTAGCAAAATTGTCACGATCCCATGGAATCGTTGCACGGCTAAAGTACATCGCATACCCGTCTTTATCCGTCACCACTTTTACCGCGTTTGGATTGAACACTTCCGACTCATGGTCGATTTCTACCGCTAGCGTCGCCATTGGCGCTTCATTACTGGCTAAGTTGCGTGCAACTTGAGCGATAATACTTGGTGGGATTAATGGCTCATCACCCTGAACATTGACAATAATGTGATCGTCAGGAATTGCCATTTTTTCAACGACTTCAGCAAGACGCTCTGTACCCGATTCATGGTCTGGCGAAGTCATGCATACTTCACCACCAAACGCTTTAACAACGTGCTCAACCCGGCTATCGTCTGTCGCGACAATCACCTTATCTGCACCAGCTTGGATCGCTTGCTCATACACCCATTGAATCATCGGCTTACCGCCAATGTCTGCCAGAGGTTTACCTGGCAGGCGTGTCGATTGATAACGTGCAGGGATAACAACCGTAAATGACATTATCTGCCCTCGTCCATTGAGATATTGCGTGCTTCAGGTTCAAGAAGCACAGGGATTCCCTCTTTGATCGGATAGGCTAAACGATCCAGTTTACACACTAACTCTTGCTTTTCCTTATCGAACGCAAGCTTACCTTTACATACCGGACAGGCAACAATCTCAAGCAGACGGTGATCCATATTTTTCCTTAACCTCTTTAATCATATTTAAAATACGCGCTTCATCACTTGAACTAAACACTGCGCTAACGGGCAGATACCACCAATTATCTTTCGCGTAGCTCGCGCATTTTACTGCATCTTTCTCCGTCATAATCAGATGTTTACCTTTATTGGTAAGTTGCTCTAATTCTGACGGTTCAAAATCTTTATGGTCAACAAAACCCTGTTGGTAGGTAGGCTTTGCTCCTAAACTTTCTAACGTCTTAAAAAACCTTGGTGGATGACCGATTCCTGCCATTGCGACTAACTGCTCTCGAATAGAAGAAATATTCGCTCGTTGACCCGTTTTTAAGTTTATCACTTGGTCTGGTTTAAGCGTCATGGCCGCTTCGCCTTGTAACGCTTTACCACCATTCGTGATGATGAGGTCGACTTCAGCCAAACGTGCGACGGATTCTCTTAATGGCCCCAAAGGCAGTAGTGACTCATTGCCAAATCGCCTAACGCCATCCACTACCACGATTTCAATGTCTCTCTCAAGAGCGTAATGCTGCAAACCATCATCAGTAATGATGATATCGACACCCATAGGAAGCAAGGCGTTTACCGCTTCACTGCGTTTGGGGGAGACGGCAACCGGCGCTCCGGTTCGCTTAGAAATCAACTTCGGCTCATCACCACAATGTTGAGTTGGGGTATCATCGCCAACAACCAATGGGTATGAGGGCGCTTTTGCACCATAGCCACGAGAAACCACACCTGGCTTATAACCTAACGCTTGTAGTTGTTCCACCAACCAAATCACGACCGGAGTTTTACCATTTCCCCCTGCCGTGATGTTGCCAACCACGACCACAGGCACAGGAGCTCGGTAGCTTGGTTTAACATTAGACTGATATTTGATGCGACGGGAACGGCTTATAACCCCAAACAACTGGCTTAATGGCCACAAAAGTGGCCATAGGAGATATTTGACGGGGTGGTTTTCGAACCAGATTTTCTCAATCAAGATTACGCACCAAACTGAATACGATGCAGTTGCGCGTAAGCACCGTTTTTCTCGATTAAGTCTTGATGACTACCACGTTCAACAATCTCACCTTCATCAACAACGAGAATTTCATCTGCGCTTTCGATCGTAGACAGTCGGTGGGCGATAACCAATACCGTTTTATCTTTTTGCAGTTCATCAAGCGCAGACTGGATAGCCTTCTCAGACTCGGTATCCAACGCTGACGTTGCCTCATCTAGAATCAGTACTGGCGCATCACGTAACAATGCTCGGGCGATCGCGATACGCTGACGTTGACCACCCGATAGGCTGGCACCATTTTCACCAATAACCGTATCTAAGCCATCATCCATTTTGTCAATAAAGTCCATCGCATAAGCCAATTTGGCTGCGTGCTCTATCTGTTCACGGCTGTATTTCTCTGTTGCCGCATAGGCGATGTTATTGGCAATAGTGTCGTTAAACAGGTGTACGTTTTGCGAAACTAACGCGAAGTGTGAACGCAGATTACTAAGTTGATAATCACGAATATCATGCTCATCGAGGCAGATGCTACCAGAGTCAACATCGTAGAAACGGGTAAACAGGCTTGCGATAGTACTCTTGCCTGAACCTGAACGACCGACCAAGGCGACCGTTTTTCCTCGAGGAATTTTAAAGCTGACATCGACTAACGCAGGTTTTTCTTTGCCTTCGTAAGTAAAGGTGACTTCCTTCACTTCAATATCACCGCGGGCACGCTCAACCTGATATTTGCCATTATCTTGCTCGGTTTCAAGATCCATTAATGCAAATAAGGTCTGGCTGGCTGCCATACCACGTTGAAAGTCAGACGTTACGTTTGTCAGTGCTTTGAGAGGACGCATCAGACCAAACATAGCAGAAAAGACTACGGTAAATGTGCCTGGAGTCAGGTCAGAGCGAATAGAATCGACACTTGCAAGAAACAGGACAACAACAAGTGCAATTGAAGCGATAAGCTGTATCACTGGGTTCGCGATGGCTTGAGCGGCGACTAACTTCATCGACTGCTGGCGCATCTGATTACTTACAGCATCAAAGCGCTCGCTTTCGATTTTCTGACCACCATAGCTCAATACGACTTTGTGACCTTTTAGCATCTGTTCAGCTGACGAAGTGACATGTCCCATTGCATCCTGCATATTCTTTGAGATCTTACGGAAACGCTTCGAAACGACACCAATCCCCCAAGCCACCAGCGGAGCAACAACAAATAGCACCAGTGACAACTGCCAACTGTTCCAGAACATCAGGACCAAGAGACCAATAATACTCGCACCTTCACGAACAATACTGACCAATGCACGGCTAGTTGCACCGGCTACTTGTTCAGAGTCGTAGGTAATTCGAGAAAGAAGACCACCAGCCGACTCTTTATCAAAGTAGGTCACGGGCATGTGCATAAACTGATTGAAGATCGCACGTCTCATCTCCATCACCACATTGCCAGAAACCCAGCTCAGACAGTAGGTCGAGACAAAGCCACTTAGACCGCGTATCACCATCATGCCAAAAATGATCAGTGGCAATATGCGTAAGAAATTAGATTCTGCGTTACCAAAACCTTCATCTAGAAGGGGTTTAAGCAGAGAGACCATGTAAGTATCAGCAACCGCATTAATGACCAATGCGACAACGGCAACCGCTAGACCTGCCTTGTATAGGCGAATATAAGTCCACAAGCGTTTAAAGGTTTGCCAAGTAGTTTCGTCTTGATTCAGAGACATAGAAATGCTTATTTTTCTTTTACAATATTGCGGTTATTCTACTCCCTTACGCAGCATCTGCCTATACCAAGTCCCCCCTTTCAACCACCTAAGTGCGCTTGTCTGGGTGTGATTTGGATAAAATTCGACCGTAATTTGACCATCATTGGCGGTATCTAGCCATGTTGCGCCTGCATTTTCATATCGGTGGACAACTTGCTGACTAGGCAAATTCCACCGTCCCTTTTTACCGACAGAGGCAATCGCAACGTCCGCTGACACCGCATTGATAAACGGCAAAGTCGAAGAAGTAATGCTGCCATGATGAGGGACAACAATAATATCCGCGTTAAGATTGTCGACCTGACGTAGCAACAACCATTCGGTTACCGAAACAATATCCCCCGTAAGCAGCACACTTTGCCCTTGTATTGTATGCGTCAGCCTCACTACACAAGAGTGAGCATTAAAGGCACGCTCGACACTCTTTGGCGGCCACAGTGCTTCAATTTCGATCTCTTGCCATTGCCACTTGTTCCCAGCGATGCATTCTTGTCCAGCAGCAAGACGTTGACTACTGATGAGGTTTTCCGGTTGCCAAGAACCTTGTATTTCCATCCAACCACCGGCATGGTCATTATCGAAATGGCTGAGAATCAAAAAATCGACGTTCTCAATACCACTATACCTGATATGAGGAGAGACAATTTGCTCGGCAAAACTTGAGTTGTTCCAGGCCGCTCCCGTATCGTAAACAAGCACACTCTGCCCTTGTTGCACCACAATAGCTAGCCCATGGCCAACATCCAAAGCGGTCAACTTCCATGTTGGCGCTGGCGACCAATCGGTGACACCCAAGGTAATAACACCGAATACTAGCAGACGGTTTCGCCGCCTTACTAGAATGATCACAGGCGCTACCACCACCGTCACCATTATCCACTTTAGCTGTGTATCTGATAGGTCCAGCCATCCCCAATGAGCGTTAGCAATCATCCAACTCACCGGGAAAAGGCTGCCATCGACTGCCCACCATAGCCATGACGTGCTATCTGCCAACAACGAGCCAAGCAAAGCGAGAAAGGCTAAAGGCATCACGACAAAACTAAACCAAGGCACAAACAACAGGTTATAAATCACCGAGCCAATACTGAGTCCCTGATATAGGTAAACCACTAATGGTGCCATAGCAATGACAAGCAGCAACTGGAGTCTCAATAAACCCTCGAGCCAGCTTAGCTTCTCCCTTATCAGAGAACGATTTAGCATGATAATGGCGACAGCATACATAGACATCCACAAGCTCCGACTTAACACTGAGAATGGTTCCATCGCGACCAGAAAAGCGAATACAAGAAGCCAACGATAACTGCTGGGCAAACTACCCGCTCGATAGTGCGTCACACTCACTAAACAGCACATCAACCAAGCACGTTGAGTGGGAATAGAGAAACCCGCTAACCACGCGTAGCACCATGCAAGCAGCAACCCCAAAAAAACCGGGGTCCAGCGTAACGCAGCGCTCACTCGCATCGCTACCAGCCCAAGTGACCAACCAAAAGTAAATACAATCGCGATATGAAGGCCAGAGATTGAAATCAGGTGACTTAAACCACTTTGTTTAAGTTGCTGCCAGGTTTGAGCAGAAATCTCATCACGTACACCAAAGATCACGGCTAAGATCATGCCTCTAAATTCGCGGCTAGCTAGATGGCGGCTGACTTTATCTAGCAGCCGAGTTCTTAGTGATTCACGGGTGATGGCATAGTAACTGCGCTTACTGTTTATCGACAGTGACGCCACTATCGATTGCTCAAGCGCATATTTCTCAGCATCAAACCCAACTGAGTTCATCAGTCCATAAATTGCACTCACTTTTACACTGGCTGAAATCACATCTCTCGGTTTTAGCTTGATCGGCCCCTTTAACCTCACTTTCGGGCACGCTAAACTGGTCAAAGCTTGGCCATTGATTGATCTAACTATAACTATGCCTTGAAAGCCGTAGTTTATTGGTTTAAAAAGGCTATCAACATCAGCAATTATGGTAATATCCTGACCTGCTTGAAAAAGCATCTCTGTTTGATATCGCAGTAAGTTGCCGTGCAATAGGATGACGACACACGCTAAGGCTATTCCTGAACAATATCTGGCTTTTCTATACTTGAAGGAAGCAAGCAACACAGCCAGAGGAAGCAGCATATAATGCCAACTGGGCATGCTGAACCAGTAAGGGCTAGTCGTGATTAACAAAGAGAACGAAATTAGCGTCCAATAATTTAAGTAGAGAGTCATATTCCCCTATGCCAAGAAAATTTATTAAACGCTTTATGCCTGACCACGAAGTAATTAAGCGTCAAAAGGCACTAAAGATTTTTGGCAACGTGCTTTACAACCCTAACCTATGGTGTCTTAACCGTCGTTCAGCCGCCGGTGCCTTTGCAGTAGGGTTATTTATGGCGTTTGTTCCTCTGCCAAGTCAGATGATCATGTCAGCAGGTCTCGCGATCATGTGTGGCGTGAACTTACCCCTCTCTGTTGCACTCGTTTGGGTCAGTAACCCTGTAACCATGCCCGTTTTGTTCTACTTCGCGTATAAGATTGGCGCGTGGGTAATGCACGTCCCACCTCAAGACTTTCATTTTGAGCTTTCTTGGGAGTTTATTCTCCACCAGATGACCACTATTGGCCCTCCATTCCTACTAGGCTGCATGATCTGTGGCATAGCCTCAGCAATGGCCGGCTACTTTGGCATCAAAGCCCTTTGGCGTTATTCGGTTGTACGCAGCTGGCAAAAACGAAAAATCAGAATAAGTGGCTTGTTGAAGAAGTAAACTTGCGATGTGCAATTGCGCAGGACAGATTTGCCAGACATGTAATTGAGATGTCGAATGGAATAAAAAAAAGGACCAGTAGGTCCTTTTTTATTGTTTTGATTGAGCGTTACTTTGAGCTCAGTACCGCCGCAGGATTAAGCTTACTCGCTCGAGAGGCTGGATACCAAGTCGCCAGCAAACTCAGCACGACCGCCGTCAACGACACCAATGCCACATCTGAGACATTGACCTGTGAAGGAAGAAAGTCGACAAAGTAGATATCACCAGACAAGAATTGATGGCCAATCAACGCCTCCAATGCCGTAATCATTGGCGTCAAATTAAGCGCAACTAGAACACCAATGGCACTACCAGCCACACTGCCGAGAACACCAGAAAAGACACCTTGCCAGACAAATATACGTTTAACCAGACCATCGCTCGCCCCCATGGTACGCAAAATAGCAATCTCAGCAGCACGATCTTTAACCGCCATCATTAATGTAGAGACGATATTAAAGCTGGCAACACCAATGACCAACACCATCACCAAATACATGATGGTTCTGACCAGTTGAATGTCTCGATACAAGAAACCATATTTCTGTTGCCAACTGCGCAGATAAACATATACATCTAAGGTATTGCCTGCTTCTCTTACAATTTGCGTTGCTTGCAATACATCGGTGACACGGACTGAAACACCACTAACGCCGTCACCCAATTTGGCGTACGCCTGTGCATCTTCGAGTGGGATCAATGCCAAATTGTGATCGATTTGACCATTTAACTTTAACAGTCCAGCGACCTTAACGCGCACACGCTTTGGAGCCTGAACCTTCGTTGTCACACCGCTTGTGGGGATCATTAGCGTCAGATAATCCCCTTGTTTGACTTGCAACAAGTCCGCGACACCTTGACCTAAAATTACCTGTTGCTGGTTAGGCTTGAATGCTTGCCAAACTTGGGCATCGATAAACGCATTGAGATTGGAGACTTTACTCTCTTGTTGAGGGTCAATCCCTCGGACCTCTATCGCCTTTAGTTGCGTTCCTTTCTCGGCAAGAGCAGTCAGCTTAACGTAAGGAGCGGCAGCTTCAATTTTTGGATGTTTTTCAGCTTGTGTGACCACATTGTGCCAATTACTTAGCGGGCCTTTTACCCCTTCGAATTCACCATGTGAGATCACCGACAAGACCCGGTTATTGAGCTCTCGTTCAAAACCATTCATCGCCGAAAGGCCAATGATAATAACGGCGACTCCGACAGCGATACCAATGGTCGACGACAGTGAAATAAAAGAAACCATTTTATTTCGCTGTTTGGCTCGACTGAATCTCCCACCGATAAATAACGATAATGATGAAAACACTTAGACCCCCTCTAGGTTGAGTAGCAGGCCATCTTGCATGTGTAGCTGGCGATCCATTTTGGCCGCAAGTTCACCATCATGAGTGACGACTAGGAAAGCCGTCTCTGATTCTTGATTCAATTCGCGCATCAAATCGTAAATTGCTAACGCCGTCGAATGATCCAAGTTACCAGTCGGCTCATCAGCCAACACCAACGCAGGGCGGTTCACCAGGGCACGAGCAATCGCTACGCGTTGGCGCTCGCCTCCTGACAGTTCAGCGGGACGATGCTCTAATCGGTGACTCAAGCCAACTTTATCAAGCAATGCTTTAGCAGCCAGTTTTGCTTGGCTGACTTTTACGCCACCAATCAATAAAGGCATCGCAACATTTTCAATCGCACTAAAATCAGACAACAAATGATGAAACTGATACACAAATCCTAAGTGCTGATTGCGCAGTTTGGCTTGGTGGTTGGAGCTAAGCGTAGCGAGATCATAGTCAAGAAAGGTAACGTGCCCTTGTGTCGCATCGTCGAGCGCACCAAGAATGTGTAACAGAGTACTCTTACCCGAACCGGACGTACCGATAATTGAAGCTAGCTCTCCTTTCGCTAATTCAAAGCTGACACCCTTTAATACTTGAGTATCAAACGCTCCCTCATGATAGGTTTTACACACATTGTGGCACTTGAGAAGGTTACTCATATCTTAAAGCCTCAGCTGGTTTTACAGAAGATGCGCGGTAGGAAGGAAACAAGGTTGCGGCAAGGCTTAGCGCGATGGCCAACACCACAACAACGACAATCTGAGTCGGATTAATTAATATGGGCAACTCCCCTCCAATAGAGAAAAGAGCCACTCCTGCGCTATCAAGGATCTGGTTGAGATTACTGGCCAGAGCGATACCAAACGCCCCACCGATCAAAGCGCCAATCACACCACTACTTGCACCTTGAACCATAAAAATGGCGAGCACCTGACGGTCAGTCATACCCTGAGTTTTGAGGATTGCCACTTCCGCCTGTTTTTCCATCACCACCATAATCAAGGCAGAAATAATATTGAAGGCCGCGACACCTATGATCAGTCCCAACATCAAGCCCATCATGTTTTTTTCCATGCGAACTGCTTGGAATAGCTCACCGCGTTGGTCTCGCCAATCCTGCCACTTCCAACCTTGAGGCATTGGCTGTTCTGCTATATCTGCGACCACAAAAGGGTCATTAAAAAACAAACGCCAACCGGTCATAGCATCGTCATTTAGACGCATCAACTTACCCGCGTCTTGGATGTGGGTCAGCATCAACTGGCCATCAACGTCGGAGCCTGTGTTATAGATGCCTGCGACAGTAAACAATCTCTGACTAGGTATACGTCCAAGAGGCGTAAACTGACTGGCACTTGTCACCATTAGGCGCACCTTATCGCCGATCGTCACGTCCAAAGATCTCGCTAATGTGTGTCCAATGAACAGCTGATATTTCCCCGCTTGCAAATTGGCTAGTCGCCCCGCAATAAGGTGCTGTTCGATCGGATCATGTTCAAAGGGTTTAATGCCTATCAGTAACCCAGCGCTCAATTGACTGACACTTTGTATCACCGCTTCACTTTTTACTATCGGTTCTGGGTGCCCTGCATCGGAGAGCTTGGAGACAAATTCTGGCGGCGTCGAGCTGTACTCCGTCGCGCCAGCCGTTTGCGAGACTATCGCTTGTGGCAACACGCCTAAAATGCGCCCTTTGAGCTGGGCTTCGAAGCCATTCATTACCGATAAAACGGTAACCAAAGACATCACACCAATAGTGATGCCTGCGGTCGACATATAGGAGACAAATCGACTAAACCTGTCACCGGATCGCCCGCGCAGATAGCGTAACCCGATAAAGGTAGAGACTGGATGAAACATAGTAGAAACCAAAGTTAGAGTCTAGGGACCTAGTAATTGTCGTTTACTCTACCGATTAATTGAGGTCGGTTGTAGTGTTTAATTGCCAATTAGTCGTTAAAATATGTAATAAACAAAGGGATACCTTGATTAGTTGTCAGGTATAACGATAATCAATGCTCTAAAGCATAAGGAATCGAGCATGTCTGACCAAGAGTTCTTTACCGTTAATCACACCATCACCGTTAATATTGAGCCATTGGCAGACAACGAATCGTTGCCAAGCGCAGAAAAATTTGAAGCGGAAATCCCCGCGCCTTTCATCGTCGCCAGTGAGTTCAGCAATCTCGACTTACTCAATGACAATGCACGTGGTGAACTTAAGAACAGCGAATTCAAACATGTCATTCAACTGCTTGATACTCAAAACTCTAAGCTGAATTTACTCCTTACCTTCATGTTGTCACAGCAAGATGATGCCACGCTGCGTCATCACACCCATTCATTTGGTGCGAGTCAGTTTACCTATATGTCAGACTCCGTGATTAAGCTTGGCACAACGCTGCGTATAAAAATGTTTCTCGATCATCCTGCTGCGGCAATTTATTGCTATGGCCATGTTGCCAACATTGAGACCAATAGCGATACCCACTTAATCACTGTTAAGTACGGTCGACTCAGAGACATTGACCAAGACCTACTGATTAAAGCCGCGCTATACCAACAGCAGAAACTACTTCGCCAGCGTTCACTAAACCGCGACAAATAACGACTTTCATTATGTCTAACTCATCTTTACTTAATCTCGCATGCCCAGATGGTGCAGGAGACAAAAAACAGTTCGGAAATCTGCGTGGTGCCAGTTTAGCGCTCGCCATTGCAGAGCTAGCTGAACGTCATGGTGCCCACACACTGCTGGCGGTACCGGATCCTCAAACGGCTCTCAAACTACAACAAGAGATTGAACAATTCTCTCGTCATGAAGTTGCCCTCTTCCCTGACTGGGAAACGCTGCCTTACGACAGTTTTTCGCCTCATCAGGAAATCATCTCTGACCGAATTTCCCGTTTGTATCAATTACCGACACAGACATCCGGTATCACCATTGTGCCTGTCAGCACGCTGCTGCAACGTCAGTCTCCACGAGAGTTTCTCTTGCAGCATACCTTAATGGTTAAAGTAGGCGATTTGTTCTCCTTAGAGAAGCTGAGACTTCAGTTGGAAAAATCCGGTTACCGTAATGTCGACCAAGTCTTTGGTCCTGGTGAATACGCAAGCCGAGGGTCGATTCTCGATCTATTCCCTATGGGCTCAAGTGACCCATATCGTATCGATTTCTTTGATAATGAAATCGATACGATTCGAACGTTCGATCCTGAAAATCAACGTTCGATTGAAGATACTAAGGAAATCCGCCTGTTACCTGCTCACGAATTTCCGACCTCTGAATCTGCAATTGAAGACTTTCGTATTCGCTGGCGTCAACGCTTCGAAGCGCGCCGCGAACCCGAGTCCGTCTACATGCAGGTTTCGAAAGGCACATGGCCTGCGGGCATCGAATATTGGCAGCCACTGTTCTTCGAACACAGCGAAACTCTGTTTGATTACATACCTGAAGATAGCTTACTAGTCACCGTCGGTGACTTAGAATCGGCTATTGATACCTTTTTGACCGATGTTGACTATCGTTACGATCAGCGCAAAATCGATCCACTGCGCCCACTGTTACCACCGCAAGAGCTTTGGCTGCAAAAGGATGAGCTCTTTAGTCAATTCAAACAGTTACCACAAGCCAAACTGTTTGTTGATCCTGTCAGTGAAAAACAAGGACGATTCAATCCTAACATCGCACCCTTACCTGAATTAGCGGTTCAGCATCACAACAAAGAACCCATGGCTGCCCTTCGCCAGTTTAGCGAGTCCTTCAAAGGAAAAGTCGTCTTCTCTGTCGAATCCGAAGGTCGCCGTGAAGCCCTACTTGAGCTATTACAACGGATAAAATTACGCCCAGAACCAGCTGAGAATTTTGAGCTGGCACTGAGTAGCCAAGCCAAATTCAGTTTTATCCTCGGTTCCTCAGAACACGGGTTTGTCTATGGTGATGATCAACTCGCCTTAATCTGTGAAAGCGATTTGCTCGGTGACCGTGTCATTCAACGTCGCCGCAAAGATCGCAAAGTCACCAATAGCGATGCGGTCATTCGCAACCTTGCGGAACTACAAACAGGTCAACCTGTCGTGCATATCGACCACGGTATTGGGCGCTATATAGGCTTGCAAACCCTCGAGGCAGGAGGGATGACGACCGAGTACGTTACCCTTGAATATCAAAATGAAGCTAAGCTATATGTGCCAGTGGCATCACTCAACCTAATTAGCCGCTATTCAGGCGGTGCAGAAGAGAGTGCCCCACTACACAAGCTGGGTGGTGAAGCGTGGGCTAAAGCGCGTCGTAAAGCCGCAGAGAAAGTACGTGATGTCGCTGCGGAGTTGCTTGACGTCTATGCAAAACGTGAGCTCAAGCCGGGCTATAAGTTTGCCTTAGACCGTGGTCAATACGCCACTTTCAAAGCTGGCTTTCCGTTTGAAGAAACGGATGATCAATCGATGGCAATTAATGCGGTACTTTCGGATATGTGCCAGGCAAAAGCCATGGATCGCCTAGTGTGTGGCGACGTAGGTTTCGGCAAAACTGAAGTTGCCATGCGCGCCGCCTTTGTCGCTACGGACAACGGAAAGCAAGTGGCAGTCTTGGTTCCAACCACTCTACTCGCTCAGCAACACTTTGAAAACTTCCGTGACCGCTTCGCAAATCTGCCAATACGTGTTGAAGTACTGTCTCGCTTTAAAACCGCAAAAGAGCAGAAACTCGTATTGCAGGATATCGAGGACGGTAAAGTCGACCTAGTGGTCGGTACCCATAAACTGCTCTCCAACGATATTAAGTTTAAGGATCTTGGTCTGCTAATCGTTGATGAAGAGCACCGATTTGGTGTTCGTCAGAAAGAGAAAATGAAGGCGATGCGCGCTGACGTTGATATCTTAACTCTGACCGCCACACCGATTCCACGTACCCTCAACATGGCGATGAGTGGTATGCGTGATCTGTCCATTATCGCGACGCCACCTGCAAGGCGCCTCGCAATCAAAACCTTCGTCCGCCAAAGTGATGATGCGGTGGTGAGAGAGGCGGTACTGCGTGAGATTATGCGCGGCGGTCAAGTGTACTTCCTTCACAATCAGGTCGAGACCATTGAAAAGGTGGCTGCTGACTTAGAAAAACTGGTTCCAGAGGCCCGTGTCACCGTCGCACATGGACAAATGCGAGAACGCGAACTCGAGCGAATCATGAACGATTTCTACCACCAGCGTTTCAACTTGTTGGTGTGTACCACGATTATTGAAACGGGTATTGACGTTCCAACCGCCAATACCATCATCATGGATCGTGCCGATAACCTTGGTTTGGCTCAACTTCATCAGTTACGTGGACGCGTTGGTCGCTCTCATCATCAGGCGTATGCTTATCTCCTCACGCCACATCCCAAAGCGATGACAAAAGATGCGGTCAAACGTTTGGAGGCGATCGCTTCGCTCGAGGATTTGGGCGCTGGCTTTACCCTCGCCACCCATGACTTAGAAATCCGCGGTGCGGGTGAACTACTTGGAGATGAACAAAGTGGTCAGATTCAGTCTGTCGGTTTTACCTTGTACATGGAGATGCTGGAACAAGCAGTAGAAGCACTCAAGGAAGGCAAAGAACCGTCACTTGATGAATTGCTGCGTGAACAAACTGAAGTCGAGATGCGTCTACCAGCACTGTTGCCTGACGACTATATACCAGACGTCAATACTCGCCTCTCTATGTACAAACAGATAGCGAGTGTCAGTACTGACGATGAGTTAGGCGAACTGAAGATTGAACTGATTGACCGTTTTGGTCTGTTGCCTGAAGCAACTCAAAATCTACTCTCAGTCGCACAACTTAAACTGAAAGCAGCATCACTAAAAGTGAAGAAGATTGAGGCTCACGATAAAGGGGGCTTTATTGAATTCTATCCGGATGCTGACATTAACCCTATGTATTTGGTTAAACTATTGCAATCTCAGCCACAAAAATTCGCAATGGATGGACCAACTAAGTTCAAGTTTACGATACCATTAGTGGATAGACGCAAACGCATTCAATTTGTTAATGACATGCTGGGCGAGTTCCAGCAGAATCTATTACCTAAGGCTTGAGTGTTTACAAAATTAAATTAAGGTGCCATGCACCTTTTCATGGAGTTGCAATGAAGAAACTGATCCCGCTGTTGCTAATGCTTGTAGCAATGCCGTCAATGGCGCAGCGTCAATTCGATATCGAAGTGATCATTTTTAAACGTGCCGTTGATGCGGAGCAAACCGCTGAATCATGGCCGGCTAACCTGCCAAAAATCGATTTAGAACGAGCTGGAACATTTGCGGATGCGAGCTATCGTGCAAAAAAAGGGGTGCAAATGCTCCCTTATTCAGAGTATGCGCTAACCGATGAAGTGCAAAAGCTTAAGCAGCACGCTGGTTTTGAAGTGTTGATGCATAAAGCATGGCGTCAAGGTGATCAGGGAAGACTGTCTGCCCCGACCTTCCACATTCAAGCTGGCTATGACTTTTCAGGCAAGTTTAATACTGACGGCTCAATGATCGGCACGACTGGCCAACAGGTGTTAGAGGGCGTCACAGAGCAATCTATTCCTAAAGCCATCTATCAACTAGACGGAAAACTCCAGATTTACGTAGAACATTATCTGTATGCTGACGTTGAACTCGACCTTAAAGCGCCAAGCGTACGTGAAGTCACGTTAGAAGAGCATCAACCAGAATCACTGAGTGATCAGAGCAGCGACGAAAATCAGGTTGTTCAGATCGGACTGATGGAGGATGTCACTCCCATCGTTCACAAAGAAGAGTACCTCAAGAGCTACCGACTCGATCAGAAGCGCCGTATGCGCAGCAGTGAAACACACTTCCTCGATCACCCACTTATGGGCATGATCATTCAGGTTCGCCGTGTTAACTAATCTTGCTTTTAGCCCTCTACTGAGGGCTATTCTTTTATGAGCCCAGATTACCAAATCATTACACCCAGACTAATCTTGCGCCTTATCGAAAGTTCAGACAGCGATAAGTTGCAGTCTTGTATCTCGCGTTCCCCCACCCTTCATCGATGGGTTGATTGGTGCCATGCAGATTTCACCAATGATGATGCAGAGCGTTTTATCCTCGCAACCAGACTGAATTGGGTAAAATCCGAAGCCTACGGGTTTGGTGTTTTCTGCCGAAAAAGCGATGCGCTCATTGGAATGGTGGCGATCAACGAACTCTATCACACCTTTAAAATGGCGAGCATTGGCTACTGGATTGCTGACGATTATCAAGGGCAAGGGCTCGGTACTGCTGCAGTCAACGCCCTCATTGAGTTTTGCTTTTCACAGCTAAAAGTCACGCGTATAGAAGTGGTTTGTGCCCCTGAGAACCTAGCCAGTCAAAAGCTGATCGAGAAATGTGGTGGGCTATTTGAAACTCGTGCGAGAAATCGGTTTATATTTGATGGTCTTGCTCAAGATGGCTTGGTTTACTCGATCATTCCGTAACCAATTCCACACATAAAAAGAGCGCTAAGCGCTCTTTTTTACACATGAAGCTTATTAGTGAAGCTTTAAATTTGGTCGTAGAACTCGGTTAATACGACCCATCAAGATGATCAGTGCCGTCTTAAATAGACCGTGCAACGCCATCTGGTGGAGGCGATATAGTGAAATGTAAACCACACGAGCAATGCGACCTTCAACCATCATTGAGCCTTTGGTCAAGTTCCCCATCAAACTACCTACCGTAGAGAAACGGCTCAGTGACACCAATGAACCCTTGTCTTTGTAAACATAAGGTTTTAGCTCACGACCGTTCAGCTTCGCGACGATATTGTAGAAAGCTCGGGTTGCCATCTGGTGTGCAGCCTGAGCGCGTGGTGGCACAAATGAACCATCGGCTTGGGTACACTGAGCCAAATCACCAATAACGAAAATGTCATCATCACGAGTGGTTTGTAGTGTATCTTTAACCACTAACTGGTTGATGCGGTTAGTCTCAAGACCTGCAATATCTTTGATGAAATCTGGTGCTTTAATACCCGCAGCCCACACCATGATCTGAGCTGGGATCTTATCTCCATCTTTTGTCGTAAGACCATCTTCATCAGCTTGGGTTACCATGGTCGCGGTGCGAACATTCACCCCCAATTTAGTCAGCTCTTGATGTGCTGCTGAAGAGATACGTGGAGGCAAAGCAGGAAGAATACGTTCGCCCGCTTCGACAAGATTGACATTCAGCTTGCTTGAATCTAGATCGCCAAAACCATACGTTCTCAGCTCTTTGACAGCATTGTGTAATTCAGCAGAAAGCTCTACCCCCGTTGCACCCGCACCGACGATGGCAATATCAACCGTACCGTTACCGTTCTTAGCATGGAGTTTAAGGAACTCATTGTTCATTTCTGTACGGAAACGATGAGCCTGTTCAGGGCTATCAAGGAAGATACAGTGTTCACGCACACCAGGAGTGTTAAAGTCGTTTGAAGTGGAGCCAATCGCCATCACTAGAATGTCATATTCTAGCTCGCGGCTCGGGATCAAAAGTTCACCGTGCTCGTCTTTCAGTTCGCAAAGCTTAATGACCTTACGCTCACGGTCGATATCTTGCAGACCGCCCATTTGAAAGTCAAAGTGGTGGTTTTTTGCGTGTGCGCGATAGCTTAACGCGTCAACGCCTTCATCCAATGAGCCTGTCGCAACTTCATGCAAAAGTGGTTTCCATAAATGGCTTGCCTTGCGGTCAACCAAGGTGACTTTTGCTCGTCCTTTGCGGCCTAATGTGCGACCAAGTTTAGTCACAAGCTCAAGACCACCTGCACCGCCGCCTACTACGATAATTCGTGTCACAGCATCTCTCCTCAAAATTATAATAAAACTTAATCGAGTCGGTATTCCGCCTCGATGGAATTCTGTATTTTTGGGACACCTAGGGTTTTAACCCATCAGAGGTTCCGACCTAGAGGGACATAAAATGTGACATGCTAATGGATAAAGAGTCATTAAACTCCGAGCCAATTGTTAAAACAATCACTCGTTGATGGGCAGATTTTCCATCCGCTCTCAATTTTTTTTGATATTTATCAAAAAATTTGTAATTAGCTCATTATATCTAGCTTAATAGGACACGCAACCAAAGATTGCACTTATCTCAGCGATATTTATATTCTCAGCATAGATTTAGAACAAAAAAAAGCGGCACTAGTGATTTCATGCCGCTTTAAACAAAATAGTGGTGTTTAACTCTTTTTGAATGCCTCTATCGTTTTGAGGTGCTGAGAGATCTTCTTAAACTTATGAGACTGCGTTTCATCCCAGATGATGTCGTAGTAATCTTCTAACTCAGCTGCGGTTTTACGATTGTCGTGTACTTCATCCTCTTTCGATAAAATCACTAGGCAGCGGCCTTTGTTCTTGGTTCTGAACTCAGAGACGCACTTAGTCGCAATATCTTCGTACTCTTCAGGACGGTCAATTCGCCCCTGCATGGTTAGCTCAGGATGAAGATTCGGATTAAACATGACTTGCTTAATACCACACAAGAAGCCAATTCGTTCTGACCAGTAAGCACCAAGACCCACACCACATATCACCGGCTGAGTATCACCTGCTTGCTCGATAACTTTGTGTACTTCTTTGAGTAAGTGCTGCATATCGTGCTTTGGATGGAGAGTACTGTAGTTGATAAAACGCACGTCATCGTCGATGAACTGCAGTTGCAGTACTTTTTCGTGGTTGCCTGGGCTGGTCGAATCAAAACCATGTAAATAAATAATCATTGTATATCCCCCGATCCTTGTGGTTTAAATCTACCATGAAAACTAAGGTTTAAAAGTCGTCATTATGAGATTCGCTGACCGAATACACTAAACAGTGATCTTAGCAACAAAACGTCTCTTTCAGTACACGCGCTTGGGTTAAATATTGTTCATCGCCCCATAACTGGTATGCCAGTAAATACCATAGCATGGCCATCATGGTTGCTCTCGGCTTCCAAGCCATAACACCTTCAACCCAGTCATCAACACCTTCAACTCCACGTAACTGACAGTAACGATACACAGCTTCAAGGGGCTTCTCTTCCATGACGTCAATACTCAACGTCAGATCAAGACGCGGATCGGCAATTGCCGCATACTCCCAGTCGATAACCTTATTACCCTGCTCTGTCTTGACCATGTTGTAGCCAGCTAAATCAAAATGACACAAGGTATGCCCTACATCGGCAAGACTCGGTGCCGAACGCCACTGAGTATAGATAGCAAAATAAGGATCCACTTTGTATTCATCATTAAGCAACATCCAATAGTGATCCACTCGCGCCGTATAATTAAAAGGCGCTACGGGAATGCGCTTAATATCGACTTCATGAACTTTCACCATTGTCTTTAATAACGAGTCAAAAGTGAGTTCATTGGTCAAGGGTTGTCCCTCAATCCAATCAACCAGTAGTCCTTGATCGTTGATATGAATGGCTTTCGGAGCCAAATGGCTGGATTCAATAGCGGAGAGGATTTGATACTCTTGAAAACGAGATATCGAAAAGGCTTGGGTAATATGGGTAGTGGGTCGCCATACATAGTCTTGACCGTCGCTGGTCACTACCTTCCAACAACGATTTGTCAGCCCCCCGGTTAGCGTTTGGGCATAATCAGGGGGCATAGCGAAGAAGTGATCTAACGACGACAATGAACGGTCCAGAGAACATGCTTCATTCCAAGACATACGCGCCATAGTTCACTCCTTCCGCTTAGAGAGCCATTACAGACCTAAAAAGCTTTTCGATTCTTGTTTACGGATTTCTGTTTCGTCCGCCCACTCAATCAAGCCAGTTTCAAGATCCATCAGACGCATTGTCATCTTGTAGTAAACGTCTTTGTCGCTACCTGCATTTTTCGCGATGCTAGATAGGTTTCCGTAAAGCATGTACTGAGCGCCAACCATCTTACCAAACTGAATAGCGGTACTTTGATTGACGAGTTCATCGTTATTCTGGAAGTTCAATTGTTCACGAACAGATTCCACTCGATCCATATCGACGAAGCGGAATTTACCAGAATTCAACATCTTAGTACTGATGGTATCGGTGATGGATTCAGTATCAATATGCTCACTGGTTTTGTTTTTGATACGCTCGACAAACACGATAGGACGCGAATCTCGTGTAATAGCGGAAACAGAACCAGACATCATCATGCTGTCGACCATTTCACCAGCGATTTTCTGTAGGTCAGTTGAACCAAAGTCAATCGTTGTTGTTTCAACGGCTTGAGCGTCTCCGTAGCTTACTTGGTTTGAACAACCACCCAAAACGACAGCTAAACCAAGTAATGCAATAACACTTTTCTTCATTGTTGGTTCCTTAAATCTCTAAAGTTTAGTTCTATTGTTAATTATTAAGTTGACGAATCTGTACTCGGAACTGGGTTCCGTTTGGATTGACAGATACCTCAGAAATTGAAATCTCTTCAGTACCACGAATCACTGCCTGACGCCATGGTCCTTGCTTGTTGTTAACTTCTAAACCTTGATCGTCATACCAGTAAAAACGGTATTGGACATACTGGTCACCAGTGTACTGACTGATTAATCGCACTACGCCTCGCGCTCTACCATCCACCTGAGTGGTCGATATATCGTCTATGGTTAAGCGACTTGCAAGTACATTGTCACCAAATAAAACGGTTTGTGACGCTCCATCAATACGAAGCCCAGCGGTATTCTCTGCACAACCTAGCAGAGTTAATGCCATCACTGCTGAAATAAGCCATTTTTTCATCGTATGTTCCCTAACTGTTTATGCCAGATGGTTGAACTCTCACCTTGACGAGACAGCCAAACTAACGCGGTTCGACCAGCTTCGACATTAAAGGTGTAGTCCTGACCATTAATCTTGATTTTTTGCTCACCCGGTTCAACGACAGCGCTAGCGCTGTATATCTCACCAGGCAGAGTAAGCCAACTACGTGTGTCGGGTTGTTCTGTTAACGTGTTCCAAACATTGAACAGCAGATTGCCGACATCATCACCTTTAGCCGCTTCTTTCCTCAGTTGATCCTTAGCCCAAACTCGCAACGCCTGTCGAATCACGATCGACGGCATACGTTCAGACAAGTCGCGTTGTGCCATCAAGTTAACATCCGTCAACAGACTTCCACTAAGATGGTCATTGTTCAAGGTTATTGGTGAAAAAGCCTCACTCTGCACCTGAGGATAATATGGCAAGGCTATAGAATACCACGCGCCATCTCCGCGACTGTCATATAACGGCAAAGCTTGTTTCCAGCCCTGCAATGCCTCAACAACACCGCGTTCATCAATGACGATGACCCTTCCTTTGCCGCTCTCTAAGTAACTGGCCTTGCCGTAACGTTGTTCGAGTTTTACCAAGTCTTCTCTCATGCCGAGACGCTTTGCCACTCGTTTGGTGCCATCTATGACTTGCTGATTATCCGGCATTACGGCCAACGCTCGGCGGTAATCAACATAAGCACTGTTCAAATCATTGTCAGCTTCATATAGTAAAGCCGATAAATAAAGTAAATAACCACTTTGTACCGCCTGAAGGGTTTTGCCTGCGTCTGGGTAGTTCGACAATACAGAGCCTAAGTTTGGCGTTAAACCCTGTTGCTCCATCTGATTCTGGGCTGACTCGAGATCTTTTTCTCGATCCTTACGCGCTTGCTCCTGAACTTGGTTGGCTCGTCTCATCTCAATCAAAGCCCCCTCCAAGTCATTTTGCTTCAGGTAGTTTAATCCTAGATAGAGATGGAGAAAGCCAAGTTCGTAGTCAGCAGGTTGGTAGGTGTTGAGATTATCATTGACCGCCAACGCACTCAGGCTCATCGCACTTTGAGTGACTGACACAGTCGCTTGATCTTGCTGAACTCGAACAGCTCTATCACTTAGCCCAAGCGCTTCCTTACTCTCAGGATATTGCTGGTTCAGAAAGTAGACTCGACCACTTTCAAAATTATCCAGAATATCGCCTGCGACGTAGTCAGGCAGAGCCGCCTCCGCTTGTTGGTAATCACCGCTTTTTACTAACTGATGTAACTCGCCATTTTGTGCACTGTAATGACTAAAGAGATTACCTGCAGATAAGTTTGCGCAAGCAGAGAGCGCTAATGAGCACCCCAAAATGAACGCGAGTCGAATGTGGTTATGCACTTCGTACCCCAAAGTTATGCTAAAAGCATGGTTACACCGGCCATGCTTTAATTTGATGTAGTTCTAGGACAACAACAGTCCGTTTTGGTTCGGAATCGTCAATGACGGTATTAGCTCATCAGCATTGGGCCTAGCGGGCGACCGCCGACTAGATGCATGTGGATATGATAAACTTCCTGACCACCGTGTGCGTTACAGTTTACGATGAGACGATAACCGTTCTCGGCAATACCTTCTTCTTTTGCAAGCTTACGCGCGACCGTAAACATGCGCCCCATTACCAATTCATCTTCATCTGCGACGTCATTCACTGTCGCAATAAGCTTGTTTGGAATGATAAGGATATGACTTGGCGCACGTGGGTTAATATCACGAAACGCAGTGACTAAATCATCTTGATAAACGACGTCTGCTGGAATTTCCTTGCGGATGATTTTACTGAAAATGGTTTCTTCAGCCATGAAGCACTCCATCTTTATGGTGTTATTAAATGAATGCTTTCGAGTATGCGTCAAGCTTCGCAAGATCACAATAAAAAACAGTGTTCACTTCTCTTAAACGGCGTACGGATAAACTACCGTATCTAATTTTGTATTGTGCGTCATAAAATGCGCGTCTCGTAATCAATACAATGCCCTCCTTTTTGTTACTTTTTTAAGACTTTATTAATTTAGGGAGAGGTCTATGAAAGGCTCAGTAATTAGGCGTATGTACGCGGGCTTTGCATTGATCATTGTTTTGTTCATCATTACCACGTTAATGATGATGCGGGGAATGCAGCAAATTCATAAAAATTTCGAAGAGGTGTCCAACACTTCTTTACCCTTGGTCTCACAAGCCAACAATACTAGCGTCGCTCTGTTGTCTGCTGACAAACTTTTCAAGGACTTTTTGACGACTCAAAGCTTCGAACGTATGGATCAGTTGGCTGAACAATTTGTCGCGACCAAACAGGCCTACAGCGAACAACTCGACGCGTTACAAAAAGTAAGTAGCGGTCAGACTGAATTGGAGCAATCGCTCGTTCAGTTGAGAGAGATGGAACAGGGTTACTTCGCCGAAGCCGAACAAGCAATGGCTAACTACCGCGCGATGTTTGAAGCGCAAGCCCAAGTTCAAAAGTCCACTCGCCAATTCCAACGTTTACATTCGGAATTAACTCTTGGCATGAAGGAGTACGTTGATGACCAAAGTAGTATCTCCGTAAAAGTCATGGCTAAGAGCTACTTCACCAAACTCAAGGATGCCGAGCTCACGACATCAGACGCGTTAGCCAGCAGTGATACCGAGTTGGTTAACCAAGCTGTGGCAAAAAACAAGAAAGCCGTCACTCACCTCAATTATGCATATCGAGGCCTGACTGCTCAGATGCCTGAGATTAAAAATGCCTTCGACGAGTCTGTACAACAATTTACTCGCGACGTGGGTCAAAAAGGCGGGGTACTTGATCAACACAGTACCTACCTAATAGCCAAAGATGCACTTTATGCCAACATTACCAATCTGACAGAACAAGTCGACGCTACCATGGCCTTACTGACCTCTTTCGCCGAAATTGCTCAACAAGGTTTAACCGCCTCACTTGAGGAAGCGGGTCAAGTCTATGAACAAGGCGTATTACGTTCAATTTCGATTGGCGCCGTGGTTATTGTAATGGCAATTGGTATCGGTTATCACATCGCCCAAAGTGTACGTCAGCCTCTTACGCGAATTCTTGTCACACTTGAGTCATTGACCCAAGGCGATATGACGCAGCGAATCGACACCCGCTACAATAATGAGTTCAGCAAGGTTAGTAGCCATATCAATTCACTGGCTGAGAACCTGCATGGCATCCTCGTTCGACTTAATGATGCCTCTAATGATCTGACCCAGACCGCAGAGACAAACCAAACCACTTCGACACAAGCACAAAGTCAACTCAGCCAACAGCGTGAGCAAACAGCCAATGTTGCGACAGCGATGACTGAAATGGCGCATTCTGTCCAAGAAGTCGCTCAAAGTGCGCAAAACTCACAACAAATGGTTGAGAAAGTAGAGATTTCCGCAGAATCTGGTCGCCAAATCATGGGCAGCAATATCACTACGATTAATCAGCTTGAAACCAAATTGAATCAGTCAGTGGATGCCGTGAAAGATCTACAAACCATGAGCGGTAAAATTGGTAGCATCCTCGATGTTATTCGCAATATTGCTGAACAAACCAACTTATTGGCTCTCAACGCTGCGATTGAAGCGGCGCGAGCGGGTGAGCAAGGACGTGGCTTTGCCGTGGTAGCAGACGAAGTCCGTGTGTTGGCTCAACGAACAACAGAGTCGACCTCTGAAATAGAAAACATGATCAGCAACCTTCAAGGCAGTTCAAGCTCGGCGAACAAAGTTATTCAGAGCTGTATGGATGATATGGTGTTGTCGGTTGAACAAGCATCCAGCGCCAATAGCGCAATGGAAGAGATTCAAGGCTTGATCATGGAAATCAGTCAGATGAGTGGTCACATTGCTCAAGCCGCCAACGAGCAAAGCGAAACCACCCATGATATTGCTCGAAACATCGAACAGATAAACGCTATCGCCGATTCGAGCTACCAAGCAATGGCCGAGATAGCCGCGACCAGTCAGAACCTCTCCACTCTGGCTAACCAGCAAGGCGAACTGGTGCACCGATTTAAGCTCTAGTAAGTCAGCTCAGTGTAATTTATTGAGTTTGGGCGACTATTTTCCTTAGTCGCTCTTGTTTTTTATACCCCATGTCATTATATGGTTAGTAAGGCTTGTCCACTTTTCATTTACCTTTTCGCAAGCCTAACATGAGGAATATATATGGCAGTTCATGTTGGCATCATAGACCAAGATCCTATCCGTCTGGTGACCCCACTTCTAGACCATCGCACCATCAGTGACCACATCGTTTTTATTGGCATCAAAGCCCAACAAGATATGTATCACCGCCTTCATAGCGTGCTGGGAAAACGTAACATTACCTCTGAGTTTTTTGAAATTCCAAATGTTGCAAACACCTCCAAGATAAAACAGTCCATCACTCAGTTAGCCGAAAACCTCAAAGCTCGTGGTGAGCAGGTTAAGCTCAATGCCAGTTGTGGATTACGTCATCGCCTACTCTCTGTCTACGAAATTTTCCGTACTTATCACTGGCCAATTTTTGTTGTAGAACCAAACAGCGATCGCTTGTGCTGGCTATATCCTGACGGGCTCGACGACAACCAAGTTCAAGATCGAATTACCATTGATGATTACCTCACTGTTTTTGGCGCTCGTGGAGAATTCAACGACCACCATCTACCGGAACAGCTTGACCAAAAGCTTTATCAGCTTGGTGAGAAATGGGCTAGCAACGCTTTAGAACTTGGTCCTGGTCTCGCGACGCTTAACTACCTCGCGACGACCTGTCGTAAAGAGCAACGTTTAGATGTGGAGCTATCGGAAAAACAGCAAGGTTATCGTGAGCTCAATATGCTTCTTTCTGATCTTGTCGCGGCAGAAATTGCCACTTATGACAACGGCGTCTTAACGTTTGCCAATGAGGATGCCCGTCGTTTCTCTAATGGTGAATGGCTAGAAACCTTAGTACACAGTACCGTTCGTCAGATTCAGCAAGATATGCCTACTATCCAAGACCATTCACTGAACGTACAGGTTTATCGTCAGCTCGGCGATAGAGAAGTACGTAATGAGCTCGATGTCGCGTCGGTAGTGAATAACAAGCTACACATCATCGAATGTAAGACGAAGGGAATGCGTGACGATGGTGATGACACTCTTTACAAACTTGAATCATTGCGTGATTTATTGGGCGGGTTACAAGCTCGCGCCATGCTGGTTAGCTTCCGTCCACTAAGACATAATGACATTACTCGCGCTGAGGATCTTGGTTTAGCTCTGATTGGTCCAGACGAGCTAAAAGATCTAAAACGTCACCTGACTGAGTGGTTTACCGAAGCGGGTGGTAGCGACGATCAGTGCTCTGACTGCTAGAGCCACAAAAACAAAAAACCGCCTTTTAGGCGGTTTTTTCAATTTTGTCGAAAACAACTGAATTAGCAATCATCTTCTGTGAAGTTCGTTGGTAAGGTGGTCTTCATCTGATTCCAGATTTGCGCACTTTCAATACCATAGTGACGAACAACAACTAAAATCTGCTCGCGATTGCCTGTTTCACAGACTTCGAGCAAATCACGGTAGAATTGCAGTGCAAGTTCACGTGCTTCTGGGTTTGAGAAGTAGTAGCTGCCCACTCGGTCATACAGTTTTTTCAAGCCATTGAAAATCAGACCATAAATCTGGTTACCTGAATGGAACGCCAAGCGTTGGAACAACATGTAATCATAGAAGTTGAACGTTTTAGCAATTAAAGTTGCCTGACGTTTCGCTTCATCCTTTTCGCCATCGTCTTTTACATGTTGACGGATTTTATCTGCGTATGGAGATGATTCCATAAACACATCCCAAGATTCCGCGGCAACCAGTGCTTCACATGAATTGATTACGTTGGAGATGGTTTTTTCCGCGCTCTCTTTATTCGCTTTGAATGCATAGCGCATAAAGATTGGACTGATATTTGTCCGTGCTGCAAGCAAGTCTTCAACAATCGAGGTCGCATTATCTGCATCCAACGTCATTAACGTATCGAGGATGTGCAAGCCTGACGTTTCCATGAATTGATTTACACGTGTCGGTTTACCGTGTTGAATGGTTAACCAGCCATCACGTGCAAGGCGTTGCAGTACTTCACGTAAAGTAGTGCGTGTAACACCAATCAGTTCAGAGAGCTCACGTTCGGCTGGTAGAATAGAACCTGGAGGGAAACGCCCTTTCCAAATACTCTCAATAATGTATTTTTCTGCGAATCCTGCTGGGCTCTTTGCCTTAATGACCATTTATAACTTATCCAATCTTGTATTTTTATGGGTCTAATGAAACTCATCATACCACTAGTTCTAACATATCGGAAACCATCACTCTGTAAACACTCAGTAAACGTGCGTCAAAACCACAATAGAGCTATAGCTCTAAATATATACAGAATTCATTGACAAACATTGGTCAACGAAATAGCGGAATTTTCAATTTTAACATATTATAAACATTGATCACCCCTTATATATCCGCCTCCATCCGCAAAATTTAAGATTTAATAATTGCAATCTTTACAGGTAATTTTCATTCATTATTATTACATATTCTTTCTTATTCTAAGCTTTCATACGTCAGCTCTCATTAAACCTTGTTTTTCACAACTCTCATCCTGTGTTTACGCCACTTTGATCGCGTTTTTAAACAAAAGTTTGTTGATAAAAACGCTAGCGTTATTTTTCCCATTGACTAAATTTCTTCGAAGAGTACAGTGGCGACCAAAGTAAAGGAGTGCTTGTTTTTCTCAGGGAGTGACTTGGCAAGACCACATGAACGTGATCTCGATGTTGTTTTTCTAAGTCACTGTTGAATCAGGTTGGTTCCTATTTAGGGGTATTTCCCCCTCTAGACAGAACAAGTAGCCTGCTGGTTAATAGATACAAGCACGTGCAGTGTCTATTCATAACAACATATAAGAGTATTTGAATCATGCCGATGTCACTCGGAAATGCATTTATTAAGAACTTTCTTGGTAAAGCCCCAGATTGGTATAAAATTGCCATCATTTCATTCTTAATCATTAACCCTCTCGTTTTCTTCTTCGTCGACCCATTTGTCGCTGGTTGGTTACTCGTCGCTGAGTTTATCTTCACGCTTGCCATGGCATTAAAGTGTTACCCACTTCAGCCTGGTGGCTTGTTGGCAATCGAGGCGGTTGCTATCGGTATGACGAGCGCAGAGCAGGTTAAGCACGAACTTGTCGCCAACATCGAAGTACTGTTGCTGCTGGTCTTCATGGTTGCAGGTATCTATTTCATGAAGCAGCTACTGCTGTTTATCTTTACTAAGATACTGCTTGGTATTCGCTCTAAGAGCATGCTATCGCTAGCCTTCTGTTTCGCGGCGGCTTTCTTATCGGCATTCCTTGATGCTTTGACCGTTATCGCTGTTGTTATCAGCGTTGCAGTGGGTTTCTACGCTATCTACCACAAAGTCGCATCAGGACAAGGCCCGCATGCATCACACGACCATACTCAAGATGATCACCTCTCCGAGCTAACTCGTGATGACTTAGAAAACTACCGCGCTTTCCTTCGCTCACTGCTTATGCACGCAGGTGTCGGTACGGCACTTGGTGGTGTAATGACCATGGTTGGCGAACCGCAAAACCTAATCATTGCCGACCAAGCAGGCTGGCAATTTGGTGAGTTCATCATTCGCATGCTGCCAGTGACGGCGCCGGTTTTCATCTGCGGTATGGTGACTTGTGTATTAGTCGAGAAGCTCAAAGTTTTTGGCTACGGCGCACGCTTGCCTGAAAACGTACGTCAGATCCTAGTCGACTTCGACAACGAAGAGCGCAAAAAACGTACAAACCAAGATATTGCCAAACTATGGATCCAAGGCATCATCGCTGTCTGGTTGATTGTAGGTCTAGCGCTTCACTTAGCAGCAGTAGGTTTGATCGGTCTTTCGGTGATTATCCTCGCAACTGCGTTTACGGGCGTAATTGAAGAACATTCTATGGGTAAAGCGTTCGAAGAGGCTCTGCCGTTCACAGCACTACTCGCGGTATTCTTCGCTGTCGTAGCGGTAATCATTGACCAGCAACTATTCAAGCCAGTGATTGACGCGGTACTTCATGTTGAAGACAAGGGAGCTCAGTTGGCTCTGTTCTACGTGGCGAACGGTTTGCTGTCGATGGTATCAGACAACGTATTCGTTGGTACGGTGTACATCAACGAAGTTAAGACGGCTCTTATCGAAGGTGTTATTACTCGCGAGCAGTTTGATTTACTAGCGGTTGCAATCAACACAGGTACGAACTTACCATCAGTTGCTACCCCTAACGGTCAGGCAGCATTCCTGTTCTTGCTGACGTCTGCATTAGCTCCTCTAGTCCGCCTTTCATATGGCCGTATGGTGCTGATGGCACTGCCTTATACCCTAGTGCTAGCACTGGTTGGTTTAGCAGGTATTGTGTTCTTGGTAGAACCAATGACCGCTTGGTTCTACGACGCTGGTTGGATTATGCCTCACGTGGGTGATATTGCTCCAGCAGTATCTTCTGGACACTAATCACTAAATAGTAAAAGTTTTTGTTGATAGAGAAACTTTTCCGCGATAAAAAGCTCTGATAACTCAGAGCTTTTTTATTACTACAGGATATTTGTGTGAACATTCTTTCCAGTATCAAAACATTTTCACAAAGACGACTGTCTTGGTTGTTGCTGTTACTCTTCGTTGTTTTCTTTGAAGCATGCGCCCTCTTCTTTCAACATGTGATGATGCTTTCACCTTGTGTGATGTGTATCTATGAGCGAGTTGCAATGCTCGGCATTGGTGGAGCAGCATTAGTTGGTTTAATTGCCCCAAACAACCCTGTTATTCGTTGGCTAGGCCTTGCAACATGGGGCGCGAGCTCATACAAAGGTCTGACTTTGGCATTACAGCACGTTGATTACCAATTTAATCCATCACCATTCGCTACCTGTGACCTGTTTGTGACCTTCCCAGACTGGGCACCGCTCAACAAGTGGGTTCCATGGATGTTTGAAGCTTACGGTGACTGCAGCAAGGTGGTGTGGCAATTCCTGACTCTATCAATGCCACAGTGGCTAGTGGTGATTTTTGCTGCAAACTTAGTGGCGTTGGCTGTTGTAGTGGTTGCGCAATTGGCGAAGAATATAGACTAGAGAACTAGAGAACTAGAGAACTAGAGAACTAGAGAACTAGAGAACTAGAGAACTAGAGAACTAGAGAACTAGAGAACTAGAGAACTAGAGAACTAGAGAACTAGAGAACTAGAGAACTAGAGAACTAGAGAACTAGAGAACTAGAGAACTAGAGAAAGTTTGGAGGGTTGGCGTGAGAGCGTCAACCCTTTTTATTTGGAGAGCTGGATTATTATCCCTTCCAGGGAACAAGTCCTGTCAACACCTTTGTACTAACGGTTCTTTCACCGTTCTACCAACCCCAACCTCTCGCAGGACGGAGTCCGATCTCGATTCTCGAAACGAAGTGTTCTCGAAGGGCGTAGCCCGTTCTAAACTCTCGGAGCGAAGCGTTCTCGCCTTCTCTAAACAGCGGGCGACGCCCGCTAGTTCATTTCCCTACCGGGAGCTGGTGCCAACACTTCACGGTTGCCGTTGTGACCTGGCGCACTGACGATACCTTGTGCCTCAAGTTGTTCGACAATTCGAGCCGCTCGGTTATAGCCAATCTTAAAGCGGCGCTGCACCCCTGAAACTGAGCCACGACGTGACTGAACCACGTGTTCGACGACTTGGTCAAACAGTGGATCCATCTCTTCATCATCTTCCAATTTCTCACCCGGCAACAGCGCGTCAGGCCCTTGATCGCCATTAGTGATTTCATCAATGTAGTTTGGTTTACCGCGCGCTTTCCAGTTGTTCACTACCGCATGAACATCATCATCCGAGGCGAATGCGCCGTGAACACGTACAGTGTGACTAGAACCTGGAGGCAAGTAGAGCATATCACCCATGCCAAGTAGCGACTCTGCGCCACCCTGATCCAAGATGGTACGAGAGTCCGTCTTAGTCGAAACGGTGAATGCCACACGTGTTGGTATGTTGGCCTTAATTAAGCCGGTGATAACGTCAACGGAAGGACGCTGTGTCGCCAGAATCAAGTGAATACCGGCTGCACGGGCTTTCTGAGCAAGTCGAGCAATCAGTTCTTCAACCTTCTTGCCGACTACCATCATAAGATCAGCAAATTCATCAACGATAACAACAATATATGGTAGCTTTTCTAATAGCGGAGCATGTTCATCCATACTGTCGCCCGGCTGCCAAAGCGGATCGTGAATCGGATGCCCCGCTTCTGCTGCCATTTTTAGCTTATCGTTGAAACCTTTAATGTTACGTACTCCGAGTAACGACATCAGCTTATAGCGTCGTTCCATCTCACCCACACACCAGCGGAGTGCGTTGGATGCGTCTTTCATGTCGGTAACAACTTCTGAAAGGAGGTGCGGGATCCCTTCATACACGGATAATTCCAGCATTTTAGGGTCAATCATGATAAAGCGAACCTCTTCAGGTGTGGCTTTATATAGCATGCTGAGAATCATGACGTTGACACCCACGGACTTACCGGAACCTGTGGTACCCGCCACCAGAACGTGTGGCATTTTAGACAGATCGGCAACCACGGCCTCTCCGGCAATGTCCTGACCAAGTACAACCGTCGTTGGAGACTTGGCTTCAATAAACTGCTGGCTGCCAACCACATCCGAGAAGAAAACCGTCTGTCTACTCATGTTGGGTAGCTCTAAACCAACATAAGGTTTGCCTGGAATCACTTCGACAACACGAACCGCCATCGCAGATAGCGAACGAGCTAAGTCCATCGACAAACTAGAGATTCGGCTTACTTTCACACCCGGTGCGAGATCGAGTTCGAATCTTGTAATGACAGGGCCTGGGAAGATATCAACAACGGTTGCCTGAATCTTGTAGTCTGCCAGTTTGGCTTCTACCAGACGAGCGATATTCTCCAGCGCTTCGCGATCAATAAAGTTTTCTCGTTTTTCTGGATGATACAACAGCTCAAGAGTTGGCATCGGCTCAAGAGGTTTTGGCAGATTTGGCTCGTGCTGAACCAAAAATGGATTCTGCTGTGCAACCACTTTTGCTTTCGCTTCTTCAACTAGGTTGTGCAGAGCCGCCGCGTCTTTATCAGCAATGTCTTCTGCCTCTATTGGATGAACCATTTCAGCCGCAGAATCTTCAACGACATCAAAGGATGAAATAACAGGTTCCTGATACTCTTCGTCAGGGGTAATTTCAGAAGAGATTTGTGCCAAGTCAGAATCGCTAATTGAAGGCTGAATAATCTCTTCTTCAACCAAGTCAGTGTGCCAAGGCAGATCAACCCTCTCTTGATTCGATGATTCTGACGGTAATGGTGCTGACTCTTGTGCGGAAACAACACTGAGTTGCTCTTCCACACTCGCGGTAACCTCTGGGCTTGGCGCAAGATCATCAACGCTACGCGCAGCATTTTCTAACTCTTCAATCGTAGCACCAAGTTGCTTGGTTCTTTCAAACGTTGGTGCTGGGTCGATCGGTTCTACCTCCGCATGATTGGTCATTGCGGAGAATTCCATCGATGGTTCAACCGCCGTTTGCCACTCTGGTTCTGCTGTCTCACGAACCTGAGGTTGAGGCGCAGGTTCTACGGTTTTGACCGTTGCCATCTCTGGCATATGGATATTAAAGCGTCTTTCACTTTGCGTTGCTGGCTGGGCTTGTGGTTGGGCTTCTTCAGGGTCAATAGATAGAGAATCGGCACTTTCGTAATGATTGAGTTCCGCTTCGAGAATTTCATCCTGACGACCTCTCATCTTGTTAACCAACAGAGTAATGAGTTGGATGGTTTTCTCTCCGAGCCAATCAACTATCGACAGCCATGAAATACCCGTGAGCAAGGTAAACCCTGCCCCCCACAGGAAAAGAAAGACCAAAGTGGTACCTAAAACATTCAGTGTCGGAAGGGCAAGACTGGTCAAGACATCACCGATCACCCCGCCAGAGGAGAAATACCAGATATCATCGAAGTTGATATCCGCCAAACCACAGCTGGTCAAAATGATGACCGTGAGACCTAACAATCGAGCCCCCCAAAGCATGAGGTCGAGCGTTTCACCTTCTTCGCGTTTGCGTAACATGACCCAGGCCGTTGCCGTCACCACAAATGGAATCACATAAGCTAAAGAACCAAAAACAAAAAACAGCGTATCCGCCAACCAAGCTCCCACGAGCCCACCAGCGTTATCTATCTCTCCCCCCCATGCGGTTTGCGACCACGAAGGATCGGCGGCACTAAAGGTCGTCAGTGCCACTGATAGGAATATCGAAATTAAAACAATCACGATCAAGCTACATTCCTGAAGGCGTTGTGGACCGCTGAGGCGGGACGTCGGTGATTCCTCACCCGTCTTAATGATCGTATGTACTTTATTTTTGGTTTCTTTAAACATAACCAACTTTATCTATGTGAAACACCAATGAGCGAAGAGGCTCTGATCGGTAAGAAAAAAATAGTCCGAGCAGCAACGCTACTCGGACTATCGATTTAACCATATCAGGCGCAAAAACCCAATTGCTTAAAGTCAGAATATCGAAAGCTATTAGGACTTTAGGCTTGAGATCATGTCAGAACTATCGAGTTTTGATCACCAACTGGTTGGTTTGTTTGACTTCTTCCATTACCACGTATGTTCGTGTGTCGTTAACACCTGGTAAACGAAGAAGCGTATCACCCAGAAGCTTACGGTAAGCACTCATGTCTGATACACGTGTTTTTAACAAATAGTCAAAGTCACCAGAAACTAGGTGACACTCTTGAATATCATCCAGTTTCTGCACCGCGGTGTTGAACTGCTCAAACACGTCTGGTGCACCTCGGTTTAACGTAATCTCTACAAACACGAGCAATGACGCGTCGAGATATTGCGGGTTAAGCAATGCGGTATAACCCGTAATGTACCCCTGGCGCTCTAAACGACGTACACGTTCCAAACACGGTGTAGGAGAAAGTCCTACACGTTTTGATAACTCTACGTTCGAAATTCGACCATCTTTCTGCAACTCATTAAGAATGTTGCGGTCGATGCGATCTAGATCCTTGGACGGCTTTTTATTGTTGTCTGCCATTTTTTATTCCACCTTATTACTTCCTTGCAAAAAAATATACTACAACTTTTTAATATTCAGTATCAAATTTTATTCAAACATATCTATACTAGATATTAATTCGACAGAATTACCCTACAAACAGTTAATACAACCATCATAGTTTATACAACTAACATAAAATGAGGATTCAGGATGATTATTGGCGTACCTAAGGAAATCAAAAACCACGAATACCGTGTTGGTATGATCCCAGCGAGCGTTCGCGAGCTAGTGTCTCAAGGTCACCAAGTTTTTGTTGAAACTAATGCCGGTTCAGGCATCGGTTTTTCAGACGATGATTACATCGCTGTAGGCGCATCCATTCTTCCTACCGCTGCTGACGTTTTCGCGAAAGCAGAAATGATTGTAAAGGTTAAAGAACCTCAAGCTGTCGAGCGAGCTATGCTTCGAGAAGGGCAAATTTTATTTACTTATTTGCACCTAGCACCAGATTTTCCACAAACTGAAGAGCTAATCAAGAGCAAAGCTGTCTGTATAGCATATGAGACTGTAACAGATAATATGGGTAGGTTGCCACTACTTGCGCCAATGTCTGAGGTAGCAGGTCGCATGTCTATTCAAGCGGGTGCACAAACTTTAGAGAAATCTCACGGTGGTAGCGGCCTTCTGATTGGCGGTGTACCTGGTGTTGAGCCAGCTAAAGTTGTAGTTATCGGCGGCGGTGTCGTTGGTGCTAACGCGGCACGTATGGCTGTAGGTCTACGCGCTGACGTAACTATCCTTGACCGTAACGTAGACGCTCTACGTCGTTTGGATGAAGAATTCCAAGGTCGTGCAAAAGTGGTTTACTCTACAGAAGATGCCATTGAGAAGCATGTTCTAGAAGCTGACCTAGTTATTGGCGCAGTACTAATCCCAGGTGCAGCAGCGCCTAAACTAGTAACAAAAGAGCATATCGCTAAGATGAAGCCAGGTTCAGCGGTTGTTGACGTAGCAATCGACCAAGGCGGCTGTTTCGAGACTTCACACGCAACAACGCATGCAGAACCAACTTACATCGTTGACGACGTAGTTCACTACTGTGTTGCAAATATGCCAGGTGCAGTTGCTCGTACTTCTACGTTTGCTCTTAACAATGCAACACTGCCGTACATTGTTAAACTTGCTAACAAAGGTTACCGCGAAGCCCTACTCGCAGACAAAGGCTTCCTAGAAGGCTTGAACGTCATTCACGGTAAAGTAACGTGTAAAGAAGTGGCTGAAAGCTTCAACCTAGAGTATGTAGAACCAGCACAAGCAATCGCTATGTTCAACTAATGTTGAATGATTGAATTGATAAAAACGCTCACTTCGGTGGGCGTTTTTTTGTTTGAGTGGCGAGTGGCGAGTGGCGAGTGGCGAGTGGCGAGCAATTATTGACACAACATTTGCTATGCCAACACTTTTCACTAGAAGCTCGTCGCTTATCTTAGAACCAGCGCTCCAACGCTGACTTATCTAACTGTCGAAACGCACGATTGAGTATCTGTGCTAACTCTTTATAGCGAGGACGCGATTTCATCGGTTCTAACGCACAGCCACTTTCGACAATTTTTTGGTAAATTTCGCGGTACCAGCCGGCAAGTGCTGGCGGAAGCTGAGTATTAGATCGATTCCCTAACCACCACATGCCTTGAATCGGCATACTGATCGCAAATAATGCAATGATCACGGCCTGAGGCATCGACTGGTAATTATTGAACGCCATTTGGGTAAGTACGCTGATCGCGGCAATAGCGGGCATCACTTTTACACCAAAGCGAGTTGCTTTAATGATCCGCTGCTCAGGGAATAGCATATTCAGCTCTTTGCGCATGGGCCAAATATCCATGTACTTTTGCCCGTCTCGTAGGCTGTGAACTAAACCGACTTTATTACTCATAGGGGGCTCTCTCACTTCGTCCGTGGGTCCAAAACTAAAATTTAGTTGAAAGATTCAACTATAAGGACAAAAAATTGATGAAAGTTAATATTCTTTCAAATTTTTTTTGTTATCATTGGTTATTATCGTTATCCTTTGCGGACCCACAATCTCATTGTTGCCGTTATTTACAATTTAAGCAACTCTTGAGACCTTTCTGCAGCGGATGCAAGAGTGGTTGATCTGGATCGCCACTGTCTTTTTATATGGAATTCTAAGTTTTTTTGACCAAGATTAGTACGCAGCTTGTAATGCATCGTCTATTCTTGTGATTAATTTTTATCCTAACTGATTATTACAGGTAGTCACTCATGTCAAAGCTAGTTTTAGTTTTAAACTGCGGTAGTTCTTCTCTTAAATTTGCTGTTGTTGATGCAGAAAGCGGTGATGAGCATCTAACGGGTCTTGCAGAATGTCTGCACCTTCCAGAAGCTCGTATCAAGTGGAAACTTGACGGTAAGCACGAAGCTCAACTGGGCAACGGTGCAGCTCACGAAGAAGCACTAGCGTTCATGGTAGAAACTATTCTTGCTTCTAAGCCAGAGCTTTCTGAGAACCTAGCAGCAATCGGTCACCGTGTTGTACACGGCGGCGAGAAGTTCACTCAGTCTGCACTAATTACTGACGACGTACTTAAAGGCATCGAAGACTGTGCAACACTGGCACCTCTTCACAACCCTGCTCACATCATCGGTATCAAAGCAGCTCAAAAATCTTTCCCAGCGCTGAAAAACGTTGCTGTGTTCGACACTGCTTTCCACCAAACGATGCCAGAAGAGTCTTACCTTTACGCTCTTCCATACAGCCTATACAAAGAGCACGGTATCCGTCGTTACGGCATGCACGGTACTTCTCACCTATTTATCACACGTGAAGTAGCTAACATCCTTGGCAAGCCAGTTGAAGAAGTAAACATCATCAACTGTCACCTAGGTAACGGTGCTTCTGTATGTGCGGTTAAGAACGGTAAGTCAGTAGACACTTCTATGGGTCTAACTCCTCTTGAAGGTCTAGTAATGGGTACTCGTTGTGGTGACATCGATCCTGCAATCATCTTCCACCTACACGACACTCTTGGTTACTCAGTTGAGAAAATCAACAACATGCTAACTAAAGAGTCTGGTCTAGCGGGTCTAACTGAAGTGACTTCTGACTGTCGTTTCGTTGAAGATAACTACGGTGAGAAAGAAGAAGCAACACGCGCAATGGACGTGTTCTGTCACCGTCTAGCTAAGTACGTAGCGGGTTACACTGCTTCTCTTGAAGGCCGTCTAGACGCTATCGTGTTCACTGGCGGTATCGGCGAAAACTCTGGCCCTATCCGTGAAATGGTTCTAAACCGCCTAGGTATCTTCGGTATCGAAGTTGATGGTGAAGCTAACCTTAAAGCACGTTTCGGCGGCGAAGGTACTATCACTACTGCGAACAGCCGTATCCCAGCAATGGTTATCTCTACTAACGAAGAGCTAGTTATCGCTGAAGACACTGCACGTCTAGCAGGTCTTTAATTGACTTAACCAGCTGCTAAATAGGCAGCTGGCTTTCTTATTCTGGGGCTCAACTCCTATTCTTTGCAGTGCAAGGAATAATAGTTGAGCTTTTATCCCCAATAGCTATAGGTACTCTACGAATGTCTCGTACTATTATGCTTATCCCTGCAAGTGCTGGTGTTGGTCTTACTAGCGTAAGCATGGGTGTTCTTCGCGCAATGGAGCGCAAAGGCGTTAAAGTTTCTTTTTACAAACCAATCTGTCAGCCGCGTTCTGGTGGCGATCAACCTGATCTAACTTCAACTATCGTTGGTTCAAACAGCGATGTGAAGATCGGCCAACCTCTTGCGATGTCTGTTGCTGAAAGCCTAATCGGTAACGACAACATGGATGAGCTGCTAGAAACAGTGGTTGAGCGTTACAACCAAATCAACAAAGATGCTGACGTAACGCTTATTGAAGGTCTAGTACCAACTCGCAAGCACCCATTTGCAAACCAAGTAAACGCAGAAATCGCGGCAACGCTTGGCGCTGAAATCGTACTTGTTGCAACACCTGGCACAGATAACCCTGCGCAGCTTAAAGAGCGTATCGAAGTAGCATGTTCTAACTTCGGCGGCACTAAGAACAAAAACATCTCTGGCGTTATCATCAACAAGCTAAATGCACCTGTTGATGAAGCTGGCCGTACTCGCCCTGACCTATCTGAAATCTTTGATGATGCAGATAGCGCGAAGCAAAACGAAATGAAAGTGATGGAAATCTTCAACACTTCTCCGATTCGTGTACTAGGTTGCGTGCCATGGAGTATCGACCTAATCGCGACACGTGCAATCGACATGGCTGAGCACCTAAACGCTGATATTATCAACGCTGGTGACATCAATACACGTCGTATTAAGAGCATCACGTTCTGTGCACGTTCTCTGCCAAACATGATTGAGCACTTCAAACCAGGTTCTCTACTTGTAACTTCAGCAGACCGTCCTGACGTCATCGTTGCTGCGGCTCTAGCTGCAATGAACGGTGTTGAAATCGGTGCAATCCTTCTGACTGGCGGTTACGATATCCCAGAACAGATCGTTGGCCTATGTAAGCCTGCGTTCGATTCAGGTCTGCCTATCTTCAAAGCACAAGGTAACACTTGGCAAACTTCTCTGAACCTACAGAGTTTCAGCATCGAAGTTCCAGCGGACGATAAAGAGCGTATCGAGTTCATTAACGAGCACGTTGCTGGCAACATCGATGGCAACTGGATCGAGTCTATGACTGAAGGTACTAAGAAGTCTCGTCGTCTAAGCCCTCCAGCATTCCGTTACCAGCTAACTGAGTTCGCTCGTAAAGCAGGTAAGCGTATCGTTCTTCCTGAAGGTGATGAGCCTCGTACAGTTAAAGCTGCGGCTATCTGTGCTGAGCGTGGTATCGCTGAATGTGTACTTCTAGGTAACCCAGAAGAGATCAAACGTGTTGCAGCGCAACAAGGCGTTGAGCTAGGTGCTGGCGTAACGATCATCAACTCTGATGAAGTGCGTGAAAACTACGTTGCTCGCCTAGTTGAACTACGTGGCGCGAAAGGTATGACTGAAGTCGTTGCTCGCGAGAAGCTACAAGATTCAGTATTCCTTGGCACAATGATGCTTGAGAACGACGAAGTTGACGGCCTAGTTTCTGGTGCTGTTCACACAACGGCGAACACTATCGTTCCTCCGTTCCAGATCATCAAGACTGCACCTGATGCGTCTATCGTATCTTCTGTTTTCTTCATGCTGCTTCCTGACCAGGTTCTGGTTTACGGTGACTGTGCAATTAACCCAGATCCAACAGCTGAACAGTTGGCGGAAATCGCTATCCAGTCTGCTGATTCAGCAGCAGCATTCGGTATCGAACCACGCGTTGCAATGATCTCATACTCTACTGGTGAATCTGGTAAGGGTGCTGATGTAGACAAAGTACGTGAAGCGACTAAGATTGCTCAAGAGAAGCGTCCTGATCTTGTTATCGACGGTCCTCTACAATACGACGCAGCGATCATGGAAAACGTAGCGGCTTCTAAAGCGCCAAACTCTCCAGTAGCGGGTAAAGCAACAGTATTCGTATTCCCAGACCTAAACACTGGTAACACAACATACAAAGCGGTACAGCGTTCAGCAGATCTAGTCTCTATCGGTCCAATGCTTCAAGGTATGCGTAAGCCTGTAAACGACCTTTCTCGCGGTGCTCTCGTTGACGATATCGTCTACACGGTTGCACTAACAGCGATTCAGGCGGCTCAAGCAGAACAAGCGGAAGAGAAAGCGGTTAACTAACCCAATCTCTTATTAGTGATACAAACCCTCGCTTCGGCGGGGGTTTCTTTTATTCAAATCCGCTCAATACATCGCTAAGTACATCGCACCACCAGTCGCAACGCACCCGACCATAATGGGCGCAACCCTTATCCACAGCCGTCTATCGCCGATAGCCACCACCATGCCCATTTTGACCACCGTATTGACCGAAGCGGCAATAATGATGCCTAGCATAGCGGTTGTAACACTCAGGGTATCGTTACTCTGACGACTTAAAGCCAAGGATATTGCGTCAACATCTGTGATACCCGATAAAGCGGAGAGTAGTAGAACGCCGGTATCACCGAACCATTGCAATAGTGCTTGAGATAGCAACATGATCACCGCCAATATTTAACTTTTATCCCTGCCGTGAAGCGTGTCTAAATCCAGTTTGGGGCCTTTTGGCACAACTTGAGTTGGGTTAATTCCAGTGTGGCTGTAATAGTAATGTCTCTTAATATGGTAGAAGTCTGTGGTTTCCTTAATACCTGGAATCTGATATAGCTCCTTGAGATATCCGTTAAGATTTGGATAGTCCGCGATACGTTGTTTATTGCATTTGAAGTGGCCGACATAAACCGCATCAAAACGGATCAAAGTCGTAAATAAACGCCAGTCTGCCTCAGTAATTTTAGATCCCGTTAAATAGCGATGATTGGCTAAGTGGGCATCCAGCCTATCTAGTGAGGCAAACAAACCTTCATACGCTTCTTCATACGCATCTTGCGTTGTCGCGAATCCACATCGGTAGACACCATTGTTCACGTTTGGATAAATATAAGCATTCCACTCGTCAATTAACGCTCGCTCGTGCTCTGGGTAGTAATCATCCATATTGCCAGTAATGTGGTTGAATTCTGAGTTAAACATTCGGATGATTTCTGAAGACTCATTGCTAACGATGGTGTTGTGCTTCTTGTCCCACAGCACAGGCACCGTCACTCGCCCTGTGTAATCTGCTTTCGCTTGGGTGTAAATTTGATGCAGGAGAGTATGACCAAAAAGTGGCTCTGGCAGTCCCATTTGCCAGCCTTCAGACATCATGTCTGGGCAAACAATGGTTAAATCGATATGCTCTTCTAGACCTTTGAGCTTGCGAAAGATAAGGGTTCTATGTGCCCAAGGACAGGCAAGAGAGACAAATAGGTGGTAGCGACCAGACTCTGGTTGAAACTGCGCATCGGGTCGGTTTTTTATCCAGTTTCTAAAACCCGCATCTTCGCGTACAAATTTGCCGTTGTTTGATTTGGTGTCATACCAAACATCGTGCCACACGCCTTCGACTAGTTTGCCCATCTTCCACTCCTAACGCCAATATGTTGATGAGTTCAGTATAAAAAGAAACCTCGATAAGATTAATTAGGCAGTCTTGGTTTAGTTGTTCAAATTATTTGAATTAGTTGGTTGATGAGTATAGGTCAGGCACAAAAAACGCGGCGTCCTCTAGGACGCCGCGTTAATAGTGACAAAGCGAGTTATACGCTTACGTGTAAACACGAAACAGCGTGAACATCGGTACCTTCAATCGTTGGTTTAGTCTTCGCACACGCATCGGTTGCCTGTGGGCAACGAGTACGGAAAACACAGCCAGAAGGTGGATTGATTGGCGATGGTAAATCACCTTCAAGCATTTCAATGTGCTTAGCTCGCTCTAGCTTAGGATCTGGGATTGGTACCGCAGACATAAGTGCGCGAGTATATGGATGCTTAGGATCTGCAAACAAAGCGTCAGACTCACCAAGCTCTACTGCGTTACCTAAATACATAACCAACACACGATCGGAAATGTGTTTTACAACTGACAAGTCGTGAGCGATGAATACCAGCGAAAGTCCAAGTTCTTTCTGAAGCTCTTTAAGCAAGTTAACGACCTGCGCCTGAATCGATACGTCTAGCGCCGATACAGGTTCATCACAGATGATCATCTTAGGTTTTAGGATCAGTGCACGGGCAATACCGATACGCTGACATTGACCACCAGAAAATTCGTGTGGGTAACGGTTGATAACGTTCGGTAGTAGACCGACTTTAACCATCATTTCTTTTACACGATCTTTCACTTCTAGCTTTGATAGCTCTGGGTAGAACGTTTCTAAAGGTTCCGCAATAATATCGCCAACCGTCATACGTGGATTCAAAGACGCGAGTGGGTCTTGGAAAATCATCTGAATCTCTTTACGAGTTTCACGGCGCTGTACTTCTTTCATCTTAGTCAAGTCTTGACCAAGCCACATTACATCACCGTCGGTCGCTTCGACTAAGCCGATGATTGCACGTGCAAAGGTCGACTTACCACAGCCTGATTCCCCTACTACGCCAAGCGTTTCACCTTCGTATAGACGAACGTTTACGCCATCTACCGCTTTTAGATTAGCAGGCTTAGCCCATGGCCATGCTGACTTGGCAGCAATGTTAAAGTGAACTTTTAGGTTCTTTACGTCCAACAATAACGATTTGTTCTCTAAACTCATTTGTTCCAAGCCTCCCAATCAGAAAAACATGCGCGCTGACGCCCATCTCCAAACGGAGTTAGGATTGGCGTTTCGCTCTTACAACGATCTGTTACACGGTGGCAACGCTCCTGGTAAGGACAGCCAGGTGGCAAACGAAGTAAGTTCGGTGGATTGCCTGGAATTGTTGGCAAAATTTCGCCTTCAGTATCAAGACGAGGAATCGCTTTAAGTAGACCTTCAGCGTAAGGATGACTTGGGTTGTAGAAGATTTCGTCGACTGACCCATACTCCATGGTACGACCTGCATACATAACGAGTACTTTGTCACATGAACCCGCGACAACACCCAGGTCGTGGGTGATCATGATGATTGCCGTGTTGAACTCACGCTTCAACTCGTTCAATAGATCCATGATCTGCGCTTGAACAGTCACGTCCAATGCCGTTGTTGGTTCATCGGCGATAAGCAGTTTCGGACGACATAGTAGTGCCATCGCGATCATTACACGCTGACGCATACCGCCAGAAAACTCATGCGGATACATAGTAATACGCTTACGAGCTTCGGGAATTTTCACCGCTTCTAGCATGCGTACAGACTCTTCGAACGCTTCTGCTCTGCCCATGCCTTTGTGCAGCATCAGAACTTCCATCAACTGTTCACTTACCTTCATGTATGGGTTAAGTGAGGTCATTGGGTCTTGGAAAATCATTGCAATCTGCTCTGCACGCACCTTGTTCAGAGCAGCTTCTGGTAGGTTAAGGATTTCGTTACCTTCAAACTTAGCGCTACCTGAGATGATACCGTTTTTAGCTAACAGTCCCATGATTGCGAATACAGTTTGAGATTTACCTGAACCAGACTCCCCTACTATACCAAGTGTTTCACCTTGCTTAAGAGAGAAGTTCAAATCGTTTACTGCGGTGACGATACCATCTTGAGTGGTGAATTCGACACGCAAGTCTTTGACATCTAATAGACTCATCATTGCTTCCTTAATCTTTATACTTTTAATTAGCGGTCTTTCGGGTCAAGCGCGTCACGCAGACCATCACCAACATAGTTGAAGCAAAATAGAGTCACGACCATAAAGGCTGCCGGGAATGCAAGCTGCCAGATTGCTACTTCCATTGTCTGAGCCCCTTCTTGAAGTAGTGCGCCCCAACTTGTCATTGGCTCCTGAACACCAAGACCAAGGAATGATAAGAATGACTCCGTTAGAATCATGCTAGGAATAAGCAGCGTTGAGTAAACCGCTACAATACCCAATACGTTTGGTACGATATGGCGAGTGATGATTTTCCACTTGCTCACACCACAAACATGGGCAGCTTCAATAAACTCTTTGCTGCGCAAACTAAGTGTTTGTCCGCGTACAATACGTGCCATATCTAGCCACGCAATGGCACCAATCGCAACAAAGATCAAAATAATGTTGCGTCCGAAGAAAGTAACCAAAACAATCACTAGGAACATAAACGGAACAGCATAGAGGATCTCAAGAATCCGCATCATGACACGGTCCGTACGCCCACCAATAAAACCTGATGTTGCACCATAAAGTGTACCGATAAGAACGGCAACCAATGCGCCCAATACACCCACCATGAGTGAGATACGGCCACCAATTAACGTACGTACGTAAAGATCACGGCCTAAGCTGTCGGTACCAAACCAGTGTTCCGCGCTTGGCCCAACGTGCATCGCATACCAATCCGTATCATCGAACGTGTATGGCGCGATCATTGGCAAGAAAATCACCGCCAATGTCATGATAAATAAGATGAAAAGACTCACCATAGCCGCTTTGTTACGCATAAAGCGGATTCGCGCGTCCTGCCATAAACTGCGACCTTCAATCTCAAGATTCTCTGAGAATTTTTCGATCGCTTCTAGATTCTCTTTCTTCGTTAACATAACGATACTTCCCTGTTAGTAACGGATTTTCGGGTCGATTAACGCTAGTAAAATATCAACAACAGCGTTGAACAAGATGAATAGGAAACCAATTAGGATGGTAATTCCCATTACTAGCGAGTAGTCACGGTTAAATGCCGCGTTAACGAATAGCTTACCAATACCTGGCAGACCAAAGATCGTTTCGATAACAACAGAACCAGTAATGATACCTACGAATGCAGGACCCATGTATGAAACCACAGGTAATAGTGCAGGTTTTAAAGCATGCTTTAAAATGATATAGCGGTAACTTAACCCTTTAGCACGTGCAGTTCGGATAAAGTTACTGTTTAGCGTTTCAATCATCGAACCACGAGTGATACGAGCAAAGGTCGCAACATATAGGAGAGACATACCAATTACTGGTAGAGCCATGTATTTAAACGAACCATCATGCCAACCGCCCGCCGGGAACCAGCCGAGGTTGATAGAGAAGATATAAATCAAGGTTGGAGCAAGAACAAAAGATGGCATTACCACCCCCAGCATTGCTGTGGACATAATACTGTAGTCCATCCATGTATTTTGCTTTAACGCGGCTATGGTGCCAACACCCACTCCCATGATCAACGTAAAGATAAAGGCAGCAAAACCGACTTTCGCTGAAACAGGCAAAGCAACGGAGATCAGTTCATTTACTGAATAATCTAAGTACTTAAATGAAGGGCCAAAATCGCCTTGAACGACATTGGTTAAATAAGTTGTGTATTGTTCAAACACCGGCTTATCTAGGCCATATTTAGCTTCGATATTCGCCATAACTTCTGGCGGTAACGGTTTTTCTGTTGAAAATGGATTACCTGGAGCGAAACGCATAAGGAAAAAAGATACGGTGATCAAAACCAACATCGTTGGGATCGCCTCAAATATCCTTTTTGCGATGAATTTAAGCATAAACTCACTCTTTCAGTCTGTGACAGTTTAAATGATAAGAGACGCTGCATATACGCGATGGCACATGCAGTGTCTAGATTACTTATAGTTTTATCAGCCTAGTTGATTACTGAGCTTTGATATAAAGATCTTTTGAGTAGATCTTTTCTTCTGGGTTGTTTACTGGGAAACCACCAACTTTTGGCGACAGTAGACGTGTTTTAACGTACTGATAAATTGGAGCAATTGGCATATCTTTAGCCAGTAGTTTTTCAGCGTCTAGGTAAAGTGCAGTACGCTCAGCTTCAGACGTTGAAGACAGTGCTTTTTCCATGATCGCATCGTATTCTTTGCTATCGTAGTGAATACCGCCAGTAGTGTTGGTGCTCTTCATTAGCGTTAAGAATGACGAGGCTTCATTGTAGTCACCACACCAACCTGCGCGTGAAACTTCAAAGTTACCCGAATCTTTTGTTGACAAGTAAGTCTTCCACTCTTGGTTTTCAAGAGTTACATCAAGGCCAAGTGTCTTCTTCCACATTGAACCAAGTGCAACAGCAATTTTCTTGTGGTTTTCAGATGTATTATATAGAAGCGTAAACTTAAGCGGGTTATCTTTACCAAAGCCAGCTTCTTCAAGAAGACGAGCCGCTTCTGCGTTACGCTCCTTTTGTGTCATCTTGCCGTATTCTGGTGTCTCTGGGTTAAAGTTAGCTGTAATTTCAGGAGTTAGGAAGTATGCAGGTTTTTGACCTTGTCCAAGAATTGCGTCTGTTACGATGTTACGGTCAATCGCATAAGAGATTGCCTTACGTACACGAACATCATCAAATGGTTTTTTCTTAGTATTAAAGATGTAGTAGTAAGTACATAAGTTACCTGTGATTGACAGAGATTCAGGGTATTCTTTCTTCAAACGACGGAAGTGCTCATTTGGAATCTCATAAGTCGAGTCGATTTCACCTGCTAAGAAGCGGTTCATTTCTGCAACTTGGTTTTCAATTGGCAAGAATGTAACTTTGTTTAGAACAGTTTTATCGTTATCCCAATACTTTTCGTTACGCTTAAGAACCAAGCGTTCATTCACTACCCAGTTATCAACTACGTATGCACCATTCCCAACGAAGTTTTCAGGTTTAGTCCACTGATCACCAAACTTTTCAACCGTTGCTTGGTGTACTGGTTTAGTTGTTGTATGGCCTGTCATCATCACAAAATATGGAACTGCCGTCTCTAGTTCAACAACTAACGTGTAATCATCAACTGCTTTCACGCCAAGTGTACTTTTATCTTTCTTACCAGCAACGATATCTTTAGCATTCTTCATCTTGGTGTATTCCATGTACCAAGAGTATGGCGAAGCGGTTGCAGGATCAACAGCACGTTGCCAACTGTAAACAAAGTCTTTAGCTGTTACAGGATCGCCGTTTGACCAAATAGCATCTTTACGTAGGTGGAAAGTGAAAGTTTTGTTGTCTGCCGTTTCCCAAGATTCTGCGATACCAGGAATAGTATTACCTTCAGCATCTTGGTTCACTAAGCCTTCAAGAATGTCACGAATAACGTGAGATTCAGAAACACCTTGAGATTTGTGGGGGTCGATGGTCGCAACTTCTGCACCATTACCACGAACGATCTCTTGTTTCTCTGCTAGTTGAGTGCCAGCAGGAACATCTGCTGCAAGTGTAGTAGTAGAAGTGGCAGCCATTGCCAAACCAGCGCCTAGAAGTAGGGCTTGTGTGATTTTATTCTTGTACATGCATTAAACTCCGAGTTTTATGTATTGCATCCATGACTTCTTTGTATCTCACTAGAACGGCCAGTGATTTAGAACTGTTTAGCTCAAAAATTAAGCATAAAAATCTAAAATAATACAAAGATTGCGGCACACATTAGCAATCATTGAAGTAATTTGCCATAAAAATGTAGCAAAAAGTCGTATATACACCCGATTACGTCAATAAATTGGTAAGAATCTCTAGGTATCAAGAATTCCTTAGTTGAATAAAATAAAAATTCTCTCCCAAGCAGATTGAAGTGCCAAATTATCTAATAAGAAGCTTTTTTAGCATCTTATGCTATATATTGTGCGGAAATTTTACAAAAGTAATGCAATCTAGATAACAAATAGCTACATTTGCCTTTGGAAAAATTGCGTTCTGTGAAACCAGTCACCTCTCTATACTTTACTTAAGTCTAAGCGCTTAAGATAAGACGTCACTCACGGCGAACCACCAAACAATAAATATTTATATCAATTGCGAGTGGAGATATCTTTATGTTTTTTTGTAAGGTTAGTCTGATTATTACCATTCAAGTCATTAACCGAATAGCCACTGGAGGCGAAGAGTAATAGTAGTGTTGGAGTTATGGGGCGAGGCACAAAGATGAGAAACTCAGATAGCAAAAAGCCGCTAATAAAAGCGGCTTTTCAAATGGGTGGAAGCCCCAGCCACATCCCGGCACACAAGTCACTCGCTGCGGCTGCTTCCTTCCGGACCTGACCGAGTTCACGAGCTATTGTTGCGGGAGGACCAGGGCCTCCATAGATTCGTTTTCCTTAGCAGAGCTAAGGAGTGAGGGGATTATCAGTCATCCTCAGGGCTATTTCAAGTCAAACAAGGCAGAAAAGTCATCTTTTCGATTCAACTGCTTAGTGAGTAACCACTATGAGTTGAGAGAAACCACTTTCGCAGCTTGTCTCGCCCCATTTTTTCCGTCTGCTTGCGCTTGCTTGTGCTGATACATTTCTACATCGGCTTCATGTATCACTTCTTCAATGCTCATAAAGTGTCTTCCTGAAGGTGAAGCCCCGAAAGCTAGGGAGACATTGAACGCAATGCTTTTGTCATCAGAAGCGAACGGAAACAACTCAAACTGGCTTTTTAACTTGCTGACCTCTTCTGGCGTAACCTTACCGACAAGCACAAACTCATCGCCACGACCACTAAAAATCCTAGCACCAATAAGAAGAGAAACTGGCTATTTCGTGAGAACGCCTGTTCTGCATGTAAGGTGGCTTTCCAGTCCGGTTGATAATCGTATTTGCTGATAATGCGCTCAACATCGATCATTTTGATTGCTCGAGTAAAGAGTGGCGCTAGCGTTTCTCCTAGATCGTTCTTGGCAAAACCTATCGCAATCGGTGATTTGTAGTAGCTGCCAATCAATGTTTCCTCTGCGAGTGGAAGGAGATCATTGGATTCGCGTAGTCGTTTATTGAAGTTAGCTCGGCTGACCTATATTTTCAATCTTAACTCTCAAGGGCTTTTGATAGTTGATCAGGCTATCAATAACATCCTGACGTAACGCCTGTTTTCTCAAATCAAATTGATACTGCTTCACCGACTCGCGCAGAAGTTTTTGTTACCATGACGGGTTAGTGTAGGAAAAGCATCTTACACACATAAATAAATCTGGAAATAATCAATCACTGACTATGCTGTATGTATAGTCAGTGGTTTTCTAGGTAAATTTATGTATCTCATACAATCAAGCAATGTCTATAAACAGACAGAACTATCAATCAGTGACAAGACCTACCAGTGCTCTCCTGTTAAGGGGAATATTGGCAGCCTCCCAACTCTCTTCAATGGTGATGGTTCATTCAACCATGAAGCTAATAGCTACCTCTTTTACCAAAAAGCGGTTAAGGATGCTAAAGACCTTAGTCCCTGCTCTCAAGCTCTTTATGCCTATTATCAATTCCTTGAAGATGAGAATTTAGCATGGGATACAGTCCCTCCCGTCAAAAGGCTAAAACCGACTTATCTATTTCGCTCTCACCTACTAAAGCAGATTAAAACGGGTGACTTGGCGCATAGCACTGCCAGCGTTCGCATGAACCAAATTGTCAATTACTATAAGTGGTTGATGCATGACGGTTATCTAAAGATAAAGAACGAGAAAGAGGCTCCATTCAAAATGGAATTTGTTTCTGTTCAGAGTACAGGAATGTTGGCTCATGTATCACCCACTTTTACCGTAGAAACAAGTGACCTACGCATTAAAGTCCCTAAAGATGCCGACAATGGCAACATCCGGCCTCTCACTCCGTTGAGCCAAGAGTCACTGAGTATTCTCACTCAATATCTGCCCAACGTATCTGAAGAGCTGCGTTTACAGGTGCTTATTTCTATTGATACTGGTATGCGTATCCAAGAGATTGCGACGTTATCCACGAGATCTATCGAGACAGCAACACCTATTGCTGGAAGTAAGCATCGTTTCGAGTTGTTACTATCACCTAAAGATACAGGTGTGATGACCAAATACCTCAAAATTCGCCAAGTGGAAATCTCTGCCGAGTTGTTATCTACATTGAATGAATATCGAGTTTCAGAGCGACGAATCAAGCGTGCAAACAAGCTTGACCAAAAACTTGAAGCACTACCAGAAATGGCTGATACGCTAAAGAAAGAGGCGCTTGAACGATTAGAGCGATCTGAGCGGCATGAACCTTTATTCGTTAGTGAGCAAGGCAACCCCGTAACCGCTAAGTCTATAGAAGCTCGCTGGATAGAGCTTAGAGCTCAAATTAGAAAGACCCACCCTGCATTCACGCACCGTTTTCATGACTTGCGCGCGACTTATGGCACTTACCGATTAAGTGATTTGCTTGACGCTGGTTACCCTCCTTCAGAAAGCATTGGCCTACTTATGGGATGGATGGGGCATCTACACATCTCAACTACTTGGAAATATTTACACTTCTTGAAACGTAAAGAAGCTTTCAAAGTTAAATTCGGCATTTTAGACGGCATCATGCATGAAGCTCTAGGCGGTGAGAGTGAGTAATATCGCTTATTTGCACGGCTGGAAGCCAGAGCTTTGTATTCAATTAGATACATCTAACAATAATTTAGTCGACTTTAATCGCTTCATGGTCAAGGGATTTCCTTCAACAGCGTCATTAAAGCAGAGCGGTCGCTTTAAAGATGCAAATAGGGAAGGCTTTATCCTTCAAATGAAATCTCGCTTTGAGGATTTTATGAGTGAAGGTAAAAGCCCAGAGTCACTCTACAACACATATCAAGAATGCTCTCAATATCTTCGTTGGTGCGATGAACATAATGAAGAGGCGTTCACACAACCCGCCACGGAAGCTTACTTTGCGTTTCTCTATAAAAAGGTGTTGCTTGGAAAACCAAAGCGCTCTTCCTACAAAAAAATCCGCTCTTGCATGCTACGTTTATTTTGTGATTACTTAGACTTGCCAAGTGCGTATTTCGACAACATCACCGTCATGGATGATAGCGATAGGGAGCCCTTTGAGGCTTATACTCGCAGTAACCTAAATCAATTACTGCCTTTTTTGCGCAGTCTCTTTAAGCAGACTGCCATGCAGTTTATTGAAAACCCTGAAAAGCACATAGATGCTTATCAGACCGTCCCAACCATGACGTTTAACTGGAAGGGAGAGCAGTACAAACTATGTGGTGGCATCAGCAAAATGATGTGTGCTGGAACTTACCTACTGGCTTACTACACCTACGCTAATACCAGTGATTTATTCCAACTACAGCAACCAGATAACGCCTCTACATCCATCGGTGAAATTTGGTACACCATGCCCGCTTTTAAGCGCCGAGCATTCAAAACCATCCACGTTGACATTGGCGGTCATGAGCTGGATATTCCTAAGTACGCAATGAGCTTCTTTGATACGCTGCTCGAAGCCTCACGCCTGATTTCCACAGCCCCCAACGCGACATTATTGCAAACGGTCGCCTCAAAACAACGCGCGCCGCTCAAGTCCGTAACCTTGCAGAGTTTCTTAGGTAAATGGGTCGAAAAGCACTTTATCTTTACCGACCAAACGGGTCGTCGCTTGCGCCCTGTCATCAGTCGCTTTCGAGAAACGGGCGCACAAATCACGACTTACCATCAAGGTGAGTTGGTGAACGACATCATGCTCAACAACACTTCTAACACGAGAAAGAGAAGCTACAGCAAGGGTAACCGAACTGCCAATAATGGGATGATGCAAGATGCAATGTCCTTGCGAGAGCAAGAGATAAAGCAAGGTGAAAGCACAAATGAAGCCAAAGAAAGCTTAGGCATTGATGTGTTGGTTATCGAGGTAGAAAACAAAATCAACCTTCCTAACTTAAGTCGTACTCCGAACGGAGGAAGTTGCTCTGAGCCTTTTGGTGAAAAGTCAGAAAAGTACACAAGAAAAGCGCTCAAGCATGGGTTAATTAAAGACGGTGAGAGGTTGGCGTGTGCCGACTTACTTAATTGTTTCGGTTGTCCAGACCAGGTCATAGTTCAATCTCTCTCAGATATTTGGTGCCTATTAAGCTTCAAAAGCTGTATTGAAGAATCCCTATATCGCCACCTTGATGCTCATCACTACAAGCAAAACTTTGAAGACATCATTGTGTTTATTGATACCCAGATTCTGCCAAACATTAAGACCTCTCTACTTAAAGAGGCAGAAGATAAATTGGACGATGAGGGCTTACACCCGAATTGGGATGATGCGGAATCAGTGCTCAGCCTTATTCCATCACAGGAGACATCCAAATGAGCAAAAATAAATTCAATACTGACCATTTATATCTTGCTGACTCCCCCGTAGAGCATAAAGTCCAGCCTGCCGATATTGTCACCTTGTACCATGAGAAGCGGTTCGACGAATTGGATGGCGTGGTGGTTTGCCGAGATAAAGACGGTAACGTCACCGCCACCTTTGGCCAAAACAGTTGGGATTGCTTTGCTTTTTCACGTAAAAAAGAAAAGAACAATCTTTCATTTTCGCAATTAGATGCCCACCCAGAATTACAACGAGAGTTGAAGCTCTTCACTTACGGTTGGTTATTTAATCTCTCTCCACAAAAAAGAAAGGCACCAAAGTTTTCAACCGTTCACGGTCGACTTAATTACGCTTTGGTAACCTACCAATTTCTCGCTCAAGAAAATGCGCACACACTCTCTACATTGTCATCGACTAATATGCGTCTGAAGCTCAATGAGCGCCTTAGCGAACGTGAGTTGAGCGTTAGCGCGCTTGAGAAAACATTTACAGCCATCAACAAAGCCATTGAGTACACCCCTTGGCATAAGATAGCTCTGGGCATTGCTCGTATCGAGTCAAAGAATGAAGCTAGGCGCTTAAATGATATAAGACACCAACAAACATTAGTTATTCCTGAACGTCTTTGCCACGCCATCTATGGCAAGGCAATGGCGCTTATTGAAGAAGCGCTTCCTCATGCCACGCTCATTGCCGAGACTGAGCGTGACCTCCAAGACAACTACATTCAAGGTAAGCTAATCGTAGAAGATAAGGTGAAAGCTGGCGGAGTATTCAGATTCATGAACTCCGATAGAAGTATTGATAATCATAAGTTTGCTGCCGCTATTACCGACAATCAACCCAAGCAACCAAATGAGCTGATTGCGCCACTGGCAACAAAGCTACCCAATATCCCTTTAGAGAATGGCCGTGATTTTCAGCGATACTTAGGCCAGCTAATCACGGCAACTTACATTGTGTGTGGCGGCTTTAGTGGTATGCGTGATAGCGAACTTGATAAGCTCACTCCGAACAGTTATTACCTAGACTCACTGAGTGGCCGAGAGCTTCACCTTCTTCAATCTCATACATTTAAATTGGGTGAAAAACGAGAAACGTGGGTAACGGCAGCCGTGTCAAAAACCGCGATTGATTTGGTGTCCATCCTCACAAAAAGCTGGCGAGAAAAAGTGCAATACCCCGATGAGAAATACGCAAATTCGCTATGGGTCAATCAAACACACCGCTCTCAGGCGCCGAAATTAATTACAGGGTGGAATCATCGGCTAAAACTATTCTGTAAACAATTTGATTTTGTGGTGAATGATGGTGATTACAAAGAGTGTGTGGAGTCAAACCCTAGCTCACAGGTCAAAATTGAAAACCAAGTTGTGGTTGGTCAACCTTGGCCTATGAGCACTCACCAATTCAGACGCAGCCTCGCGTTCTACTGCGTTAAAAACCGATTAAGCTCACTGGTTGCACTCAAGCAGCAGTTCAAACATCTGTATTTGGCGATGACAGAGTGGTACACGAACGGGGGGCATTTAGCCAGCCTTCGTGATTTAATGGTCGATCCGAAAATTCAACAAGCACTTGATGAGATTAACGCTGAATCTACTACCAATAAAATCTTCAAACAGTGGCATTCTGATGAAACATTATCGGGCGCACATGGCAAAGCCATCATGAAAATGCGAGGTGATGTCCCAACGATTTACAGCTCTTGGGACACCATCTATAAGGCGGTAAAAGACGGTAAACTCACGCTTCATGGCTCACTGCACAGCTACTGCAAGAGTGGCTATGATTGCGATATGGATGGTGTTGTTACACCACAGTTTTGCGTCGATTGTTCGTCTGGAAGCAGCATCATTGATGAGCAGCAAGCAAAGTGGTGGCAAAATAAGCATCGTAGTTTATCGGCCTATATGGCAACAGGAGACGATATTACGGTCACGGATAGAAGCCATTACATTACTCAAATTAGAGCGGCAGAAAACGTTATGCGGGACTTTGGGATGGAATTTACTCCTTTTGAAGCTGAACTTAATATCACGGAGGTTTAAGCATGGGTAAGAGTGAAAATACATTAATCGCCCTTGAGGCTGCATTAGACCGAATAGCCAACGGTAAGCCTAAACACATCCCCAAAAGCCGCAAATTGAGTGTGAGAGCGGTTGAGGAAGAAGCGAAACTCGGCAATGGTAGCGGTTATTACTACCCTGAATTTGTAGAAAAGGTGAAGCAGACCAAAGTTGATATTGCAGAAGGGAAAGGCGAATACGTTCAGCCAGAAATACAAGCGGTGCGGGGTAAGCTCAAAGAGCAAAAGCGCATTAAAAGTAACTTCAAAGACAAGTATGAGGCGGAGCGAGAGAAGTTAGCTCTGTTTGCGGCTGAACAGCATCACCTGAATGATAAGTTAGTTAAGGCACTGGCTCGTATTGATGAACTTGAATATGAGAATGCTCAGCTTCGAGAGAATCTTGCCAAGCTTAAAAGGAGTAAGGTGGTGCCAATTAAGTAGTTCCACCGCTGCCCACTTGAATGACAATTGAGTGGGCTTACCATCCAAATCAAACCCGTTCCCAATCTACGCTTTGTCCCAATCTACGCTTTCAAACTCATTTTTGGACAGAAGTGAGTCAGGCTATTTACTAATTTAGTAATATACGGATAACAATAAGTTTTCAGTTGTGTTGATATGGAAGCACCAAGATCTTAAGGCTTCCATTGTTATATTTCGTCTTAACTTACTTGCTTTAGTTGGTATGACGCTCTACTCGAGATCTGATATACGCAGTTTGCTTTCTGTAAGCAAGTACAAACAGCGCACCTAGCACAATGATAACAAGTGTCTCAAAATTTTCACTGAGCCAAGGAAAATCAGATGTGTACACTTCCCATAGCTTTGCACCGCCAAGACACAACATGACCGAGCATAATGTTCTGTACATATTATTCTGTTCGGACAGCGTCACAATAAGCTCATCAATTTTTGATGCCGCAACATAGTTCGCATACTCAGCAAACTTAACAACTCTAAAAAGCTTAAGGAGCGGCTCAATCACAATAGACCCTAAACGGCTTATAACCAAACCTATAAAGTAATAAAAGAAAACACTAAGAACTATGTCTTCTTGCTTCAGTGAAAACACCGTAAGTTGTTCTAACAAAACAACAAATAACGCTCCTGGAAATAGATAGTTAAACAGGTTGTAAGATGAAATTTTTGAAATCAATTCTTTCATGTGTGAATTATTGCACCCTCGTTATGCTCATAATCTAGATATTGAATGATAGTTACATTTTCCTAACAATACCGTTGTTTGCCAGCTTAAGATTCATCACTCCATCACCAACTTTTTTTATATCTGAAATGGAGTATTTATAAATGCCAAGTTCAGGTTCAGTGCTACTATACCCTACTATTACAAGTATTTGAGACTCAGAAGCAAACCCATCTCTACACATTATTCCTGCCATACCTTCCATATCTGTTTCACTAGGTATTGCAGCACTAATAGGATGTGTGTGCCACATCCCAACATATGAAATTGAACCTTGTGTATTCTTGGAAATCTCATTGTTAAATTTATGTGTGCCTTTTATGCCACAAATGAACTTTTCTGGCTTTGCAACGCTGTCACTTGGGGGGCCAATGATCTTACTTATCCAGACAATTTCGCTTGCATGGTCTATTTGCCCAAAGAGTAACCCCCCAGTTTCGCAAACTTCTTTACCTCTGCGTTTTGATTTGGATACGTATTTTTTGATATCAGCCAAGACACTAGTTTGTACCCTTACCTGATAACCATCCGGTAAGTCCGCTACAAGGTCTTTAGGGTGGATAACAGAGGTATCTCCACAATGCTCATACTTGGAGAGCATCGCACTTTGTATGTTATTGTCTGACTTGAAGAAGTTTCCGATTTGCTCTAATGCTTTACCTACTAGAATCATCATATCAATTGATGAACCTACAAAAGTAGGATCAGAGCAGCCGGGTTCGGGTTGAAAATTTAAGAATTCTTCGTTATTAGGCCAAAATTCAGTTGCAAACTCTTCAAGTTTTTTCCGACCTTTAACTTTTATTTTTAGTTTCCTAAGAGAGTCGAATGTTGAGGCTTGACTCACAGCAGGAAAGTAATTGACTATAACCTTATCAGCGCTGGCCCCTATCAACATAGATGATAACGAAACATTTGGTTTGCTACACTTGATATAACATTCCAAGGTCAACTGCACCTTATTAGATGCTGTAGCATCAATAAGCAAATCATATGGGTTATCTTCAGCTACAGATAATTCAGGTAGGGTATTCATAGATGAAGTAATATCATCATTGCTGACTTCTACAGTTAAGTTAGGGTTAACTCTCAGAAGCCTAACTTTAAGGCTCTCAGCTTTCCAAAGTCCGATGTCAGAATCTTCATAATTTTGCCGAACTAAAATTCCAGGATGAACCTTCTTGTTATCGCGCAAGACAATGTGTTTAACACCAGCTCGAACAAGAGCTTCAGCAATATAGCTACCTAAAGCACCACACCCCCATATCACAACCGCTTTGTCCAAAAATGCATTTGCTGAAGTTTGAGTATCTCTTCTTACAGTAACCTCCTCACGGTCTTCTTTAACAGAACACCAACGAAGGTTTGCCGATTTCAGACATTTTAACGAAAGTTCTTTGCAACCTTGTCTATGTTGTTCGACTTTTTCCCTGAATTCCGTATCTGTAGATTCAGCCAGCATATTTAAGCAGCGGATCTCAAGACTAATTGTGTCTTTAGTAGTACTGTCGATTGACCAAGTTGAAATATGTTGTAGCAGCTTACCTCCCTTAGCACCTCTCATTGGTGTACCAATAACCAGATACAAATCGCTATCTGGAGAATTCACAGCGGCAGCAAACAAAGACAGCAAATGAATACTATCAACTGTAACACCAAATTTTTCTATGAGAGAGAATAGCTCTTCCGCCTTATTTGGATACTCAAAAGGAAAATCTTCGTTAAGTAATACTACTGGAGCTAACTCTCCTTTTTCTGACTTAACAAGTTCTTTTTGCCAACCAATTAAATCAATTCTGTCTTCGGTTATTTGCTTAATTATTGCAAATCCAATCCAAAAAGGTTCATCAAATGATGGAGTGTTTTTCTTTACAATCACACTTGGTAGGTCTTTATTTGCGGGGTAGGCAACTGGTGGGTGAAGCGGTTGTCCATCCTGCTCATGTGAGTTGGTGGCGGCCCGAATTAACCACTGATTTAATCGTTCAATGAAGCCATACATGCCATCGCTAATATTCCACTCAGTGTCTGGTGATAAAAACAAACACAGATGTCTAACCCACTGAACGTGTGCGAAGCCATTAAACCTAGCATGACTAACATAAACAGATGGATACTTAAATGGGAAGTTTTCGGGTATGCACACTGTAAACTTTTCTTTAGGACGAAGTTTTAATCCATCATCACTCGACTTTATTCCTAAACAATTGATCTCTATTAGAGCGTACATTGTTGAGTTTTCTTCATGTGGTTCGTTTATACGAACGACCCTAAAAGCATTATTTGACGCTGCTTCAATGCGGTTAAGTTGATTAACCGCTTTATCTTGTCCATTTGAGCGCAATTTACAGCTCTCCAAATCCTGCGGTATTGGTTGGGGGGGTTCCACTAGCACGAGCATCATTCACACTGTCAGAAAGTGATTTAACGGCGTTTACACTTACTGCTTCACCATTTAATACTAATGCATTGTCGGTTTTCTCAAACACAATTGGTTCCGCATCTTCTGACTCGTCATTGTGAGTGCATAAAAAATCAGTAGAAACAATCTCTTCGTATCGTTCTTTAGCTATTGCGTGAGGGGGGTTATCGCCTTTTTTATTTGATGCTGGTATTGATTTTGAGCTACTAACGACATAACCAATATCAAGACAATAACTCTCAAGATCA